>JAJZRG010000068.1 GCA_021802825.1 Chloroflexota bacterium
GCCCCTGCGGCGCGGAGCCGGGGCGCTGCCAGCCGAGCTCCGTGAGCATCTCCTGCTGCGCCTCGCTGGGGCCCTGCCCGGGGCCGAGCCACTGGTTGCCCGCCGCCTCGGCGCGGAACCCAAGCAGACCGCCCTGGGCAAACTGGACATAGGCGCTCGCGGTGGCGCGGGGCTCGTCCGCGAGCGAGACGACGAGGTACGTCGCGTGCTCCATTGCCCCGAGCGCCCTGGCCAGGCGCGCCTCGAAGGCGGCCCACTCGCGGCCTGGATCCGCGGCCGTACCGGTCATCGCTCACCTCCGCCCGACTGGACAAGGCCGTCAGTTGACGTGGGAAGCCTACAGGCCACAGACACTCCGCGGAGGTGCGCCCCAACGGCGGAGCACGTCGGCCCTCTTCCCGTTTCGCGGGTCGGTTGCGCCAGCAGGCGGGCGTCCCCGGCGCGAGGGCGGCGCGGCAGCGAGTGGCGCCGGCTCCGCAGGCGTCGGTTGCCGCGCCCGTGGTGCCAGCCCTGTCCTGAACGGCCGGACGGGGCTCGGGTGGGTCCTGCACGCGCTCCGGGATCCGTCCGAGCTCAGGGCCGCGACCGGAGCGTGATCCAGGTCGTCTTCGTCTCGGTGTACTGGTCGTGTGCTTGGACGCCTTTGTCGTGGCCGCCGAAGCCGGAGAGCCTGTACCCGCCGAAGGGCGTGGTCTGGTCGCCCTCGGCGTAGGCGTTGACGCCCACCACCCCCGCCTTGAGGTCGCGCGCCACGCGATGCGCCACGTGCAGGTCGTCGGTGTAGAGCGAGGCCGCCAGGCCGTACGGCGTGTCGTTTGCCAGCGCGACGGCCTCGGCCTCAGTGTCGAACTCGATTACTGAGAGCACGGGGCCGAAGATCTCCTCGCGCGCGATCGTCATGTCGTTGCGCACGCCGTCGAACACGGTGGGCGGGACGAAGTAGCCGCCCGACTCCGCCAGGACCCGCTCGCCGCCGAGAACGACCCGCGCCCCCTCCGCGCGCCCGGAGGCGATGTAGCGCAGCACGGTTTCCATGTGCGAGCGAGACACGAGCGGCCCCAGGCGGGTGGACGAGTCGAGCGGGTCGCCCACCGGCCAGTTCGCCACCTCGACCTCGAGCGCCTCGAGCAGCGCGGCTCGCTTGGAGCGGTGGACGATGAGCCGCGACCCCGCCGAGCAGTTCTCGCCCATGTTCATGAAGATCGCGATGGCGGCGTTGGCGGCGACCGACACCAGGTCCGTGACGTCGGGGAAGACGATCTGCGGGCTCTTGCCACCGAGCTCGAGCAGCACCCGCTTGAGGTTGCCCTCGGCCGCGTAGTGGAGGAAGCGGCGGCCGACGTCGGTGGAGCCGGTGAACGCCACGCAGTCCACGCCGTCGTGGCGCCCGATCGCCTCGCCGACCGACGCGCCGGGCCCGGTCACGACGTTGAGCACCCCGTCGGGGATCCCGGCCTCCGACGCGAGCTCCGCGATCCGCAGCAGCGAGAGCGCGGTGTACGAGGCGGGCTTGATGACCATCGTGTTGCCTGTGGCGAGCGCAGGGCCCATCTTCCACGCCGCCATGAGCGCCGGGTAGTTCCACGGGATGACCGCGCCCACAACACCGAGCGGCTCGTGCGTGATCGTCGCGACGATGCCCTCGGGTGCCGGGGCGACCTGGCCGTAGAGCTTGTCGATCGCCTCGGCGTGCCAGCGGATGCAGTTCGCGGTCTCGCCGATGTCGAAGCTGACGGTGTCGGCGATCGGCTTGCCCGAATCGATCGTCTCGATCAGCGCGAGCTCCTCTCTGTGCGCATCGATGCGGTCCGCCCACGCGATGAGGAGGCGCTTGCGATCAGCCGGGTTCAGCCGCGACCAGCGACCGTCATCGGCGGCCCGGCGTGCGGCGGCGACCGCGAGGTCAACGTCCAGCGGGCCGCCCTCGGCCACCTCGGCGATGGGCTTGCCGGTGGCCGGGTTCTCCGTGGTGAACCGTCCGCCGCCCTGCGCGTCGCGGAACCCGCCATCGATGAACAGGCGGGTCCGGAGGGAGAGCGACGCGATCGCAGCGAGCGAGGCATCGCGGGTGGGGATCAGGGTGTCGGTCATGGGTGGCCTCGGAGCGTTGGGTGGCGAGCTCCGCGACTTGTCGCCGTCGCGAGCATCGGGCATGGCAAGCGTAGTGCCCCGTGGGCAGCCCGGCATACGGGATCTCGGCGCCCGCGACCGCCGCGGATGCGAGGTCTGTCGCCTTGGCCGCATCGAGGGCCTGGCCGTATGCTCAGCGACATGAGCCGCCTCGCCCATTCGTTCTGGCCGCGCTGGTGCCGCACGCTCGGCCGTCGTGACGGGCTGCGGTGGCCCTGAGCGCGAGTGCCGCGATGGCGGGCGTGCGTGCTCCCGTGCTGCGCTACTCAGACCTGGGCCCGGAGCGAGATGCCGTGATCGGAACGACCTTGCATCGGCACCCACTCCCCGGGGGCAGGCGGCACTGGCTGTTTCGGGCCAACCTCGGGCGAGAGGGCCGCTTCTACCGTGTCGCCACGCAGGAGCTCGAATGACCGCGCCCGACCCCGATCGCGCCGCTCTCGAAGCTGCCCTCGCCGGCAGGGGGCCTTACGAGCTCTTCCCGTGCGATCCGGCCCTCGCCGACACCGCCGCGTTCTGCGAGCACTACGGCTTCGACCCTGCCGACTCGGCGAACACGATCGTCGTGGTCGGCAAGGGCCACCAGCCTGTCTACGCCGCTTGCGTGGTCCTCGCGACGCACCGCCTCGACGTCAACCGCGTGGTCAAGGGCCGGTTCGGTCGCAAGTCGTCCTTCGCCTCGCCCGAGGAGACGCGCGCGATCACGGGCCACGAGATCGGCGGGGTCACCGTGTTCGGGCTCCCCGAGTCGCTCCCGGTCTGGGTCGACGCCGCCGTGATGGCTCGCGAGCGCATCGTACTCGGGGGCGGCAGCCGGAGCTGGAAGGTCATCGCGCCGCCCTCCATCCTGCGCGCGCTCCCCGCGGTGGAGGTGGTCGAGGGGCTGGCGAACCCGACGCCGCCGCGCTAACCCACCTGACCGGCCAGGAGCGGGCATGACGGGGCCGCCGGACGCCCCTACCATGGGGGCATGACGAACATGCAGCGGCTCGTGGTGGTTCTGGCGTTCATCTTCGCCGTTCTCTTGGGCGTCGCCGTGGCAGCGAACCTGCTCGGCAGCAAGGCCTCGCCGGCCTCGACCCCGCCTCCCGCATCCGGTTCGGCGGCTTCGCTGCCCGCCTCGTCCTCGGCCCCGCCCTCGGCCCCGCCGTCCGAGTCCGCCTCCGCGTCGCCCTCGGCCCCGCCGTCGCCCACCCTGTCGCCCACGCCCGTCCCGACGACGTCGATCACGTTCGTCCAGCTCGGCCTCGACGCGACCACGGACGCGAATGGCATCACGCGCGCCGTCTCGCTCGTCGCGCAGACCGGGACCGTGACGGTGAGGCTCAGGACCGAATCGGGCGGCAACAGCGTGGCGTGCCTCACCGCCGACGGGCAGCAGCTCGCCTGCCACACGGGGATCAGCAGCACCCTCACGGGCGTGATCAAGAAGGCGACCTCGAACGTCCAGGTGACCCTCCGCGGGGCCGCAAGCGCAACCCCGGTCGTGAACGTCACCATCACGTTCCCTTCCGCCAAGCCCAAGGTCACCATCAGGAACGCGCGGTTCGACGGGACGGACGCCCCCGCTACCAACGGCCTCCAGGTCGTGACGACACCGCGGGTCAAGGGCTCCTACCATGTCGCTGCCGCGTGGGGTGGCCACCCGTTCCTGTACGAGGTGGACCTGATCGAGCAGGGCGGGCCGGGCCTGAGGACCGTGAAGCCCACGACGAGCGCCACGAAGGTGAGCCTGAGCTTCGCGGTGACGCCGCCGCACGGATGGATGATCGTCCTCAAGAACACAGAGAACGGCTTCGGGGTGACGCCCCTGACCGCCACGTTCACCTGGCCGTAGCGGGGCGGTCCGGCCTGGCCTCGACAGTGGTCGCGGGACCCCTGCGCCCCGCCGAACCCGCGGTCAGGAGCAGGTGTTGGCGGACGGGAGCACGCGGTACACCGGCAGCAGCGTGGTGCCGACCGGGGCGCCGATGCCCACGGTCACGCTGAACGCCGGCTTGAGCGTGAACAGCGTGCGCGTTGGGATAAGGTCGCTCTCTCCCGGCCGGATGATGAACACCGGGCGCTGGCACACCATCGCGCGAATGCGGTCCTCGCGCGTGCCGCCGGGCTCGTAGACGACGTTCGTGTCGTCGATCACGAGCACGTCGGGGCGCTCGCCGAGCACCTTCTGCGCGTACCAGAGGGGCGTGGAGGCGCCCCAGAACGACAGGATCGCCGCGTTCTGCGGGAGCAGGCTGGTCACCGTGGCGACGTAGACGTCGCCCGTGCGGTTGGCGCTGCGGTCCGACGGGCCGAGGTTCGCGGCCGTCGTCACGACAGCGATCGCCACGGCGGCCACGATGCCCACTGGCGCCGCGACTCGCCCCGCTGCGGCCGGCAGCCGGTCTGTGCCCGTCCGCACGGCTGCTTCGACCGCGACCGCCGCCCCGATCCCGAGCATGAGGAACGGAACCAGCAGGTAGTGCTCGAGCTCGAGGTAGTTCGCCCAGACGTCGGCGCCCGCGAGCAGGATTCCGAGCATCGCGAGCCCCAGCGACGGCCGGCGCACCAGCAGGACGGCGATGCCGGCGACCCCCGCGATCGGCAGCAGCAGGGCGCCACGCCCGATGACCAGGCCCGCCAGCGAGGGCATCGCGCCGAGCAGGGTCGAGACGCTCTGGGGACCCGTGATGTTCGTCTCCTGGGCGCGGAACTGCGTGCCGGTGACAAGGAAGAGGAACCCGTCCAGCGTCGTCGGGTGGTTGTAGGGGAGGGGTGGGTTGAGCTGGGCGGCGATCGGGATGTAGGCGTAGACCGTGAGGCCGATGAGCGCCGTCAGGATCGGCAGGAGGACGAGCCGCGGCTGCTCGGCCAGTGCCCGCTTGCCCGACCACACGGCGAACAGGGCGAGGAACGGTGCCACGAACAGCGTGAGCAGGTGGTTGCCGAGCGCGAGGCCGGTGATCAGCCCGCACAGCGCCAGGTCGAGCGGGCGCGACCGGTCGGCCCACGCGAGCGCCCGATCGAGCAGCAGCGCCATCAGGAACAGGTGGAGCGGGTTGACCTCGGCGACCGTCGCGGCGGCCCAGACCGTGCCCGTGGCCCCCGTTGCGAGGGCGATCGCCGCCGCGATGGCCGGGCGCACGCCCAGGCGGGTGGCCGTCCAGCACAGGGTCGCGAGCGTGAGCGCCACCAGCACGGCCGAGAACAGGTTCGCCCGGTAGGCGACGCTGCCGAGGGGCAGCACCTCGAACAGGTGGGCGGCCAGAATGTAGGTGGGGTACCCGGTGGGGTGCGCGATGCCCAGCACGTGCGGGACGGACTGCATCTCGCCCCAGTCGTCGAACGCCTGGCCCGGGAGAAGCGTGCGGACGTAGGCGACGAGCGCCACCACGAACACGACGACGGGCGCCAGCCGCGAGCCGGCCGACGGCGAGACGGGGCGCTGCCACACAGGGTCCCAGCTCTGCTGGCGGCCCAGCGACGGGCGCGGTCGGTCTTGGTCCATGCCTCCCTCGTGCGGTGACGCCCGACGATCGTACTGCGCCGGGCCCCTGAGGACTCCGGGGCCGCACCACGGCAGCGGCCCACAGCCGGCAGGCGCATGATTTGCCCATGGGGATCCGACGCGTGGCCATCGTGGCCAGCCTGACCGCCGTCGCCGCGTGGCTCGCGCAGCCGTCGGTCCGCCGTGCTGCCAAGTCGATGCGCACCTCGTCCGCCCCTGGCGCCGGCGCCTATGAGCTGGTTGCGGGCTGGTTCCTCGGCGGCTACTACCGCGACATTGCGCGGGACTGTGCGGCGGCGCTGACCGGCGTGGCGGAGCCCTCGATCCTGGAGATCGGACCTGGGCCCGGGCACCTGGCCGAGCGGCTGCTGGACCTGTTGCCCGGCGCCCACTGGATGGGCATCGACATCGACCCCGCGATGCTCGGCGCCGCCGAGCGGCGGCTGGCCCGGGCGGGCACGCGCGACCGGGCGACCCTTGTCGAGGGCGATGTTGCGCAGATGCCGTTCCCCGACGCCTCCTTCGACCTGGTCGTGAGCTCGCTGTCCGCCCACCACTGGCCCGACACGACAGCGGGCTTCGCCGAGATCCGCCGGGTCCTGCGCCCGGACGGCCACGCGCTCGTGTACGACCTGCCGCCCCGTTGGGGCCACATCGAGACCGGATCGGCCGGGCTCGACGCCGCCAATGCCATCTTCGGCGATTTCGAGCGCACGCGGGCGCGGGGCGTCGGTCCGCTCACCATCGTCTGGCGGGCGGACCTCCGACCCTGAGTCCGGCCGGCTCGCCTCGGTCGGGCGCGAGCGGAGTGGCGCCCGGACGCCTGTCTCAGCCGGAGGTCTCGGTAGTCGCGGACCTCGGCCCGCACGCGCCCCTCGAGGCCCGTCAGCGCCGCCCGGCGGTTCGCCTCGTCGGCCTGCCGCTGCGACAGCGTCACCCCGACCGCGTCGACCTTGTAGCGCTCCGCGGCGTGGAGCCGCAGCGAGCCCCAGCCGCAGCCGCGGGCGAAACCAGACGTCGCAGCACCCCGGCCAGGACGCCTGCACGAACCGCGCCCAGCTGCCAGACTGCGCGCGATTCGTCACGTTCCCAGGCAGGAGTCGCGCCCATGACGATGGACATCGTGCTCGTCGGGTTGATCGCCGGCATGGCCTTCGCCGTCTTCCGCACAGGGTTCCTGCGTCGGCTGCTCGGCATCGTCTTCATCGTGGTCGCGGCGCTCGCGGGCGCTACACGGCGCTCTCGCCGGCGCGCAGTCGGCCATGCCCGCGGAGCCGGGAGGCCAGGACGAGCAGCGCGACGCCCGACAGGATCGCGTACCAGCCGATCAGCCAGACGAGCGCGATCGCGCCGGCACCGGGGAACAGCACCACGAGCATCCCGAACAGGACCGACAGCAGCCCGTTGAAGGCGACGAGCCACTCATGGCGCATGACACTGCGCAGCCGATATGCCGCGGCGATCTCGAGAGCGCCCGTGATGATCGCCCACCAGCCGATCACAAACAGCAGCGCGAGCGCGCTCAAACCCGGCCATAACCAGGTCACAAGGCCGGCGACGACGCCCACGACGCCCATGAGCACCATCGCCCAGTGGCGGCCCGGTGCCTCGCCGCGCATGCCGGTCACGATCGCGGACACGCCGTCGATGATCGCATAGGCGCCGAAGAGCAGCACGAGCGCTGCGAGGGTGATCCCTGGGAGGAGCAACGCGACGACCCCGAAGACCGCGGCCGCGGCGCCACGGAGCGCGATGCCCCACCAGTTCGTAGCGAGGTTCTTGACCAGCATTTCCGCAACTCTCCTTCCGTTGCCTGGACTGCACCTCCACCGACGGAGCGTTCGAAACGCGCCTCAGCTGGCGATCGTCGCAGGCTCGCGTGAGGCGTCGCGCTCACGGGCTAGATCGCCCACGAGCCGCCGATAGATCGCCTCGTATTCGTCCGCCATGCGCTCGGCGGAGAAGCGTCGCAACGCGCGTTCGCGAATCGTCCGGCGGTCGAGCCGGTCGAGCCTTCGGGCCGCGAGCAAGGCCTCCGAGAGGTCGTCGACGAGGTAGCCGTCGATTCCATGCTCCACGATCTCCGGGAGCGCGCCGGCGCGTCGACCCACCACCGGCGTCCCGCAAGCGAGCGATTCGATCGCGACCAGCCCGAACGGCTCGGGCCAGGCACCGAGCATGAGCGTCGCGCTCGCGCCGGCGAATAGCGGGTCGCGTGCCGGCGGCGGCAGCTCGCCGAGGAACTCGACGACGCCGTCGCGGAAGGCCGGTGCGACCACGTCGTCGAACAATCGCTGCTCGGCCGGATCGTGGACCTTCGCCGCGACCTTGAGCGGCAAACCCGTCCGGCGTGCGAGTTCGATCGCCTCGCCGACGCCCTTCTCGTGGGCGATCCGCCCGACGAGGAGCAGATAGCCCTCGGCCTGCGGGCCGAACGGCATCGACTCGAGCGGCAGGCCGTTGTGAACGACCCCCACCCAGTGCGCGTCTGGCGCCCAGCGGCGCTGGCTTTCGCTGATCGCGACGAGCGGGATGTCGGAGAACTCCTCGAGCAGGTCGGGCATGCCTTCCGCGTCGAGCCGGCCGTGGAGCGTCGAGAGCACGGGCACTGGCGCATGGCGCGCGAGCGGGAATCCGAACGCCTCGAGGTGTGAATGAACGATGTCGAAACGATCCGCGCTCGACCAGCAACGTGCCGCTGCCTTGATCATGTGCGCAGAGACGTCGCCGCGGAAGCCGTCGCGCCACAGCGAGCGGGGCACGATCGGCTCGAGCCGTGCGTCGACGCGCGAGTCGCCGGACGCGAAGACCGTCACGTCGTGGCCGCGGCGTGTCAGCTCAACCGCGAGCGCGGCCACCACGCGCTCGGTGCCGCCATACGCGATGGGCGGGACGGGCACCATAGGAGCGGCGAGCAGCGCGATCCGGAGCGGTCGCGCGTCGTCGATCGAGCGGATGTTGTCGGTCGGCAGTTCGCCCATCGGCGGCACCTCCCCGGTCTTCACGAACTCCGGTTGAGCAGGTTCGGCAGGAGCCGAGCGGCCAGATCTGGCTTCGGCATCGCGCCCACGATCCGGTCAACGACCCGCCCATCCCGGAGCACGACCATCGTCGGGATGCTCTGCGCGCTGAGCGCCTGGGCGAGACGCGGGTTCTCGTCGACGTTCACCTTGACGACCTTGAGCCGGCCGGCGTACTCGCGGGACAGATCCTCCAGGATGGGCGCGACGAAGCGACATGGCCCGCACCAGGGCGCCCAGAGATCGACGAGCACCGCGACCGACGAGCGCGCCTCGGCCTCGAACGTGTCGTCGGTCGCGGTCACGAGCCACGGCAGCGCCGCGCCGCACGTGCCGCAGTGCGGTGTCCCGCGGTCCTTCGCGCGAATCCGGTTCTTCTTGCCACACGACGCGCACGTCAGGATCGACAACGGTCCCGTCGCCGTCTGCGTTCCCGTCGCCCGCTTCTCAGTCACCATGACCACCACCGTCCGGGATCCAGCCCGCTCGTGCGAGGGCGCCGTCGAGCTCGCCGAGTGACGGTTCGACGAGGACCTCGCCGCCCACCGACACCGTCGGATGGCTGATGTCGCCCCCGGTGAGCCAGGCGACCTGCCGGGCGGCGGTCGGATCGAGATCGAGGTCGACCCAGCGGTACGGGACGCCCAGGCGGTCGAGGTGGCGGCGGACCATCTGCGACGCCGCGCACCAGCGCGTGCCGTAGACGCCGACTGGGGCGAGCGCAGGCGCCTGGCGAACGCCGAAACCGGTAACGGGGTAGACCATGGCTCAGCCCTCCACGGCCGCGAGCGTCTGCCCGACCTCGACACCGGCATGACGTTCTTCGCCGCCATTCCCCGGCGCCGCCTTGCCGGTGATATCGGCGAGGCAGTCGAGCAGTTCGTAGATGTCGCGGATCCGTCCCGGGGATGAATGACTTGTCATCGCTTCGTGCCTCCTCACGCGGCCGGGGCGTGCCACCGCGCGCGCCCCGGCCGCGAATGACGGGGGGAATGGTCGCCGAGTGCTTACCGGCCGATCCGACCGATCCGCCGCATCCCCACGTACCGCACGTAGCGCACGTGCTCGATCGCCTGCCCACGGCCCCGGGGCAGCCCGCCATGGAGCGGCTCCTCGCGCGAGGCGAGCGCCAGCCCGACGCCCACGATCGCGCCGATCACCGCGAGCGCGACGATCCACCCGGGCAACGCGATGCCGCGCGCGGCATCGACCGACGCGCCGATCGGCGCCACAGCGGTCGCCACGGCGATCACCGCGAGCAGGAGCGGGAATTCGTAGCCGCCGTCGTGGTTCCACAGCCCCTTCGGCACATGAACGAGCGCGATCGCGACCATGAGGACGGCGATGACGGCGATCTGCCCGAGAGGCTCGAACAGCCCGAGGGCCATCAGCGCGCCACCGAACGTCTCGGCAACGGCAAGCACGATCGCCCACCAGCCTGCGGGACGAACCCGCAAGGCGGTCAGCATCGCCTCAGTGCCCTCGAGGCCGCGACCGTCGAACCAGCCGGTGAGCTTCTGGAGCCCGTGTCCGGTCATGAGCAGACCGGCCACCAAGCGCGGCAACGCAAGCACGAGAGCCGTGATCATGTCGACGCACCTCCTTTCGGTCTACTGGTCGATTCCCTTGATCCTCACCGTCGATGGCGGGCGCGCCGGCCGTTCCGCCGTGCGCCGCCCGCTGTCCTTGCTGCGTGGATAGTCTAATCACTTGACATGTGTCGTGTCAAGGTGCTATACACTATGCGCAACAACCTGTACGGTGTGGCAGAGACAGAAAGGAGGTTGATCTCGAGATGGCGATTCGGAGTCTCACTCCGATGCTCAGTGACTTCGTGACGCTTCGCGATGCGATGGACCGGCTGTTCGAACAGAGCGTCGTCGACCCGGCCAGGCTCCTTTCGGGGACGGCCACGGGCGTGGGGATGCCGCTCGAGGTCTGCGAGACAGGCGATGACGTCGTCGTCAAGGCGCTCGTTCCCGGCATCTCGCCTGAGAGCCTCGACGTCACGTACAACCAGGGCGTCCTCACGCTCCACGCCAAGAGCGAGGCGCCGGAGGCGGAGAAGGGCTGGACCTGGTACGTCCGCGAGATCGGCTACGGCGAGATGACCCGTTCGATCAGCCTGCCGGTCCAGATCGACGTCGACCACGTCGAGACGACGTTCGAGAACGGCATCCTGACGTTGCGCCTCCCGAAGGCCGAGGCCGCTCGGCCCAGGCAGATCAAGGTTGGCTCGAACGGTCAGTTGAAGCGGCTCGAGTCCGCGGCTCGCGAGCCCGTGAGCGCGTGACGGTCAGCGCCGGCGCGTACGTGAGCAGTGCGTCTGAAAGGGGCAACGCGTCTGAAAGGGGCAACCGGTGAGCGAGCGCATCCCTGACGGGGAGCCCGTCTACACGATTGCCGTGGCGTCTCGACTCACCGGGATGCACCCCCAGACGCTTCGCAAGTATGAGCGGGCGGGTCTGTTGAGGCCCGCCCGCGATGGGAACCAGCGCTTCTACTCCGCATCCGACCTCGTTCGCCTCCGGCGGATCCGCTATCTCGTGGAGGATCGGGGCCTGAACATGGCAGGCGTCGAGATGACGCTGTCGATGACGGACCGCCTGGGCACGATCGACGACGGCATGAGCGCGCGACAGGTGCGCGACACCGTCGCCGACGCGGTTCGGCAGACGACCGACGACCGGACAATGCCTCAGCCGACGGCAAAGCGTCGGCCCCCGGTGCCTATCGAGAGGGACGGTCGAGAGGGACGCCGTCCATAAGGGCGAGCGACCGCATCGAGGTGACCGACTACGAGGACAACGGCAAGAGCGGGCCGACGTCCCTAGGAACCGAAAGGCCCCGGACCGAGCCGGGGCCTTTCCGCTGCGGATGGGACGGGGATCAGCTGCAGCCCGAGGTGGACCCGCAGTTGAGGCACTTGTAGCAGGAGCCGTTGCGGACCATGATCGAGCCGCACTCGGCGCAGCTGGGGGAGTCTGCCTGGGCGGAGAAGGTGACCTTGGGGCCGCCGCCCGAGAGCGTGCCGCCGATCGAGGCGGCGATCGCGGCGAGGCCCTTTGACGAACCGTTGCCGTTGGAGGAGCCCGAGGCGATGACCGCCAGCTCCTCCTTGACCACCGGGATCGGGATCGACGCCGTGGCGGGAGCCGCGGTCGCCGCGGGCGAGGCCGCGCCCTTGGGCGCATCGTCGGCCGACGGTGCGGGCGCAGGAGCCGGCGTCGGCTTGGCGATCGCCTCCGACTGGGCGGTGATCCCCTCGTCAGGGCGCGGCCTCAGGGCCGATGCCCCGAACGGCGACGGCGCCTCCGACACGAGCTGCGAGCGGTCGATCAGCCCCAGGCTCGCCTTGTCCTCGGGCGCGAGGAACCGCGAGCCGAGCCAGCGGAAGATGTAGTCCACGAGGGACTTCGCGATCGGGATCTCCGGGTTGCCGGTGAAGCCGCTGGGCTCGAACCGCACGTGGGCGAACTTGTTGACGACGTCCTTGAGCGGCACGCCGTACTGGAGCGCCAGGCTCACCGAGGTGGCCAGGGTGTCCATCAGGCCCGAGATCGTCGAGCCCTCCTTGGCCATCTTGAGGAAGATCTCGCCCGGCTGGCCGTCGGGGTAGAGGCCAACGGTGATGTAGCCCTCGTGCCCGGCGATGTCGAACTTGTGGGTGAGCGCGGTCCGCTCGGCTGGGAGCCGGCGGCGGTGCGGCCGGGTGGCCTCGGCCTGGGCGACGGCGAGCTGGCGGCGCAGGGCCTCGATCGTCTCCTTGTCGGCCGGCGAGGACTCGGCCTCGGCCTCCTTCTTCTTGCCGGTGGACAGCGGCTGCGAGCGCTTCGACCCGTCTCGGTAGATCGCGATCGCCTTGAGGCCCTGCTTCCAGCCCTCGAGGTAAACGGTCTCGATCTCCTGCGCGGTCGCCGCCTCGGGCATGTTGACGGTCTTGGAGATGGCGCCCGACAGGAACGGCTGGACGGCGCCCATCATCCGGATGTGGCCCAGGTAGTGGATGGACCGCTCGCCGTTGACCGGCTTGAACGCGCAGTCGAAGACCGGGAGGTGCTCGGGGCTGAGGCCAGGCGCGCCCTCGATGGTCTCGTGCTCGTTGACGTAGGCGAGGATCTCCTCGACCTGGGTGGGCGAGTAGCCGAGCTTGCGCAGGGCGGCCGGGACCGTCTGGTTGACGATCTTGAGGTAGCCCTCGCCGACGAGCTTCTTGTACTTGATCAGCGCGATGTCGGGCTCGATGCCGGTGGTGTCGCAGTCCATCATGAACGCGATGGTGCCGGTGGGGGCCAGCACGGTCACCTGTGCGTTGCGGAAGCCGTGGGCCTCGCCCAGCTGTTCGACCTCGTCGTAGAGCGCGTGGGCACTCTCGATCATGTCGGCGGGGACGACGTCGGCCGGGATCCGGTGCGCAGCCTCGCGGTGCTTGCGGATGACCCGCAGGAACGACTCTCGGTTCTGGTCGTACTCGACGAACGGGCCGCCGTGGTCGCGCGCGATGATGGAGCTCTGGCGGTAGGCCTCGCCGTGCATCAGCGCGGTGATCGCGGCCGCGTACTGGCGCCCCTCGTGGGAGTCGTAGGCCAGGCCGCGGTTCATCAGCAGCGCGCCCAGATTGGCGTAGCCCAGGCCCAGCGGCCGGAAGCGGTGGCTGTTCTCCTCGATCTTGGGCGTCGGGTAGCTGGCGTTGTCCACCAGGATCTCCTGGGCCGTGATCGTCACCTTCGCGGCGAACCGGAAGGCGTCCACGTCGAACTCGCCGTCCTCGCGCACGAACTTCATGAGGTTGAGGCTCGCGAGGTTGCACGCCGTATCGTTGAGGAACATGTACTCACTGCACGGGTTGGACGCGTAGATCCGGTCCGAGGCCGCGCTGGTGTGCCAGTCGTTGATGGTGGTGTCGTACTGGATGCCGGGGTCGCCGCATAGGTGGGCCGCCTCGGCCATCTTGCGGAAGATGTCGCGCGCCTTGTAGGTGCCCGCGGGCTGGCCGTCGGTGACCTCGTGGGTCTGCCACTCGGCGTCGCGCTCCACCGCGCGCATGAATTCGTCGGTGACCCGCACGCTGTGGTTGGCGTTCTGGAAGAAGACGCTGCCGTAGGCCTCGCCGGTGAAGCTGGCGTCGTAGCCCTGCTCGATTAGGGCCCACGCCTTCTGCTCCTCCTTCGCCTTGGACTCGATGAAGTCGATGATGTCGGGGTGGTCCACATCGAGGATCACCATCTTCGCCGCGCGGCGGGTCTTGCCGCCCGACTTGATGACGCCCGCGAACGCGTCGTAGCCGCGCATGAAGCTGACCGGGCCGCTGGCGATGCCGCCGCCCGACATCTTGGCCTTCGAGCTGCGGATCGCCGACAGGTTGACGCCCGCGCCCGAGCCGTACTTGAACAGCATGGCCTCGGTCTTGGCGAGGTCCATGATGCTGCTCATGTTGTCCTGGACCGAGTTGATGAAGCACGCGGAGCACTGCGGCTTCGCCTCGATCCCCACGTTGAACCACACCGGCGAGTTGAAGCTCATCTTCTGGTGGACGAGCAGGTGGGTCAGCTCTGCCTGGAACGCGGAGAGGTCCTCGTCCGTGGCGAAGTAGCGGTTGGTCTCCGCCCACGCGGCGATCGTGTTGACGACGCGGTCGATCAGCTGCTTGACGCTGTGCTCGCGCTCGGGCGTGCCGACGTGGCCACGGAAGTACTTGCTGACCACGACGTTGGTGGCGAGCTGGCTCCAGAACGCCGGGACCTCGACGTCCTTCTGCTCGAACACTGTCTTGCCGGTCTCGGAGCTGATGCCCGCGGTCCGATACTCCCAGGCGATCTCGTCGTAGGGGTGGACGCCCGGCCGCGTCCAGCGGCGCTCGAACGTGAGGCCGCGCGTGCCCTCGCCCGTGAAGCTGGCGCCGTAGGGGCCCCCGAGCCCGCTGCGGGCAGCCGCACCCCCGGCTGCGTGCTTGTTCCGCTTCGTGGTGACCTTAGAGTCCATGACCGGGACAACCTCTCGAGCCTGCGCCATCTCTTCCGTCTCCTCCGTTCCCGCAGGGGCGCGGGACCTCTTGGCCGATGGTCCGCTCGGGTCCCGGGCGCAGATCCCGGGTGCCGGCCGGGGCGCACGCTGCGTGTTGGGCGTGCTCTGCGTGGAGCGGGCTCCGAGCGGTGGCGCCCTCGCGGTCCACGATGGGGGTGGTGCGTAGCTGCGAGGGCTTCCGTCGGGTCGCCGGCGCCGGGGGGTCTCCGGGCCTGTCCTGCGGTTCGTTCCGCTCTCCCGACGGGTCCTTCGAAGGTCGTCCGGCGTCAGGGCGACTCGGAGAATCTACGCGCAGGAGGAGTGGAGGTCAAGCCCCAAACCACAAGATGTTGTGGTCCGATGGTTGCACCAATCGCAAGATATGGGGAAATCAGCCCTGGTGGCCATCCCGCGGTGGTCCACGCTCGCGGGTCGTCTGTCCACTGTCGGCCCCCGTTCGTCCACCTTCCGGCGGTCGGCTGTCCACACCGCCCGACGCGGTTGTCCACAACATGATATCGAACGGATGTCCGAATGCTGACTAGGTGGGCGACCAATGTGGCGATGCGCCTCGCCCGGACCGGCTGGTGCTCCGGGCGAGGCGCGGCTGCGGCAACCCTGGCGTCGACCCTACGTCGCTGCCGTCGCCACGCGCCTCGTCCGAACTCTGTGCTGCTGGGCGAAGCCGTGGCGCGCCCCGCTGGTCGCCCCGAGGAAGCCGAGGGCGCGGACCCGCCTGGCCGGGTGCCGGAGCCATGCTCGGATGGTCGGCCCATCGTTGGGGAGCGAGGCCTTGCGCGGCTGGGGACTCCTGTACACCGCCCGTGGGCGTATTCAACAACGCACGATGCCCGAACACGCCTGCGGGGGGTGACCAGGACAGGGCGCTCGCATACCACTCCTGCGAGGAGTGAACTGGAACGCTTCGACGGCGGGGGTCAGCGCTGCGCCGCGCTCCGACCGCGCGCTCCGGCCGGCCAACGATCAGCCGGCGGAGCGCCGTCCCCTCGACGGGCCGCGCTCGGGGCGCGCGGGCTCCGGGCGCGGCCCCGCCTGGACTGGAGCGTCGTCAGTGCGGACCGGTGTACTGCCACGGATAGGCGAACTCCCGCTCGCTCGCGCGGAATTCGATCATCTGCGGCGTCACGAACGGATCAGCCGACACACCGGCGGTGGACGTCGACAGCGGCCGAACCACGACGAGCACGGCGAGGGTCGCCAGGGCCACGGCCGCGATCACGACGACGGCGAGCGCGTTGCGCAGCGCATGGGGGTGGGGGGTCGCACCAATCTGGTGGACGGGGGTGTGAAGCGCCATCACGACACCCAGGACGACAGTCGGGCCCGTCTCGCCAGTGGCTCAGGGCCGCCCCGGCGGCAGGGGTTCGAGCGGCCCGTCAACGCTTCCCGAACTGCGCTGATGATGGCGGGGCCCACAGGCCGCGCCAAGAGCCGAACTGACCGAATGGCGGTCGGGCAGAGGCAGCGGCGGAGTCCCGCGGGCGCCCTACAGCCCGCTGTACGAGTGCAGCCCCGTGAACCAGAGCGACCCGGAGTAGGTGACCAGCACCATCCCGAAGCCAACCACCAGCAGCAGCGCCGCCGGCCGGCCGGCCCATCGCCGCTGGTTGCGCGCGTGCAGGTAGACCGCGTACGTGAGCCACGTCACGAGCGCCGAGGTCTCCTTGGGGTCCCAGCTCCAGTAGGCGGACCAGGCGATCGACGCCCACCACGAGCCCAGCACGATCATCGTCGCGAAGATCGGGAAGCCGATGATCACCGCGCGGTACGCCACCTCGTCGAGGGTGCGGTGCGACGGCAGCCAGGCGAACCGGTCGCGCGTGCCCTGCGCCAAGTAGCCGACGCCGGCGGCGAACGCGGTCGCGAAGATCCCGTACGAGAGCACGGCCATCCCCACGTGGATCGTCAGCAGCGGTGCGTTCTGGAGCGCCGGAACGAGGGGCGAGACGTCGCCCGGCAGTGACGACGCGTAGAGCAGGACTGCCAGAGCCACGCCCACGGGGATGAACCCGATCTGGCGTATCGAGTACCGCTGGGCGAGGAACAGGTAACCGCCCAGGATCGTGGTGCCGAAGGCCTCGCTGAACTCGTAGAGGTTGCCGTACGGCCCGCGCCCCACGACGATCGCCCGCACCAGGAGCGACGCCAGCAGCAGCGCGAAGGCGACCGCCGCCGTGAGCGTCGCGGCCCGCGTCAGGCCAGTCGGCGAGGCGGAGAGCGAGGGGCCGTCGGACTCGCGTGACACCCGCGACGTGACGAACGACCCCGTGACGCCCGCGGCGGCGAGCGAGGGCTGGCGCGCCCGCGACGGGGCGAGCGCGGCGGCGATCCGCCGGCCGTTGGCGAGCAGCACGGCATGCCCGACATGGAGGCCGAGCGCGACCGCCGTGGCGATCGTGCCCAGGATGAACAGCATTTGGGACGCTTGTGCCATCTCGATAACCCGGGACGCTTGGGCCGCTCCCCGGAGGGGCGGGGACGGCGGGATGGACGCTCAGCCCGAGCGAGGGGCCCGAAGGCGGTTGTCAGGCGGCGGCTGCCCCGCCCGAGGGACGATGCGTCGCGCC
>JAJZRG010000069.1 GCA_021802825.1 Chloroflexota bacterium
GGCGACAACGTGGACATGACCGTGGAGCTGATCGGGCCCATCGCCCTCGAGGTCGGCCAGCGGTTCGCCATCCGCGAGGGCGGCCGAACGGTCGGCGCCGGCGCGATCACCACCATCATCGCGTAAGGATCCAACGATGGCGAAGCAGCGGATCCGAATCCGCCTCAAGGCCTACGACCACCGGCTGCTCGATCAGTCGGCAGCCCAGATCGTCGAGACGGCCCAGCGCACCGGCGCGGACGTCGTCGGCCCGGTTCCGCTGCCGACCCGGATCGAGAAGTTCACCGTGCTGCGTTCTCCGTTCATCGACAAGGACTCCCGGGAGCAGTTCGAGATCCGCACCCACAAGCGGCTCATCGACATCCTGGACCCCTCGTCGAAGACGGTGGACGCCCTGATGCGGCTCTCGCTTGCGGCGGGTGTCGACATCGAAATCAAGATGTAGGGCGGCCCAGATGAGCATTGGTCTGATCGGCCGCAAGGTCGGCATGACGCAGATCTTCCAGCCGGACGGCACGATGGTCGCCGTCTCCGTGGTGGAAGTGACCCCCAATACCGTGACCCGGCTTCGCACCCCTGACCGCGACGGCTACACCGCCGTCCAGATCGGGGCGGGCGAGCGCCGGAAGCTGACCAAGCCGCTCGCCGGCCAGCTTCGTGACCTGCCGCGGGTGCGCAACATCCGCGAGTTCCGGCTGGAGAACGTGGACGGCTACACCGTGGGCCAGCAGCTGACCGTGGCGGACATCTTCGCCGAGGGCGAGCTGGTGGACGTCACGGGCGTGTCGAAGGGCCAGGGCTTCGCGGGCACCGTAAAGCGCCACAACTTCTCCCGCGGCCCGAAGACCCATGGTTCCGACAACTACCGCAAGCCGGGCTCCATCGGCCCCGGCACGACGCCCGGTCGCGTGTACAAGGGCCTCCGCATGGGTGGCCACATGGGCAGCGAGCGGGTCACGATGAAGAAGCTGCGCGTGGTCCGCGTGGACGCCGAGCGGAACCTGATCCTGGTCAAGGGGTCGGTGCCGGGCGCCCCGGGTGCGCTCACCTTCGTCCGGAAGGCCTGACCGATGCCGCAGACCACCCTCTTCGACCGCACCGGCGCCACCGTCGGCAGCGTCGACCTCGCTGACGCGCTGTTCGCGGCGCCGGTCAACGAGGCCGTCCTCCACCAGGCGGTCGTCGCCCAGCTCGCCGGGCGTCGGCTCGGCACCAGCGATACCAAGACGCGCGGCCAGGTCCGCGGCGGCGGTAAGAAGCCGTACCGCCAGAAGGGCACCGGCCGGGCTCGCCAGGGCTCGCGCACCGCGCCGCACTACCGCGGCGGCGGCGTCGTGTTCGGCCCGCACCCGCGCTCGTACGACCAGAAGTTGCCCAAGAAGATGCGCCGCCTGGCGCTCCGATCGGCGCTGTCCGCGAAGTTCATCGATGACGCGATCCGCGTCGTTGACGCCTTCGGCATGGCGGATGAGCCCAAGACCAAGGCGTTCGTCGGGGTCCTCGAGGCGCTCGGCGCGGGCGACGGCCACGGACGGCGCGTCCTGGTCGTGGCGCCTGCCAAGGACGAGCCGCTCCTGCGGTCGGCCGCGAACCTGCCGTCGGTCACGATCATCCTCGCCGACTCGCTCAACGTGGTGGACCTGCTCAACGCGGATGCCGTGCTGATCGAGCAGCCTGCCCTCGCCCGCATCGAGGAGGTGTACGCGTGAGCGCGCTGACCGCCGCCGACATCATCCTGCGCCCCGTGATCTCGGAGAAGTCCATCGACGAGTCCGGCCGCGGGAAGTACACCTTCGCGGTCCACAACGACGCGAACAAGATCCAGATCAAGGCCGCCATCGAGGAGCTCTACAAGAAGGAGAAGGTCACGGTCGTCGCCGTGAACGTCCTGTCCTCGAAGGCCAAGGAGAAGCGCCGCGGGACCAAGCGCGGCCGCGTCACGGGCCACACCTCCGCCTGGCGGAAGGCGATCGTGACGCTCGCCCCCGGCCAGAAGATCGAATTCTTCGAGGGGGTGTAGCAATGCCGCTCCGAAGCTACAAGGCAACCTCGGCCGGCCGCCGGTGGATGACTCGCTCGACTTTCGAGGAGATCACCACCGACAAGCCGCACAAGCCGCTCCTCGAGCCGCAGAAGCGGATCGACGGTCGGAACAACCAGGGTCGGATGACCGTGCGCCATCGCGGCGGCGGCGAGAAGACCCACTACCGCCGTATCGACTTCAAGCGCGACAAGTTCGGCGTGCCCGCCCGCCTTGCGACGATCGAGTACGACCCGAACCGCTCGGCGCGGATCGGACTGCTCCACTACCGCGATGGCGAGAAGCGCTACATGCTCCTCCCGCACGGGCTCAAGGTGGGCGACACGGTTGTGTCGGGGCCGGATGCCGAGGCGCGCGTGGGCAACGCCCTGCCGCTGGCCAACATCCCGCTGGGCACCACCGTACACAACGTCGAGCTCGTCGCAGGCAAGGGCGGCCAGATCGTCCGGTCCGCCGGCACGTCGGCCCAGCTGCTGGCCAAGGAGGGCGACTTCGCCACCCTGCGCCTGCCGTCGGGCGAGATGCGCCGCGTGCCCCTCAGGTGTATCGCGACCATCGGCCAGGTGAGCAACCTGGACCACGAGAACCAGAGCCTCGGCAAGGCCGGGCGCGCCCGGCACATGGGCCTGCGCCCGGAGGTCCGCGGTGTGGCGATGACCCCGCGCGACCACCCGCACGGTGGTGGCGAGGGCAAGAGCCCAACCGGCATGCCGCCCAAGACCCCGTGGGGCAAGCCGGCGATGGGCTACCGCACTCGGCGCGGCAAGGCGACCAGTCGCCTGATCGTCCGCAGCCGACACCGCAAGTCGTAAGAGGAGCCAGAGATGTCTCGATCGGTCAAGAAGGGACCGTTCGTCCAGCCCCGGCTTCTCGCCCGGGTGCAGGACATGAACAAGCGGAGCGAGCGGAAGGTCCTCAAGACCTGGTCGCGCGCGTCCGTGATCTTCCCGGACTTCATCGGCCACACCATCGCCGTCTACAACGGCAAGAAGCACGTCCCGGTGTACGTCACCGAGAACATGGTCGGCCACCGCCTCGGCGAGTTCGCGCCCACCCGCACGTATCGCGGGCACGGCAAGACCGCCGACCGGGCCGGCGGACTGCGGTAAGGAGCGGCACGATGCGCGTTTCTGCAACCGCCAAGTACCTGCGGGGCTCCACGCGGAAGGCCCGCCTCATCACCGAGGCGATCAAGGGCAAGCCGGTGGAGGAGGCCGCCGCACTCCTGCGGTTCATGCCGCAGGCTGCTGCGAAGGACGTCGCGCGCGTTCTCAAGAGCGCGACGGCCAACGCCGAGAACAACCTCTCGCTGTCGGCCGACGAGCTGATCGTCGCCGACGCGATTGCGAACGAGGGCCCGACGATCAAGCGGTGGCGCCCACGGGCCCAGGGTCGGGCGTTCCCGATCCACAAGCCCATGACGCACATCACGGTCGTCGTCGCCGACCGGGAGGCCTAGGCATGGGACACAAGGTCCATCCGTATGGCTACCGCCTGGGCTACACCCGCACGTGGACGGCCAAGTGGTACGCCGACAAGGACTACACCGACCTCCTCAAGGAGGACATCTCGATCCGCAAGCTCCTTGACCGGCGGCTGGCCAACGCCAGCGTCAGCGGCGTGGAGATCGAGCGTGGCATCAACCACGTCACGGTCGCCATCCACACCGCCAAGCCGGGCATCGTGATCGGCCGTGGCGGCCAGAACGTCGAGGTCCTGCGCAAGGAGATCGGCGAGCTGACCAAGCGCAAGGTCAAGCTGGAGATCCGCGAGATCCGCCAGCCGGAGCTCGACGCATACCTGGTGGCGCTCAACATCGCCCAGCAGCTGACCCGCCGCGTCGCCTACAAGAAGGCGATGAAGCAGTCGGTGCAGCGGTCGATGAAGGCCGGCGCCAAGGGCGTCAAGATCGCCCTCGCGGGCCGCCTCGGCGGCTCGGAGATGGGCCGGCGAGAGTGGGACCGCGAGGGCCGCATCCCGCTGGGCACCCTGCGCGCCGACATCAGCTACGGCCAGGTCCACGCCCACACGACCTACGGGCGCATCGGCGTCAAGGTCTGGATCTACAAGGGCGAGATCCCGGTCGAGCGTCGGCGCCGCGAGGCTGCCGCCGCCACCGCCAGTGCAGCGGCCGCTGCCGCGCAGGGGGGCTGACCCATGCTGATGCCCCGGCGCGTCAAGCACCGCAAGGTCATGCGCGGCCGAATGTCCGGCTCCACCAAGGGGGGCGCCACCGTCGCCTTCGGGGAGTTCGGCCTGGCGACCCTCGAGCCGGCGTGGATCACCGCCCGCCAGATCGAGGCCGCCCGCCGCGCGATGACCCGCTCGGTCAAGCGAGGCGGCAAGATCTGGATCCGGATCTTCCCGGACAAGCCCGCCACGAAGAAGCCCGCCGAGACCCGCATGGGCTCCGGCAAGGGCGCCCCTGACCACTGGGTCGCGGTCGTCCGCCCCGGCCGGATCCTGTTCGAGATGGCCGGCGTCGAGCGCGAGGCGGCCGTCGAGGCCATGCGCCTTGCGGCCCACAAGCTCCCGGTGGCGACCAAGGTCGTCGTCCGCGAGTCTGCGAAGGAGGTCACCGATGGAGATCGGTGAGATCCGGAAGCTCACGGATCGCGAGCTGGATGACCGGCTGAAGGAAGCGAAGCAGGACCTGTGGCAGGCGCGCTTCGCCCTTTCGACCCGCCAGCTGAAGGATTACAGCCAGATCCCGGCGACTCGGCGAACGATCGCCCGGATCCTCACCGTCCAGCGCGAGCGTGCCACAGCGCCGACGCGCGGGGCGGAGTAGGAGCGTCGGGATGACCACCGCAGGAGCCACTAACCCCGTGAAGGGTCAGCGCAAGACGAAGGTCGGGCGCGTCGTCAGCGACAAGATGGACAAGACGATCGTCGTGTCCGTCGAGCGGCTGACGCGCCACCCGCTGTACAAGCGCGTCATGAAGGCCTCGACCAAGTTCGCGGCCCACGACGAGGCCAACGAGGCCAAGATCGGCGACACCGTCCTCATCGAGGAGTCGCGCCCCCTGTCCGCAACCAAGCGCTGGCGCCTCGTGTCCGTGCTCTCCCGCGCGGGCGAGGAGCGAGCCGCCGAGACGATCCCGGCCGAGGAGGCCGAGACCGCCCAGGCGATCCACGGCGCGGCCCACCCCGGCAGGCATGCCGAGGGTGAGGAGGGGCAGGCGTGATCCAAGTCGCAACCCGGCTGCGCGTCGCCGACAACACCGGCGCCCGCACGATCGAGTGCATCCGGATCATGGGCCGCTCGCGCAAGACCAGCGCCGGTATCGGCGATGTGATCGTCGCGAGCGTCAAGTCCGCGATCCCGAACGCGCCGGTCAAGAAGGGCGACGTCGTCCGCGCCGTGATCGTCCGCACGTCCAAGGAGTTCGGCCGCCCCGACGGCAGCTATATCCGCTTCGACGAGAACGCGGCCGTGCTCATCAACAACCAGGGCAACCCGCGCGGCACCCGGATCTTCGGTCCGGTGGCGCGTGAGCTGCGGGACCGCAACTACATGAAGATCATCTCCCTCGCCCCGGAGGTGCTCTGATGGCCACCCGTACCATCGAGCACCAGACCAAGGTGCCTGAGATCCGCAAGGGCGACACCGTCGTCGTGCTGTCCGGCAAGGACGCCGGCAAGCGCGGCAAGGTGGAGCAGGTGATCCGCGAGGACGCCTCTGCGTCGCCGCTTCGCTCCGGCTACCGCCGGACGTCGCTGCGCGGCGGCGTCAGGGTGATCGTCGAGGGCCTCAACATCGCGCGCAAGCACACCAAGCCGCGCCAGCGGAACACCGGCAGCACGATCGGTGGCGGTGTGCCGAGCATCGACCCGGGCGGCATCCTCGACCGCGCGATGCCCCTGCCGATCAGTCGCGTCATGGTGGTCTGCGGCCACTGCGACCGGCCAACCCGCATCGGCCACCGAACGCTCGACAACGGCACCCGGGTGCGCATCTGCAGCCACTGCGGCGAGCCCCTGGAGGTGAAGGCGTGAGCGGGCAGCTTCGGGACCGCTACCAGAGCGAGGCAATCCCTGCGATGCAGAAGCAGTTCGGGTACAAGAACCCGAACCAGGTGCCGCGCCTCGAGAAGATCGTCGTCAACGTGGGCTTGGGCGAGGCCCTCCAGAACGCGAAGGCCGTCGATGCGGCGGTCGGCGACATCGCGGCCATCACCGGCCAGAAGCCGATCGTCACCCGGGCCAAGCGCTCAATCGCCCAGTTCCGCGTCCGCACCGGGAACCCCATCGGCGTGAAGGTCACCCTTCGCGGCGAGCGGATGTGGGACTTCATGGAGCGCCTCACCCGGCTGGCGCTGCCGCGCATCCGGGACTTCCGGGGCGTGCCGGGGAAGTCGTTTGACGGGCGGGGCAACTACTCGCTGGGGCTGCGCGAGCAGCTGGCCTTCCCCGAGATCGACTATGACAAGGTGGACCGTCTCCGCGGGCTGGAGATCAGCATCGTGACGACGGCGAAGACCGACGAGGAGAGCAAGAAGTTGCTTGAGCTCCTCGGCATGCCCTTCGCCGGCTAGGGCGCGGGGAGGAGTCCAGATGGCCAAGAAGTCGATGATCGCGAAGGCGAATCGCGAGCCCAAGCACCCGGTGCAGGCGTACCACCGCTGCTACGTGTGCGGACGGCCGCGGGCGTACATGCGCCGCTTCGCGCTGTGCCGTATCTGCTTCCGCGAGCGAGCGCTCGTGGGCGAGCTGCCCGGCGTCACGAAGTCGAGCTGGTAAGAAGATGAACGTCTCCGACCCGATCGCGGACATGCTCACCCGTGTCCGCAACGCGTCCCGGGCACGGCACACCGAGGTGATCGTCCCCGCCTCGCGGACCAAGCGCGAGATCGCCCGAATCCTCAAGGAGGAGGGCTTCATCGCCGACGTCCGTGAGGAGCGCGACGGTCCCGCGGCGCTGCTGCGCCTGGACCTCAAGTATGTCGACGGCAAGGTGCCGGTCGTCTCGGGCCTCAAGCGGATCAGCAAGCCCGGCCTGCGCGTGTATGCGCGCAAGACGGACATTCCGCGGGTGCTCGGCGGCCTGGGCGTCGTGATCGTCAGCACGTCCAAGGGGATCATGACCGGCACGCAGGCCCGCCAGGCCGAGCTGGGCGGCGAGATCCTCGCCTACGTCTGGTAGCACGATGTCCCGAATTGGTCGCCTTCCCATCCAGGTCCCGGCCGGCGTCGATGTGACGCTCGACGGGCGAACCATCACCGTCACCGGCCCCAAGGGCACGCTGACCCGCGACCTTCCGCCGCGCATGGCGCTCGAGCGTGAAGGCGACGTGATCACCGTGTCCCGGCCCACCGAGAACAAGCTCGACAAGTCGCTCCACGGCCTGACGCGCACGCTCGTCAACAACATGGTCGTGGGCGTCACGACCGGGTATCGCAAGGGCCTCGAGATCGTGGGCGTCGGCTACCGCGCGCAGAAGGTGGGGAACAACCTCCAGCTCGCGCTCGGCTACAGCCACCCGGTCGAGATCGTCGCGCCCGAGGGGATCAGCTTCGAGCTGGACACGCCTCTCAAGCTCGCGGTCGTCGGGATCGACAAGGAGCTCGTCGGCCAGATGGCCGCCAAGATCCGCGCTACCCGCAAGCCGGAGCCCTACAAGGGCAAGGGCGTCCGGTACGCCGGGGAGAAGGTTCGCCGCAAGGCCGGCAAGGCCGGCAAGATCGGCGGGAAGAAGTAAGACATGACCCAAGTCGACAGCCGCTCGGCTCAGCGCCTCAAGCGCCACGAGCGCATCCGCCTCCGCCTCGCCGGCACCGCGGAGCGGCCGCGCCTCGCGGTGTTCCGCAGCCTCAACCACATCTACGCCCAGGTCATCGACGACACCAGCGGCAAGACCCTTGCCGCCGCGTCCTCGCTGGAATCCACCCTGCGATCCGCTGACGGGACCAAGATTGACGACGCCAAGCGCGTCGGGCAGCTGGTCGCCGAGCGGGCCAAGGCGGCCGGCGTGGACAAGGTCGTCTTCGACCGGGCGGGCTTCCAGTACCACGGGCGGGTTCGCTCGCTCGCCGAGGCGGCGCGCGAAGCCGGCCTCGACTTCTAAAGAGGACTGCCTGTGGCTCGCATCGACCCCAACAAGCTCGCGCTCGAGGAGCGCGTCGTCCAGATCAACCGCGTCGCCAAGGTGCACAAGGGCGGCCGGCGCTTCAGCTTCTCGGCGGTGATCGTCGTGGGCGACGGCAACGGCCACGTTGGCGTGGGCCTGGGCAAGGCCGGCGACGTGCCCGAGTCCATCCGCAAGGGCGTCGAGGACGCGAAGAAGCACATCGTCAAGATCCCGATGATCGGGACGACGATCCCCTACGAGGTCCGCGTGGAGTACTCCGCCGCGCGCGTGCTGCTCAAGCCGGCCTCCAAGGGCACCGGCGTCATCGCCGGCGGCGCGGTCCGCGCCGTCGTCGAGGCGGCGGGCGTCCGCGACATCCTCGCCAAGGTCCACGGCTCCACCAACCCGGTGAACGTGACCCGCGCGACCCTCAACGCCCTGCGGAGCCTGCGCTCGGTCGAGGAGCTCGAGCGCCAGCGCGGCGTGAAGCTCCGCTTGGTCGTCCCCGGCCAGCCTGCGGCAGCGGTTCGCAAGGAGGCGGCCGATGCCCGGTAAGCTGCGCGTGACCCAGACCAAGAGCACCATCAGCCACATCGCCCGCAACCGCGCGACGATCCGGGCCCTGGGCCTGCACGGCATCGGCAGCTCGTCGGTCCTCCCGGACAACGACGCCATCCGCGGCATGTGCCGCCAGGTTCGCTTCCTCGTGACCGTCGAGGAGCTGCCCGAGGGCGCCGAGACGACCCCGGAGGCCAAGTAGATGAAGCCCCACGACCTGCACCCCGCACCCGGGTCGGTCACCAAGAAGACCCGAGTCGGGCGCGGCATCGCGGCCGGCAAGGGCAAGACCGCGGGCCGCGGCACGAAGGGCCAGCGCTCGCGCGCTGGCGCCTCCATCCCGGCCTGGTTCGAGGGTGGCCAGACGCCGATCCACGTCCGGATCCCCAAGCTCCGCGGCTTCCGCAACATCAACGACATCGAGTACGAGGTCGTGAACGTCGGCGCGATCAGCGCCGCCGTCGATGCTGGCAGGCTCACGGCCGAGGGCAAGGCGCCGATCACGGTCAACGCCGACACCCTCAAGGAGGCCGGGCTCGTCCGCCGCGACAGGTTGCCGCTCAAGATCCTCGGCCACGGCGAGGTCTCGGCCAAGCTGTTCGTGCTCGCCGACGGCTTCACGAAGTCGGCGCGCGAGAAGATCGAGGCCGCGGGCGGCACCGCCCAGGTCATCGAGATCCCCAGCGAGCCGCTCGCCGCCCTCGGCGTCGAGCCCGCTGCCGACAACGGCTAGCCGCCAGTGTTCGAGGGACTGCTCAACGCGTTCCGGGCGCCGGACCTCCGGCGCCGGATCCTGTTCGTTGCCGGGACTCTGCTGGTCTTCCGGCTGCTGGCGCACGTCCCCGTGCCCGGCGTCGACAAGACCCAGCTCGGCAACTTCCTCAACAACAACGCGATCTTCGGCCTGCTCGACCTGTTCTCCGGCGGCGGCCTGACCAACTTCTCGGTCGTCGCGCTGGGCGTGAACCCGTACATCAACGCCTCGATCATCATGCAGTTGATGACCGGTGTGGTCCCCTCGCTGCAGGCCCTGCAGCGCGAGGGCGAGTACGGCCGGACCAAGATCAACCAGTACACCCGCTACCTGTCGGTGCCGATGTCGCTACTGCAGGCCTACGGGTTCCTCGCGCTGCTCAACAGCACTTCCCAGGGTGCGCTCAAGACCCCGTTCGACCTGGGCAGCTGGGAGACCGCCACCCAGATCATCACCCTCACGGCCGGATCCATCGCCCTCATGTGGCTGGGCGAGCTGATCACCGAGAAGGGCATCGGGAATGGCGTTTCGTTCATCATCTTCGCGGGCATCGTCAGCCGCGTCCCGGGCGCGCTGGGAAGCTTCCTCCAGAACTTCGACATCACGCAGTTCATCCTGCTCGGGATCATGGCCGTCGCCGCGATCGCGGTGATCATCTACATCCAGGAGGGCCAGCGGCGGATCCCCATCCAATACGCATCGCGCGTACGGGGACGGCGGATGTACCAGGGGGGCCAGACCTTCCTGCCACTGCGCGTCAACCAGGCGGGCGTCATCCCGATCATCTTCGCGGTGAGCATCCTGCTGTTCCCGGTCCAGATCGCTAACTACTTCGTGAACTCGCCGGGGCTGTTCGGGGACTTCGCCAAGGGCGTTGTGTCCTGGCTGTCGCACGGTTCCTGGCTATACGTTGCGCTCTACTTCCTGCTGACTGTCGGCTTCACGTACTTCTACACGGCCTTCACGTTCAAACCGGACGAGACCGCTGAGGAGCTGCGCAAGAACGGCGGCTTCATCCCCGGCATCCGGCCGGGGCGTCCCACGCAGGACTATCTGGCTCGGGTCGTGACGCGGATCACGGTCGCCGGCGCCCTGTTCCTGGGCATCGTCGCGGCAGCCCCGCCGTTCATCGCCCAGATCCAACCGTCATTCCAGAACTTGGCGCTGGGTGGCACGGGCATCCTGATCGTGGTCTCCGTCGTCGTCGAGACGATGAAGCAGCTCGAGGCCCAGCTGCTCATTCGCCAGTACGAAGGCTTCATCCGGTGAGAGTAATCGTCCTCCTCGGCGCCCCCGGCGCGGGGAAGGGCACCCAGGCCCCGCTGCTCGCGGCCCGTCTCGAGATCCCCGTCGTGGCGACCGGCGATCTCTTCCGGGCCGCGGTCCGTGACGGCACGGCCCTGGGTCTCGGGGCGCGTCGCTACATGGACGCGGGCCAGCTTGTGCCCGACGAGATCACTGTCAAGCTCCTGCTCGAGCGGCTCGCCCGTCCCGACGCAGCTGCCGGCGTGATCCTCGACGGGTTCCCGCGGACCGCCGTGCAGGCGGCGGCGCTCGACAGGGCGCTCGCGGAGCGCGGCGCCCGCGTGGGGGCCGCGGTCCTCGTGGATGTCCCCGCCGAGGAGCTCATCCGGCGCATGTCCGGGCGCTGGGTCTGTCGGCGGGCCGGCCACCCGTACCACGAGGTGTCGAACCCGCCCCGTGTCGCTGGCGTCTGCGATATCGACGGGTCCGAGCTGTACCAGCGCGCCGACGACCAGCCTGCCACGATCCGCGCCCGTATGGACCAGCAGCTCGGGGCGCTCGGCCAGGTCATCGAGCACTACCGTACGTCGGGCGTGCTGCGGACCGTGGACGGGCGCCAGACGATCGACGCTGTCGCGGCCGCCATTGACTGTGCGCTCGCCGAGGCGGGCGTCGCTGCGGCGGGCTGATGGAGATCACGCGCAAGTCGGCGGCCGAGATTGCCAAGATGCGGTCCGCGGGTCGCATCGTGGCCGAGGTCCTCGCCCTCGTCGAGGAGACGCTGGCCCCCGGCATCTCGACGGCAGAGATCGACCGCCTGGCCGAGCGTCACATCCGCTCCGCGGGCGGCGTCCCGTCGTTCCTGGGCTACCTCGGCGGGCGACGGTACGACGCCTCCCACCCGCACGCCTACAAGGCCACAACCTGCATCTCGATCGACCACGAGATCGTGCACGGCATCCCGGGCAGCCGCGATGTGAAGCGCGGGGCCGTGGTGTCGGTGGACGTCGGGGCGATCTACGACGGCTGGAACGGCGACGGTGCGCGCACGTTCATCTGCGGTGGCCGCGAGGCAGGCACGCCCGAGGCGCTCAAACTCGTGGACACCACGCGCCTCGCGCTGATGGCCGGTATCGCCGCCTCGCAGCCGGGCAACCGGGTGGGGGACATCGGCGCCGCGGTCGAGGCGATCGGCCGGGAGGCGGGCCTCGGTATCGTCCGGGGCTACGGCGGGCACGGCATCGGGCAGCTGATGCACGAGGACCCGTCGGTGCTCAACTTCGAGACCGACTACCCGGACGCCCGGGTGCGGCTCGAGCCCGGTATCTGCCTCGCGATCGAGCCGATGTTCATGACCGGCGGCGAGAAGACCCGGACCCTCAAAGACGGGTGGACGGTGGTCACCGCGGACCGCTCGCTGGCGGCCCACTTCGAGCACACCATCGTGGTCACGGCCGACGGCCCCGAGATCCTCACGAGGGTCTAGGCGCTGTGTTGTGGGATCGCGGTGGGTTTGATATCCTCACCGTTCGTGTGTCGGCCCGGTCGGGCCGGCACTCGTGCTGAATAGGACACGGGAGCTAGCTTGGCGAAGAAGGACGCGATCGAAGTCGAAGGAACCGTGCTGGAGCCGCTACCGAACACCATGTTCGCAGTCGAGCTTGAGAACGGCCATCGCGTTCTTGCGCACATTAGCGGCAAGCTGCGGATGAACTTCATCCGGATCCTGCCCGGCGACCGGGTCCGTGTGGAGCTCTCCCCATACGACCTCACGCGGGGTCGGATCACCTACCGACTGAAGTAATCGAGGGACCCGGTGAAGGTCAGAGCGTCAGTCAAGACGCGTTGCGACAACTGCAAGATCATCCGGCGCCACGGCACCGTGATGGTGATTTGCGCGAATCCCAAGCACAAGCAGCGGCAGGGCTGACGCGAATGGCACGAATTGCGGGCATCGACATCCCGCGCGAGAAGCGCGTCGAGGTGGCCCTCACCTACATCTACGGGATCGGCCTGAGCACGAGCCAGCGGATCCTCAAGCAGACCAGCATCAATCCGGACACGCGCGTTCGGGACCTCACGGATGACCAGGTCAACCGGCTCCGCGAGGTCATTGACCGCTCGTTCAAGGTCGAGGGCGACCTCCGCCGCGAGGTGGCGCTGAACATCAAGCGCCTCATCGAGATTGGCTCCTACCGAGGCCTCCGGCACCGCCGCAACCTCCCCGTGCGCGGGCAGCGCACCAAGACGAACGCCCGCGCGCGCCGCGGTCCGAAGAAGACGGTCGGCGCCCGGAAGAAGACGACGAAGTGACGAGGAACCGCTAAGGCATGGCCGATCGAAAGCGCGCCGTCAAGCAGAGGCGTCGGGAGCGAAAGAACGTCCCCCAGGGACACGTCCACATCCTGGCGAGCTTCAACAACACGATCGTGACGATCACCGATCAGACCGGTGCCGTAATCTCGTGGGGTTCAGCTGGCATCGCCGGGTTCAAGGGCTCCCGGAAGAGCACGCCGTATGCTGCGGCGCTGGCCGCAGACGGGGCCGCTCGCCGCGCCATGGAGCACGGCATGCGCCAGGTCGAGGTCTACGTCAAGGGTCCCGGAGCCGGCCGCGAGCAGGCGATCCGTTCCCTGCAGGCCGCCGGCCTCGAGGTGAGCGCCATCACCGACGTCACGCCCATCCCGCATAACGGATGCCGCCCGCCCAAGCGGCGCCGCGTCTGAGCCCAGGTAGGTCATGGCCCGCTACACAGATGCCGTTTGTCGGCTGTGCCGCCGAGAGGGACTCAAGCTGTTCCTCAAGGGTGGCCGCTGCTACACCAAGAAGTGCTCGTTCGAGCGCCGTCCAACGCCTCCCGGCCAGCACGGCGTCCGTCGCCGCAAGGTCGGCGACTACGGGCTCCAGCTGCGCGAGAAGCAGAAGGTCCGCCGCGTCTACGGCGTCCTCGAGAAGCAGTTCCGCAACTACTTCATCGAGGCCACCCGCCACTCCGGCGTCACCGGTGAGGCGCTCCTCCGGTCGCTTGAACTGCGGCTGGACAACGTCGTCTTCCGGCTCGGCTTCGCCCCGTCCCGCGCCGCCGCGCGCCAGATGGTCGCCCACGGCCATTTCGCTGTGAACGGCACGCCGACCAACATCCCGTCGTACCGGCTCAAGATCGGCGACAGGGTTGAGGTTCGCGAGTCCCATCGGGAGCGTGAGCTGTTCAAGACAGTCAAGGAAACCCTTCGGTCGCACCAGGCGCCGGATTGGCTGAGCCTAGACGCGGCGAAGTTCGCCGGGTCCGTCCTTGCGCTCCCGCGCCGCGACCAGATGCCGCCCGAGTTCAACGAGCAGCTCGTGGTCGAGTACTACTCGAGGTAGCCGCCTTCCATGATTGAACTCGAGACCCCGCAGATCGAGCCCATCGCGGAAGTGGGCACGTATGCCAAGTACGAGGCCGGACCGCTTCAGGCGGGTTACGGCGTCACGCTCGGCAACGCACTCCGGCGGGTGCTGCTGTCGTCCCTTGAGGGCGCGGCGGTCACTTCGATCCAGATCCGCGATGTGTACCAAGAGTTCTCGACGATCCCCGGCGTCAAGGAAGACGTCACCCAGATCGTCCTGAACGTCAAGAAGCTCCGCCTCAAGAGCTTCGCCGCGCACCCGGTCCAGCTGCGCCTGCTCAAGAGCGGCGCGGGCCCCGTGGTCGCGGCGGACATCGCCGAGTCGGCCGACGTCGAGGTCGTCAACCCCGAGCTGGTCCTCATGACCATCGACTCGGACGACACGACCATCGAGATGGACCTCACCGTCGAGCGCGGCGTCGGCTATCTGGCCGCCGAGCGCTCCGAGGCGCTGCCCATCGGCGTGATCGCGGTTGACGCGATCTTCACGCCGGTGCGCAAGGTCAACTACTGGGTGGAGAGCACCCGCGTCGGCCAGATGACCAACTTCGACAAACTCACGATCGAGATCGAGACCGACGGCACGATCACCCCGGAGGAGGCGCTCTCGCGCTCCGCCGACATCCTCGTCCGCCAGTTCCAGCCGTTCGTGACCGTCGGCGTCCAGGCGGCCCCTGCGGACCGCGCGACGCCGGGCGTCCCGCAGCTCCCGTCGAACATGCTCGACATGCCGATCGAGGAGCTTGACCTGCCGATGCGAGCCTACAACTCGCTGAAGCGCAACAACATCGTCAAGGTCGGCCAGCTGCTGCAGCTCAAGGACGACGATCTCCTCCGGATGCGCAACTTCGGCAAGAAGTCGCTGGACGAGATGAAGGAGCGCCTGCGCATGCGCGGCTTCATCCTCCCGGAGAGCGAGTCGGACGGCGCCTTTGACGAGGACGGCGACGAGGCCTTCGACGCCGACGAGGAGGCCTGAGCGATGTCGTCCCATCGAGTCGACGGGCGCAAGCTGTCGCGCAAGCAGGGGCCGCGCCTCGCCCTCTACAAGGCCCTGACCGTGTCGGTGCTTCGCTACGAGCGGGTCCAGACCACCGAGGCCAAGGCCAAGGAGATCCGCGGTCGGGTCGAGCGCATGATCACGCTCGCCAAGCGCGGTGACCTGGCCGCCCGACGGACGGTCGTCTCGGAGTTCCCGAACGAGCCGCTCGTCGTGACCAAACTGTTCGACGTGATCGCCCCCAAGTACGCCGACCGCACGTCCGGGTACACCCGCCTCGTGCACATCGGCCAGCGGAAGGGCGATGCCGCCGAGATCGTCCAAATCGAACTGGTCTGAGGCCGCCCCTGATCCGGCTCGCTGCGGCGTTGCCGCTTCCGCTCCGCCGCTCACGCACCCTCAAGTGCGCTCGCGGCCGGTGCTCAGCGGCGCGCCTTGCATCGAGCTCGGCTGAGGGGCGACTCACAGAGTCGAGAGCAGCAGGGATCCGAGAGGGCCCCGCCGGTGCGCTATCAGGCCCGGTGTGAATACGACGGAACCGACTTCGCCGGGTTTCAGCTCCAGCTGAATGGCCGGACAGTCCAGGGAGAGCTCGAAGCCGCGCTGGCCCGCCTCAACGGAGGCGAGCGGGTCGTGGTCGACGGGGCGGGACGCACCGACGCCGGGGTCCACGCTACCGGGCAGGTGATTGGCTTCACCTACACCGGCGGCGTGCCGGGCGGGAGGCTCCAGCGGGCGGTCAACGCCCTGCTCCCGCGGGACGTCGCAATTCGCGACCTCCGGCGGGCCCCTGACGGGTTCCACCCACGCTATGCGGCGCGGTACCGGGAGTACCGCTACACCGTCTGGAACGGGCCGCGAAGCCCTCTCCGCGAGCGGACGGCGCTCGGGGTGCGGGCCCCGCTGGACGTCGCCGCGATGGCGAGCGCCGGGTTGGTCTTCGTGGGCCGGCACGACCTCTCGTCGTTCGGGGACGCGCACGACCGGTCTCCGGTCCGCACCGTGCACGCGGTACGGGTTCGGAAGGCGGGCCGCCTGGTGACGATCGACGTCCGGGCGCAGGCCTTCCTCCGGGGCCAGGTGCGCCGCATGGTGGCCGCCCTACTGGAGGTCGGTCACGGCAAGATGGATGAAGCGGGGCTCGCGGCGGCGCTGACCGCCCGGGAGCCGGCCCTCAACGGGGCAGCCGCCCCGGCAAAGGGGCTCTGCCTCAGGCACGTCGCCTTGGGGCGGCGGCCGAAGGACGACAAGGAAGACGAGGAATGAGCGCGAAGACCTATACGCCTCGAGAGAGCGAGATCGAGCGACGCTGGTACGTCGTCGACGCGACGGACGAGACGCTCGGCCGCCTCGCGACGCGGATCGCGCGCGTCCTGGAGGGCAAGAACAAGCCCGGCTATGCCCCGCACATGGACACGGGCGATCACGTCATCGTCCTGAACGCGGGCAAGATCACGGTGACCAGCGACAAGCTGACGTCCAAGATCTACTTCCGCCACAGCGGCTATCCCGCGGGCTTCAAGGAGGAGACCCTCGGTCACCTTCTCGCCCGCCGGCCGGAGGAACCCATCCGCCGCGCCGTGAAGGGGATGCTGCCGCACAACCGCCTTGGTGCCCAGATGCTCCGGAAGCTGAAGGTCTACGCGGGTTCAGACCACCCGCACCAGGCCCAGAAGCCCGAGCCGCTCGCCTGACGAGGAGCCCTGATGTCGACGCCTGCGTTCTATTGGGGCACCGGCCGCCGCAAGACCGCGGTTGCCCGGGTCCGC
>JAJZRG010000070.1 GCA_021802825.1 Chloroflexota bacterium
AACGCGGCCCGCCACGGTCTCCTCGCCTCGGTCGAGCTGCGCACTCACCGTCATCACCCCATGGCCGCTGCCGCATGAAACCCACGCCGGATCACGCACATGGGCCTCGTAAACCGATCACGCATGGATCAACGTCGGCTTCGCGCTCATGACGCTGCAGCGCCGGCTGGCCTCGTCGCCCGAAGCCATCCTCAAGTCGATCGAGCGCCGCCGCGAGCGGCTCGAGTCCCGCCTCCGCGACGAGCGGCTGCAGCTCCGCGGGCAACAGGCCAGCGCGTTGGGACCAGTCGGGCCGAACCTGTCGGAGGAGGAGTGGGACGACCTGGACGAGGAGGCGCCCCAGGAGGAGCGCGAGGAGCTTGAGCAGCAACTCACTGACAACGCCACTGCCGCTCAGACCATCGCCGAGCTGGAGGTGGAGATCGCGCGGCTCAAGGAACTGGAGCTGCAGGCCCGCGCGGTACGGCTGTCGGCGCAGGACGCGAAGTGGTCGGAGCTGACATGCATCCTCGACCACCCGGAAATGGTGAACCAGGACGGCAAGCGGCGGAAGCTCATCATCTTCACCGAGTTCCGCGACACGCTCACCTACCTGGCCGAGCGTATCCGAACCAGGCTGGGCCGACGCGACGCAGTCGTGGAGATCCACGGAGGAGTCGCTCGCGAGGAACGCCGCAAGGTCGTCCACGCCTTCATGAACGACCCCGAGGTACTGGTCCTCGTGGCGAACGACGCCGCTGGCGAAGGCGTGAATCTCCAGCGCGCGCACCTGATGGTGAACTACGACCTGCCCTGGAACCCCAACCGCCTCGAGCAGCGCTTCGGCCGCATCCACCGTATCGGACAGACCGAGGTCTGCCATCTCTGGAACCTCCTCGCGAAGGACACCCGCGAGGCCGACGTCTACGTCCAGCTCCTCGAGAAGCTGGAAGACGAGCGCAAGGCGCTCGGTGGCAAGGTCTTCGACGTCCTCGGCCAGCTCTTCGAGCAGCGCCCACTGCGCGAACTCCTCGTGGAGGCGATCCGCTACGGCGATCAGCCCGAGGTGAAGGCGCGCATCCGGGAACAGGTATTGAACGCCGTCGACCGCGGCCACCTGGAAGAGCTGATTCGGCGCCGCGCCCTCGTTCAGGACACGATGGACGTATCGCACATAGACGCCATCCGGATGGAGATGGAGCGCGCCCGCGCGCATCGGCTCCAGCCCCACTTCATCCAGAGCTTCTTCCTCGACGCATTCGAGAAGCTAGGCGGCAAGGCCCACCGACGCGAGCCCGGTCGCTGGGAGCTGACGCACGTCCCCCAGATCATCCGCGACCGGGACCGCCTCATCGGAACCGGCGCCCCGGTCCTTCGCCGCTACGAGCGGATCTGCTTCGACAAGGAGTTCGTCGGCGACCAGCCGCGACCGCTCATCGTCTGCCCGGGCAGCCCCCTACTCGATTCCACCATCGACCTGGTCCTGGAGCAGCACCGCGGCCTGCTCAAGCAGGGCGCCGTGCTCATCGACGAGCAGGACCCCGGCGAAGAGCCGCGGTTGCTCTTCTACCTGGAGCATGCCGTACAGGACGGTCGCAAGAACCGGGCTGGCGGCTTCCAAACCGTCTCGCAGCGCCTCCAGTTCGTGGAGGTCGACCCTGCTGGCCGCTTCCGCGACGCGGGCATGGCCCCGTACCTCGACTACCGCGGGGCGAGCGACGAGGAGCGTGCCGCCCTGCAACCGGTCGCCACGGCACCGTGGCTGAAGGATGACTGGGAGCACAAGGCGCTTGGCTTCGCGGTCGGCAAGCTCGTTCCCCAGCACGTCGAGGAGGTCCGGAGCCACCGGCTGCCGCTCGTGGACAAGGTCGAGGAGCAGGTGACCTCGCGCCTCCGGAAGGAGATCAACTTCTGGGACCGGCGGGCACAGGACCTGAAGGCCCAGGAGGCCGCCGGCAAGCAGACCCGCCTCCCTTCGCGTGTCGCCGAGGAGCGAGCCAACCGGCTCTCCGACAGGATGCAGAGCCGGCTCCGCGCCCTCAAGGACGAGCGAGCCATCATGCCGCAGCCACCGCGGGTGGTCGGTGGGGCGTTGGTCGTACCCGCCGGGCTCCTCCGCAAGCACGTCAGCAAGGCACCGGCCTCCCCCGCCGAGCCCGACGCCGCCGCGCGCGAAGAGGTCGAGCGCCTTGCTATGGAGGCGGTGCTCGCCGCCGAGCAAGTCCTCGGTCGCCAGCCGCGGGACGTCAGCGCCGAGAAGGGGCGCGGCCACGACATCGAGTCGCGCGACCCGCGGACGGGCGACCTCTACTTCATCGAGGTAAAGGGACGCATCGCCGAGGCCGACTCGGTCACTCTCACCCGAACGGAGGTACTCTGCGGCCTCAACGTACCTGAGCGCTTCCGACTGGCCGTCGTCGTGGTGGAGAAGGGCGCCGCGCGCCCCCCGGTCTATGTGACCGACTTCGACTGGGGTCAGCCGGGCTTCGCACAGACCGCGTCCACCTTCACGCTGGGAGCCCTGCTCGATCGCGGCGGGCCACCGAGATGAGCCCGATGACGACGACGTACCGCAAGAAGCTGATCGAGGTCGCGCTGCCGCTGGCCGCCATCAACGAGGCCGCCGCGCGCGAGAAGTCGATCCGCCACGGGCACCCATCGACGCTCCACCTCTGGTGGGCGCGGCGACCGCTGGCCGCGGCTCGGGCCGTCCTTTTCGCGCAGCTCGTCGACGACCCGTCTGCCTGGCCCGAGCTCTTCCCGACCGAGGAGGCCCAGGAGAAGGAGCGGCAGCGGCTCTTCACGATCATCGAGAAGATGGTTCCTTGGGAGGCCACCAATGACGAGGCCATCTTCGATACGGCGCGGCTCGAGATCGCGCGGAGCTGGGCGCGTAGCCATCCGTCGGAGAAGGCCAGTCGGATCCTCGCGGGCGCCGCCCGGGAGGTAGTGAACGACTACCTCGCCACGGAGCTTCCGCCCGTCCACGATCCGTTCGCGGGCGGCGGCACGATCCCCTTGGAAGCCCAGCGCCTTGGGCTGCGCGCGATCGCGACCGACCTCAACCCGGTTGCGGTGCTCATCAACAAGGCGCTCATCGAGATCCCTCCGAAGTTCCCAGGCTTGCCGCCGGTGAATCCCGAGTCCCGACAGAAGGCCGGTCTCCGAACGTGGAAGGGGGCCGAGGGGCTAGCCGAGGACGTTCGCTACTACGGCGCGTGGATGCGGGAAGAGGCACGGAAGCGGATCGGCCACCTCTACCCGGATGTCGAGGTCACCAAGGAGACGGCCGACGGACGGCCTGACCTCAAGGGTCTCATCGGCCAGAAGCTCAAGGTGATCGCGTGGCTCTGGGCGCGAACGGTGGCGAGTCCTAATCCGGCGCTCGGCGGTGCACATGTACCACTCGTGTCGAGCTACTGGCTCTCGACGAGGGAGGGAAAGGCCACGTGGCTCGATCCGATCATCGAGCGTGACGGCAGGAGCTACCGTTTCCAGATTCGGAAAGGAACTCCGAAGAACGAAGAAGAGATCAGCGCCGGGACGAAGCTCCATGGTGCGTCCTTCAAATGTTTGCTCTCAGACTCGCCCATCGAACCCGACTACATTCGGGCGGCCGGTCGTGCGGGGAAGCTGGGGGCGTGCCTAATCGCGATCGTCGCGGAGACAGAACGGAGTCGCGTCTACCTGCGTGCGACGCGCGAACATGAGAGCGTGGCTGCCCACGCGGTTCCCTCGTGGAGTCCGGACGAGTTACTTCCGGAAAAGGCGCTTGGCTTCCGCGTTCAGAACTACGGCATCTCTCGTTGGAGTGACCTATTCACTTCTCGCCAACTGACGGCACTCTCCACGTTCACGGACGTCGCAAAGGAAGCACGGGCGTTGGTATCCAGGGAGGCTTGCTCGGTCGACCCGGGCGGCGACGCTACTCCACTCAGTGATGGAGGCACCGGTCTTCACGCGTACGCTGAAGCTGTTGGCTTGTATCTCGGTCTCGCAGTCAGCAAGACGGCCGACTACAGCAGCGCCTTGGTCCTGTGGAGCAACAGCCGCGATCAGGCAAAGACGACTTTCTCCAGACAAGCTTTGCCGATGGTGTGGGACTTCGCCGAAGTCAATCCTCTTGCAGCGGCAGCGGGAGACCCGCTGGTATCCGCCGAGGGAATTGCTAGAGCACTCGACGGTCTGCCGGGGCGAGGGGCTGGCGAGGCCACCCAGCGAGATGCTGCGATCAGTGTGCCAGCATTGGCCACGATCGTGTCTACGGACCCGCCGTACTTCGACAACGTGCCCTATGCCGATCTTTCAGACTTCTTCTACGTTTGGCTTCGAAGGACCCTTCGCGAAGTCTTTCCAGATCTGCTGTCCACCATCGGCGTCCCAAAGGCGTCTGAGTTGATCGCGGATCCGTTTCGACATGGCGGCAAAGAGGGGGCGGAGAAGTTCTTTCTTGCCGGGATGACCAAGGCAATGCGGGCGATCCAGTCCGAGACAGCCCCAGGGACGCCTGTCACCGTTTACTACGCTTACAAGCAGTCCGAGACGACTGCAGCTGAAGAAACGTCATCTACAGGATGGGAAACGTTTCTTCAGGCCATGGCGGACGCCGGCTTCGCTATCACGGGTACGTGGCCTGTTCGTTCGGAGCGCTCTGGCAGGACGCGTGACATCGGGTCAAACGCGCTGGCCTCCAGCGTCGTTCTTGTCGCCCGCGCGCGATCTGACAGTGCGCCGGCCATCACTCGCGGTGAGTTTCGACGAGAACTTCGCGTCGGCCTTCCGGCGGCCCTAAGGGCACTTCGGCACGGCAACATCGCCCCAACTGATGTCGCCCAGGCATCCATTGGCCCGGGCATGGCCATCTTCTCTCGCTACGCCAAGGTCCTTGAAGCGGACGGCTCAACGATGACCGTGCGGACCGCTCTTCAGCTCATCAACGAGGCCTTGTACGAGGCGCAGGAAGGGGACGCCGATTCAGATACGCTATTCGCTATTGCGTGGTTCGAATCGAACGGGTGGACAGCCGGCAGCTATGGCGACGCAGAGAACCTCGCAAGAGCCCGCAACGTCTCGGTCGCCGGCATCGTTGAGGCCGGCGTCATTCACTCAGCCGCGGGGAAGGTCCGCCTCCTGAAAAGGAGCGAGCATCTTGCCGACTGGGACCCGACCCAGGACTCGCGCCTCACCGTCTGGGAGGCGGCCCAACACCTAATCAAGCGGCTAGAGGAGCAGGGCGAGGCGGCGACGGCGGCCCTCCTCAAGGCGCTAGGTCCGCTTGCGGACCACGCACGCGACCTCTCCTACCGGCTCTACAGCACCTGCGAGCGGAAGGGTTGGGCCGAGGATGCCAGGGCCTACAACGGCCTCGTGATCGCGTGGCCGGAGCTAGAAAAGCTCGCGGCGGCGGCGCCCACGGTGGCTGCCCCGGCAGGCCAGCTTGGGCTTGGCATCGGCGGCGGCGAAGAAGGCGGGACGAAACCGCGCCCGGGACATGGCCGTAGGAGGAGGCCATGAGTAACAAGTGGAACTGGCCGGGGTCTCGCTGGTGGCGAGTCGATCTTCACTCGCACTCACCTGCGTCCCATGACTTCGGAAGTGAGCAGAACCGTAAGGACAAAGACTGGGATGCGTGGGTAGGGGCCGCAACTGCAGCCGGGCTCGACGCCATAGCGGTCACGGACCACAATACGCCAGAAGGAATTCCCGGCATCCTAGCCGCAGCACGCCAGCGCGGAACCCCGGTTGTGTTCCCTGGCGTCGAGCTTACCGTGGGTGGCATCCACCTTCTGTGCATCCTCGATCCCAGCCACGGCCGAGACGAATTCGTAGCGCTCCTCGGACAGCTCGGAATTCGCCCAGGCGCATTCGGTCTGTCAGCCACCACGGCCACTACCAGCATAGTCGACACTCTCGACGCCCTTCGCGCCGCTGGCGCAGTCACAATTGCCGCGCACGTCAACGGACCCAAGGGTCTCATCGCTAGCCTTGGCGGGCAGGAGCGGATCAAGCCGCTCGCGCATGCCGGACTCCTCGCCGTCGAAGTCGCGCCGCTCCCAGCTGAACCCATAGGCTGGCTGGATCCAATTGGGCCTGAGGTGCAAGCGTGGCTCAACGGATCTTGCACCGACGTGGGTCGCGTAGTTCCCGCCGTCCAGTCTTCGGATAGCCACGAGGCAGCGGAAGCAGGGCAGCGCTTCACATGGGTGAAGATGACGCGCCCAAATCTTGAGGGCCTGCGGCTCGCGCTCCTGGACGGAACGGGCTCCGTACGACCAGCCTCTCGAGCGAACCCCGGAGACCCGAACAGCCATGCGGCTTCGGTGATCGAATCCATCACGGTCGCCAACGCGAAATACATGGGAAAGCCAAAGGCGCTCATGGTCACCCTGAACCCATGGCTCAACGCCGTGATCGGCGGCCGAGGGACCGGGAAGTCGACGCTGGTAGACCTTTGCCGTGTGACTCTCCGGCGGGAAGCAGAGCTGAACGGCGGAGCCGAGACTTCACTTCGAGCAGCCTTCGACAAGCGCATGCGCGTCCCCCAACATCGCCACGAGGAGGGCTTGCTAGCAGACGACACACTCGTCGAAGTCGTGTACAGGAAGGACGGGGAGCGATTCGTCATCTCTTGGGATCGACAGGGCCAGGCGACTCCGGTCGCCCGTCTTGACGGCGATAGCCGGCTGCCTGAGGGCGGGGACATTCGAGAACGCTTCCCTGTCCGGATCTATAGCCAAAAGCAGCTCTTCGACCTCGCGAGGGACCCGAACGCACTCCTGGCAGTCATCGACGCGACCGACGAGGTACGAGGAGCCGAGCTTGGGAGGCTGCAGAAGGAGGCCGAGGCCAAGTACCTGTCACTATGCGCAAGCGCGCGGTCTCTTCGCGCTCAAGCCCTGGAACTGCCAACGCGTCAGGCCTCTCTCAATGACATTCGCCGCAAGATCGATGTGCTTCAGCGGGGTGGCCACGCGGCGACGCTCAACGAGTACCGCCAGCGCCAGCGGACGGACGCCGAATGGGCTTCCGTCCAGAAGACGGTCACTCAGGGCCTTGAGGACGTCCAGGGTGCGGCTAGCTCTGTTGCAGTGGCCGAACTTGAGGGCGCCGACGACAGCAGAGAGGAGCCAGCTCGCGTCGCGCTGGGGCGCGCTCATGCCGCGACGAAGTCCGTGCTCCTGGGTCTGCAACGGGCCGTTCAAGTTGCCGTGGCGGATGCCAAGGCGCGGGTAGCGGCGATCACCGGCGGACCCGACGTGCTCGCTTGGCAAGAGGCCGTTGCCGCAAGCGAACGAGCCTACAAGGAGGTGACTGTCCAGCTATCCGACGCTGGCATAGCGAATCCCAACGAGTATCGCGAGCTTCTCCAACGCGCGGCGACGTTGGAGGAGGAGGTACAGAACCTGGAACGGCGCCAAGGTGAAGCGGTCGAGCGAGAAGGTGAGGCTGCTGCCGAACTCGCACGCCATCGTGCCCTTCGCTCGGAGTTGACGTCCCGCCGCCTCCGGTTCGCTGGCGGCGCATCGAGTGCGCTGATTAGCGTTGAGATACGAGGATGCGCCGAGCTTGGCGACGTTGAGCCATTCCTCCGCGACTCGCTGGGCATTGCACGCTACGACGATGACCACGCAGCTCTTGGCGAGCGCATCACAGTCGCGGGCTCGCCGGGCGCGGAATGGTCCTACGCCAACCTTGATGGCGCCCTCAGCCAGCTGCGCGACGTGCTCGGCGATCCTCAGAAGCAATGGCCGACCCGGGACCGACGATTCGAGGCTGCACTACGAAAGCTCCAGCCGGAGCGGCTAGATCGGCTAGCCCTATTTTCTCCGGAGGACTCCGTTGACGTCAGCTTCCGTGACCCGCGCGATGGGGCAAAACAGTGGCGCAAACTGTCCCAGGGCTCGCCGGGCCAGCAGACGGCTGCGCTCCTGGCGTTCGTACTTGGATATGGAACGGAGCCGATCATCCTCGACCAGCCTGAGGATGACCTGGACAACACGCTCATCTACGAACTGCTGGTGCAGCGCCTCCGGGAAAGCAAACTGACTCGCCAGATAATCGTTGTCACTCACAACCCGAACATCGTCGTTCACGGTGACGCGGAGTTTGTCGTTTCGCTTGAGTCTCGTGGTGGTCAGACGCAGGTTTGCTTTGCTGGCGGGTTGCAGGAGGAAGAAGCTCGCGATGAGATCTGTCGCGTAATGGAGGGCGGGCGAGAAGCCTTCGACACTCGCTACCATCGCATTCGACAGGCGGGGGCACAGGGTCGTGCATAGCCTGGAAGACCTCATAGCCTCCGGCGAGACGCTCGGCGTCGAGTTCAAGTCCGACGTCAACGACACGGAGTTGGTCGAGACGGTAGTCTGCCTCGCCAACGGCGGCGGTGGGAGGCTGCTCATTGGCGTCGACGACGACGGGACGGTGATCGGCGCCCGGAATCGCCACGGCAAAACCACCGATCCCCGTCGGGTTGAGGCGCTCGTGTCCAACAGCACTCGCCCAGCCGTAGGCGTGCAGGCCGACATGGAGCAGATCGGCGACAAAACCGTGCTCGTGGTCCGGGTGCCACCGGCCACCATCCCCACTGGCACATCGAGTGGGCGCTACCTTCGCCGTGCTCGCGGTGGCGACGGCAGGCCGTCCTGCATCCCTTTCTTCGTCTTCGAGACCTCTGCTCATGGCCTCGCGCATGACCCGTCGGCGGCCGTGGTCCCTGGCGCGACGTGGGCCGACATCGACCCGCTGGAGATCGAGCGGTTTCGGCGTTTCGTCCGCGAGGGCCGACGCGGCGACAATGCTCTGCTCGAGCTGAGCGATGAGGATCTGTGTCGCGCGCTTGGCGGGCTGGACGCAAATGGCACGATCCGCGGCGTGCGGCGCGTCGCGCTGCTGCTGTTCGGACGTGAGGACTCGCTCCGGCGTCTACTGCCAACGCACGAGATCGCCTGGCAGGTGCTTCACGGCCAGGAGGTCCAGGAGAACGAGATTCATCGCTGGCCACTCCTCCGTGCCTTCGAGGATGTCCTTCAGCGCTTCCGGGTCCGCAATCACAGCACGGAACTGGTCGATCTCTTCCGCACCGAGATCCCGGACTTCTCCGAAGATGCGTTTCGCGAGGCCGTCGCCAACGCGATGGTCCATCGCGACTTCACGTCGCTCGGGGCCATCCACGTGCAGTGGACGGACGACGGAATCCGAATCGACAGCCCCGGGGGGTTTCCGGAGGGCGTGCGGCTCGACAACTTGCTGGTCACGCCGCCCAAGCCGCGAAATCTCCTGCTCGCGGACGCCTTCAAGCGCGCTGGCATCGTCGAGCGAACCGGCCGGGGCGTGGACACGATCTTTTACGGTCAGCTCCGGTACGGAAGGTCGGCGCCGCGTTACGGGCTCTCCACGGAGACGAGCGTCACCGTCATCCTCCCGGGCGGCCCGGCCAACCGTGAGCTGGTGAAGCTCGTCACGAGGGAGGGGCGCGCCGGGCGCCCCCTATCGCTCCAGGAGCTTCTGGTTCTGAGTGACTTGCAATCGGTGCGGTCGGTGACCGTGCAGGCCGTAGCCCGCTTCATTCAGTCCGACGAGACGGCGGCGCGGAATCTACTTGGCCGGCTGGTGGAGGGCGGGTTCGTCGAAGCGCGCGGGGCCTCACGTGACCGTAGCTACCACCTCACATCCGCGATCTATCGCGCCCTGGGCGACACAGTTGGCTACGTTCGAACGGCTGGACTTGAGCCCCTCCAACAGGAGCAGATGGTGCTCAAGTTCATTCGGGCGCACGGCAAGATCACCCGAAAGGATGCCGCCGATCTCTGCCGAATCAACGAGAACCAAGCCGCCTTCCTCCTCAAGAAGATGAAGGAAGCCGGTCAGTTGCACCTTGTTGGGGTCGGTCGGAACGCGCACTATGTCGCAGCGTGAGTTTCTTCCGGCCAGGAAACTCGGAATCCGAGTTTCCTCCGAGTTTCGTCGCCTTGAACGCCGCGGTGCCGTGCCCGCCGCCTGGAGCTGAACCCGAGATGGCCCTGAGCAACCGAGAGCGCATCGCCCGCGGAATGGAGTTCCTGCGCACCGGCCTGGTCCCGTTCGCCGAGCGCGAGTTCAGCGCACGGATCGGAGGCTACTGGGCCGACGATCTCGCGACCAAGCTGGAGATCAAGAAAGCGAAGGGCGGCGGTCTCCAGTGGGACACGCAGTCCCTCCTCAAGGCAACCGGAGACACCTGGCAGCAAGTCTTCCGCCATGTTCTCGGGCACGTCGAGCGCGCCTACGTCGGCGAGCTGCGCGAGGTCCGCAACCGCTGGGCTCACGAGGAGCCCTTCTCCAACGACGACACCGAACGCGCGCTCGACACCATGAAGCGGCTCCTCGACGCGGTCAGCGCTAGCGAGGAGGCGGAGGAGGTCAACAAGCTCCGCACCGACCTGCAGCGCGTGGTCTTCGCCGAGCAGGCGCGCAACAAGGTCCGCTACCAGCTCACGCTCGAAGGGATGCCGAAGGCCGGCCTCAAGCCGTGGCGCGAGGTGGTGACGCCTCACCCCGACGTCCGCTCCGGCCGTTACATGCAGGCCGAGTTCGCCGCCGACCTCGCGCAGGTCCATCGCGGCGAGGGGAGCGACGAGTACCGCGATCCGGCCGAGTTCTTCCGGCGCACCTACATCACCTCCGGCCTTCGCGAGCTGCTCTCCGGAGCGCTGCTCCGCCTCTCCGGCAAGGGGAGCGACCCAGTGGTCGAGCTCCAGACCAACTTCGGCGGCGGCAAGACCCACTCGATGCTGGCGCTCTACCACCTGTTCGGCGAGAGCCCGGCCGGTGCGCTACCCGGCATCGACGAGGTGCTCAAGGAGGCTGGGGTCACTTCGCCTCCGAAGGCACGGCGAGCGGTGCTCGTCGGCACCGACCTCTCACCTGCTCAGGCGCACCGAAAGCCGGACGGGACCATTGTCCGCACTCTCTGGGGCGAGATGGCGTGGCAGCTTGGCGGCAAGGACGGCTACGCAATCGTCGCCGAGTCCGACAAGCACTGCGTCAGCCCGGGCGCGGGCGTTCTCGGCGAACTCTTCAAGAAGTGCTCTCCCTGCCTCGTGCTCATCGACGAGTGGGTGGCCTACGCGCGCCAGGTCGTTGGCAAGCGCGACCTGCCCGCCGGCGATTTCGAGGCCCAAGCCACCTTCGCCCAGGCCCTGACCGAGGCGGCCCGAGCGGCAGAGCGGACGCTGGTCGTGGCCTCGGTCCCCGCCTCCAAGATCGAAATCGGCGGCGAGAACGGCGAGCTGGCGCTGGAGACGCTCAAGAACGTCTTCGAGCGGCTCGGCAAGGCCTGGAGGCCGGCGAGCGGTGACGAGGGGTTCGAGATCGTGCGGCGCCGCCTCTTCGAGCCGATCACCGACCGCGACGCCTTCGCTCACCGCGACGCTGTCATCACCGCCTTCACACGCATGTACCGGGAGACGCCCAACGACTTCCCGGTCGGCTGCGCCGAGGAGTCCTATAGGCGCGAGTTGGAGACCGCCTACCCGATCCACCCCGAGCTGTTCCGGCGGCTCTACGACGACTGGTCAACGCTCGACAAGTTTCAGCGCACGCGCGGCGTGCTGCGCCTACTCGCCAAGGTGATCCACCGGCTCTGGGAGAGCAGCGACCCGAGCCTGATGATCCTGCCCGCGTTCGTGCCGATGGACGACGGGCCAACCAAGTCGGAGCTTACCCGCTACCTGCACGACGTCTGGGAGCCGATCATCTCGCTCGACGTAGACGGCGAGAACTCGCTGCCGCTGGAACTGGACCGCAGCACGCCCACCCTCGGTCGGCTCTCCGCGAGCCGCCGCGTAGCGCGGACGCTCTACATCGGCACGGCCCCGGGCGCCGAGAACAAGAACCCCGGCATCGACGACCGGCGGGTGCGGCTCGGTTGCGTTCAGCCGGGCGAGACCGCCGCCGTCTTCGGCGACGCGCTGCGGCGCCTCGCCGACCGCGCGAAGTACATCCACGTCGACGCGAACCGCTACTGGCTCTCCACCAAGGCCAACCTGAACCGGATGGCCGAGGACCGCGCCTCGGGACTCCTGCGGGAGCCCGAGACTCTGCACGCTGAGGTGGAGCGGCGGCTACGTGGCGAGCAGGACGGCCGAAAGCGCGGCGACTTTGCCGGTGTTCACGCCTGCCCTGCGTCACCTACCGACGTCCCCGACGAGCCCGAGACCAGGCTCGTCATCCTCGGGCCCCAGTTCGGCCACCGGAAGGGGGCCGAGGACAGCGCCGCGCGGAAATACGCGGCAGAGCTGCTGGCCACCAAGGGATCCGGACCGCGGCTCGAGCGCAACTGCGTGGTATTCCTCGCGCCGGACCGGAAGGAACTGGACGCCCTGCTCGACGCCACGGCCCACTACCTGGCCTGGAAGTCGATCTACGACCAGCGCGAAGCCCTCAACCTCGACCCGTTCCACCAGAGTCAGGCGCGTGGAAAGACGGAGGAGTACGACCGGACGGTCGACCTGAGGGTGCAGGCGTCGTGGATCCATGCCCTGGTTCCCGTCCAGCACGGCGCGACCACCGAGGTGAAGTGGGACGAGATCAAGGTGACCGGGAGCGACACGCTCGCCCGCCGCACGGGCGCTAAGCTACGTGCCGAGGAACTCCTTCTCGTTGAACTGGCGCCGGAGGCCGTCGCCAAGGGCGACACCATCGGCCGCATGGGTGGCGCCCGGCTCCGAATGGAGCTCGACCGCTACCTCTGGACCGACAAGAACGACGTCTCGTTCGGACAACTGAGCGAGTGGTTCACGCGCTACCTGTACCTCCCGCGCGTAAAGAACCGCGAGACACTCGCACGCGCGGTTCAGGACGGCGCCGCTCGGCATGGGATGGACGACACGTTCGTCCTTGCGAGCGGGTGGGACGAGGAGCGGAAGCGCTACCGCGGGCTCGCGATACCCGCACCCGCCAACCCAGTCATCGAGAAGGGAACGCTGCTCGTGAAGCCGGAGGTGGCGAGGGCCCAGCAGGAGGCGGAGCAGGCCGGGGCGCAGGGGGCCGGTGCTGCGAACCCGGGCGCCAGCGGCGGAGCGCGGCACGTCACTCCCGTTCGTGGCATCCCCGCTGTTCAGGCCCCGATCGCTCAGGCAGCACCGACCCCACCCAACCTCTTCATCGGCTCCGTTCGCCTTGATAGCGCCCGCATCGGCCGCGACGCCGGGCGCATCGCGGAGGAGGTCATCCAGCACCTGTCCACGCTGCCCGGCGCGGATGCAGAGGTGACGCTGGAGATCCGGGTGACGGTGCCCGGAGGCGTGAAGGATGAAGTTGTGCGGACGGTGTTGGAGAACGCCGGGACGCTGAAGTTCAGGGTGAAGGGGTTTGAGAGGGAGTGAAGGCTAGTTGTCGTCAATAGGGGAGGCATCATCGTGAAATCGCTGGCCGATGCGATCTTGACCCACTGCGCCAATGTGGCGCCACTGCTGGAAACTCTCTCTGACCGGATTGCTGCGTCCGCGAAGCCGGCCGCCGGGGCCATAGATCCGGAAAAGGCGTTGTCCAACGCGCGCCTCTTCCTGGACGCCCTCGTGGCGTTCTACGAGGACGCCGATCGCGCTGCCTACTTCCCCCACGCAGCGGACAAGACCATTGCAGACCCCTTGGCGGCGCTGCTGACGCATCTCCAAAGCTTTCAGCAGGGCCCGACCCCCCAGCTCGCGGTAGCGGCCATCACGTCTGCGGACCAGATGTACGCAGCCGGACTTCGCCTTGGACTGATCTCCTTCGGACTCCCCTCCAACGACCTCAAGGCCCTCGTTGCCGATCTGACCGCGACGCGGAAGTCTGCCCGGAAGCTGCTCACGGGCGTTGAAGAGAAGCGCGACGAGTTGCTCGCGAAGGCCGCGGCAGCGGCCGCCCAGATCCAGGAGAGCTTCACCGTCCAAACGGGCCAGCTTCGCGCAGACCTGGCTGCTGCAGTAGAGGAGAGCGTCAGGCGTCAGGCCGATCTAGAGGCCGTCGCGGAAGCCGTGGCGAAGTTCCGCGAGGACTTGCTTGCCAGCCAAGAGTCCGTAGGGGCCATCTCGGACGCCGTTGCCAAGAATCGAGCCGATGCCGACGCAGCAGCGACGGCGGCCGCGGAGTTCGCAAGCAGCGCCAAGGCGGACATGTCCGCCGCCAAGGATGCGCGGGCGCGAATCAAGGACGAGTTGGACGCTGCGATCAAGTTCTACGAGGAGATCGAGGCCCACCAGTCCGCGATGCGGGAGACCCAGAAGGGCGCTAACGCGCAGTTCAATGAACTCTCGACAAAGTACGAGGGACTTCACGCGTCACTTGAGGAGCGAACAAAGGAGATCGTGTCCCGCAACGAGGCCCTCCAGGCCGAAATCGAGAAGCACCTTCAGAAGTCCATCGGCGCCTCGCTGTTTCACGCCTTCGACACCCGGCGCCAAAATCTCGGGTTCGGAAAGTGGATGTGGGCAGCGACTTTGGCGGGGTCGGTGTTCGCGGGAGGGCTCCTTACATGGTGGCTTGCGGACTCGATCAAGGGCGCAAGCGTTGAGCCCGCCTTCTTCGTGAAGCTTTCTGCGCTGATCCCAGTTTCCTTCGCGATCTTCTTCGCGGCACGCCAATACTCCAGCGAACGCCGGACCGAGGAGGAGTACGCATTCAAGTCGGCGATCAGCGTCAGCTTGGAGCCGTACAAGAATCTCCTCAACCGAATGAGGTCGGACGGCCACGAGGAGCAAGCAGCCTTCGTTGAGAAGCTCCTGCTCGAGGTCTTCGACAATCCGGTCAAACGAGTCTACGCCGATGGCCGAGGAGTGGACTCCGAGTCCAAGAAGGAGCGAATCAAGGAACTGAAGCTCCTGCTCGGCGTTGCGAAGACCATCGACCCTGAGTGGGCGAAGAGGCTCCTGGACACGTACGCCGAGTTCCTGGGGTTCCCGGTCAGGTTGGCGAAGTAGCGGCGCGCGCGCATGTCCGGAAACAACGCGCTTGGTGAAGCAAGCGGCCGAGGATCGGGGCCGATGGCAGGTGACTGCGAGTAGCGATGGCGTGCGCCGTCTCAGGTATAGTGCGTAGCTCGACCCAGTACCGTGCCCGTATGCCGCCCACTGACGACAGCACACCAAGTGTAGTTAGCCTTCCAGTGGCAGACGTACGTCTCAACACGGAAGGCCAGGCTGTGACGACGCGGACCTTCCCTGTGAAGACGCCGGAAAGCGAACGGGTCGACTTCTTCGTGGAGGTGCGAGCAAGCACCCTGAACAAGTGCCGCCGACGAATGACGGAGGTATCGCGAGCGCGCTTCCCATGGCCCGAACTCCTCTTGGCCTTCTCCTCGCTCGCCGCAGGGGCAAGTCTTGGGGCCTTGACCTCAGACCTCAAGCCTGGAGAAACCCACTACAGCCTGTTCTTCACCTGGCTGCCCGTTGCCGCTGCCGCTACCTTCGTCGGTTTTCTAGCGCTGCGTAACAGGGGCAAAGCGGACTCCGCGGCCCACGCGCGCGAAGCTTTGGAGGAATTGCCGGATCCCGAGAGGGCCAGGTGAGGGATCGATGAATCTCAACGACGTCAGTACCCAGCTTCTGTTCACGACCGTCCCCATTTGGATCGAGGGGAAGCGGGGAAAGTCCTTCGGCACCGGCTTCATCTATGCGATCGCCCTCAAGGAGAAGCCAGCGACCTCCTTGCCCTTCCTTGTAACAAACGCCCATGTTGTCGAAGGCGCAAGCCGAGGGATTCTTGAGTTCGTCAAGCGCGAAGGCGAAGCCCCCGCTCGTGGTCAGCGCATTCGCGTAGAGCTAGATGGTCCGTCATTGACTCAGTTTCTTGATCCCGCGAACGACATCGCTGTGGTTCCGATCGGCGGAGTTCTAAACGAACTAGAGAGCACCGGACGTGGCGCGTTCTTCCGTACCATCGATCCCAGCCTAATCCCGCGCGCTGAGGCATGGAGTGACCTCTCGGCCATCGAGGACGTTACATTCATCGGCTACCCAAGCGGGCTCTACGACCAGCACAACAGCACGCCGGTGGTACGTCGCGGAATCACAGCCACGCCAGCATGGAACGACTTCGCAAACACACCGTCCTTCTTGATCGATGCCGGCGTGTTCCCAGGGTCGAGCGGAAGTCCGGTGTTCATCCTAAATCGAGGCGCGTACACGACACAGAATGGGCTGAATATCGGGCATCGATTGCTCTTTCTGGGAATCCTCTCGGAGTCGATGATTCGCCGAGACCCGAAGGCGCCTGACGTGTTCCTTGGGTTGGGAAAGGTAATCAAGAGCACATCGCTCGCGACCTTCTTGGAACCGATTGCTGAACGGCTCTCCTCGGCAGTGGCGCAACCGGCCAAGCCGTGACCCCCGAGGTCATCGCGCGGCTCAGTTTCGGGCACCGCACCAGGTGTCGGCAAGCGCCGGGGCGCTGTCACAAAGCTGCTTCACCCCCCTGTCCTCACCGCCCCGACCGTCTGTGATTCCGAGTGTGGCCGCTCAAGCTGGTTGATGGACATGCGGCCCGACTGGTTGGTGTCCACCGGCGACGTGCGCGCGGCCCGCGCAGCGGGATGATGGCGGCCGCTCACAGGAGCGTGCCCTGCCGGGACTCGA
>JAJZRG010000071.1 GCA_021802825.1 Chloroflexota bacterium
GCTCACCCGGATCGCCTTCGGGTTCCACTCGGCGAAGGCCCTGATCGCCCTTGCGATGCTCAGCCTGGGTGGGCTCTGTCCGTCGCTCCCCGGGCGGTGAGCGCCCACGGATGGGTCACAAGAGCCCAATTTCTGATGCCCGGTACCACCGCTCCATGGCTTCCTCCTCTCCTAGCGACGATGCCGCCCCGTCGGCGGATCGGGGGGCGGCGGCGGTACGAGCTCGCGCAGCGCCGCCTCCAGCTGGTCCTTCGTGATCAGCCCCTGGCGGTAGAGGGCGGCCATGCGCTCCGCGTCCTCCCAGGTGGTCGGGCGGCGCCGGACGAGAGGTACCACGGGCGCCGGCGGTTCTGCCCGGCTCGCCTGCCAGCCGTCGTAGATAGTCCAAGCGGCCAGCACTGAGACGGCCACGAGCACGAGCGGCAGCGGGAGATGCAGGCCCATCTGGAGGGCCACGCCCCAGACGAGGAACGCGAACGCGACCGTGACGACGACGGCCAGCAGGGCGTGCAGGATCATCCGGTCGAAGGCGTGGTACGGACCCTTGCCGTTGCCGCTCACCGCGCACCCCGCCGGTTGACCCGGATCGTGATGCTGGAGACGATCGGATCCGCCGCCAGCTCCGCGAGCGTGGCTAGGCGCGGCTCGCGCGCACCGGTGACGTCCTCGCGTGGAACCAGCCGGACCGCCCAACCCCGCTGCGACGCCGGGCGGTACGACGACCCATCGGCAGCCAAGTCGTCCTGACCTACGAGGGCGCGGATCCTCGCCGGCGGCACGTCGTGGCCGCGATGGGCGACCACGCCGGAAGCGATCGTGAACAGACACATGCGGCAGTGGAGCTCCCGGGTATCGGCCCAGTAGCTCACCTCTCCCGTCTCGGCGGCGGCGCCGCACGCCGGGCAGTCGACGTGGATGACGCTCCCTCGCTCGTGCATCGGGCTTCTCCGTGGTGGCGGCCCTGAAGTGGATGACGGATCGTGGGCGGGCCGCCGCGCGTGTCAAGCCCGCCGCATGCGCGTGCCGCGCCCGGTGCCGCCTCCCCACACGGGCGTTCCTCGGGCGGGACTGCCGCCCGAGGAACCTGACCCGACCGACTACCGCTCGTCGTACGGGCAGTCGGGATAGAGGCACTCGTCCATCAGCTCGAGATCCGCGACAGTGATCCCGAGAAGCGTGCCGAGCCGATCGATGATCGGCAGTACGACGTCGGGGTCGTCGTGCGCGACGCCGACGATGAGCGCGATGACGTGGACCCGGATGGGTTCGTCGGTCCAGATCGGCATCTGGTGTCCTCCGTGTGCGGTCCCGGCTCACCACGTGGGCCTGTTCGACTGCGTCGGGACCCTGGGCAGAGGCGTCCTGGGCGCAAGGGGCGCCCGGGGAATCGCGGTGCCTGCGAGCACCGCTCCACGCCCGGGACCGGGCACGCCCTCCGACGCCGCGCGCCCGGAGCCGCCGCGCGCGGGATGAGGGAGCGGGGTCGGGGACTTTGTTCCTTATGGGCGTCCTCAACCGGCCGTCGGCGCCACGCCGCGCCGACGGCCTCGGTGAGATTCGCGCGGCCCGCGGCCAATGGTGTTGACAGGACGACCGGCCTGCCGATGGTCGCGTCGGACGCGGCACCCACTGACGAGCGGTCCAGACGGCCGCGCCCTACGGAGGCGCGAACATGCCATCGGAGCCGACGTCCCGTTACGCTGCCACGGTCACCATTCGGCCGGCCCCGGCCTTCGACTACGTGCCGCTGGACTGTGCGCGGTGCGGGTTCCCGGGAGCGGAGGGCAATCAGGTCTTCCGCGTCCTCGTCGGCTCCCGCCGCGTGTACCTCGAGCTGCACCTGTGCGGGACGTGTGCGCGCGAGCTGCGCACGCTGGCCGCGCCCCAACTAGCGGACGGCGCGTGAAGGTGCACACCTCGCACGACAGGTCGCACCGGAGCTTTCTTGGCAGACGAGCCGCGCACGTCCCGGCCGTCGCACGAGACCGGAAGGCGTCGGTACTTGACAAGATCTCCGACCTGGCAAGGGTAAGAGTCCAAGCGAAAGCGTAAGCGTTCCGCTTTCTCTTACACCTTCCCCTTTCCCTTACGCCCGCACCCGCGTTCCCGGAGGTTCCGATGGCTGCGTTGATGGTCCCCGTCGACGGCGAAGTCGTGTGGCTGGAAGTGCCAAGGCACCTCACCACGGTCGCACGCACGATCATCCTCGAGACGAGCTTCCACCGGCGAACTGGGGTCCGGATCCGATGGCCCGACAAGTGGGCACGAGCGGTCGTCGACCGCGTGCTCCGCGATCATGGCGACCCCGTGGTGTGGGCGGCCCGTCAGGCGGAGTTGGCGCGCAGGACCGCGATCGCGCGTCGTATGGCGCCGGAGGGGGGCGAGATCCCCGTGCTCCAGCTCGTGGATCGCCTGATGAACGGGCGCCTCGAGGACGGCACCCGCCTGGACGGTCGTGAGGCCGAGGCGCTTCAGCACACGGCCCAGCGCGTCGTGGGGCACGGGCGCCATGCCAGTTGCCCGACCTGCCGTCTCCTCGAGGCGGGGGACGTCCGAGCGTACCTCCGGGCAACCGGGTGTGACCCCATCCTCCTTCGGATTCTCCACGCCGAAGCCCAGCAAGCCGAGCTCCTTCCCGCCTATCCCGTTCGACCGGAGCCGAAGGACTGGTTCACCGAGAACCTTACCGAGGATGAACTCGCGGAGCTGATGCGCGAGGACGACGCGGCGTAATCCCGGGCCGCGTCCGTGCCCGTCAATCGGCGCGCGACGGCGCCCCAACCCCGCGCATACTGAAGGGAAGCGGGCAGGCCGGACCGAGGGGAGCAGGAAGCCGTCGTGTCGATCAGCGCCATGAACCTCCATGCGCTCCGATCGGTCGCAGACGGCGTCGCGCTGGCCCAGCTCCTCGGATACGACGCCCAGGCCCTTCCGATCGACGGCACCGCGTTCGGACTGCCCGGTGAGGCGGTCCGCCTGCGCAGTCACGCGAACCCCTCGGACGGGTTCGGCGTCCTGGTGGCGACCCTCGAAACCCGGCCGCGCTCCTTCAAGACCCTGGGCCGACGCCTGATCGACGGCTTCCACGATCACCCGCTGGCGATCCTCGGGGTGCGCGGCCCCACGGCGGATTGGGCCGAGGCCGTCGTGGTGCGGCCGCGCCTCATCGAGGGTGCCGCAGGATCGGTCTCGATCTCACGCCTGACGATCGATCCGACCCAGCCCACCGCGCATGACGTCGCTGTCGTCGACTCGCTCGCGTGGGACGCCGCGGATCCGACCGGATCGCAGACCCGCATCGACGACGCGCTCGATGTCGAGCGTGTCACGCGCCGCTTCTACGAGCAGCTGGCGGTCCACCACACGGCGATCCTCGAGGCGGTGCGCGCAGCCGCCGCTGCCCACCCGGGGGTCAGCGCGGGCGTCGACGTGGGCGGCGGGCCGGATCGCGTGGCGCTCCGCATCGTGACCCAGATCCTCTTCTGCTACTTCCTGCAGCGGAAGGGGCTCCTCGAGCGCCGGGCTGACTGGCTCTCCCGGCAGTTCCGGGAGTTCACCGCCGCCGGGCGCCACGGCTACTACCAGCAGGTGCTCGAGCCCCTTTTCTACGAGGCCCTCTCGAAGCCGCTCGCCGAGCGCGCGACGCCCTGGAACGAGCATCCCGGCATCCCCTTCTTGAACGGCGGCCTGTTCGAGCGCACGTACGTCACGACGCTCGATCTGCCCGATGAGGTGTTTTCGACCGACGGCGGGCTCCTCGGGTTCCTGAACGGCTGGACGTTCACGGTGTCGGAGGAAGCCGCCGACGAGCACGACGTCGCGGTCGATCCCGAGATGCTGGGCAAGGTGTTCGAGAACCTCGTCTCCGACGAGGAGATCCGCCGCGAAGGCACGGTGTATACGCCGCGTCCCGTCGTGCAGTTCATGTGCCGCGAGGCGCTCGTCCATCACCTGCAGCGCGCCGCGGGCCTCACCGAGGAACAGGCACGCACCGTCGTCACCGACGACGAGGCGCTCGAGCGCCTCGACCCCATCGACGCGGCGGCCATGGCACGCCAGATCGACGCCGCGGTGGTGGCCTGCCGGGTCCTCGACCCCGCGGTCGGGTCCGGGGCGTTCCCCCTCGGGATGCTCACCGAGATGGTCCGGCTGCGCCGCCTCGCATACCAGGCCATCGCCCACCGCGAGCCGACGGCGGGTGAGCTCTGGAACTGGAAGAGCCACGCGGTCGAGCGCTGCCTGTTCGGCGTCGACATCAACCCGGGCGCGGTCGAGCTGTGCCGCCTGCGCATGTGGCTGGCCCTGCTCGTCGAGGAGGAGACGGGCGACGTCCACCCGCTGCCGAACCTCGAATACCGCATCGTCTGTGCCGACTCCCTCACCGACTTCGTGGGCGGGTTCGAGGTCCAGCAGACCCGCGCTGGCGCGCTGACGATCGGGCTCGACCTCCCCGACCCGACCGCCCTCGTGTCGCTCCGGGAGCGCTACTTCGAGCAGGCCCGGCCGGCACAGAAGGCTGCCCTGCGCGAGGAGCTGGCGGCCGAGGAGGACACGGTCGTCGAGGGGATCTTCGCCCGGGTCGTCGAGAACGCCCGGCTGCAGCAGCGTTCCACGCAGGAGGCCACGCGCCGGTTGGGCGCAGCGGCGACTGCCGGCGTCGCCGAGCTGCGCGGCGCGTACGGCTCGCGGGACCGCGTCTTCCCGCTCTTCGTGCCGGCCTTTCAGGCGCCCGAGGTGGCGCGCGCCGGCGGCTGGGACGTCGTGATCATGAACCCGCCCTACGTGGGCCGGAAGGAGGTCGCCCAGCGCCTCGACGCGCGCCGGATCGCCGACCTCGGGCTGCACTACGGGCGCACCTACGACCTCATGATCCACTTCGCGTTCCGCGCGCTGCAGTTCGTGCGCCGCGGCGGGGTCGTGTCGATGATCTTCAACGACTCGATCTTCACGAGCGAGGACGCCGACGAGCTCCGCCGGCGCATCCTGCCCGACGACGCTGCCGACCTCGAACTGCTCGTGACGGCGCGGTCGCGCTGCTTCGAGGGACGAGCCGTGAACGGCGGGGTCGTCGTGGTCGCGGCGCAGCAGCCCACCCGCCCGAGCGTGCGCTGGGTGGAGAACCACGGGCGGCCGACGCGGGACCTGGCGGGTGCGTCGGTCGCCGTTGAACCGACCGACGACTGCTACCCCATCGGGCGATCCGAGCTGTGGGTGGTGCCGCGGGCCGACTATCTGCGGTTGCCGCACCGACCGCTGTTCCGCCCGAGCCGGCCTGCCCGACAGCTGCTCGGCGCCTTCGAGCGCACCGTGGCATGGCGCGACTTCAGCCGCTACTCGACGGGCAGCGGCGGCGCGCGCCGCCAGGCCGACTGGGAGCTCATCTCGGACACGCGGGCGCTCGACCGGTGGAAAGAGGCCGCGACCGGCACCGGCTTCTATGATCGGCTGCGTCCCGGCGTCGACTTCATCCTGCTCGGCCTTGTCCTGGAGGGTGGCCAGGGCCTCGCTACTGCAGACGACCGGCGGTTCCTGGGGGCGATCGACGGAACGGCCGAAGCAGACGAGGCCCGAGAGAACGCACGCCGGTACGCCGCGCTGGTCCGCGGGCTGCCAGGCCCCCGAGCGCTGCTCGAGCGGGAGCTCACGCGCGGGAACCTTGAGCGCGCGCTGTTGACCGTGGCGGACGCCTATCGACCTGAGGATCTGGGCTGGCCGCGCAGCGGGCTCATCCGGGTCGCGCCGCTCGCAGCCGTGCGCGCCACACGCCTCACATCGGGGGAGATCGAGGACGGCATCACGGCCGGCCCGACGTGGGTGCCGTTCGAGAAGGGCGACAGCTCAGGCGACGACGGTGGCGCCGCACGGTGGCGTCGTGAGAACCCGCTCGTGATCGACTGGTCGCCCGAGGCGGTGGCCCTACTGCGTCGGCGGGCGCGCCAGACGGAGAGCTACCGCAAGCCCTACTTTCGGAACGAACACCTCTGGGGCCAGGGTGGGCTTACGTGGAACACGATCGCGAGCTATCTGCGCGCACGTCAGGTGGCCGAGGGCGCCATCTTCGGACACAAGACGCCGCTGGTGCGCAGCACCGTGGTCTGGCTGCCGCCCGCGGCTCTCCTCGCCGTCATGAATGCGCCTCTGCTGGACTTCGCTCTTCGCACCTTCCTCGGCTCTCGGCTGCAGATCGAAGTCGGACACATCCGTAGACTCCCGGTTCCCGTGCTCACTGCCGATCAGAGCCGTGAGCTCGATACGCTCGGGCGGCGTGCGGTGGGCGCGAAGGCAGCCCGCGACCGTGGTGAACCCGGCGAGTCCCTGGAGGCGCTCGAGGCCGAGGTCGACCGCTGCGTACGCGAGCTCTACGGGATCGCGCCAGACGCCGACCTGTGGGTGGTGCGATGACGCTCGCCAAGAGCCCGCTGCTCCTCAGCTACACCGACAACGAGCTCGCCACGGTCGGCGCGCGGCTCGCCGCCGAGATCGAGAAGAACCCGCGCCGACTGTGGGTCGCCTCGGGCTACTTCGGCGCCTCGATGTGGGGCGCCATCGGGCCCGCGCTCGAGCGCCTCGCCGAGTTCCGGCTCCTTGTCGGCAAGGACTACCAGCTCGCCAACCTCGATGTCGGCGGAGAGGAGCGACGCATCGCGGACCTCGTGCGCCAGGCGCTGCAGCAGGAGACAGAGCCGCCGCGGCTCACCACCCGCGGCGAGGCCGAGCACGTCGCGGCGCTCATCCGTTTCCTCGAGCGCCACCGCGAGCGGGGCGAGCCGGTCGTCAAGCTCTGGCAGGGCGAGGGCTTCCTGCACGCCAAGGCGTACGTCCTCGACGGTTCGGTCGGCATCGGCAGCGCGAACATCACGTATGTCGGGCTCATGCAGAACCGCGAGCTGGTCGGCTGGCGCCAGGACAACGTCGTCGTCGAAGAGGTCGCCGACTGGTTCGAGCGGTACTGGGGACAGCCCGACGCCGTCGACTACACCGACGAGCTCCTCGCGATCCTGCGCGCGACGCCCCTCGTGTCCGAGGAGTACACGCCCCACGACGTCCTCATCAAGACGCTCGCCGCCCGCTACGGGATCGACCGGCCGCCGTCGCTTGAGCAGGCGACGTTCAACCTCAAGTGGTTCCAGGAGGACGCGGTCTTCCGCCTCATCCGCCTGCTCGACGGCCGTACTCGCGGTGCCCTCCTCGCCGACGCGGTGGGCCTCGGCAAGACGTACATGGCGCTCGGGGTCATCCACCACTACCTCTACAACGAGCCAGTGAAGCGACCACGCGGCAAGGGCCGCCCGGTGCTCCTCGTCATCCCACGCTCGCTCGAGGAGATGTGGCGCGCCGCACTCCAGGCGAACAACCTCGACTGGGCCTGCGAGATCCTCACGATCCAGAGCTTCCGCTCCGACTTCGACCCCTCGCCCTACTGGGGCGCGGACCTCATCGTCATCGACGAGGCGCATCGCCTGCGCGGCGGGGGCGTGTGGTTCCGCAAGGCGGTCGATCTCGTCGCCGGTGACGGGCGCATCGACCGCCGCGTGCTCCTCCTCACGGCGACGCCCGTGAACACGGGGATCGAGGACCTCATCAACGAGATCCGCGTGCTGGCCAAGAACCAGCGAAGCGTCTGGGCCCCCGACGTGGCCGACTTCGAGCGGCACCTCAAGCGCGTTGACGCAGGCGAGGCCGATCCGTTCCCCGTGCTCGATCGGGCCATCGTGCGGCGAAGCCGGAGCGATATCCTGCGGGCGCAGGACGAGGCGCGCGCCGCCGGCGTCGCGATCGAGGCCGTCACGCTGCCCGATCGGCGCCCGGTCCACGTCGACCACGCGTATGGCGGGACGGACCGGCTCTTCGAGCTCTTTGCGCGCACCCTGCGGACGCTCGAGCTCGCCCCCTACGACCTCGAGCGCTTCCGGCGCGTCGATCCCGAGGCCGTCGTCCCGGTCCCGCTCCACGATGCCGACGGCCGGCCGTTCGATCCCGACGACGCCGGCCTCCTGATCCGACCGGGCACGCTCGCCGCGCTGGCCGCGGTCGGGCTGCTCGTGCGCTTCCAGTCCTCCATCGAGGCGATCCGCATCAGCCTGCGCCGACTCGACGCGGTCCTGCGCCGCTACGGCGAGGCGCTCGCGTCCGAGCCGCCGCGCCTCCTCGACCTGCGCGCCGACGCGAGGGTGCGCCAGCTGCTCGCCGACGAGGCGCACGAGGACGTCGACGCAGAGGAGGACCCGGGCCTCGCCCGCCTCGACGAGATCTGGTCGCGCGTGCTCGAGGCGGCCCCGCTGCTGCCCGACGCCGACGCCTACGACCTGCCGACCGTGCGCGCGTCGATCGAGCGCGACCGTGAGCGCCTGGCCACGCTGGCCGCGGCGCTGCCCGTGGCCGCGGAGGACGGCAAGGTCGCGGCCCTCGTCGCGGCGCTCCGCCGTACGCCGGAGGGCCGCCCGGGCTCGCCCGGGCTCGCCGGCCGCAAGACGCTCGTCTTCACGCAGTTCCGCGACACGGCGGTGTACCTCGAGCGCCGGATTGCCGAGGCTGGGTTCCGCGTCGCGCGGATCGACGGCTCGGTCTCCGCAGGGGACCGCACGGCGATCACCGCCTGGTTCGACCCAGATCGCCGCGCCGCCGCCGTGACCGCCGCACGCGTCCCCGAGCCCGAGATCCTCGTCTCGACCGACGTCCTCGCCGAGGGCCACAACCTCCAGCTCGCCGACTGCGCCATCAACTACGACCTGCACTTCAACCCGCAGGTGGCGGTCCAGCGCTCGGGTCGGATCGATCGCCTCGGGTCTCCGCACCCCCTGGTGTGGCTCGTCTCGTTCCTGCCGCCCGAGGCGCTCGAGCGCCACATCGGCCTCCTCGCCCGTCTCGACGATCGTTTCCGCCGCATCCACGGCCTCGGGCTGGGGGACGAGCAGGTCACCACGATCGCGGGGGATCGGCCGGGACGGACGCTCGAGCAGATGCGCCGCCTGTACCGACGCGACGACGCGACGGTGCTCGACGAGATCGAGCGATCCTGGACGCTGGGTTCGACGGACTACATGCGCCAGCCGCTCGAAGCGTTCCTGCAGCGGGCCGGGCACGAGCGGCTCTCGCGGATCCCGATGGGCGTCTCGTCGGTGAAGCGCCTGCCGGCCGACTGGACCCACGGCGAGGGTGTCTTCATCGCCTTCGCCTCGCCGACCGACCGCCACGACGAGTCCGACAGCATCTGGCGCTTCTACCCGTTCGCCGCCTCGACGCTGTGGGGGCAGGTGCTCGACGACGAAGTCGAGATCTTCCGCGCCATCGCCTGCCGCGAGGGTGAGCCACGGCAGCCGGACACGCATCCCACCCCGGGCCCCACGGTGATCGACTGGGATCTGCTGCGGAGAGCCGCCACGGGAGTCGCCGAGCAGCTCACGAGGGAGCGATCAACCGCGCAGGTCCTCGCCGGCGCGTCGGAGCGCTCGCGCCGGATGCGAACCGAGATCCGCGGCGGCCTCATCGGCGTGGAGGTCCCTCGCTCGGACGACCTCCTGGCCCGACTCCTCCAGGTGCGGGTCGAGGACTATGACGGGCGCAGCGGCTGGAGCCGGTTCGACGATGCCCGCCGACGGCTGCGCGCGGCGCGCACGCTCGGCGAGCGCCGCGACGCGGCCGAGGTGCTGGTGGCCTCCGGCCTGCTGTTCTTCGGCGATCCGGCGCCGGAGGAGAGCACGCTGCTCGCTCCGGTGGAGGTGAAGGCCGGGGAGCTTCGGTTGATCGCATACGAGCTGCTGGTGGAAGGCCAGCCCTCCACCGCCCGACGATGACCGACGTCGCGCCTGGAGGCGCACCTGAACCCCCGACGAATCCCCGCCCCAATCAACTGCAAAGCCCCAAGGTCAAAGCGGACCGCGGTGGCGTCGTCGCTCTGGCACCTCGCGGTGACGGCGTTTGGCCACGCCTGCTCCAAACAGCGGCACACTTTCGGGCCGAGTCGCAGCGGCGGTGGTGGCTGTACGCCCTCGTCGCCGTCGGCACCGTGCTGGTGCAGGACCGTCTTGGCGAGGCTGCCGATCTTCTCATCTCCGCAGTCAGCGCCACCGGTGTTGCAGCGGAAGTCATCCGCAGCCTCATCGGACCATTGGGCGCGATTGCGCTCGTGGTCATTGTGATCGCCGGCCACGCGTACGTGGATACGCGCAGGTCTGTGAAGCGACTACACGATGGAGCGACTTTACTGGGTGCGGATCCGCCTGGCCGCGTCTCCGTCGTTGCGCTCAATGCCGTTGAGTTGGAACATGCCGTGTCGATGATCGGCGCGCTCCATTCAGAACTCGCCCGCCTTCAGCGCGAGCCTGGGGTGGCTGTACCGAGTATGTCGGTAGCAGAGCGAGGCCGAAACCTCCTCGATTGGGAGGCAGGCCGAGATCTTCTCCGTCAGGAAGGAGAGGAGATCGCCCACGCGCTACGGGAACTTGCGTTGCAGGACAGCGACGACGGCTATCACAAGGACCTCGTCTCATCCGTGGCCGACCGGCGTGCTCAGGGATGGACGAAGGACGTCGATGAGTTCGAGACCTACTGGTCTCGACGCCCTGCACTTTCGGCTGGTTCCATCCGCCGACTGATCGACGACCTCTCCTTCACCAGCTCACCGGTGCGCAAGCCGGTGTGGAGACAGCGCAGAGTTCGCGAGGTCGAGCTCCGGTTGACGCGTCTGGGCCAACTGATTCCGCTGAAACCGGTGACGGAGTATCGCCGCGGCAACGACGGACCTGACACGAACGGTTGAGGAACTGAATGGACGCAGTCTCGTACGAGTTTGACGCAGCGCTCTCGTTCGCGGGCGAAGACCGTGAGTACGTCGAGGAGGTCGCCGAAGCTCTCAAGGCCGCCGGGATGAGGATCTTCCTCGACGGCGACTACCAAGCCGAAATGTGGGGGGAAGATCTCGTCGAGTTCTTTGACACGGTGTTTCGCAAGCGGTCGCGATATGCGGTTCTGTTCCTGTCACGGCACTACGCAGCGAAGATCTGGACGCGTGAGGAGCGGCGAAGTGCATTGGCGCGTGCGCTTGAGGAGCGAAGCGCCTACATCCTGCCGATCCGGCTCGACGACACCGAGATCGTTGGCCTGCGCCCCACGTTGCACTATCTCGACGCCAGGCGCGTCGGAATCGAAGGCATCGTCGCTGCTCTCCGCGCGAAGCTGGACGGCGTCCCGGGCGATCTTGTTCCGTGGCCTGGGGACCGCGCCCCGCGGACCGAGCGCGAGGTCGCGCAGGTGTTGAGTGAGCGCCCTCCGGGTTGGGAGTACCTGTACTTCGCCGGAGTACTCCAAACCCAGCTCCGTGCGCTCGAAGCAGGGTACCGTGATCATGAAGTCGGCCACCAGGAGGCGACGGGCGAGCATGTCAGTATGGAGGCGGCTATCCCGTACGCGCAGCGCACGCTGGACGACCTGCGCAACATCGTCGGGTCGCTGACTGGGCTCTTCGAGCCGATGAACCTCGAGAAAGCGTTCGGGCCGCCCGGGAAGGCGGGGGATCCCGATCGCATTCGGCACCTCGGCCAACGACTTACGTCAGCGTACGAGCGGTTGCTGGTCTGGGCGGCGCGCGTCCGGGGTGCCTCGCGGCCGGGTGAGCTTGATCAACTCTTCGCCCTGCTAGCCCGGTTCGCCGACCGCCCTATCGCCGAGTACCGCGCGTTCGTGGAGGAGTTCACGGACTGGGCTGATCGCATACCCACCGCGATGGCAGCAGAGACTCCCTTCAGAGCCACGATCACCTTGACAGTGTCAATTGACACCGAACTGTCGGAGGCCTTCACGACCGAGGCCGCTCGGATCTTCGGCGAGACTGTCCCGATGTGAATACCGGCGACGACGGTCTTCAGCCACCCGGTCCGGGTCGGGCCGACGGCTGCCGGCCAACGAGCTCGACGGCTCCGCGCCTACTCCCGGTGGTGTGCCTCACCCTACGGCCGCTCGCTGCCTGAACAGGTCGGGCACCGCCGTGTACGCGGGCTTGGGGTGGGCGGGATCGGTGAACAGCGCGTCGATGGATGTGCCCGGCAAGCACGACGTCGTGTGGGGGCATCGCCTGCAGTCGGTGGGACTGAGTTCATGGCAGTGGTCGCGTCCTGCTCGGCGCGAACGGTCTGGCGGTTGCACAGAGCACGACCGCCGTCATCGTCCGGGTGAGCTCGCCGGGCCGGCTCGGGCGCTGGTGACCCTGACCCAGGACAGCTACTTGACGCAGGGATCGGAGCCCGGGAACGGGATGGCCGGTGATGCTCCGGCGTCGTTGAAAGCCGAGATCGTGTAGCCCGCATACCCGGGGCTGCCATACATGAACGCGGTGTAGGTTGTGGCAGAGGCAGGTACCACGACCGTGTCCGCCAGCGCCACCCATCCGCACGGCGGTGGGGTTCCCGGCCCGCCCCATACCCTCTCGAGGGCGGCGTACAGCGAGATCCGGTAGCCCGCCACCTGCCCGGGCGGCGGCGTCCACTGCAGACGCACGGGGATGCATTCGGTGCCGGCCGGATCCGTCGGGGCACAGTGGGTGGTCGGCTGGCTGGCAACCCTAGCAGCGAGGCCCGTCGGCGGCCCCGGCGGCCCGGCCGTCCAGCTCAGCCGCAACTCGGTGTGGGCGTTGAAGAGGTAGTCGCCGAAGAAGGACCACGAAGTGATGATGAGGTCGCCGAGCTTGACGACCTTCAGGATCTGGCTGAGCGCATTGGTGTCGATGGCGGCGAGCTGCGGTACCCCGTAGCGCGTGCCGGCGGCCTTGGCCGCCGCGGCGAAGGCGCTGAGATAGTCCTCTCCGGTGACGAGCGCGAGGGTCTTCTCGGCGGCCTGATCGAGGTGCCCGGCGGCCAGGTCGTCGCTGATCTGGAGGTTCGCCCAGACCGCGCTCGTGCCGGCGACCATGGCGGTCCCGATCGCCGCGTAGGACGAGGAGCCCGAGATCTGCTGCCAGCCCGGAGCGAGGCTCAGCAGGATGTCGATGACCGAGCGTGACAGGCCGTCCATCCCCATGTCCGCGGCGACGACCACCGGGGACGCATCGCTCGTGGCGACGTCGAAGCGCACGCTCGCCCCGGGGTCCAGGAGCAGTGGCTCCTGGGGGAGGTAGCCGCGCGGGTCGGACACGTCGAGAGCGAACGCGCGCAGATTGCGGATCTCGAGCGTGGTCCCTGCTGTACTGGTCTTCGCGAGGCAGCCCTCGATCATATGGTTGGCCGTGCTGTTGTCGACCTGGAAGATGCCCGCGCTCGTGCTGCACCCGGAAGCGAACGTCGAGACGGCATGGAGGAAGTCCGTAAAGTTGAGCGAGGCTGCCGACTTCAGGAGCGCCAGCCAGTAGTTCCAGTCAGGGGCGAAGAGGGCCCAGTCGGAGAGGTGCCTGACCTGCGCGCTCAAGGTGTGGCCACTGACGTCCACGGAAGCTGGCACGGGCACCCAGCGGTTGGCGACATCATCGTGATAGGCCAGGAGGAGCTCGTCGGCCGTCGTCCCGGCAGGGAGCGATGCCGGATCGAATGGGAGCGTGACGGTGAGCGGCCTCACGGGCGACCCGCCCGCCAACTCGAGCTGGTAGGCCCCGCCGACCGAACGCTCCGGCCAGGACTCGGAAGGCGACCCGCCGGGAGCCGGCAGCATGGCGATGCTCGCGGCACCGTCGGCGCTGGCCGCGCCGGGCGGGACCACGAGGGAGGCGCCGTCGGGGAGGCGCACCGTCCCGCCCGAGGCCGCGGTCACAGGTGCCGATGCCTGTGGGAGCTGTGAGGGGCCGGCTAGGGCAGATGCGAGAGATCGGAGGGATCCGCTGGCCGTTGCAGGTGAGGCTGTCGGTGCCGACGAGCCGCACCCCGCCACGAGCAGCACGCTCGCCAGCGCGCCGCCCAGACGGACCGCACGATGCATGACGCCGTTCCTCCGCTGCACGCGCGACAGCGACCCGCGCGGATCTCTCATGCCAAGCCCTGCAACAGCGCCGCGAAGAAAGGCTTGGGTCTCAGATCGGCATCGAACGGCGTCGCTGCGGGCGCCGGGGCGCCGGGGCGGTCGAGCCATCGGTCGGCGAAGCCGTCCCCGATGCCCCACACACTGAAGTCCCGGCACACGCCCGATGCGCGGGCCGCCGCGAGCATCGAGGCTGCCACCCGCCCCTGGAGCGCGTATCGCTGCGACAGGGTCCCCGACACGCGCGATAGGTCGATGTCGAACGAGGTCACCTCGACTGGTATGCCGTAGCTGCGCATGGTGGCGGTCACGTCGGCCGGATCGGGCGGGTCCGCCGCGTCGACGTGGCCCTGGAGGCCGACCACGTCGATCAGCTTGCGCGCCTGCAGACGGGCCACGATCTGGTGGGTCAGCGGGGTGGTGATCCCGGCTGCCGTGTGGTTGTACGAGTCACTGAAGTTGAGCATGGCGGCTGGGTCGGCCCGCCGCGCCGCGGCGAAGGCGAGGGGGATGTAGTCGTAGCCCAGCGACGCGTAGAAGAGATCGTCGGTGGAGTACGGCGCCACGTACGGCTCATTGCAGACGACCCATTCAGCGACCCGTCCGCGGTAGTGCTCGACGATGGTCGTGACGTGGCTCTCCAGGATGGAGGTGAGTTCGCGCGTCGAGAAGTGGCCTTGGAGTAGCCAGGGCGGCAGCATCGTCGTGTGCCCGAACACGATCGAGTCGACTCGCACGCGCATGGCGTTGGCTTCGGCGAACGCCACGAGGCGGTCCATGACCCCAAAGTCGAACTGTCCGCGGGTCGGCTCGACCTCGTTCCAGTTGACGCCCCAGGAGAGCAGGCCCTGGTTGAACTGCGCCCGCACGATCGTGCGCCACGGGGCCTGATCGAACAGCCAGCCCGTCATCTCGACGCCAACCCGCCAGCCGATGGCGTCGGCCTCCTCGCGCGGGGTCCAGGCCAGGCCGTCAGGGCCAAGCCAGTCCCAGGGCGAGGAGCCGCCGATGTACTCGGCGCGACCAACCGCCTTCCCGCCCGCGTTGAGCGCCAGCACCCGGCCGTCCTTCGCTTGACTGACGCGGGTGGCCCCAGGGACGACCGACGAGTCGGGCACCGGCACGACCGGATCGGCGGTCACAACACGCTGCTTCGCGGCCTTGGGCTGGAGCGGCACGGGATCGACGAAGAGGGCGCCGGTTGCCGCGACGAGGCGAGCCGCGAGGGCGGGATCAACGCTGGCGAGTGCCACCGGCGCCGTGCCCGGGAGCGCGATCGCTCCCGACGGGTCGAGCGCGGCCCCGGCCGCCTCGATGATGGGTCCGGCGGTCGCCGGCGCGAGGAGGGCGAGCTCGAGGCGCGGGTGATCGGCGACCGTGCGCGCGGGATCGGCGATCCCCATCACGAGACGTCCGTCGGGCAGGACCCCGGCTGCGAGGAGCGCCGTGCCCGGCCGCAGCACGAGCCCCTTGGGTGCGGCGCTGGTGAGCGTGTCGGTGAGCTCGCTGCCCGGCAGCTTCGGGAGCTCAAGACGCACGACCGGGAGGTCGAGCTCCTGGATGGTCCCCGCGAGATCAACCCGCCCGGTCTTGCCCGACCAGTCGGAGCAGGCGAGCGCGAAGCCCAGGGACGCGACCGGGTTGGTCAGCGGATCCGCGCTGCTCGAGTCGGCCGCGGCGAAGGCCGCGGCGGCTGATGCGAGGTCCGCATAGGCCGCGCTCTTGCCCCCCGGGAGGCTGATCGGGCCACCGGACGGCAGGTTCCCGAACACGGTGCGAAGGCGCTCCGCCGAGATGACCGACGCCGATGGGACTGTGGAGGCCGGCGCCGAGGGCAGGGCCGAGGCCATCGAGCGGGGGAGGGCGGAGACGGCCGGACTCTGCGTCGGCGTGCTCGAACCGCACGATGCGGCGAGGAGGCCAGCGCCCGGGGCGAGGCCGCCCGTGAGCACCTGCCGGCGCGAGAAGTGAGGGACGGAGGTCGTCTCGGGTGCGGGCACAGCTCGACCCATCAGGCCAGACGCTGATACAGCACGTCGACCATCGCGTCGAGGGTGATCGCCGTGCCGGCGGGAGCCGCGGCGGCCTCCAGGGCTCCCGCCGAGGCGACGCCGCCAGCCGCCTGCAGGAGGCGGCGCCGCGAGAGGCGACGGGCACCGGACATCCAGTGTTTCTCCCTCACTCTCCAGCCGCGGCTACATAGACATCGCGCACCGCGAAGTAGGCGGGCTTGGGCGCCATGGCCGTGTCGAAGAGCATCGCTCCGGCGTTCGGGTGCCCGATCATGCTGTACCAGGAGTAGGCGTCGGTGAAACCACCGGTCCCGAACGGCGCGAGGTTGGCTCGGGTCTCGTGGAACTTGAGGGGAGGGTCCTCCAGCCCGGAGCGTGAGCTGTCACGCTTCGGGGGACCTGCAAGTCGCACTGGAGGACCCGATGCCATCGTCGCACGCCACGCCCA
>JAJZRG010000072.1 GCA_021802825.1 Chloroflexota bacterium
CCAGTTCCTCCGGGACGTGGACTGGGGCGAGCTCGACTACCTGGTCGTGGACCTGCCCCCCGGCACGTCGGACGCGCAGCTCACGCTCGCCCAGGCCGTGCCGATCAGCGGCACCGTGCTGGTCACGACGCCGCAGGACGTGGCGCTCTCGGACGTGGGCAAGGCGCTCGCGATGCTCCAGCGGCTCAACGTGCCGATCATCGGCCTGGTCGAGAACATGAGCGCGTTCGTCTGCCCCCACTGCGGCGAGGCGACCGAGATCTTCGGCCGGGGCGGCGGCGAGCGGTTCGCGGAGCAGCACGGCATCCAGTTCCTGGGCAAGGTGCCGATCGACGTGACCGTCCGCCAGGGCGGCGACGCGGGCGTGCCCGCGGTTGCCCAGCGGGAGCCGGGCCCGGCGGCCCAGGCGCTGGAGCACATGGCGGGACTGGTCGCCGCCGCGATGAGCGTTCAGGCGGCCAACGCCGCGACGCCGGTGCTGACGGTCAACTAGCGTCCCGATCCGCCGGTCCCTCGCCGGTTGAGTCGCGTCAGGGTCAGGTGCGCCCGCCGCGCGCACGGGCCGCGCCGCGAACCCCCGGGCTCGGGTCGGCGCCCGCGCACGCCGCTGCGCGTGGCGACCCCGGCACGACTCGGCCGCCGGCGCGCGGCGGGGGTCCCGGGCGGCAGCGGCGGGCGGCTTCAGGAACGGGACACAGTCCGACTCGCGCCACGGGGACAGGCCCGCCACGGCCCTGACCGCGGGGCCAGCGGCGGGGAACGCGTCAGCGGCGGAGGAACGTCTGGAGGACCGCGGCCGCTGCGATCGCCGCGCGGTCGGCGCCCTGGCGCCCGCCCATGAACGCGAGCCGTCGCTCCGCGTGGCGCCCCGAGGGCGCGACCACGCCCACGTGCACCGCCGTGTCCTGCCCGGCTGACCGGACCCGGATCGCGAGCCCCACGTCCGCGCTGCCCGCCGCGCGGACGCGCTCCGCCTCGCGGAGCTCGAACTCGCCCGTGGAGGAGGCGCGTTCCTGGGGCTCTGGGCCCGAGCCGATGACCTCGGCCCGGCGCAGGGCGGGCATCCCGCGCAGCAGCGCGACGAGGGCGCCCTCGGTGCCGCGCTCGGCGGTGGCGAGGGTCCAGCCGCGGGCAGCCAGCGCCTCGCCCAGCGCCGCGGCCCAGCTCGTGTCGCCGCGCGCCCAGACGTGCTCGCCGAGGATCCCCAGGACGGCGGCCTCGGCCTCATCGCCCACCTCGAGCGCCGTCCGGCCGTCTTCCGCGCGCGCCGAGATGCGGACGTCCACGGCCTCGTGGCGGGCGTAGGTGGCGACGACCGGGTTCGACCGCCGCAGCAGCGGCTCACCAAGCCGGTCCACCACCTGCGATTCGCCGATCCCGGTGAGCCGCAGCGTGCGGACGTCCGAGTCGTCGCCGACCCCGCGTTCCACGAGTCGCGGCAGCACGACGTCCCGCCACATCGGCCCGAGCTCGCGCGGCGGCCCCGGCAGCAGCACGATGACCCGGCCGTCAGGGCGATCCACCCACCAGCCGGGCGCGGTGCCGTGCGGGTTGGGCAGGGTGGTCGCGGACGGGATCACCCACGCCTGCTTGACATTCGCCGCGGGGAACGGCTGGTGCCGCCGCGCCCACAGGCCCTCGAGCCAGCCGAGCGCATCGGGGTCGACGGTGAGCTCCTCGCCGAGCGCCTCCGCCACCGATTCGCGCGTGAGGTCGTCGGGGGTCGGCCCGAGCCCGCCCGTGCACGCGACCAGGTCCGCCCTCGCCAGGGCCGCCAGCAGCGTCTCGACGACGGTGGGCTGGTGGTCGGGCAGGTCCGTGACGCGGGTGACGGCGACGCCGTGAGCCACGAGCGACCGGGCGAGCTCCCCGCTGTTGGTGTCGGTCGTCTCGCCGACCGTGAGCTCCGTGCCGATCGCGATGATCTCGGCGGCCCGGATCGGCCGAGCGTGCGCCCCGGCCGCTTCCGGTTGGGACTGGTCCATTTCGCCAGCGTACTCCGCGTCGCTGCAACGTCACGGCGCGGTTCCGTCAGCCTCCCAGACACCCTCGGGACGGCGACCACGGGTATGATGAGAGCGACCTCGCCCGAGGCTCCACGCCAGATCGCGGAGGACGACCGCTGGACCCCGACCGGCCCAATCCCCAATCGGAGCGTCCCGCAACCGATCCTGCCCCGGCCCCGGACGCCGCCGGCCCTGGCAGCCCCGGGACGCAGCCCAAGGGCCTGATCGCCCAGCTCAAGGCCACCAGGGACGCCGCCGTTGGCCTCGTGCGCTCGCACATCGCGCTCGGCAAGGCCGAGGCCGAGGCCATCAAGGGCGAGATCGCCTACGCGGCGGCCTTCGCCGGCGTCGCGATCGCGGCCCTGCTGCTGCTCGGCATCTTCCTGCCGGTCGGCCTCATGCTGTTCACCGGCGAGTGGCTGTTCGGCAGCATCGGCTGGGGCCTGCTCCTGGGCACCGAGATGCTCCTCGCGATCGCCATCACGGCGGTGGTCTCCGCGCTACGGCTTGACGGCGCGGCCCCCGCTGTCGCGATCGCCGTGATCGCGGGCTTCGTGACCTTGATCGTCCTCGGTGCGAGCTGGCCGTACGTGCTCTGGCAGCGCCTCGCCGAGACGCTCAACCTCAACGTGGACCCGGCGCTTCGGGTCTGGCTCACGGCCGTCCTCGCCGTCGCGGCGCTCGGTGCGCTGGCCGGGCTGATCGTCGGGGCGCGCATGGGGGGCATCGGGGGCGCGATCGCCGGGATCATCGGCGGCGCCATTACCGGCGGCCCCGTCGGCGCGTTCCTCGCCTACGACTTCGGCTGGCGAGTCGGCGCGGCGCTCGGGCTCGCCGCGGCCTTTGCCGCGTACATGGGCGTCCGGGCCGCGCGCGTGACGGCCAAGGGCGTCGACTTCGAGATCATCAAGCTTCGGTTCTGGCCGCAGCAGACCATCGACACCACCAGGGAGACGATCGAGTGGGCGAACGCACGGAATCCGCTCGGGCCGAAGTCCTAGCGGCGCGCGCCGAGGTCCTGGCGGCCCGGGGGCGGCTCGGCGAGGAGCTGGTCCGCCTGGAGGCCTCCGTGCGCGCGGCCGCGGACGTGAAGGCCAAGGTCAGGCGCAGCCCGGTCAAGGCCGCCGGCGCCGCGGCGGGCGCCGGGTTCGTCCTGGTCGGCGGTCCCAAGCGCGTCCTGCGGGGCGCGCGCAACGCCATCTTCGGCAAGCCCGACCCGCTGCCCAAGTCGATGCTGCCCAAGGAGATCGACGCCTCGCTGCGCAAGCTGGGCGACGATGGCGAGCGGGTCCGCGGAGCGCTCGAGCGCGACTTCGCCCGCTACCTCGACGAGAAGGCGCCGGAGCGCAAGCAGCGCGACCTGCTGGGCATCATCGGCGGGCTGCTGCTCACTGCCGGCCGGCCGATTGCCGTCAGGTACGGCAAGCAGCTGGCCGAGCAGGCCCTCAATCCGGATCGCGCCGCCTTCGAGGCCCAGCTGGCGAAGGTCCGCAGCCGGCGCCCAAAGGCGTAGGCGGGCTGCGCGCCCGAGCTGCTTCCGCGCGCGCGACGCGCTGTGAGCCCGCCTGTGAGCCCGCCAGTCGCGCGCGACGCGCTGTGAGCCCACCAGTTACGACCAGCGTTCGTACTGTGCGCGTGGTCGCCATCCTGAGCGGCGTTTCGCAGTCCCTGACCTGCCCGATCTGGCCTGCGCGCGGCCCCGCGGCCGCCTCGTACGACTGTCCTTCGTGCTCGGCGTGTCGACTGCGGCTGCCAGTAACCTTGCACGAAGTCACCTCGTAGGCGGGGCTTCAGGGACCCGCGGGAAGCGATAACACGAGCACACTTCGTCGTTGGCGGATCCGAGCCCGCCCCGCGCGATTAGCACGATGCGCCTTCGTATCCGGGTATTCGGGGCGACGCGAGCGCAAGGGGGCGGGGACGGCGCGCGCCCGGGCGGGCATCGCAGGGGTCGGGGGTGACCCGCCCCGGGCGGGGATCGCAGGGACGACGCGCCCCCCCTCCCCCCCCGGGGGGGGGGATCGCAGGGACGGCGCGCGATCGCAGCGGGCCGGGATCGCCCGGACGACGCGCCCCGGCGCGGATCGCAGGACGACGGGACGACGCTAGCGCCTCCCGTACCGACCTCAGCATCAAGAGGATCCGGCTCGCGTCGTCCCCCCTCGCCTTGACCGCCAGCGGTCCTGCCGGCCGAGACCGAGAGTCCGTCACGTCGCCGTCGAGGTTTGCACCGGATCAATGAGAGCGACGGTCCCTGCCACGACGCGCGGCTGCGCCCTACGATCAGTGGGCCGAGAGGCGACTCGGCCGTTCGGGCTCGGAGGGCACCGCTAGCGGAAGGGTGGCGCAACGTAGATGAACCCGCCGTCGAGGACGCAACCTCCAGCAACCCCATCGCCCCCACGCAGGACGACTTTCCCTCCTTCGTCGAGGATCTCGAGGCCTGGCGTGAAGACTGCTGAATAGCCAGTCGGCCACACGACGTCGACGCGTCGGCCATCCACGATCAGCCATGCGACGCGAGGGTCGTCCGAGGCCCCGCGCAACGTCCCTTCCATGCCGATGCCGAGGCACCCCGCAAGTGGGCGGATCGCCGGGAGCATGAGCGGGGATAAGGCAGGCGTAGCTGCGGCTGGTCTGCAGCCGCTGGCGAGGCAGGCGAGCAACACGCAGCTGCAAAGGCCAGCATTTCCCACTTTGACGGTCCACTCCAGATGGGAAGTCAGCTTGACCGCGCGACTATAGTCGCGCCGATTGGCGTCCCGCACCAAAGGGGGCTCGTTGATGCGTTACCAATCGCTCCACCGATCACCGCTTGCTCCCGCAAGTGTCGTCGCGGCACTGGTAATCGCGATGTCACCGCAGCCGGTGATACCGGCCGCCTTGGCATCTAGCGCAGGAGCACCTGACATCTCGGCAGCCCGGGCCTTTCGGGATTGGGCCGGACTGCCCGCAGACGACGCGACAATCATCAAAGCCATCGAGACGGGCTCTTCCACCCAATTCGGAACTGCCCTGAGCGAGAACGAGCGCGCCATTGTCGTTCGGCTGCTTCAGGCACAGGAGTCCTTGATCCCTTGCCGCGACCGAGTCGAAGCGCCTCGTCGACCCGGGCACGGACCGCCAGGCCCGCCGGCGTGAGCGACGCGAGCCCGAGCCGGTCGGCGAGGACGATCCCGGCGCAGAGCACGCCGGAACACGCGTTGCGGGCGACCACGGCCGCCGTCCCCGGCAGCCAGCCGCAGGCAGCCCAGGCGGCGACGAGCAGCGCCGCAAAGCCGACATAGCGCCGGGTCCTGAGGTCCGGGACGACCGCCACCACCCCGAGCGCCCAGACGGCATACACGGCCGTGAACAGAGCCGAGACCATGCGGCGCCTCCCTGGGGAGCCAAGGTTAGAACGCCAGATCGGCTCCGCCGGCGGCCAGCATGACTACGGTGGCCCCCAGCTTCGGTGGTGTCAATACGCACGGCCGCCTACCTAGGAGAAGACTCCGGTCGATCTCGGACGCTACTCGGGTCACGGCCGTGCCGGTCCCGACCGGTGGAGGCCGCTCTCGTATCGTGGGCGCTCAGTCAGGCGCTGGGCCAGGTACTCAAGCAGGGGCCGCGGGCGCGCACCAAGGCGCTGCTGCGGCTCCTCGTCGGCGAGATCCCGGTCGTCGGCCCCGATGACATCCGGCCGACCTACCGGGTGCCCTCGGTTCGCACAGCGAACGAGCTGGTAGGCGAGGTCGGGGTCGAACCGACACGTTCCTCACGGAACACCGGCTCCTAAGGCCGGCGCGTCTGCCATTTCGCCACTCGCCCGTGGGCCCGGAGTCTACCGCCCGCGACGCCGTGATCGAGCCGCCACACCGGCGGCCCCGGCGATCCAGCCGCCCGCCCTATACTCCCCGGGCGATGAATGTGACCGCCTCCCCCGCACCCAAGAGCTCCATCCTCCTCGAGGTCGAGGTCCCGGCTGATCGGCTCGACCGTGCCGTCCGCGAGGCCACCGGCCGCCTCTCGCGGCGAACGCGCGTCGCGGGCTTCCGCCCCGGCAAGGCCCCGCGTCCCATCCTGGAGCGCGTCCTCGGGCCCGGTGCCGTGCTCGACGAGGCGGTGGAGCAGCTGGTCCAGGCCTCCTACCGCGACGCGGTCATCGAGCAGGGGATCGTGCCCCTGACGAACGCGGACGTGGAGATCCTCGAGGCGGTCGAGGGCCAGCCGCTGCGCTTCAAGGCGACGGTCCAGGTCCGGCCCGAGGTCACGCTCGGGGATTACCAGAACTTCACATTCGCGCCCGAGATCGAGGCGGTTGACGACGCCAAGGTGGACAAGGTCGTCGAGGAGCTGCGCGACCAGAATGCGACGCTCAAGGCCGTCGAGGACCGCGGTGCGCAGAACGGCGACTGGGCGGTCATCGGATACCGCGGGACGCGCGACGGCGTCCCGTTCGAGGGCGGCACAACGGAGCGCATGCCCCTGATCATCGGCGAGGACCGGCTGATCCCGGGCTTCGAGGCCAACCTGGTCGGCCTCAAGCCGGGCGAGACGAAGGCGTTCGACATCACGTTCCCGGACGACTACGCCGAGGAGAGCCTCGCGGGCCAGCCCGCGCACTTCGAGGTGGACCTCAAGGAGCTGCGCGAGAAAGTCCTGCCGCCCGCCGATGACGACTTCGCACAGACCATGGGCGACTACCCGGACCTCGCCGCGCTCAGGGCGGACATCGCCGAACGCCTGCGCCGGAACGCGCTGGACAAGGCGCGCCACCAGTTCAGCGACAAGATCATCGAGTACGCCATGGCGAACGCGACGCTCGAGCTGCCCGACATCCTGGTGGACCAGGAGGTCGAGGTGATGCACGACGAGTTCCGCTCCACGCTCGCCCGCCAGGGCATTTCCGAGGCGGCGTACCTCAAGGCCACGGGCCAGACGGAGCAGGAGCTCCACGCGGAGTTCCGCCCCCGGGCCGAGCAGCGGACCAAGACGCTCCTCGTGCTGTCCAAGATCGCCGACGAGGAGGGCCTGCAGGTCTCCGACGCGGAGATCGAGGAGCAGGTGGAGATGGCGCGCGCCCGGTACAAGGACCAGAAGACCGTCCGGTACTTCGAGTCCGAGCGTGGCCGCAACTTCATCCGCAGCACCCTGCGCCGCTCGCAGCTCGTGGAGTCGCTGGTCAACCGCTGGCTGGCCGCGCATCCCGAGCACCCGGCGCTGCCGCACCTCGAGGACGACGCCCCGTCGGGCCTCGACACCCCGCAGGCGCAGGCCTCGGCGGCGATCGACGCCACCGATCCGGGCGCCATCGCGGGCACTGCCCACGAGGGCGAGCCCCACGACCACGGCGGCGCCGTGGCCGAGGGCGAGCCCGCCGGCGCCTGACGCCGGGCCAGCCGAAGTCGACGCCGAAGGCACCGAAGGGAGACCGAGACGATGCTCGTCCCGATGGTCATCGAGTCCACCAGCCGAGGCGAGCGCGCCTACGACATCTACTCGCGCCTGCTGCGAGAGCGGATCATCTTCCTGGGCGACGCGATCGACGACCACCTCGCCAACCTCGTGATCGCGCAGCTGCTGTTCCTCGAGTCCGAGGACCCGGAGAAGGACATCAGCCTGTACATCAACTCGCCCGGCGGCGTGGTGACGAGCGGTCTGGCGATCTACGACACGATGCAGTATCTGCGCGCGCCCGTGAGCACGATCTGCATCGGCATGGCCGCGTCCATGGCCGCCGTGCTCCTGGCCGCCGGCGCGCAGGGAAAGCGCTACGCGCTGCCGCACAGCCGGGTGATGATCCACCAGGGCTCCGGCGGGTTCCGCGGCAACGCGCCTGATGCCGTGATCCAGATGAAGGAGTGGGAGTACCTCGTCCGGGTCAACCACGAGATCCTCGCCCAGCACACCGGACAGCCGCTGGACAAGGTGATCCGTGACACCGATCGGGACTACTTCATGGGTCCCGACGACGCCAAGGCGTATGGCATCATCGACGCGGTGTACACGGTGACCGGCGACTCGCTCATCGCGCAGGCCCACGACCATGGCCTGGCGGGCGGCGAGGGGTCGGGAACCGGCCAGGGCGGCGGTCAGCCCGGACCGGCGACAGACCAGTAGCGAAGCGCGGGAGACCGAGCGCGTGACCACAACGGGGTCCAAGGGAACCAAGGTCCCGTACCGCTGCTCCTTCTGCGGCAAGAGCCAGGAGCAGGTGCGAAAGCTCATCGCAGGGCAGGGCGTCTACATCTGCGACGAGTGCATCAACCTGTGCCAGGAGATCATCGAGGAGGAGATGCTGGAGGCGCCCAAGCAGCGCACGGCCCAGCCGAAGCTCCCGAACCCCCGTCAGATCACCATGAACCTGGACCAGTACGTCATCTCCCAGGAGAAGGCGAAGAAGGTCCTCTCGGTCGCCGTCTACAACCACTACAAGCGGATCAACGCCGGCAGCTCGGTTGACGACGTCGAGCTCCAGAAGTCCAACGTCCTGCTGGTGGGTCCCACGGGCTCGGGCAAGACCCTGCTCGCCCAGACCCTGGCCCGCATCCTTGACGTCCCGTTCTGCATCGCCGACGCCACCAGCCTGACCGAGGCCGGGTACGTCGGCGAGGACGTCGAGAACATCCTGCTGCGCCTGATCCAGGCCGCCGACTTCGACGTGGCGAGAGCGCAGCGCGGGATCATCTACATCGACGAGATCGACAAGATCGCGCGCAAGGCGGACAACCCGTCGATCACGCGCGACGTGTCGGGTGAGGGCGTGCAGCAGGCGCTGCTCAAGATCCTCGAGGGAACGGTCGCCAACGTGCCGCCCCAGGGCGGGCGCAAGCACCCCCACCAGGACTTCATCCAGATCGACACCACGAACATCCTGTTCATCTGCGGCGGGGCGTTCGACGGCCTGGAGAAGATCGTCGAGGAGCGGGTGGGGAGGCGCTCGATCGGCTTCGGCTCCGAGGGGACGATCTCCCGCGCGGACCGGGCCAAGATCATCGAGAAGCTGATGCCCGAGGACCTCCTCAAGTTCGGGCTGATCCCGGAGTTCATCGGCCGGCTTCCGGTCATCGTGACCCTGTCGCCGCTGACGGTGGAGGACCTCGTCCGCGTTCTGGTGGAGCCCAAGAACGCCGTGACCCGGCAGTTCCAGAAGTTCCTCCAGCTCGACAAGGTGGAGCTGGTGTTCACCGCGGGCGCGCTCGAGGCGGCCGCCGAGGTGGCGCTCGGCCGCAAGACCGGCGCCCGGGCGCTGCGCTCGATCGTCGAGGAGTCCCTGCTCGAGGTGATGTTCGACATCCCCGAGCGAACCGACGTCCGCCGCTGCATCATCACCGAGGAGACCATCCGCGGCGGCCGCGCCCCGCTCCTGCTGACCAAGTCGGACGTGGACAAGGGCGTGGACGAGACCAACTACGCGGCGTGGCTCGCGGAACAGGGCGAGAGCGCCTGACATAGCTAGCCTGTCTGGAACAGGCGCAGCACCAGGGCCGCCAGCACCACCGCGCCGATGGCCAGCGCGAGGGGGCGACGCCGGGCCAGCCGGTCCCAGAACCTGACGGCCGGCAGGACTGCGAGCGCGACCAGCGCGTAGACGAAGTGCAGCGGGTCCGCGGGCGCTCCGCCCGTCGCGAGGACGACGAGCCCGGTCACGATGTCGAGGCCCACGAGCCCGAGGGCCACCAGGATCACCCGGTCCGAGGCGAACCGCAGGGGACGGTGGCGCACGGCGCCCACGACCACCGTGACGAGGAGCACGAGGGCAGCGGCGGCGACGAGCGGTGCCGCGAGGTGGTGGATGCTTGCGAGCACTGGGCCGGCCTCCGCAGGACGAGTTCGCGTGTTTCGCTTAGCATCACAGACAAACCCCGAGATGCACGACCGATTGCCCGCGCCCCCCACTGGCAACGCTCCCGCCCCGGCGTCCGCTCCTGCCCAGCGCCGGGCCGCACCCGTTCGCCGGCTCCTTGTCGCCTACGGGTCCCTCCTCCTCATCGGCGGCCTGGGCCTCGGGGCGGTGGCAAGCGTCGTTGGTGCCGCCAGCGCGCCCCTTGGCCAGGTCGGCGGCCAGGCGGTGACCGAAGCTGGCCGCGGGGCGAATCTCTACCTCACCAGCTGCGCCGCTTGTCACGGGGTCCAGGGTGCGGGCACGGCCAACGGCCCGGACATCCGCAACGCCGGCGCGGCCCTCACGGACTTCATGCTCCGGACCGGCCGGATGCCGCTCGCTGACCCGGGCGCTCCGGCGGTGCGCGGCACCCCCGCCTTCTCGGATGCCGACCGCCAGGCGCTCGTGGCCTACGTCGCGTCGTTCGGGCAGGGCCCGGCGATCCCGAACGTGGTCACGTCCGGTGCCGACCTCAGGGCTGGGCTGGAGCTGTTCACCAGCAACTGCGCCGCGTGTCACGGGCCAGCCGGCGGCGGCGGCGCGGTCGGCGGGGGGTTCGTCGCCCCCGCGCTGACCCAGGCTGACGCGACGACGGTCGGGGAGGCAGTGATCACGGGACCCGGCCCGATGCCACGCTTCTCGTTCAGCCCGGACCAGATCGACAGCCTGGCCGCGTACGTGGCCTACCTGCGCAACGCACCCCACCCGGGTGGCGCGACGTCGCCGGAGGTCGGCCCGGTGACCGAGGGGTTCATCGCCGGGCTGACGCTGCTGGCCTTGCTGCTCGTTGCCCGGTGGGTGGCGGTGCGACGCGAGACGGGCGGCGAGCCGCTCTCTGCCGAGGTGGCGGACGATTCGACGGCGAGCGATCCTGAGGGAGGGCGCGGTTGAGCCAGTCGACCCCCGAAACCAGCCGAGTCGAGCGCCGGATCGCGCTCAGCTTCGGCATCTCGATGATCGCGGGGTTCGCGCTCCTCGCCGTCTACCTGTCCGGCGGGCAGACGCAGCTCGAGGCGATCCTGCTCGCGGTAAGCCTGGGCGGGATCGGCGTGGGCATCATCCTGTGGTCCCAGCGCCTGCTGCCGACCGAGCTCCACGTGGAGCAGCGCCACCCCGCTGCCGAGGTCGGCAACCCCGAGGCGGTGCGCGAGATCGTCGCCGAGGAGGGGGCCATCACCCGGCGCTCGCTCCTGATCCGCGCCCTTGGCGGGGCATTTGCGGGCCTCGCCGCGGCACTGGCGATCCCGGTGCTGTCCCTGGGCCCGGCGCCGGGGCGCAGCCTGTTCCACACGCCGTGGCGCAGCGGCCTGCGGATGGTCGGGCTCGACGGCAAGCCGATCAAGGCGGGCGACGTGCCCGTCGGCGGGATCGTGACCGGGTTCCCCGAGGGCGTCCCCGGCTCGGCCGACGGCCAGGCGCTCCTCATCCGCGTCGAGCCCGGGCTGCTGCGCCTCGCGGCCGATCGCATGGCCTGGGCGCCCGACGGCTACGTGGCGTACTCCAAGCTGTGCACCCACGCCGGGTGCCCCGTGGGGCTGTACCGCAGCCTGGAGCACCGGCTGATCTGCCCCTGCCACCAGTCCACCTTCGACGTGCTGGACGGGGCGCAGCCGGTCTTCGGGCCTGCAGCCAGACCCCTCCCGCAGTTGCCGATCCGGATCGAGGCGGACGGGACGATCGTCGCGCTCAGCGACTTCACGGAGCCGGTGGGGCCGGCCTTCTGGAACATCCACGATGGCTGACGGCCAGCAGCCGGCCGGCGCCTCCGGCCCGGGCGCTCCTGTGCCCGCCGAATCGAATGCGCCGGAGCGCGTGCCGGCTACCGAGAGCGAGCGCCCCACCGAGCTCGAGCGCGTGGTGAGCTGGTTCGACACCCGGCTCGGCCTGGCGACGACGGCGCGTGTCGCGATGCGCAAGGTGTTCCCCGACCACTGGAGCTTCCTGCTCGGCGAGGTGGCGCTGTTCGCCTTCGTCATCCTCGTGCTCACCGGCACGTACCTCACGCTGTTCTACACGCCCGACGGGCGCCAGGTGACGTACCAGGGTCCGTACCAGACCCTCCAGGGCGCGTCGGTCTCGGCGGCCTACGCGTCGGTAATGCGCCTCTCGTTCGAGGTGGAGGCCGGGCTGCTGATGCGCCAGGTCCACCACTGGACCGCGCTGGTGTTCCTCGGCGCCATCGCCGCCCACCTCGCCCGGATCTTCTTCACAGGCGCCTTCCGCCGGCCGCGCGAGGTCAACTACCTCGTCGGCATCGGCCTGCTGCTCCTAGCGCTGGGCGAGGGGATCACGGGCTACTCGCTGCCCGATGACCTCCTGTCGGGCACCGGCCTGCGGATCATCGACTCGGTCATCTTGTCGGTCCCGTTCGTGGGGCCGTGGGTAGCCTCGCTGTTCTTCGGCGGCACGTTCCCGACGGTCGGGATCCTGAGCCGGCTGTTCGTGTTCCACGTGATGTTGCTGCCCGGGCTGCTCATCGGCGGTGTCACGGTCCACCTGCTGGTCCTGTGGCTTCAGAAGCACACCCAGTACCGTGGCCCCGGCGCCCGGGAGGGCAACGTGGTGGGCCTGCCGTTCTGGCCGGGCCAGGTGTTCCGATCGGCCGGCCTGTTCTTCCTGACCGCCGCCGTGATGACACTCGTCGCCGGGCTGATCCAGATCAACCCGGTGTGGCTGTACGGCCCCTACGTCCCGTACGTGGCGACAGTGCCCGCGCAACCCGACTGGTACGTTGGCTGGCTGGAGGGCGCCCTGCGGCTGGGGCTCCCGATCGAGCCCACCATCCTGGGCGTCACCATCCCGTCGCCGTTCGTCCCCGGCGTCCTCATCCCGGGGATCCTGGTGGGGATCCTGGCCCTGTGGCCATTCCTCGAGGCGCGGCTGACGCACGACCGCGCCGAGCACAACCTGCTGGACCCGCCGTGGCGGACGCCGATCCGGACCGCGACCGGGGCCGCCGGCGTGGCGGTGTTCCTTTTGCTCACCCTGGCGGGCGGGAATGACGTGCTGGCCGTGATGCTCGACATGCCCGTCGAGAGCGTGACGATGGCCTTCCGCGTCCTGCTGATCGTAGCCCCGGTGGTGACCTGGCTCGTCGTCTACCGCATGGCCCGCGACGTCCGCGACGGGTACGAGCGGCGAGCGCGAACCGGGACGAAGCCCGAGCCGCCTGCCGTGCTCCTCGTCCGCGGCGCGAGCGGCGGGTTCCGGGACATGGAGAACGAGTCGTGATGCGCGTCGGTCGCAGGCGACTCGGCGTCACCCTGCTCGCCGTCGTGGCGCTCACGGTCGGTGGGTGCATGCCCGCCGGGGCGACGACCCAGGGCAAGCAGATCTCGACCCTCTACGACGTGTTCCTCGTCGGGGGGATCGTGGTGGCCGGGATCGTGTGGTCGCTCGTCACGTGGTCCGTGCTGCGCTACCGGCGGCGCGACGGCCGCCTGCCCGTGCAGCACATGGGCGACATCCGCATCGAGGCCATCTGGACGGCGATCCCGCTGGCCACCGTGCTGGCCCTGTTCGCGATGACCGTCATCACGCTCAACTCCCTCGATGCGGTCCAGCCGGGCGGGGTCAACATCCGCGTCGTCGCGTTCCGCTGGCAGTGGCAGGTGGTGTACACGGACGCCGGGGTGACCGACACGGGCACTCCCGAGAATCCGCTCCAGATCGTCCTGCCCGTCAACACCCCCGTCCACGTGTCCCTGGAGTCCCTCGACGTGAACCATGCGATGTACCTGCCTGCCTTCCTGTTCAAGCGCGATGCGATCCCCGGGCACGTCACCAGCTTCGACATCCAGATCACGGAACCGGGCACCTACCCCGGCGCCTGCGCCGAGTTCTGCGGCGTGAGCCACGACGACATGCTGTTCGCGGTCAAGGCCGTGGACATGGCGACCTACGAGGCCTGGCTCGCGGGTCGGAAGTCCGGCGCCAGCGCGGCCCCGGCCGGGAGCTGGACCCCGGGCGCGACGCCTGCCGCGAGCCCCGCCCCGAGCGGCATCCCCGCCCCGGCCGGGAGCACCGCCCCGTGAGCGCGGTCGGGGCGGTCGCCTCCACGTCCCCGCGCAGCTCGATGCTCGATTGGCTCACGACCACCGACCACAAGCGGATCGGCGTGCTCTACATCGCCACGGCATTCGGCTTCGCGCTCATCGGCGGGGCGATCGCGGAGCTCATCCGGCTCGAGCTCGCCGCGCCCGGCCAGCAGTTCGTGGACGCCTCGACCTACGACCAGCTGTTCACCGTCCACGGCACGCTGATGCTGCTGTTCTTCGCGGGCCCCCTCGCCATCGGCTTCGCGAACTTCCTCATCCCGCTCCAGATCGGTGCGGCTGACATGGCGTTCCCGCGGCTCAACGCCCTGTCGTACTGGCTGTTCCTGTTCGGCGGGGTGATCGTCATGTCCGGGTTTCTCACGACCGGCGGCGCGGCGGCCGCGGGCTGGACCGCCTACGCGCCGCTCTCGGGCGCCGCGTTCTCGCCGGGTGCCGGGATGGACCTGTGGATCGTCGGCGTGGCATTGGTGGGCGTGTCCGGGATCCTTGGCGCGCTCAACTTCATGGTCACGATCTACGCGCGCCGCGCGCCGGGCATGCACATGCTGCGCATGCCGATGTTCACCTGGACGATGCTGGTGACCTCGACCCTGATCCTGTTCGCGTTCCCCTCGATCACGGCGGGCCTGGCCGCGCTGTACATCGACCGACACCTCGGCGGCGGGTTCTTCGACCCGACGCGCGGCGGTGACCCCGTCCTCTGGCAGCACCTGTTCTGGTTCTTCGGCCACCCCGAGGTCTACATCCTGGTCCTGCCGTTCTTCGGGGTCATGAGCGAGGTGGTGCCGGTCTTCTCGAGCAAGCCGCTGTTCGGCTATCGGTTCATGGTGCTGGCCACGATCACCATCGCGGGCCTGTCCATGGGCGTGTGGGCGCACCACATGTTCACCACCGGGCAGGTGGACCTGCCGTTCTTCTCGCTGATGTCGCTGCTGATCGCGGTGCCGACGGGGATCAAGATCTTCAACTGGACGGCCACGATGTGGGGCGGCAGCCTGCGCTTCTCGGTTCCGATGCTGTGGTCGATCGGCCTGCTGTACGTGTTCACGATCGGCGGCATCACGGGCGTCATGCTCGCCTCGCCGCCCATCGACTACCAGGCGCAGGACACGTACTTCGTGGTCGCCCACCTGCACAACGTGCTCATCGGCGGGTCGATGTTCGCCGGGTTCGCCGGGATCTACTTCTGGTTCCCCAAGATGACCGGGCGGATGCTCGACGAGCGGCTCGGCCGGCTGCATTGGCTGCTGTGGATGGTCGGCTTCGCCGTGACCTTCGTGCCCCAGTACATCCTGGGGGCCGAGGGCATGCCGCGGCGGATCGCGGACTACCCGCCCGCCCGTGGCTGGGACGCGCTGAACTTCCTGTCCACCGTCGGGGCGCTGATCCTCGCCGCCGGAATGCTGCCGTTCCTGCTCGCCGTGTGGCGCGCGCTGCGCCGGCCGCCGGACCAGCCCGCCGACCCGTGGGGCGGGAACTCGCTGGAGTGGGCGACCTCCTCCCCGCCGCCCCACCACAACTTCGACCGCCTGCCGCCGATCCGCTCGTTCCGGCCGGTGTTCGATGCGCGGATGGCCGCCGAGGCCGACGCCGAGACGAGACGTGCAGCGCGACCGGATGGAGCGGCCGGGGCCGACGACAGCCGGGCCGGGCCATCGGAGACCGGTGCCGCCTGATGGATGAGGTCCGCTACTTCGGCCGCCTGTCGCTGTACGCGCTCGTGGTCGGCGTCGCCTACTGGTTCCTCAGCTACGAACCCGCCGGCACCATGCTCCTGGTCGGGTTCGGGCTGGCGACCGGGACGGGGTACCTGGTGCTGCGGTCCGGCGCCCGCGAGTCCGGCGCCAAGCCGGGCGAAGGAGGCGCGGACGGCGAGCCCACGCCCAACGGCCCATTCGCAGACGAGTCGGGCCCGGTGCCCACCCGAAGCGGCGCCCCGCTCGCCGTCGGCTTCGGGATCGCGGCGGTGGCGCTCGCCGGGGCGTTCGGGCCGTGGTTCATCATCGCGGGCGCGGTGCCGCTGCTGCTGGGCGCGGCAGACTGGCTGCGCGCGGCCGAACACGAGCTGGCGCTGCGCACGAGTGCGGATGAGCCGGAGCACACGGAGCCCAAGGCGCAGGGCGTCGCCGGTGACCTGGGGCGATGATGCGGTTGGACTTGCCGGTGACGACCTCGCCGAACGGGCAGTCGCTGAGGAGATGCGCCGAGACGCCGAGCGGCGCCGCGACCCCTCATCAGGTGCCGAAACCCGCATGGTAGACTCGCGCCCTCACGGCACTGACCGAGAGGAGTAGGCCCGGGTCGGCCTGAAGCGAGCGCGGGGCGGTGCGAGCCGCGCGGGCACGACGGGTCCGAAGGTCGCTCGCGAGCCGTGCGGGTGGCGCCCGATAGCGCGCCGAAGAGCGTGACCGGACAAGGTCGCGGGGATGACCCGC
>JAJZRG010000073.1 GCA_021802825.1 Chloroflexota bacterium
GCCTGGTGGGCCAGCCTGATCTTTGCCATTCCGCTGTACACGACGCGGCGGTCGTATCAGGACTACACCGAGATCCGCGAGATGTTCACCCAGACCATCACGGCGCTCGCGGGCGCGGTGGACAAGCGCGACCCGTTCACCAGCAAGCACTCCTGGCGGGTGAAGGAGATCGCAGGTGACATCGGCCGGGAGATGCGGCTCGGCGAGTCCGATCTTGAGGCGCTCGAGTGGGGCGGCCTCCTGCACGACGTCGGGAAGATCGGCGTGCCCGACGCCGTCCTGCTCAAGGCCGAGCGCCTGACCAAGGACGAGCGGATGAGCATGAACTCGCACCCGGTGCTCGGCGCGCAGATCATCGCGCCCGTCACGCGCCTCTCGCGGGAGCTGCCGATCATCCGCAACCACCATGAGTGGTACAACGGCTCGGGCTACCCGGACCGCCTGATTGGCGACGAGATCCCGCTGCTGGCGCGGGTGCTGCACGTGGCGGACGCATTCGAGGCCATGACGGCCGCTCGGCCCTACCGCATGACGCCGCTCACGCCCGAGCAGGCGCTGGGCGAGCTGCGCAAGTTTGCAGGCATCCAGTTCGACCCCCAGATCGTGGATGCGTTCGTGAGGACCAAGTGGGCTGAGGGCGTAGCCGATCCGGGTCGGGCAACCCCGCCGCGCCCGATCCCGCTGATCTCGCAGCACGCCGCTCAGGTCGAGAGTGACGCTGCCGCCGGATCGTCGATCACGCCCGTTCACTGAAATCGGGGTGAGTGCGCTCCGCCAAACCGCCACAATCGCGCGATGCTGACCGCCAGGCTCCCGCGATGCTGACCGCCCGAATGACGCGGGGTGGCGAGCGCTGCGCTCGCTCGATGCTGACTGGCTGCGCTCGCTCGATGCTGACTGGCTGCGCTCGCGCGCTGCCGACCGGACGAGAGGCTCGCGGAGGCGAGCGCCAGGCTCGCGCGATGGCAGTCGAGGGGCTGCTGCGATGCTGATCGGCGGGATCGCGCTCGGGCTGGTCCTCGGCCTGGTCTTGGGCGGCCGGCTGGAGCGTCTGGCCGAGATCCGCCTGCGGTTCCTGTGGCTGCTGTTCCTGGCTGTCATCCTCCGGTTCGGCACGGAGATCCTTCTCGGGGCGGGCGGATTCGGTGTAGTGGAGGCGCTGCGCCTGCCGCTGTTCGCGGTGGCGTACGGCCTGCTGCTGATCGCGCTGTGGCATAACCGCGCCTATCCGGGACTCGCCCTCGCCCTGGTCGGCGTCAGCAGCAACGCGATCGTCATCCTGGTCAACGGCGGGTACATGCCGGTCTGGCTGCCGGCGCTCCAGGCGTCGGGCCTGCCGATGGACCTGCACTCCCCGCTTCACGTCCTGCTGTCCTCGGGCGGCGGGATCGACTTCTACAGCCACCTCGGCCCGCTCGCGGATGTGATCCCGATCCCCGTCTGGCCGGTCCAGAACGTGGCGTCGGTGGGCGACCTGTTCCTGTCCGCCGGCCTCGCGATCTTCCTGTTCGCGTCGCTCATGCGGACGCCCGACGAGATCCAGCAAGCGCTCATCGACGCGCGGATCGCGCGCATCGCCGGGACCCACGTCCCGCGGCCGGGCGAGGAGCTGGACGAGCAGGGGTACCTGATCGCACCCGAGACGGGCCTGTCCCCGGCGCTCGCCGGAAGCGTGGCGCTGGAGCGACCGCAGCTCATGGGCGCCAGCGGCGTGGGCCTCGCGACGCCCTCGAGCAGCGTCATGGCCCCCGAGCTCGCGCTGGGCGCCGGGGCGCCGCAGGCATCGGCCGGGGGACTCGGACTCCGCCTCCCACTCCGCCGCCCGCGCCCCTCGTTCCTCGATCGCGCCCGCGAGCACCCGTACGTCCGCCTGGCGCTCAACGGCACGTTCTCGGCCCTGTGGGTGGGCCAGCTGATCAGCCTGTTCGGCGACCGCGTGAACCAGATCGCGCTGGGCGCCTTCGTCTACGAGGTCACCGACTCCCCGCTCGCCCTCGCCCTGACGTTCCTGGTGGGGACGATCCCGAACCTGATCTTCTCGCCCTTCGCCGGCGTGTTCGTGGACCGCTGGGACCAGAAGCAGGTCCTGGTGGTGTCGGACATCCTGCGCGCGGCGTTCGTGCTGCTGATCCCCGTGGCCGTGCTGCTCAACGTCTGGCTGGCCTACCCGCTGGTGTTCGTGATCACGACGGTGTCGATCTTCTTCCGGCCGGCGCGCCAGGCCGTGCTGCCCCGGATCGTGCCCGACGACGACCTGCTGGCCGCGAACTCGGCGATGTGGGTGGGCGAGACGATCGCGGACATCCCCAGCTACGCCCTGGCCGGCCTGTTCGTGGTGTTCCTGGCGTCGTCGCTGCCGCTCGCCTTCTGGTTCGACGCCGCGACGTACCTCGCCTCCGCCGGGCTGCTCGCCACGATGGTCGTGCCGCCGGTGATCCGCGGGCCCGAGGGGGCAGCGGAGCCCGCCGCGGCCGACGAGACCGCCGCCGCGCAGGAGGCGACCACGCCCGCGACCTTCCGCGAGGACCTGCGCGAGGGGTGGGCGTTCCTGCGCCACGAGACCGTGCTCCTGGCGAACACGCTCCAGGGCACCGTCGGCCAGTTCGCCATCGGCATCCTGACCGTCGCCTCGCTCCTGCTCGCCCACAACATCACCCCGGGCCCCGGCGAGGAGTACCGCGCCACCTACGCGTTCATGGAGGCTGCCATCGGGCTGGGCAACCTGGTCGGCGGGTTCGCGCTCGGGCTGCTGGCCGGCCGGAGTCGCAAGGGCCCGATGGTGGCGGTGGCGTACGCGGCGTTCGGGGCGCTCCTGGTGCTGGTGGGCTTCGCGAACGCCGTGCCGGTCATGCTGGCCCTGATGTTCGGGATCGGCGTGGCGAACATGGCGTTCGTCATCCCCAGCCAGACGCTGTTCCAGGAGCGGACGCCGCCCGAGCTGATCGGCCGGGTCGTGAGCTTCCGGTTCGCACTGGTGTTCGGCGGGATGTCGATCGCGATGGGGGTCGGCGGGCTGCTGATCGGCCCGCTCGGCGCGGGGCCGGTGGTGGCGGCTGGCGGCGTGCTGTCGATCGCGGCGGGCCTGGCCGGGCTGCTCCTGCGCGCGGTCCGCGAGGCCTGACGGGAAGGGCGCTCCGCGGGGGCGCCGGCCTTCGGTACACTGACGCCCGCGCGGGGCGCTTGCGAGACGATGCCCGCGAACAGGAGACACACCACCCACATGACCGACAAGGAGCGCGACGCCGCGGCAGCCTCAGGCGCCGGGAGCGCGATTGACGACGACGCGGCAGGCGCGGACGAGCCCGACGAGACGGACGAGTTCGAGGACGACGACGAGGACAAGGAGGCCGAGGAGGCCGGGGCCGCTCAGCCGAGCCGGATCGGGTCCGCTGCCCCGGCCGCCGCGCCTGGCCGTCGGCTCCGGGGCCAGCCCACGACGGTGCCCGCGCCGACGGTGTCGGAGCGGGCCGTGCGCGTGGACGACCGGTTCTCGAGCTGGTACGTGATCGCCGTCCTGGGCGTGTTCGCGTTGATCCTGGCCAACGCGGTCCTGTTCGGCCACTCGGGCTTCGTCACGGGCCTCGTCGCCACCCCGACCCCGATCGCGACGCAGTCGCCGGTCGCCTCGGCTCCCCCGTCGATCGCCCCGTCGGAGTCCGCCGTGCCGTCGGCCGTCCCGTCCTCGCCAGCGGCCTCGCCCGTGCCGTCCTCGAGCGTGTCGGCGGCGCCCGTGTCCTCGGCGCCCGCGTCGGCCCCGGCGGCCAGCTAGGAAGCCGTCCCGGGTCGTTCATGGGCCTGCCGGGTCGCGAGTGTGCCCGGCTATACTCGCCGGGCCATGACCCACGTCTTCATCGCACCCCACCCGGACGATGTCGCGCTCAGCTGCGGCGGGCTCCTCGCGAGCCTGCGCGAGCTCGGCCAGAACGTCACGATCCTCACGCTGTTCTCCGGCACCGGCGGCACCGAGCGCCTGACGCCATACCAGCGCGAGGCGCTGGGCTTCGGCAGCAAGGCGGTCTGGCCGGTGACCGAGGCGTTCAACCGTGCCCACCTGCGGGCTGACGTCCCGGAGGATGCGTCCGCGGCCCCGTGGGCAGCCACCGCCCACGGCCTCGACGCCACCCAGGCCGACGCGGACGCCGCGGCCAAGCGGTTCTGGCAGCGGTCGTCGTGGTACCGCCGGGCGAGCATCCACAACCAGTCGCTGGCCCAGCAGCCGCTCATCGACGATCTCCCGACGCAGGGCGCGGTCCTCACCCAGGAGCGGCTCGACGTCGCGGCCGCCGGCGAGACGATGGCCCAGCGCCGGCTTGAGGACGAGCGGTTCGCCGCGTTCGCCGAGGTGTCCACCGTCTTCCTCGACCTGCCCGACGCGGTGTTCCGCGGCTACGAGGGCGACGAGCAGCTGCTGGGCACGCCGCGCGCCGACGACCCGGCCCCCGCGGACCTGCTGCGCCGCGAGGTCGCCCGGCTCGAGCCCCAGCGCGTCTACTTCCCGATGGGGATCGGTGGGCACGTGGACCACCAGCTGGCCCGCAACGCCGGCCTGGCGTTGCTCGCGGACCTGCCGTCGTGGACGATGCCCTTCCCCTCGTACATCGGGTCGCTCGTGTTCTACGAGGACTTCCCGTACGCGCACTGGAGCGACTTCGGCCAGCTCGACGACCTGCCGCCCGAGGCGTTCGCCTCGCTGCCGGCCGGCGTGTCGCTGGCGGCCGAGTTCGCCGACGTCTCGGACGTGCTGGAGCGCAAGATCCGGGGCATCGCGCTGTACGAGAGCCAGATGGACCGCCTGTTCGGCGGGGTGCAGCCGATGGCCGAGGCCGCCCGGGCGTACGCGGCGCGGGTGGCCGAGATCGGCGGCGTCGCGACGGGCGCGGCGGAGCGCTACTGGGTCACGACGCGGGCCTGAGGCGCATGCGCGCGCGGGGGTGGTCGGCCCGACTCGTCGGCGGTCTTGCGCTGGTCGTCGTTGCCGGCATCGCCGTCCGCGCTGCCCTCGCGCCGACGCCCGGGCCGATCGATGACCTGGACCAGTTCGTCCTGTGGGTCCATGGCATCGCCGTCGGCGGCTGGGGTCACGCCTACGACCAGAACCTCTCGTTCCCGGCGGTCATGGCATGGGTGTGGGGGAGCCTCGCCTTCGCCCAGCCGGCCTTCTCGTCGGTCTCGACAGCGTCCGACCCGGCCGTCAACGCCCTGATGAAGGCCCCGGCGTGCGTCGCCGACCTCGGATTGGCAGCCGGTGTCGTCTGGTGGTTCCGGAACCGGCCCCGGTTGGCCGTCGCGGCGGCCGCGGCCGTGCTCCTCTGGCCAGCCATCTGGTACATCTCCGCCTACTGGGGCCAGTACGAGCCCATCTACGTGCTGCCCGTCCTCCTGGCGCTGCTCGCGGCGCGCGCGGAACGGCCCGGGCTCGCCGCGGCCCTGCTCGCGATCGGGCTGATGACCAAGCCGCAGGCGCTCCCGCTGGCCGTGCCCTTCGCGGCGTGGTTCCTGGCGCGGTTCGGCTGGCGGGGTGCGGTCCGAGGAGCGCTGATTGGGGCTGCAGTGTCCGTGGCGGCCTGGCTGCCCTTCCTGGCGGCTGGCGGGCCGGCGGCCTACCTGAGGAACCTGGGCGAGTACCAGGGCGACATCTTCAACATCCTCTCGCTGCGGGCGTGGAACCCCTGGTGGATCCTGCAGGAGTTCGCGGCCGGCGGCAACTTCGTGCTGGACAGCACGCCCATCCTCGGGCCGGTGACATTCCGGCTCATCGGGCTTGCCCTCGCGGGAGCCGTGGCGATCGTCGTGTTCATCGGGGTTTACCGGCGGCCGACGGCGCAGACCCTCGCGATGGGCCTGGCGGCGATCGCGCTCGGCGTCGTGGCCACCCTCACGACCATGCACGACCGCTACCCGTACCCGGCGCTCGTCTTCCTGGCCCTCTGCTGGCCGCGGCGCGAGGTCGTGGTGGCGTGGCTGGCCTTCGCGGTGGCGTTCGCCGCCAACCTCGTCTACTCGGCGCCGCCTCCCGCCTTCGCGCCGATGCCGGCGGGCGACCTCGTCAGCGTTGTGGGTGCCATCGTCATCACCGCGGTCGCGGTCGCCGCGATCCGGTGGGCCTGGCGCGGCGAGACGGCCGGCGAGGCCGACCCGGGCGTCGAGAGGGCTCAGTCGGGGCCGGCCGGGCCCAGGACGAGCGGGCTCGGCGCGTCGGCGGCTGCCTGAGGGGCAGCGGTCATCCGGCGCGGGACCCAGTTCGGGTGGCTCGCGAGCCAAATCGACGCGAGCGCGATCGCAAGCCCGTGGTCCCAGAGCACCGGCAGCCCGAGCGTGACCGCGATCGGGACGACCCAGGCCCAGTCCCGCCGCGCCCCCACCCAGAGGATCACCACAGCGATGGACAGCCTGACCCAGAGCGGGACCGCGAGGATGCCGCTCGCATACTCCCCGGCGTGGCCCGCGGCCATCAGCGCCTGGACCCAGCGCACCCACAGTTCGGGCGCCACGATCAGCGTCGGGACGGCCAGGACCGCAGTGGCAGCAAGCGCGATGCCGAGGCTCCGCCACTCACGCCGGAAGACGAACCACAGCAGCCCGACGCCCGGGGTCACCTTGGTGAGCAGGATGAGCGCCCAGAGCGCCGGCTTTCGGAGCCCCGCGGTCGCCAGCAAGCCGGTGAAGGCGTGGATGTTGCCCAGCGTGACCTCGCTGGCGATCGGGTTCGTCAGCATCGCGGGCAGCGTGAACGGCCCGGCCATGACGGTGATCGCAAGCGCGACGAGCACCGACCACACCGTGGCGAACACTGGCCACGGGACGGCGTGGAACAGGGAGAAGACGAACATCACCGGGGGCGCGTAGAGCATCGCGTCGGGGTTGCCCTCGGGCAGCAGGTACGCGGTCGACGGGTCCACGGCCCAGTACGCGTGGGCGTCGTACACGAACTGGTCGGAGGCCGCCACGACCGCGAAGGCGACGGCCCAGGCACCGCCGACGACGGTCAGCACGAGAACGAGGAAGCGGAGCATCCGATGGACGCGAGGGTCGAGTTCCACGCGGAGCCTCCCCGGGACACGAGCCCTCATGGCACCACCGACGGCGAGGCGATCACCGCCTGAGCCTTCCCACCATGGCCACCCGGTACCAGTGGAGGTAGTGGGGCAGCCACTTGCGGAGCCTGAAGTTGCTCTGACCCTCGGCGCGGTCGCGCCAGGTCGTGGGGACCTCGGCGACGCGGCGGCGGGCCAGGGTGGCCTTGACCGTGAGCTCGAGCGCGAGCTCGAAGCCCGCGTGGGACTCGATCGGCGTGGCGTCGAGGAACCGGCGGGCGTACAGCTTGAAGTTGTTCGTGGGGTCGTGGGTGGCCACGCCGCCGAACCAGTGGAGCGTGAGGCCCGCCGTCCGGCTCATCAGCCGCTTGAACCGCGGGCCGCCCAGCTGCCGGCCGCCGCGCATGTAGCGCGACGCTGACACGATGTCCGCGCCGTCGCGCGCCAAGACGACCATCTGGTCCACGACCTGCGGCTCGTCGGAGCCGTCGGCCATGGAGATGAGCACGTAGTCACCGGCGGACGCCCGGATGCCCGCCTTCATCGCGTTGAGCACGCCTCGGCCGAGGTCGTTGCGGAGACCGCGGATCGCCGGCAGCTCGGCATGGAGGCGCTCGACCACCGGGACGGTCGGGTCCTCGTCGAAGTCGTAGACGACGAGGATCTCGTGGGGCGTCGAGACGCCCGCGGTCAGGCCGCGCAGGACGGGCGCGACAGCCTCGCCCTCCCTGAACACCGGCACCACGATCGAGAGCTCGGGCCCGGGATCGCTCATTGGGGCCTCGGCCGCGATCTCACAGGCGCCCGGCCTCGAGCTCCTCGCGGATCCAGGGGATCACCTCGTCAAGCATCTCGGAGAGCGTGGTGGTGGCCGCGAAGCCCAGCACGTCACGAGCCTTCCGGACGTCCGGGACGCGCATCTGGACGTCGTGGTCGAACGGCGGGTCCGACACGTAGCGGAATGGCCGGCCGTCGTCGTGCACCTTCGACCACACGGCCTGTGCGAGCTCGAGCACGGTCGTCGACGCCGCCGTCGACAGGTTGAAGTCCTCGTTGACCGCCCTGTCCGACTCCATCGCGATCCGGATGCCGCGGGCCAGGTCGCCGCCGTACGTGTAGTGGCGGACCTGCGAGCCGTCGCCCAGGATGTGGAGCGGGTCCTGGCCCTTGAGGACCTTCTGCACCAGGTCCGGCACGACGTGGCTGAGCGCGAGCTTCACGTTGCCGCTCATGACATCCGTGTCGCGCACGGCCCGCCGCTCCCCGATGCCCACGCAGTTGAAGGGCCGCAGGATCGTGTACGGCAGCCGGTACTGCTCCCAGGCGCCCCGGGCGAAGTACTCGGACGCGAGCTTCTGGAACCCGTAGGTGGACACCGGCGGCGGCGACGTCCGCTCGGCGCCCTCGGGCGTGGGGAACTGCGTGGTCGACTCGAACACCATCGAGCTCGACAGGACCACGATCCGCTGCAGGGTCCTCGCCTTGTGCGCCCGGATCGCCGCCTCGAACGTGGCCGCCAGGATCCGCTCGTTCTCGGCCAGCAGGTCGAACGCGAACTCGTGGAAATAGCTGATGCCGCCGATCATCGCGGCCGCGGCGACGATCTGGTCGGCATCGGCCGCGAGCTCGGCGAGGTGCCTGGCGTCCTTCGCGTCGCCCTCCACGAGGCGGTAGCGCGGGTGGGCGTCGTAGCTCTTCGCGACCCGGCCGTACTTGCTGAAGTTGTCGAGGCCCACCACCTCGTGGCCGGCGTTGAGCAATTCCTCGACCAGATAGCCGCAGATGAAGCCAGCCGCGCCGGTGACCAGGACCCGCATCAGAGCCGGACCCCCGCGCCCGTGGCGTTCCAGATGTCGACCACCTCGCGGCCGGCGAGGTCGAGCGAACGGTACGCGCGGTGCGGCGCGCCCACCACGAGGATGTCGCTCTCGGCCAGGACGCGGTCGAGCGGGACGAGGCGCTCGTCGGTGACGTGCGGGTCGGTCGCGAGCACTGTCGCCCCGGCCCAGCCCAGCAGCTTGCGGAGCTTGAAGGACAGCGACGCCCGGATGTCGTCCGACTCGGCCTTGAAGGCCATGCCCAGGATGCCCACCGTCTTGCCGCGCAGCGTGCCGTGGCGGCGCTCCAGGGCCGACACGATGTAGGCGGGCATGCCCTCGTTGATCTGCATCGCCGCCTGGCCCATGGGGAAGTGGTCCGAGGTGAAGGCCGCCAGCTGCATCGTGTCCTTGAACAGGCACGGCCCGGCGGCGAAGCCGGGGCCTGGCAGGTCGGCCGCGCGCGGGTAGTCCTCCTTGACCGCCCGCAGAACGTTCGTGTAGTCGACGCCGGCCTGGTCGGCAATCGCGAAGAACTGGTTCGCGATGGCGAACTTCATGTAGCGCCAGGTGTTGGTGAACAGCTTGGCGAGCTCGGCCTCCTTGGTGGAGGTCCTGATCGTCTTCGAGGCGAGGTGCCGGAAGAGCGCCTCGGCTCGGTCGCCCGCCCCAGGCGCGTCGGCACCGATGACCTCGGGCAGCGTGTGAAGCTCCTCGAGCGCATGCCCCTCGGCGATGCGCTCCGGGCAGAACGCGACGTCCACGCGTCGCCCCCGCCGCTCCAGCTCCTGGGCCACGTACGCCGTCGTGCCCGGGTAGACGGTGCTGCGCAGGACTACTAGTGCGCCGTGGCGGATATGGGGGGCGATCTGGTCCACGGCCCGCTCGAACACGCGCGTCGAGGGGCCCAGGAACTCGTCCACCGGGGTGCCGATGACGACGATGACGGCGTCCGCCCGCCCGAGCATGTCCGGTTCGGCGCTGAGCTCCAGGCGGCCGGTCGGGAGGACCCGCGCGAGCATCTCCTCGGCACCGCCCTCGAGGAACGGCATGCGCCCAGCGGCGATAGCGTCGAGGGTGGGCTGGTGGATGTCGTAGATGCCCACCCTGAGGCCTGCGTCCGCGAAAGCGAGACTCAACGGCAGGCCGGCGTGGCCGCCCCCGCCGAGCACCACGAGATCAAGCCCGGCTGTTACCCGATCGTCAGCCACAGCGTCCTCTCCCCGTGCCCGGAGCGTTGGCCCCAGGACCGACCCACTCTACCAACTCGTCCACGCCACGAACTGCGGGCAGGAAGTACCACCCGAGCGAGCGACACGGACGTCCGAATGCGCCTGTCCGCGAATCACCGCACGGGTGCGCACAGCAGGATCGACCCGTCGGCGTCTCTGTAGGCGGTGGTCCAAGCACCGGCCGGGGCGGGCCAGCTCTCGGGGAGGACGACCGCCTGGACCTGCCAGCGGTCGAGGGCGTCCGAGGCGGGCGCGCCGCCGCCGGCGATTGCGTCGTCGGTGGACCAGACCGAGGCCGGGAACAGCTCGAAGCGCGAATCGACGAAGTAGGTGGCGTCGGGCACCGCCCACTCGAACCAGGAGGCCCAGGTCTGGGGGACGAACACGCGGCTGCCGGCCGCGACGTGCTCCCGGAGTGCCGCGGCCAGGCCGCTCGGGGCGTACGACAGCAGGCCCACGCGACCGGCGAGCGGATCCGGCACGCGCCACCACGGCAGGGCGAGGAGGATGGCGATCGCGAGGGCGGCCGCCACCAGCGCGTTGAGTGGGCGCATACCTGCCGGGAGGGCCCGAGGGTTCGGCCGCTCCGCCCCAAGCCCGCCCAGCGCACTCGCCACCACGGGCACCGCCCCGGCTGGCCACCAGGCAACGCCGCGCTCGGCCCAGACACCGAGCGCCATCAACCCGCCGAGCCACAGCCAGTCGGGCCACGCCATCCGGGAGCGGCCACGCCACGCGATCCCTGCAGCCGCCACGGCGGAGGCGTAGAACAGGGCGCCCGGGACCGAGAGCGGGCTCGTCCGCTGCCACTCCGAGACGCGGGCCGCGATCAGGGGGTCGGCCCCGATCCCGAAGGCGTACGCCCAGACGCCGGCGCCGAACGGCGTCAGGCAGGTGGCGGCGGTGCCCACGACGAGCACGGCGGACGAGCGTCGCGCGGGCCGTCTCCGAGCGAGGTCGTCGAGCCACGCGTAGCCCAAGAGCAGCGGCGCCAGGACGAAGCTGCCGTGGAGGTTCGCCCATAGCGCCACGAGCAGCGGGGCGGCAAGGAAGAGGCGCGGGCGCCGCTCGCGGCCGGCGACGAGCACGAGGAGCGCGCCAAAGACGACGATCGCGAACAGCTGCGGCCGGAGCGCAAGCGCGGGCGCCGCGACCAGGAACGCCAGCAGCGCGAGGACGGAGGCCGAACGCAGCCCCGCTCCGCGCAGCCGAGCGACCGCCACCAGCAGGGCCACCATGGCCACCACCAGCGTCGCGCGGAGCACCGCCAGGAGCTCCCAGCCGCCCAGCCGGTGGACCGCGGCGAGCAGGACCTGCGCGAGCCACTGCTGGTCGGTCCACGGCTGGCCCGCCACGGTGAACGTGAACGTGTCGACCCGGGGGATCGCGCCCGTCGCGAGGATCATGTCGCCGGCGCGGACCTGGTACGCCAGGTCTACCGCGGGCATGGGAACCAGCAGCGCCACGAGCGCCGGCAGCGCGAGGGCGACGGCCAACCACACGCGCGCGAGGCTCAACCGAGCGCTCCCGTGGGCGCGGCAGGGGCCGACGCCAGCGCCCGACGTCGTTGCAGCAGGTCGACCGCGGCTACGCCGACCATCGCAAGGTCAAGGGAGCCAACCCACGTCAGCGGCGGGAGCCAGGCGATGAACGTGGCGTTCATCGCGACGGCAGGGATTACGACCCACAACTGCCGCCGACTGACAAGCCAGGCGACTGCGAGGAACAGCACGACGGTGTAGTGGTCCCACAGGACCGGCGCCGCGACCTGCGAGGCGACGGCGGTCACGACCAGCGACGCGTCGGGCGACCCGCGGCGCGCGATCAGCACGACCAGCGCCAGGACGGCGATCGTGTGGAGCGCCCCGAGCGCCTGTGCCGCCGCCATGGGGATGCCGGCGAAGAACAGCAGCGATGCTGGCGAGAAGTTGGCCGGGACCGAGGTCACCGTGGCGGTGATCGTGCGCTCGACCGCGAGGTAGTCCCACCAGACCGCTGGCTGCAGGAGCAGCCACGGGAGCGCCACGACCACACCGATGCCGACGGTGATCGACGCAGCGCGGTATCGGCCCGTGAGCAGCATCCAGAGGCCGAGCAACCCTGGCAGGACCTTCGCGAAGGTCCCGAGCGCGGTGACCGCGGCCAGCCGCGCCGGGCGGTCGAGCCAGCGCCAGGCCAGGGCGAAGAGGAGGAACAGGAACGGGCCGAGGGCGCCCACCTTGACGGCGAACAGGACTGGCCAGCTGGTCCCCGCGAGCGCGAGCGTGACGATCCGCGCGGGCGCCGGGACGGGCATCGCCAGCACGGCGAGCGGGAGGCACACGGCGCTCGCGATGATGAAGACCCACGTCGCCGCGGCCGGCGGCAGCACGGTGAGGGGGACGATCAGCAGCAGGAAGGGCGGCGGGTACTGGTAGGTGCCGCAGCTCCCGGCGGCGGTGACCGCCGTGTCGTAGGGCGTGCGCCCGGCGAGCCACGCCCGCGCGGCCCCGTCATAGGCGAGGTAGTCGCACCCCAGGGTGTACGACGCTGCGGCGAGGGTCAGCGCCAGGTACAGGACGAAGACGGCCAGGACGCCGGCGGCGGCGATCGCTTGCCCGGGGCTGATCCCACGGTCCCTCATCGCCGTGCGGCTCCGGGCCGGGAGACTCGCGATAGGTGGGCGACGAGCCGCTCGGCCAGCTCGATCGAGTAGTTCTGCCCGCGGTCGTGCGGGTAGACCTGGAACATCGTGGCGTTGTAGAGCCCGGGGACCTCCGTGTCGAAGCCCGGGATCCGGGCTCGGTAGCCTGTGTCCACGATGGGCTGCGCACTCGAGGCCGAGAAGCTCCTGGCGTCCAGCACCCAATCGGTCGAGAAGCCCGGGCAGAGAGCCTCGAGGAGCGGTACAGCCGCCGCCAACTGGGCCCTGGGCGGCTGCTGCGGCAAGGCGGCGTCTGGCGTGCGGTATGCACCGAGGTAGACGAGGTGACGGCCGCCGTAGCGTTCGGCGGGCACCATCGCGGTGTGTTCGACGACGGCCATGAACGGCCACGAGGAGCCCGGCACACCGACCCAGTACGTCCCCGTGAGGGGCCGATCCAGCGCCAGCACCAGACAGTGGGCCGTGAGCGGCGGATAGCCGGCGTCCTCTGCAGGCGCTTGGCCCGACAGTCGTCGCGTGACGGCAGGTGGCAGCGTGGAGACGACGCGATCGAAGGTCTGCGTGGTGGCCTCAACGGTGTCCGACCCTCCCCAGGCCACCTCCATCCCCGCTTCCGACGGCCGGAGGCCGCGCACGGCAGCCCCGTAGCAGAGCCGCCCGCCACGAGCGACCAGCCGCTCGGCCAGCGCGCGATACAGGGTCTCCACCCCACCATCGAGGTACCCGAGCTTGGCGGTGCGGTCGTGGAGCCGCGCCCACATCCACGCCATCGAGACGACGTCCGCATGTTGGCCGAACTTCGCCTCGAGCAGCGAGCCCCAGACCGTCACGTGGGCCGCTCGTCCGCAGGTCCGTCGCATCCACGCGCTCGCGGTGGCGCCCTCGAGGAGGCGAGGCGTCGGAAGCACCCGCAGGAATCCGAGCGTCATCGCCATCCTGAGGCGGTCCGGAACCGAGAGAGGGGTGAAGTGGAGCAGGGATGACGGGGAATCGAGCCGATGGATGGCGCGATCCACGAGCACGGTCGACACGGGCTCGTACCAGCGCAGACGCGGACCGAGACCGAGCTCCTCGATCAATCTGATCGCGGCTCGGTCCGAGGCGAAGAAGTGGTGGTAGAAGCGCTCGAGCCAGATGTCGGGTGCCACCTCAAAACTCGACGCCAACCCCCCGGGACGTGTCCCCTGCTCGAGCACGGTCACGTCATGCCCCTCCTCGGCCAGCCGCATCGCCGCCGTCAGGCCCAACGCTCCAGCGCCGATCACCGCGTACCGCATCACGACCTTGCAACGGCGACGGCCGCGGGTGTTCGATCCTCGGCGGCCCACAGGCGCGGGACGGCCGCCAGCACGGCCAGCGAGTTGAGCCAGACCACCGGCATCGCGATCACGAGGGCGAAGGGAACAAGCCAGCGCCGGTTCAGCGCGGCGCCGGCCACGACGAGGACAATACCGATCGGCAGTCGAACGAGGAGCGGCACCGGCAGGAACCAGCCCACCGTGGCCGGCGTGGACGAGCTCGTCTGCAGGATGTCCAGCCAGCCCCACCAAGCGGACGGGTCGAGGAGGTACGAGACGGCTGCGAGCAGGGCCGTCACACCCACGGCCACCGAGAGTGGGTGCCACTCGCGCCGAACGGCAAACCAGAGCACGCCCACGCCGGGGGTCAGTTTGGTCAGCAGCATCAGCGCCCACGGGGCGGCGGTTCGGAGCCCCAGGACGATCGCCGCGGCGTACAACAGGTGGACATTGCCCGAGACGATCTCGAACGGGATGGGCAGGAACAGCATCGCGGGCAGGGACCAGCGGCCGAGCAGCCACCACAGCAACGCGAAGTTGAGCCCGGTCCAGATCGTCACGAAAACCGGCCATGGCAGGATCGTGACGGGCGTCAGGATCTGGGCGAAGGCGGGTGAGTAGACATACGCGCCCATCGCCCCGGCACCCTGCGCATACATGGGCCCGTGCGCGGTGGACCAGTACGCATACGCGTCCACGCTCTGGTCCCAGGGCCTCACCTGCAGCAGTCGCAGCGACATGAAGGCAGCCGCCAGCGCGACATACCCGTCTCGCGCCAGCCGCAGCAGCAGCGGATTCCTTCCCCGAGTGCGCACCACGCGATGCTACGTCCCGGACGGCGGGCCGTTATCGCCCGATGGTCAGGGGTGGGAGCAACTCGGCCCCGGCGCTGAGACCTCGCTGAGCCGAATGTGCCCGGCACCCTCGTTGCAGGGGCGGCGAGCTGCTCTACCGACCGGCTGAGCCCAACCGGGGCCTCGGCCACGTGCCGAGCCCGGCCAGCAACTGCCTGACGGACGCGGGATCGCCATCCAACGCCGACCGACTGAGTCGCGGGGACAAGGCAGCAACCGCGATGGCGCTGAACGAGCCCGCCGAGTAGAGCCCAATCAGCGATACCGCGCAGGCGATCGGCACGAGCCTCGGCCAGTTGAACCTCGCCGCCACAGCGACCAGCGCGATAGCCAACAGGACGCGCACGACAGGCGGGGGCCCGAGGAAGGCGGGACCGTTCGCCGTAGCCCCCTGGTTTTCCACGAGGAATCGCGCGAACGATAACCACCACCCGGGCGCCAGGAGGAAGGATACGAAGGCAATTGTCGCGGTCCAGACGATGGCCGTCGCGAACCTCCGCCACTCACCGCGGAAGGCGAACCAGAGCACCCCGACACCCGGCGTCATCTTGGTGAGGATCGGGATCGCCCAAGCGCCGGGTCGGCGCATCCCGGCCACAATACCCGCGACCATCGGCATCGTGACGTTGCCGATGAAGGCCGCTGCGGCGGGGCCCTGGATGAGGTCGACCAGGGGCCAGGTGGAATTCGGCGCGAAGGCGACTGCGAGGGCGAAGGGCGACCAGCGTCCTAGGATGTAGCCGACCGACGCGAAGCAGATCGTGGTCCATAGGATCACGTACACCCACCACAGATCCGTCGCGCGCAGGGGCAGCAGCAGCTGCGCCAGAGGCGGAGGGTAGACGTATTGGGCTACCTCGTACTTGCCCGGGACGACCAGCCAGTAGTACGCGGCATCGCCGGGGAGAGGAGCAGCGCCCCGCACCTGGGCAATCCCAGTGATCACGCCAAGCATCGTGGACACGAGCAGACCAAACCGGTCCCAGCGCGGGACCGGGTCAAACAGCAGGGAGGTGATCGACTTGGTCACGGCGCAATGATCCCATCCGGGCACCGAGCCTTGGGTCGCTAGTGCGCAACTTGCCGGTCTGTCAGCCCGCGGCGGCCGACACCTCACGAGGGCGCACGGCGCGCGCGCCCTCGTCGTAGAGGGCCTGCACGGCGTTGACCATGATCTGGACGCAGAAGCGGTCGTGGACGAGGTCGTGGCCGGCGCGGGCGAGCGTGTCGGCCAGCTGGTGGTCGAGCAGGAGCCTCGAGATCGCGGCCGCCAGGGCGGGCGGGTCGCGGGGCGGGACCAAGAGGCCCGTCACGCCGTCCCGGACCATCTCAGGGATGCCGCCGACGTTGGACGCCACGACCGGGCGCGACATCGCCATCGCCTCGAGGATCGTGAGCCCCTGGGCCTCGCGGTAGGACGGCAGCACGGCGACGTCGAGCGCCGCGGTGACCGCGGGGA
>JAJZRG010000074.1 GCA_021802825.1 Chloroflexota bacterium
ATGCTCCTCATGGCGCAGGACCGCCAGAAGCTCCTCGGGTTGCAGGTCGGCGAGCAGCCTCGAGCCCACGTAGATGTCAGGGCGCAGCCAGCCCAAGACGAAGGCATAGCGGCCGCCCCCTGGGATGACGTAGCAGCGGATGCCGTCGGCCTCCATCGGGCTCGCGTTGCGATCGAGGATCGTGCGCAGGCGAACGTCTCGGATGACAGCGCGCGCGGCAAGCGCCGCCCATGCGGCGATCACTAGCGCGCCGACGAGTTCGGGCGCCCGCAGGGGATCGGCGGCCGAGCCCGCCAGGGCGGCGGCACACCACAGGCCGGTCGCCCCCGCGGCCGCCGCCAGGGCTGCGCTGGCGACGGTGCTCGTACGGTTCACCGTGGCTCGCCGCCCGCGAGGCGGATCAGCCGTGCGCGGAGCTCAGGGTCGAGCCCGCCCAGCCGCTCGCCGAACTGGCGGACGGCGGCTGAGCCGTACCGTGCGAGAACGGCGTCGACGGCCTGGCCGGCGAGCGCCTCCACCGACGCCGGCTCATCGCCCGCGGTGCGATACACGTAGCCGCGCCCGACCCGCGTCCGTTCGACGAGGCCGCGCTCATGGAGGCGGGTGAGGATCGTCATGACGGTCGTATACGCCAGCTGGCGGGGCCGCCCATGGTTGAGGCTGTCGAGGACCTCAGCGACGCTCGACGGGCCGCGGTCCCAGAGGATTCGCATGACGGCCGTGGCGAGCGGGCCGAGCATGGATCCAACGCCGGGCTCCACGGGACGTTGCGCTTCTGGCTCCATCAGCCGACCATACCACGGTGTTCGATGGGGCGGCACCACCCTCCCGGCGCGATCGGGAGGCCTCGCCTATACTACGGCCCCTGTCGTAACCGATGCCGACTCCCACGTGTCTCCCACGCCCGACCAGATGTCCCTCGTGCCGTCCCAGGCCCCACTCCTCGAGCTCTCGCGCGCGACCAAGCTCTTCGGCGCCACCGTCGCGATGTGGCGGGTCGACCTCCAGCTGGGCCGCGGCGACGGCGTCGGGATCGTCGGCGGCAACGGCTCCGGCAAGACGACCCTGCTCCGAGCCGTCGCGGGGGCGCTCGAGCTCGACGCCGGCCATCGCAACGCTGCTGCGTCCTTGAGGACCGCGCTCCTGGGGCACCGGACAGGGCTTCTCGATGACCTCACGGTGGGTGAGAATGTCCGCCTGTTCGCCCGCGGGCGTGGCGTCGGCCCGAGGGAGACGACGTCCCTGCTGGCTCGGTTCCGGCTCGACCACGTCGAGCACGCCCGCGTCTCGTCACTGTCGGCGGGCACGCGGCGCCGTGCCGGACTTGCACGGGCAATGGCCACAAGCCCGGACGTGCTGGTCCTCGACGAGCCCTTCGCGTCCGTGGACGCTGGCCATGCGGCTGCCATCACGGTCGTCCTCACGGAATGGCGCGCCCGGGGCGGCACGCTCGTCGTGGCGGCCCACGACGCCGATGCCCTCGCGCCGCTCTGCGATCGCGTGCACTGGCTGACCGCCGGGCGCCTCCTCGCTCCGGTCGTGGCAGCCCGAACCGCAGGAGGCGTCAGCTGATGGCGCTGCTCGGCGACGCGGTGGCCCTCGCCCGGAAGGACGTGGTGGCCGAGATCCGCGCCCGCGACGCCCTGCCCGCGGCCGCGACGCTCGGTGCGACCGGCCTCGTCCTCGTGGCACTAGCCGTCGGGCCGGATGTGGGGCGGATGCGGCTCCTAGCCCCGGCCCTGGTCGGCGTCGTGCTTGCCTTCGCCACCGTCACGCTGGCCGACCGGCTGGACTCGATCGACCGGGCCGACGATGCGCTCGTGGCACTCTGGTTCGCCCTCGACGACCCACGCGCGATCTTCGCCGGCCGCGTGATCAGTCTCTCGGCGAGCCTCACAACTCTCGAGCTCGGGCTCTGGCTGGCGGCGGCCACGCTTCTAGACCTGCGGCCCGGCGCGGGCGCGCTCCTGCTCGTGCCCCTGGCGGTCGCGTCGAGCGTGTCGAGGGCGGCGGTCGCCGCACTGGTCACCTCGCTCGTCGGAGGGTCGCCGCACCGAGCGCTCCTCGCGCCGGCGCTCCTGCTGCCGATGCTGGTGCCCACGCTCCTTGCGGGCGTGCAGGCCGCGAGCGCCGTCCTTGCGGGCGGGCAGGGGGTCCAGTGGACGGCGGTCCTCGTTGCCGAGAGCCTGCTGTTCCTCGGCGTCGGCCTCATCACGTACGGAGAGGCTGCGGGGCCTGCATGATGGTGCGGCAGACGATCGCCTCGCGGTCCGGGCGCCTGGTCGCTGCTGGTGTCGCCCTCGTGGTCGCCTCCGGCCTGGTCCTCGTCCCCGCGGACGCCAGCCAGGGCGATGTTCAGCGGCTGATGTACGTGCATGTGCCGGCGGCGTGGGTCGGCTACCTGGCGTTCTTCGTCGTCTTCGCCTGCAGTGCGGGGTATCTGTGGCGCCGCGACCCGCGGCTCGACCGGCTTGCGGCGGCGAGCGCCGAGGTGGGCGTCATGTTCACGGGCCTCGCCATCGCCTCCGGCTCCATCTGGGGCAAGGCGACGTGGGGCCAGTGGTGGGACTGGGACCCTCGGCTGACCACGACCGCCGTCATGCTGCTGGCGTATATCGCGTATCTGCTCCTCCGGCAGACGGTTTCAGAGCAAAGGCGGCGTGGGCGGGTCGCCGCTGCCTTCGGTCTCATCGCGTTCCTCAACGTCCCGCTCGTGCACTTCTCGGTGCTCTGGTGGCGGGGCCTGCACCAGGCGCCGACGGTCCTCCGGCCAGGCGACCCCACGATCGACCACGTCCTCCTCGCCCAGCTCCTCGCGAGCGTGGCGGCCTTCAGCCTCGCGTACGCGTGGCTCGTGTGGCAGCGGACGCGCCTCGAGGGCCTCCTTGATACGGCAGTCACCCGTGACTGACGCCGCCTTCGTCTTCGCCGGGTACCTCGTTGTCGTCGGAGGTGTGGCGCTGTACGCGGTCACCTTGCGCCGCCGGGTCGCGAAAGCCGCGGCGCGGGCCCGTGCCATCCGGGCGTATGCCGCCGGTCCCGACGATGCGGAGCCCGCCGTCACCGAACGCCGTGCCCCGTGATGAGTCGCCGGGTGACGCTCCTCGGCCTGGTGCTCACCGGGGCCTCGCTGCTCGTCCTCGTCGGTGTCGGACTCTCGAGCGCGGTCGTCTACTATCGGACGCCGACCGAGCTGCTCGCGGCCCATGACACCGGCGCGACGCGCCTGTACGGCCTTGTCGTCCCGGGATCAGTCCGGACCGATCCCACCACCCATCGCCTGGACTTCCGGGTGACAGACGGCACAGACACAGTTGCTGTCGAGTCGACCGCCCTCCCGACGGCGCTCTTCCGGGACGGCGTCGGCGTGGTCTTGGAGGGGCGTCTCGGGACGGGCGGCGTCTTTGTCGCCGACAACATCCTGATCAAGCACTCGGAGGTGTACGAGGCGCTCAAGCCCGGGCAGACGATTCCCCCCGGGGTCCTGCCATCGCCGCTCAGCGTGGCGCCGTGATGGGGGCGATCGGCTTCGCCGCAACGTTCATCGGCACGGGCAGCGCGTTGATCGGTCTCGTCGCGGCCCTGCAGGCGGTTCGCGGCCGGTGGCAACCAGAGGCGGCCACAGCCGCGGCCATTGCCTCCGCGATCGGCTTCGCCGGAGCGGCGGCGGCAATGGTCGCGGCGCTGCTGACGCATGACTTCAGCGTCTCGTACGTCGCGCAGGTGGGCAGCCGCTCCACGCCGGTGCTCTACACGGTCGCCTCGCTCTGGGCGGCCCTCGAGGGCTCGATCCTGCTGTGGACGCTGCTGCTGTCGCTGGTGACTGTCGCCGCGGCACGGTGGTTGGCGGGGCGCGCGCCCGACCGGCGGCCGGTCGTGCTCCTCGTCCTCCTAGGCCTGACCGCCTTCTTCGGCGTCCTCCTGTTGGGCCCGGGCGACCCTTGGCGTCCCGTGTCCCCGGTGCCCGCCGATGGTCCCGGGCCGAACCCGCTCCTGGCGCAGCACCCGCTCATGGCGGTCCACCCGCCGCTGCTCTACCTCGGGTTCGTGGGCCTCGCGGTGCCGTTCGCCCTCACGGTGGACGGGCTCTGGCACCATCGCCTCGACCAACGCTGGCTGAGTGACGCGACGCAGGCGACGACCGCCGCGTGGGTCCCGCTGACGCTCGGGCTGGTCGCCGGGGCCTGGTGGTCCTACGCGGTGCTCGGCTGGGGCGGGTACTGGGCGTGGGACCCGGTGGAGAATGTCGCCCTGCTGCCGTGGCTGACGGCGACGGCGTTCCTGCACTCCGCCATGGTCGGCCGGCGCACTGGCGGGTTGCTCGGCTGGAACGTCTCACTCGTCGGCGCCTCGTTCATCCTCACCCTCGTCGCGACGCTCGTCACGAGGAGCGGCGTCCTCCAGTCGGTCCACGCGTTCACCCAGTCGGCGATCGGCCCCCTGCTCGCCGGGCTCGTCGCCGCGTCGCTTATCGGCACCGTGGGGCTCGCCGTCCTCCGGCTGCCGCCGGAGCGGGCTGGGTCCGTCGGCGGCCCTCGCGGCGTGGCAATCCTGGCGAACAACCTCCTGCTCGTGACCATTGCCGCGACCGTTCTGGCGGGGACGATGTTCCCGCTGATCGTCGAGGCCGTGGACGGCAGCAGGGTCAGCGTGGGAGCCCCCTACTTCGAGCGGATCGTCGGGCCCGTCGGCGCTGTTCTCCTGGGGCTCGCGGCGGTCGGCCCGTCGTTGCCGTGGGGCCACTGGTCCGACCGCGTCGCCACTCGCATCGTCCTCCCCGCCCTCGCGGCCGGCCTCGGGGCGGCCGCCGCGGCCGGAGCCGGCCTCGGGGCGGGCGGGGTGGTCGGCCTCGCGGCGGCGTGCTTCTCGCTCGCGGCCACCGTGTCCGCGCTACTGCGCCGGGCCAGGCTGCGACCGCTGTCGATCCGCCGCCCGGGCGGGCTGGTCGCCCACCTCGGGCTCGCAGTGATGGCGGCGGCGATCGTCATGGCGGGCGCCGGGCGCTCGGACACCGACCTCAATCTGCGCCAAGGCGAGCAGGCAGAAGTCGCGGGCCATCGCATCGAGCTTCTCGCGACGGCCGGCGGATCGCCCGCGGGGGCCATGTCGCTCGAGGCCAGCGTGCTTGTGGACGGCACCCCGCTGAACCCGGGCCCGCGTCTGACGGTCACGCCGACTTCGGGCCGGGCATTCGCGACGCCGGCGGTCCGCCCGGGCCCCTTCGGCGACGTCTACCTGTCGCTCCTCGACGCCGATCCGGCGACCGGTGCCGTGACGATCCGCGTGGCGTCCTACCCGTTCATCAGCTGGCTGTGGGTGGGCGGGGGACTCCTCGCGTTCGGCGGCGTCATCGCGCTACTGCCACGACGACGCAACGCAAGGCCATTGATGGAGGTTGCGTCCGCCGAGGAAGTCGTCGGCGGCCCGGCTGAGGTGCCCACCGGTGGATGACCGGGCGGACGTCCCGGAACCGGCCGCGGCGGCCAACAGCGCGGTGGTCGGGCGGCGGACGCGGATGCCGCGGATGGCCTGGCTCGTCGTCGCCGTGGGACTCGCCGTCCTCGTGGAGTGGGCAGTCACAGCAAGAATCGGCACGCCGTCGGCCGCGAGCGGCCCAGGTCCGGGCGTCAACCGCCCAGCGGCCGCGTTCGACCTCCAGACGCTCGACGGTCAGCGGGTGGCCCTGCGGGACTTCGCCGGGAGACCGCTCGTCGTGAACTTCTGGGCGTCGTGGTGCCCGCCGTGCCGGGAAGAGGCGCCGCTCCTGGTGGAGCTCGCCCGGCGTGCGCCGAATGGGCTCGCGCTGGTCGGCGTGCTCTACCAGGACAGCCCCGACGCGGCGCGCAAGTTCGCGGCCGAGTTCTCGGTGACCTACCCGACCCTGCTCGACCCTGACGGCAGAACGGCGATCGACTACGGGCTGACGGGCATCCCCGAGACGTTCTTCATCGACCGGTCGGGGGTCATCCGCGGGCACCAGGTCGGCGCCCTGACGCAGGCCGACCTGGACGCGAAACTGCAGACCATCGTCGGGCCATGAGACCGCGGGTCGGTCAGGTCGCCGTCTCGGTCGTGCTTGCCGCAGTCGTACTGCTGGTGGCCGGGACGGCGTGGCTGGCGGCGCCCGAGCCGACGGATCCCGCGGCCCGGGCGCGCGCCATCGAGACGACGCTCCGCTGCCCGACGTGCCAGGCCACGTCAGTCGCCGACTCCCCCGCCATGGCCGCGAGGCAGATGCGGCAGGTCGTCGAGCAGCAGCTCCGGGACGGTCGGACTGACGATGAGATCCGAGCCTACTTCGCAGACCGCTACGGACCCTGGATCCTCCTCGACCCAGGGTCCGGGGGGGCCGCAGCCATCGTGTGGCTCCTGCCCGGTGCGGTTCTCCTGGGCGGCGCGCTGCTGCTCGTCCGGCGGGGCCGGCGAGCACCCATGGCACCATCGCCAGAGGCCCGGCAGGATGTCCAGCCGCGACGGCGGGCCGCAGAGCTCGGGCTCCTCGCCACGATGCTCGTGGCGCTCCTGGCGCCGATCCCGTCCGCGCTCGGGAGCCGCGCCGCCGGGACGTCGTCGAGCGGTGGCGCGCCGGGCGCTTCGCCGTCGATCGCCGACCTTGAGGCCTGGGTGGCCGCGAACCCGAGTGACGCTGAGGCCCTGACGCAGCTCGGCGACGCGCTTCTGGCATCAGGGAACCTCGCCGAGGCTTCCGGGCGCTACCAGTCGGCGCTCGCCGCCGATCCGACAGCTGCCGGCCCGAAACTGGGCCTTGCGGCGATCCTGGTGGAGTCCGGGCGGGCCGACGTGGCTGCGCCGCTCATCGACAGCGTCCTCGCGGGGAAGGGTCGAGACGCCGACGCGCTGCTCATGAAGGTGCTCGCGGACGCGCAGCTCTATGGGCCGAGCGACGCCCGAACTCACGTCGACGCCTCCCGGTTCCTTGCGGCCGCAGGGCCGGACGACCCGCGACGGACCACCGTCGAGGCGATCCTGGCCGGTGACGCATCCGGTCCCCCACCCACGGAGTACCCGGGCACTGGCTCCTCGAATCCGTGAAGCGCTCCTGCCCGGGCAAGGCGGCCCGGGCAGGAGCGCTTCTGCGCGGGGGTGCCCTGCGCGGCTGTTCTCAGCCGCCCATGCCAGGCATGGCCGTCATGCCAGGCGCCGCCGTGTGCGAGGGTGCGGTGGGCGCCGCCGAGGAGGAGGTCGAGGACGCGCTCGGGGACGCGGACGGCGCTGCCGTGGTGCCGCCGGAAGCCGTCACCACGATCGGCACGATGAGTCCGCCGGGCTCTTCGCCGTTGTTGGTGACGTGGTGGAGGTCGTGGCAGTGGAAGAGCCAGGTACCCGGCGTCGAGGCCAAGACGACCACGTCGTAGGTGTCACCCGGCGCCACATCAAGCGTCGTGATCCGCTGGGGCTGCGGCAGGGCCTCGCCGTCCTTGGCCACCACGGCCATGTCGAGTCCGTGAAGGTGCATGGGGTGGAGGGTCTGGCTGGGATTGATGATGCGGAGCCGGACCAACTGACCCTGGCGAACCGAGATTGGCGCGGTGGCGGGGTACGACTTGCCGTTGATCGTGTAGTAGTTGTAGTCCATGCTCATGGCGCCCATCGACGCCATATCCGTGCCGACCATCCAGTTGCCGATCGCGAGGACCTGCTCGACGTCGGCAGCGATCGGGTCAGGCCCGGCCGGGTCGATGATGAAGGGCGCGTACAGCCCCCGATCGATCTGCTCGCGGCTCTTCGGGCCGTGCGCGTGGTACATGAACGTGCCGGCGTGCGACGCGGTGAAGCGGTACGTGTAGGTCGCGCCCGCCGCGATCGGGTCCTGCGTGACGCCGGCGACGCCGTCCTGGTCGTTGGGGACGTGGACGCCGTGCCAGTGGATTGACGTTGCTTCGGGCAGGTTGTTCTTGACGTTGACCACCACCGCGTCGCCCTCCTGCACCCTGATGGTGGGGCCGGGGACCGTCCCGTTGACGGCGACGGCCTGCGTCGTCACGCCGGGCACGAGCTCCCAGGAGGTCTCGCTGATCGCGAGGTCGAACGTCCTCGTCTTGCCGGTCGGCGTGATGGGCTTGCCGGCGAGCAGCTGTTCGAGCGACGCGCGGGTTGCGAGGCCAGATCCCGCCGCCTTCGCGCTGTCCGTCGGGCCATCGGACTTGGCGGCCGCGAGGGCATAGCCGCCGATGGCACCGGCCGCGACCGCGGCGACGACCGCAGCGACACTGACTACCGTGGGGACGCGCAACGACATGCAGAACTCCAAGTGGCAGGCACCAGCGGGCGCAGGCGCTCAGGTGGAGGGTCGCCGCTGAGCATGAGCTCAGGCTGAACGCGGCCTGAGAGTCGGCCGAGGGGCCGGGCGTGGCGGCTGACGCCAGGGCTTCGGCCCCGGCACGTCGCTGCGTCTCGACGTTCGTCCGAGCAGGCGTCCTGGCCGATGTCGTCGGCCAGGACGCCCTTTGCCTGTCAGGCTGGCGTCGGGGCCTCGAGCGCGATGGCTACTGGCGTCTCGCTGCTCAGCAGGTCGAGCACCGGGCAGTGCGCATCCACGTGGGCCTTGAGCCGCTCGAGCTCAGCGTGAGGCGCCGGGCTATCGAGGCGCACGGTGCCGCGGATCTCGCGGAAGCCCGGGCGCACCGACCGGTCCACCCCGAAGAACCCGCGCAGGTCGATGTCGCCCTCGAGCGACACGGCCACCCCGTCGAGCGGGACGCCCAGGTGGTCCGCGTGGAGCCGGTAGGTGATCTCCTGGCACGATGCGAGGGCCAGCAGCGCGTACTCCACCGGGTTGGGCGCGGTGTCGGCTCCGCCCAGGCTCGGCGGCTCGTCCACGCCCAGCGCGAACGTGCGGATGCGGGCCTCGCTGCGGAGCCCCGCCGTTTGGCGGCTCGTGACGCGGAAGGTGTGGACGCCAGCGCCGTCCGGCGCCGAGGCCAGGGCCTCGCGGGTGGAGGCGACGAGGGGCGCGAAGGCGAACTCGGTCATGGTCGGACTCCCAGGGTGCGTCTGAGGAAGGCAAACGACGAGTGGGAGGTCCCGGCCTGCGGGCGGTGGAGTCCGGCGGGTGCCCGTCGCGTTGCCCTGAGGAGCGATGGGGCCGCAGTCAGTGCTGCGATCCCGGGACCTCGGCCCGAGGCCCCGGGCGACGGTCAGCGACAGGTCGCGCGTCCTCGGGCCCCGTCCTCAGCGCGGCGGGGCCGCCGGCGCATACACATCATCCCCATGGATCGGACGGGCGAGGTCATGCGCGGACCCTACCGGGCGCGGAGTTGCGGGGCAAGGTGCGCCCGGGTGCCGGTCTGGATTCAGTCGGATCGCCTCGGAGGACTCTCCGCCCGGCGGCCGGGCGGCCGGCGGGCGTCACGACGCCGCTCGCCGAGCGGGCCGGGGAAGGAACGCCGGGGTGACGGCAGCATATGCCTCGTACCGCGCCCCGAACTGGGCCCGCATCTCGCGCTCCTCGGTCCGGGCGAGCCGCCGGTATGCAAGCGCGAGCAGCGGGAACATCACGAGCGTGACGAGCGTGGGCCATTGGACCAGCAAGCCGACCATCAGCAGGACGAAGGCGACGTACTGCGGGTGGCGGATGCGTGCGTACGGACCCGTGACGGCGAGCTCGCCGGCCCGCTGCGCGCGCCAGAGGACCGGCCAGGATCGCGCGAGCAGGAAGAACGACCCGCCCATGAGGATGTAGCTCACGAGGTGGAACGGGCTGACATGCGGGTCTCCGGTCCAGCCGATCAGGTCGTTGAGCAGGTGGCCGCCCGCGTGCGTCGGCGTTAGCTGCGGGAACACCCCGCCCAGGACGCCCGACAGGACGTAGATGGTCAGCGGGAACCCGTACATCTCGGCGAACAGCGCCACCACGAACGCCGAGAAGGAGCCCATCACCCGCCAGTCGCGGCGCGTCTGCGGCCTGAACAGGGTCGCCGCGAAACCGATGAGGAGCGCAGAGTCTAGGACGACGAGCACCCAGAGCCCGCCACCGAAGTCGGACACGGTCGACCTTTCGAGCGCCCGCGGCCAGTCTCGGCCGCGACGAAGGCGCACCGAAAGGCTGACGCGCGCACATGAGGCGCCAGTGAGACGTCGCTGAGACATCGAGCGGCAGATCCACCAAGGGTTACGGCGCCTTCGAAACGTCTCACCGGGGTTTCACAGGGCGCTCACGTCCGGTGCCGAGCATTCGGGCTTGCAAGAGCGCTCGGGTATGTCGCGGCTGCGGATGCCGTGGCGGGATCCGGGGCCGGAGCTACGGGAGGTGCGTGATGGTCATGACTCAGCGGGCGACATCCCCGACACGGCCCGCGCCCGCCACCGCAGACACGCGAGCGATGCGGCGCTGGTGGGCACTCGGCGCGATCAGCCTGTCCATCTTCGTGCTCGCGCTCGACGTCACCGTCCTCTCCGTCGCCCTGCCGACGCTGGCCGGAGCCCTCGGCGCCTCCGAGGCCGAACTCCAGTGGTTCGTCACGGCCTACATCCTCGCCCTGGTGGGCGCCGTGCTGCCGGCCGGGCTCGTCGGCGACCGCATCGGGCGCAAGGCGCTCCTCGTCGGCGGCCTGGCTCTGTTCCTAGCCGGGTCCGTCGGCGCAGCGTACACGACCAGCTCCGGGGCCTTCATCGTCGCCCGGGTCGTCCTCGGCCTCGGCGGCGGCGCGGTCATCGTCATGGCCGTCTCGCTCGTCACGGTCATGTTCGATGAGGCGGAGCGTCCGAAGGCGGTCGGCATCTGGTCCGCTGCGAACTTCCTGGGGCTCCCGGCCGGCCCGATTCTCGGCGGCTGGATTCTATCCAATGCGTGGTGGGGCTGGATCTTCCTGATCAACGTCCCGGTCGCGCTGATCGCCCTCGGCGCCGTCGTCGCGCTGGTGCCGGAATCGCGCTCGACGCGGGCGCCGCGAATCGATGTTCCGGGCCTCCTCCTGTCCGTTGCGGGCTTGGTGGCGCTGGTCTACGGCATCGTCCGCGCCGGCGAGGAGGGCTGGGGCGAAGGAGCCGCCCTCGGGTTCATGGCCGCAGGCCTTCTCGTGCTCGGAGGTTTCGCTCTCTGGGAGGCCCGGCTCGCGCGCCAGCCGGGGGGCGAGCCGCTCGTTGACCTGTCGCTCTTCCGATCGCGGAGCTTCACGTGGGGAACGGTCCTCACGGCGTTCGGGCTGTTTGGCCTCTACGGCGTGCTGTTCGTCCTGCCGCAGTACTCGCAGGCCATCATGGGCCTGGACCCGCAGGGCTCCGGTCTCCGGCTCCTGGCCTCCATCGGCGGGCTCGTGGTCGGCGCTGCTGCCTCGGACCGGGCCGCCGCACGCGTCGGGGCCAAACTCACCGTCGCCGTCGGCTTGGCGGCGCTGGCAGCCGGCCTCGGCATCGGGTCCACGATGTCCGCCGCAAGCGGCGATGGGTTCCTGGCCGGCTGGTCGTTCCTCGCCGGCCTGGGCGGCGGGTTCGCCTTCTCCACCGCCGCCTCGGCCGCCCTCGTCGAGTTGACGCCTGAGCGAAGCGGGGTCGGCTCGGCGCTCCTGCAGGCCGTCAACAAGGTCGCCCCGGCCTTCGCGGCGGCAATCATGGGAAGCTTCCTCAACGCCGCGTACCAGGCCCAGGTCCACCTCACCGGTCTGCCTGCCGCTGCGGCGGCGGCAACCCAGGGCAGCGTCTTCGGTGGCCTCGCGGTGGCGCAGCGGCTTGGCTCGGCCGCCCACCTCGCGTCGGTCCAGTCGTCCTTCGTGGCCGGCCTTGACGACGCGCTCCGGGTCGGGGCGACCGGCGTCGCCATCGGCGTCGTGGCCGCGCTCGCCTTCCTCCCGTCGCGGCGCCGAGCCGCTCTGTGAAAGCTACGCGAACCACAGGTCTCGCCCGGGCGCGTGCCGCGCTCAGGGCCAGACCTTGCGGCAAGGCCGGCGCGGCTGCCACCCGACCGAAGGCTCAGGAAGCCCTCGCCCACCAAACCACGGGCCGGAACGGCCCCTCGCAGAACGGAGAGCGTGTGACGCACAAGGCATACATGATCGGCGCCGGACTCGGAAACCTGAGCGCGGCGGTCTACCTGATCCGGGACGGCAACTGGACCGGCTCCGACATCACACTGATGGGGATCGACCCCCACGGCGCGAATGACGGGCAGGCGGCCGCCGAGTTCGAGGCTGAGTACGGCTACGGGCGCCTCGGCAACAGCCGGGGCTTTCTCAACCGGGGCGGCCGGATGCTCAACGAGGAGACGTACGAGAACCTCTGGGACGTGCTCCGCACGATCCCGTCGCTCGAGCGCCCGGGCCTCTCGGTGACCGAGGAGATCTTCGAGTTCGACCACGCGCACCCGACCCACGACGTCGGCCGGCTCATCGACTCGACGATCGGCGTCCGCGACCACGGACCCAACGACTACGAGCACATGCAGTTCAGCCAGCGAGATCGCTTCCTGCTCACCAAGCTAATGCTGATGCCCGAGTCCCGCGAGCGGGAGCTCGACGACATCAGCATCGCGGAGTGGTTCGCGAGCAGCCCCCACCTCTTCACCACCAACTTCTGGTTCATGTGGAAGACGACGTTCGCCTTCCTCGAGGTCGACTCCGTCATGGAGCTCCGGCGCTACATGAACCGGATGGTCCTCGAGTTCAGCCGGATCAACACGCTCGAGGGCGTGACGCGGACGCCGTACAACCAGTACGAGTCGGTGATCCTGCCGATGCGCGCCTGGCTCGCCGGTAATGGCGTGAACTTCGTGAACAACCGCAAGGTCACGGCCTTCCAGTTCAAGGACACGCCGCTGCGCGACGAGATCGTCGTCACAGGGCTGCGCTACGAGGACGTCGCCACGGGCGAGACGGGCGTGATCAAGTTGGACGAGGACGACTTCGTCTTCGACACCAACGGCTCGATCACCGACAGCGCCGCGATCGGCGACATCGACACGCCGATCACCGAGGACCACCGCTTCGGGCCGAGCGCCGAGCTGTGGCAGCAGGCGACGGAGCACTTCTACGGCCTGGGCCACCCGGAGAAGTTCTTCGGCGACCGCTCCCAGAGCGAGTGGCTCAGCTTCACGGTCACGACCGACAGCCATCTGCTGGTCAACGAGATCTCGCGGATCACCAAGCAGCTGCCGGGCAACGCGCTCAACACCTTCGTCGACTCGACGGCCTGCCTCTCGATCGTGGTCCACCACCAGCCCCACTACAAGGCGCAGAAGCCGAACGAGGGCGTGCTGTGGGGCTACTTCCTCTACCCGCGCCGATCCGGCGACTTCGTCAAGAAGCCGGCGATCGAGATGACCGGCCGCGAGATCCTGACCGAGCTGCTCGGCCACCTCGCGACGGCCGACAAGTCAGCCACGGGCATCGCCGCCAAGACCGACGAGATCGCGGCCTCGATCATCAACGTCATCCCGTGCCACATGCCGTACGCGAGCGCGATGTTCAACCGCCGCGCCGTGGGCGACCGGCCGGCCGTGGTGCCGGCCAACTCCAAGAACCTCGCGTTCATCAGCCAGTGGTGCGAGATGCCGTTCGACATGGTGTTCACCGAGCAGTACTCGGTGCGCGCGGCGCAGGTCGCCGTGTACCACTTCCTGGGCATCTCGGAGGACCGGCTCACGCCGCTGCACCACTACGAGAAGGACCCGCGCGTGATGACGAGGGCCGCGCGCACGATGTTCCGCTGATCGCCCAGGTCTCCCGGTGGCGCTTGAGGTGCCTCGGCAACGCCTCCGGGAGGTCAACCGGTTCCACCCTAGCGAGACGCGAGGAATTCGGCCAGCAGGGCGAGCACCGCCACCACGGTGGGTGCGCAGCACGCCGCCATCCACCACATCGAGTGGTCGTGGTCAACGTTCGCGCGCCCCGGGCCTTGGGCGGCCGAAACGCCGTACGAAGGTGCCGAGGCGTTGCGCTGGTGATCGTGAGCCATTGCGACCCCGTGGATCCAGTGCTGCTCGGGCTGAGTCAGCTTGGATCTCACGATGGGGGGCGTCGCTAGGACGATCCGGGATTCCGCTGAATCGGGCATGAGAACGGGGTTGTTGGCGATTGGGACCAGGGAGTCCTTCTTGACCTCATCCAGCTCCGCCTCCGCGCCCAGACCCTCTCCGCCAGGGACCCTGTGAACTGTCGAGACAGCACCGCCGGACTGCAGAGGCGCGCACTCTCAGCGGCTGCTCACTCTCATCTCAGGGGTGAGGGCGAGCCTGGTCCTATGCAAACACCCTCCTCAATCCCGGCATAGCACGGCTAGCCGAATGGTGCGGCGTACCGGTGGCCGGACCCTCCCGGGCGACCCCGGGCTCACGGTCCGGATAGGCGTCACCGTCCTTCTCCTCGCCGCCGTGTACGCGGTCCTCGTGGCCGTGCTCTGGGCCGCCGGCGGGAGCTTCGTGCTGATCGGCGCCGTGGTCGCGGGGCTGGCCGTGGTGCAGTACTTCTACTCTGACCGCCTCGTGCTCGCCGCGATGGGGGCGCGCGAGGTGTCGCGCGCCGAGGCGCCCGACCTCGTGGACCGCGTCGGCCGCCTCGCGGCGCAGTTCGACCTCCCGGTCCCCCGTGTCGCGATCATCGAATCCGATGTCCCCAACGCGCTCGCGACGGGGCGCGACCCCAACCACTCGGTCGTCGCGGTCACCACGGGGATCCTGCGCCGGCTCGACGGTCCCGAGCTCGACGCGGTGCTCGCTCACGAGCTCAGCCACGTCCTCCACCGCGACGCGGCGGTCCTGACGATGGCCGCGGTCTTCGCCACGGTCGCCTCGTTCATCGTCCAGATGGGGTTCTGGCTGGGCCTCGGGCGCGGCGAGGACCGTGACGGCGAGGGCCGCCCGAGCATCGTGGTCGTGTACCTCGTCTCGCTCGGCGTCTGGCTCGTCAGCTTCGTCCTGATCCGCGCGCTGTCGCGCTACCGCGAGCTGGCCGCCGACCGCGGCTCGGCCGTGATCACTGGCGCGCCGTCCGACCTGGCGTCGGCGCTGGTCAAGATCAGCGGGTCGCTGGGCCGGATCCCGGACGCCGACCTGCGCACGGTGGAGCCCGGCGCCGCCCTTCTCATCGTGCCGGCCTTCAGCCGCCAGTCGCTGGCCGGGCTCCTGTCCACCCACCCCTCGCTCGAGGCCCGCCTCGATCAGCTCCGGCGGCTCGAGGCCGCGGAGCTCGCACGATGAGCCTGCTCGACGCCCTGCTCGGCCGCACGCGGCCTGAGCGGTCGCGCGACGAGCAGCTCGTCGCGCTCTCGTCGGCTGCCATCACCCTCGGCGCCGAGCTCGGCCTCCAGGCGAGCGGGCAGGCCGGGATCGTGATCCGGCCGATCGACACGCAGGCGTACCGCGACGCCGACGCCGACCTTTCGCGGCTCCTCGACCTGGCGGGCCGCGAGACGGGTGCAACGGTCACGCGGCGGTCGGACGCCTACGGTTACGCATGGGTGGTCGTCACAGATCCTGAGCTGGCAGACCTCGTGGCCAACGCCTACCAGATCAGCATCGAGCTGCGCGACGCCGGCTTCGGTGACCAGGTGCTCTCGGCGGCCTTCGGGTTCCGCGACGCGGCAGGACGCCCGGCGTACCTGCTCTACAACTTCAAGCGCGCCGCGTTCTACCCGTTCGTGCCCGGCCCGGGCGACGGCGCGCGCGACAACGCCCGCGAGCTCCAGCTCGCTGCGGCCCTGGGCCGCGAGATGCCGGTCGAGCCCGACCAGGCGCGCTGGTACCCCATGTGGGGCATGCCCCTCGACGGGGCGCCCGGGGCCACGTCCGCGGCCGGGCGGCACGACGACCACCCGGCCGTGGACACGCCGCCCGGCGCCCCACGGCGGCCGGGCGAGCAGGAGCCCGGCGACCCCGATCACTCCGAGCACCGCCGCCACGGCGCAAGCCCATCCC
>JAJZRG010000016.1 GCA_021802825.1 Chloroflexota bacterium
CGCGCACGCCGCTGCGCGCGGCGACCCCGGCACGACTCGGCCGCCGGCGCGCGGCGGGGGTCCCGGGCGGCAGCCGGCGGGCGGCTTCAGGAACCGGCCGGTAGCGGCGCCGTGGCGACGCGGTCAGTCGCCGCGGTGCTCGCCGCTCGCGACGCGAAACCCCCGACCGATGCCCCGGGCCGGCTCGCGCCGCTCGATGACCCGCTCCACGATCGACGCGGGCGGCCCCTCGCTGAGGCGGGCCAGCAGCTCGTCGAGCACGCCACGGGACCCCTCGGCGACGACGTGGACGCTCCCGTCGCGCTCGTTCGCGACGAAGCCGTCCAGGCCGAGGTGCTCGGCCTCGCGCAGGACGAAGTAGCGAAATCCGACGCCCTGGACGCGCCCCCGGACGGACGCGTCGAGCCGCTCGCGATCCGCGCCGCCCGCCCGGCCCTCGGCGGAGCTCATGCGGCCCCCCGGCGGCGCGGCCATGCGAGCAGCAGCACGTCGAGCAGCAGCTCCGGGGTGACGTTGCCTCTCACGAGACCGTCCGCCTCCGCGATGCGCGGCAGGAACGTCGCGGCGGCTCCGGGTGGGATTTCGCGCGCAGCCGCCTCGAGCTCCTCGAGGAGCGCGGGGTCGCGCACCGTTCGGCGCGCGCCGCGCTCGGCCAGCACGAGATCTCGGGCTACATCGCGCCAGACCTCGAGCAGCTGGGCGATCGAGCGTCGCCGGTCCTTCGCCGTGACCTTCGTGGCGCCCTCGGTCTCGTCGGCGTCCGGCGCGACAGCGTCGGGGGGCCCGCCCGCGTCATCCCCGCCGGTCGGCTTCGCGCCGCCTCGTCCCCGCCCGCGCCGGCCACCCGCACCCTCCGGGTCGGGTACCGGGGCGAGCGCCTGCTCGAGCTGCTGCGCGAGGTCTCCGGCGCGAGCCTGGAGCAGCCTGGCCGCCGCAAGACGCGTGGCAGGCCCACTGGCAAGCAGGTCCAGCAGAGACCGGGCGAGCTCGCCGCGGATCGTGACGGCATCCGGCGCGGCGGCGTAGGCGACGGCGAGGCCAGCGCGACCACCCGTGAGCCGGGCGAGGCGCGCCGCAGTGGGCGCGTCGGCCAGCCCGCGCTCCGCGAGCAGGCGCTCCGTGTCGGGGATGGCCACGGTCCCGAGGCGGAGCCGGGCGCAGCGCGACTTGATGGTGGGGAGCATCAGCTCCTCGTCGTCGGTGCACAGGATGATCGTGGTGCCGGGCGGCGGCTCCTCAAGGAGCTTGAGCAGCGCGTTCTGGGCCACCTCGTTCGCCTGGTGGGCGTCGCGCACGATGACGACCCGCTGCCCGGCCTCCATCGCGAGCAGCACGAGCTCCGCGGCGAGCCCGCGCACCGTGCCGGGCTCCGGGCTGTCGTCCCTGCCCACCTGGATCTGCTGGCCGGCCCCCGTGGGGAGCAGCCAGTGGAGGTCCGGGTGATTGCCGTGCTCCACCATCCGGCAGGTCCGGCAGGTTCGGCATGGCCGGTCAGGGCCGGTGGCACCGGAGCACAGCAGCCCGGCGGCCAGGTCCAGCGCCAGCGACACCTTGCCGACCGACGCAGGACCGCTGATGAGCAGGGCGTGCGGCACCGACGAGCCGAGCATGGCGTGGACGGCCGCGACCGCGGCCGGGTGGCCGACGGTCAGGAAGCCGTCCACGTCGAGTGTCTCGGACGAGGGTGCCGCGTTGGCTCGGGGCTCAGCCCTCGGCGGGCTCTGCCTTCTTGCGCGTCGCCGTGCGGCGCTTCGGGGTTTCGGCGGCCGGAGTTGCTGCGGCCGGGGACGCCGTGGCAGGCGCCTCCGGGGCAACGGCCTCGGCAGTCGGCTTGCGAGTCGTCCGGCGCTTCGGCGCCTCGGCGGCGGGTGCCGTCGCGGGCGTCTCGGCCACAGCCTCGGTGACCGGGGCGGCCTTGCGGGGCGTCCGGCGCTTGGGGGCCTCGGCCGTGGCAGCGAAAGCCTCCGGAGCCGCGGCCGTGGGCGCGGCCGGCGCGGCGGTCGAAGCCTCGGCAGCCAACGCGGCAGGCCGACGGGTCGGACGACGCTTCGGCGCCTCGGCGGCGGGCACGACGGCGGTCTCCCCGGTCGGGACGAGCGCAGTCGAAGAGCCACCAGCCGACGCACCCTCGGCAGCCGGAGCGGCGCGGCGCGTCGTCCGGCGCTTGGGCGCCTCTGCGGTGCCTGCGTCTGCCTTCGCAGCCTCACCAGCCGGAGCCGGCCCACGCTGGACCCTGGCCGGCGTAGATGCTGGCGCGTCCCGGCGCGATCGCTGCATCTGGGCGAGCAGGATCTGCTCGAGCTCGGGCGGAACCTCGCTCCACGGCTCGTCGCCGCCGGAGCGCGGCGCACGCTCGACCCGGTCAGGCCGATCGCTGCGGCCGCCACGCGGCGGCTGCTGGGGGCCGCGACCGGCACCGCCCCGGGACGGCTCGGCGTAGCGGCTGCCCCCACCCATGCCACCGCCACCGGTGCTCGGCATACCGCGGGAGCCGCCGTAGCGCTCCCGCTCGATGGCCGCGTTGTAGGCGCCGCGGGCACCGCCGCGACCTCCGCCGCCACCACGGCCGCCACGACCAGCCTGGCCCTGACCACCCCGCCGCCGCTCGGCCAGCAGGTACTCGGGGATCTCGGGCTCGTCAAGGTCCTCGTCTTCCGCGGGCAGCGGCGCGACGCCGCTCGTCGCGGGGCGCGTGGTTGTGCCGAGCTGCGCGTCCCAGACCGAGCCGAACGGTGTCGCGGGCTTGCGGGCGCGCGACGTGGACAGGACGTCCATGTCGTCGAAGGGCGTGGGAAGCTCGCCCGATGCCGCCCGGCGAGCCGGGCGCTCCTGGCGTGCGGGACGCTCGGGCCGTGCGGCGCTCTCCGTCGCAATGACCGCGGGAGCCTGGCCCTCGGCCTCGGCGCCCTCGGCCGCAAGGGCCTCCTCGTCCTCCTCGCCCGGGACGGCCGCGCCGCCCTCGGCGACCACGTCGCCCTCCTGCCGACCACGACCCCGGCCACGGCCACCGCGGCGGCGGCGGCGGCGCCGACCGGCCTCGCCCTGCCCACCCTCGGCGGCGCCGACCTCGGCGGCGCCGACCTCGGCGCCTGTCGTCTCGTCAAGCTCCTCGGGTTCCTCACCGCTGACCACGGGCGTCGCGACCGCGACCGCCCGCGACAGCCGCTCGCCCGGCAGCGCGATCAGCTGTCCGCCGGACGCGCCGGACGCGGAAGCCGCCACCTCGTCGTACCGCGGCGCGTCATGGCGAGGCGCGTCGTAGCGCGGCCCGCGCGCCGGCCGTCCGCCGCGGGATGAGGCTGCGACCTCCTCTCGCTCGCGGCCGTGGCCGCCGCGGCCCCGGCCGCCGCGGCCCCGGCCCGTGCCCTCGGTGATCTTGTCCGGGACCTCGGTCATCGACAGGTCTTCGTCGTCGTCCGCCACCCGCCGGCCCGAACGGGTGGAGCTCTTGTCGACCTTGGCGATCTGGGTGATGTCGGTGAACAGGTCCGCGACCTCGATCAGGTCCGACGACGTGTTCCCGCGGAAGCTGATGACCTCGCAGCGGACGCCCATCTCCTGCACCGCGCGGATGGCCGAGGCGAAGTCGCCGTCGCCCGAGACGATGACCGCGATGTCGAGGTTTCGGGCGGTCTTCATCATGTCCACGACGAGCTCGATGTCGAGGTTGGCCTTGACCTTGCCGTCGCCGTACTTGCGGATGTCCTTGCTCACGACCTTGTACTGGTGGCGGGCGAGGAACTGGTGGAAGTTGCGCTGGTTCTCGTTGTCCGGGTCGAGGCCGGTATAGGCGTACGCGCGGACGAAGTCCCGTCCCGCGGTGGCCGCCTTCAGCAGCGTGACGTAGTCGATGTCCACGCCGGCCGCCTTGGCCGCGTAGAAGATGTTCGCCACGTCCACGAAGACGGCGACGTTCTTGCCCAAGGTTGACTCCTATGTGGTGAGGCAGGCCCGGCGCCTCCGGGTTGCCTGGGCGCTAGGGGCGGCGGGCCGAATCGGCCCCCGCGAGCGGCCGCCGGAGCATCGGCCCGGCAGCTGCAAACCCGGCTCGCGTCAGGCGAGCGAGGTCCGCGGGATCGGAGGGCTGCGCCATCTCGACCGTCGCGCAACCCTTGTTGGCGGCGGATCTGAGGAGCTCCTCCAGTAGGGCATCCGTCACGCGATCCAGATCATGGTCGGGCCCCACCACCAGGAAGTCGACCGTCCCCACGTACCCGCCGGCGGTCACCGACGGGCGCAGGACGAGCAGGGCCCCGCCCACGAGGACCCGTCGCGTCTCCGCGACGAGCAGGCTCGCGTTCGGAAGATAGACGAGCTGGCGAAGCAGGTCCGCGGCATCGAGCGGACCGCGGCCGGCGTCCCGGATCGACGCCCGGCCAATGGCGGCCAGTCGTTCAATGTCCGTGATGCGGGCCTGACGGACCAGGTACTCCACGCCGAGCACGTACCTCGTACAGCGAGCGGTCGGTGCGCCGGGATCCCGAGGCGATCATGCGATCGGTCGGGGCGGCCCCGCGCCTGGCCGCCAAGAGGGGCTTTGGGAGGCGAGCGACACGAGGCTCGAACAGCCATCCCGAAGCGAGACGACGAAGGGGGCCGGTTGCGAACGGCAACCTTGCATCCCCAGCGCCAGCCCCTATCATACGGCATCGCTCCGGCGCACTCGTTCCGGGCGTAAGGGTCCCTCGACCGTCGAGCTGTCACCGCTGCGCCGGGCACACCCGGCCACTCAGGGACGACTCGGCGGCCCGCCGCCATGGCGGCGCCGGGCAATCGAGGGGTATTGGAGGAGGTCGGATGAAGTACGCGCGTGTGGGCGCGGCCTTGACGGTGTTCGCCGTCGTGGCCTCGGCCTGTAGTGGCAGCACGGCGAGCCCGTCGGCCGCGGCCGCGAGCGGCGGTGCCTCGGGCGGCACCGGAGCCACCATCAACGTCAAGGTGGGCATCGAGCTGCCGATGACCGGCGGCGAGGCCCCGAACGGCGTTCCCACGGCCAACGGCGTGGCCCTGGCACTGTCCCAGATCCAGGTCCCGGGCTTCAACATCACGATCAACCAGCAGGACGACGCGGTCAACGGCAAGCACAGCGCTGACCAAGGCGCCAAGAACATGTCGGCCCTGGCGAACGACCCGTCGGTGCTGTTCGTCGTCGGTCCCTACAACTCGAACGTTGCCCAGGCCGAAATCCCGGTCAGCAACGCCGCCGGCCTGATGCAGTGCAGCCCGGCCAACACCGCGGTCGGCCTGACCAAGGGCGACGCGGCAAAGGCGCTGCGCAAGACCTACCCCGACAAGATCGCCTACGTCCGCGTTGCCACGACGGACGACAACCAGGGCGCGGGCACCGCCGATATCGCCTACAACATCGCCAACGCCAAGACCGCGTACGTCCTCGACGACACCCAGACCTACGGCAAGGGCCTTGCTGACGGCTTCGAGGCCGCGTACAAGGTCTTCGGCGGCACCGTGGCCAAGCGCGACGGCGTGCCGGACAGCACCACCGACTTCAACAGCTACGTGACCACCCTCAAGAGCCTGAACCCGGGCATCATCATGTACGGCGGCGTCACCACGTCCGGCATCGGCCTGTTCCGCAAGCAGATGGCCCAACAGGGTCTGGCGACCATCCCGCTCGTCGGCGGCGACGGCATCAGCGACGGCTCGGCAGCCACGCCCAGCTCGTACCTGAACATCGCCGGGCCCGACGGGGACGCCAACTCCTACAGCACGGTCGCGGCCATCCACGACATCCCGGACCCGGCGAAGTTCAGCAATGACTACAAGGCCAAGTTCAACTCCGATCCCGGCGCCTACAGCGCCCCGGGCTACGCGTGCACCCAGATCTTCCTGGAGGCCCTCAAGGCCGTCAGCCCCGGGGTGACGGACCTGGGCAAGCTCCGCGAGGCGGTCCGCGCCTACGTCGCTGACCCGACCCACACGTTCGACACCGTTCTGGGCAAGGTGGGCTTCGACGCCAACGGCGACACCACCCAGCACACCATCTCGTACTACCAGTTCGATCCCACGACGAAGGACTGGAAGTTCCTCAAGCAGCGGGACTTCACCGCCGACCCGGTCAAGTAGCGCCGACCCATCAGATGAGGGCCGGGACGCCAGGCGTCCCGGCCCTCATCCTCTCCCGCCGTCAGCCCCCGTTCACGCCCCCCGCACCGGTGATGCGCCGATGACGACTGCCGTCCAGGGATCGAGATCCCGCCTGCCCGTGTTGGACCGTCGCTGGCTCACGCCGATCGGCGTGGTCCTGGCGTTGGTCGGCGCGTTCCTGCTGATGTATCTCGGCAGCTGCTCGACGGTGGGCGCCGGCACGTGTGACCGCTTCTCGCAGGGCGAGGATCAGTTCATCAACGCCCTGACCGTGGGCGGGATGTACGCCCTGATCGCACTGGGCTACACGATGGTCTACGGCATCATCGAGCTGATCAACTTCGCCCACGGCGAGGTGTTCATGTGCGGCTCGTTCGTGTCGTGGGGCCTGCTGACGAACCTCGGCTTCACCGGCCCCATCAGCGATCCCCTCCTGCTGGCCGGGGTGCTCGTGCTGGCCTTCCTGGTCTCCATGGTCGTCATGGGCGTCGTCGGCGTGGTCATCGAGCGGCTCGCCTACCGGCCGCTGCGCAATGCGCCGCGCCTGACCCCGCTGATCACCGCGATCGGCGTGTCGTTCATCCTCCAGAACATCATCTTCGTGGGGATCAGCAACTCCTTCGTCAACTCCCCGCAGATCATCCCGAACCCACTGCTCGAGCTGGGCGCGATCCACATCCGCCTGATCAACCTGTTCGTGATCGTGCTGACCCTGGGCCTCATGACGGCCCTCCACCTGTTCATCAACCGTACCTCGCTCGGGCGGGCGATGCGGTCCACGGCCATCGACCGTGACGCAGCCCAGATCATGGGCGTGAACATCAACTCGACGATTGCGCTGACGTTCTTCATCGGCTCGGCACTGGCGGGTGCCGCCGGCGTGGTCCAGGGCCTGTACTTCGGCGTGACGCAGTTCCAGATCGGATTCCAGGGCGGCCTCAAGGCGTTTACCGCCGCGGTCCTGGGTGGCATCGGCAACACGACGGGCGCAGCCGTTGGCGGCTTCATCATCGGCTTCATCGAGGTGCTCGCGAGCACCTATGGGTACGGCCGGTGGAGCGAGGCCGCGGTCTTCACCACACTCGTCCTCGTCCTCGTTTTCCGGCCGACGGGCATCCTCGGCCAGCAGCTGGCGGATCGGGCATGAGCGCAGCGATGAACCGCGCGGCGGGACCGCGCCAAACCCTCGGCCTCCGAAGGTTCATGGGCCGTCACCAGTCCCTGTCCATCCTGGTGCTCGCGATCATCGTGGCGGTTGCGCTGCCGCTGGTTGTCACCCTGCCGATCATCAGCGGCTTCGGCATCCAGAAGGACTGGGTCACCGGCTTCGCGCAGGCGGGCGTGTTCGTCCTCCTCGCGCTGGGCCTCAACGTCGTCGTCGGCTTCGCGGGCCTGCTCGACTTGGGCTACGCCGCGTTCTTCGCCATCGGCGCCTACACGTTCGCGTACGCGGCGTCGGGCTTCACCGGGCTCGACTTCCCGTTCTGGCCGATGCTGCTGGTCGGCGCCGGCGTGGCCGCGATCTTCGGGGTACTGCTCGGTGCGCCGACGCTCCGTCTGCGCGGCGACTACCTAGCGATCGTGACCCTCGGGTTCGGCGAGATCGTGCCCGTGGTGTTCAACAACGCCGACACGTACACCAACGGCACGAACGGCATCACGGGCATCAGCCAGCCCAGCCTCTACGGCCTGGCCGGGATCTACGGGTTCGGGTTCACGAACCCGTACCTGTACTACATCACGGTCTTCGTGATCATCACCCTCGTGATCATGCTGCTCTATCGCCTGCAGGACTCGCGCATCGGCCGGGCGTGGGTCGCCATCCGGGAGGACGAGCTCGCGGCCGCGTCGATGGGCATCAACACCGTCACGACCAAGCTGCTCGCATTCGCGATTGGCGCCTCCACCGCCGGCTTGGCGGGCGTGTTCTACTCGGCCAAGCTGTCCTCGGTCACGCCGGACCAGTTCAAGTTCGACGTCTCGTTCACCGCCCTCGCCATGGTCGTCCTCGGCGGCATGGGCAACATCTGGGGCGTCGCCGCTGGCGCGCTGATCGTGTACGAACTGCAGAGCCAGGGCCTCAAGCAGCTGGACCAGTTCATGCATGCGCTGAACTTGCCGGCCATCGCGCTCGGCCCGCTGGTGATCAACCTGAGCCAGATCAACTACATCAACTTCCAGAACCTGCTCTACGGCCTGGCGCTGGCGCTGATGATGCTGCTGCGACCGGAGGGGCTGTTCCCGAGCCGCAGACGGCGCCGGGAGCTCCATGAGGAGCCTGCGAGCGACGAGCTGGCCTCTCCCGATGCAACAGGAGAGCGGGAATGACGGAGCCGATGCCCATGACCCCGGCCCCCGCTCCCGCCTCACCTGCCCTTGGCGGGGAACTCCTCCTCGACGCCCGGCAAGTGTCCAAGCGCTTCGGCGGCCTCGTCGCAGTGCGGACCGTGGACTTCAATATCCCGACCGGGTCGATCGTCAGCCTGATCGGCCCCAACGGCGCAGGGAAGACCACGTTCTTCAACGTGATCGCCGGCGTCTACGAACTGTCCGAGGGCGAGATCCTGTTCAACGGCGAGGTCGTTGTCGCTCGGCAGCGGCGCACGTGGGCGGAGCCCATCTTCTGGTTCCTGATCCCCACAATCGTGCTCCTGCTCGCGATCGGCACGCTCCTGATGGGCATCCAGGTCCTCGGGGAGCTGCTGGTGCTGGTCACGCTGCTCGGCGTGATCTCTGCCCTGCTGGTGGCGCTGATGCGGCCGCGCTGGTACGTGGCACTGCTGGCGCGCTTCGGGATCTTCCGCAGCTCGCGCCCCAATGAGATGGTGGCGCTGGGGATCGGCCGGACATTCCAGAACATCCGCCTGTTTGCCAACATGACCGCGCTCGAGAACGTCATGGTCGGCATGCACAGCCGGATGCGGGCCACGCCGCTTGACGCTGCGTTCCGCCTCGGGCGCCACAACCGCGAGGAGGAGGCGGCCGTCCGGGACGCCCGCAAGTGGATCCGCTACGTGGGCATGGCGGGCCTAGAGAACGAGGTGGCCCGCAACCTGCCCTACGGCAACCAGAGGCGACTCGAGATCGCACGGGCCCTGGCCAGCCAGCCCAAGCTGCTGCTGCTCGATGAGCCCACCGCCGGCATGAACCCGGTGGAGACGCGCGAGATGACGGAGCTGATCGCCCGCGTCCGGAGGGAACTCGGGATCACGATCCTGCTGATCGAGCACGACATGAAGGTGGTGATGGGCGTCAGCGACCGCGTGACCGTCCTCGACCACGGCGAGAAGATCGCCGAGGGGAGCCCGGACGAGGTCCGGGCCAACCCGCGGGTGATCGAGGCCTACCTGGGCCGGGGAGCAGCGTCGGCATGACCACGGACACCGTGCCCACCCGCCAGCGGCCGTCCACGGACGGGCAGCCGCTGCTGCGGCTCACCGACATCCACAGCTACTACGGCAACATCCACGCCCTCCAAGGCATCTCGATCGACGTGTTCAGAGGCGAGATCGTCACGCTGCTCGGCGCCAACGGCGCGGGCAAGACGACCACGCTGCGCACGATCCACGGGCTGATCCACCCGAAGAAGGGGAAGATCGAGCTTGACGGGCGGGACATCACCACGATGCCCGCCCACGAGCACGTCCGGGTGGGCATCGGCCAGTCCCCTGAGGGGCGCAGGATCTTCTCGCGGATGACCGTGATGGAGAACCTCCAGATGGGGGGCTACAGCCGCAAGGACAAGGCGGGCCTCCACGAGGACTACGAGCGGGTCTTCGACCTGTTCCCGCGCCTCCGCGAGCGGCGCAGCCAGGCGGGCGGCACCCTGTCCGGCGGTGAGCAGCAGATGCTGGCCATGGGCCGTGCGCTCATGACCCGCCCGACGCTGCTGCTGCTCGACGAGCCGTCGATGGGTCTCGCGCCGATCCTGGTCGAGGAGATCTTCGCGATCATGAAGGACATCAACCGCCAGGGCACCACGGTCCTGGTGGTGGAGCAGAACGCGCTGATGGCGCTCGGCGCCGCGGACCGCGGGTATGTGCTCCAGACCGGCACCATCGTTCGGTCCGGCGACGCGAAGGACCTGCTCGAGGACCCGGAGGTCCAGAAGGCGTACCTCGGCGGCTGACGCCCGCGACACGTCGCAGACTGGGAGCGGGGCCTGACGACGGGTGCCGCTCTTCCAGGTGCGCCGCGCCCGGCCGGCGGCTCAGCGGCTCCGGGCCGCGGCGGCCCGGCGGGTCAGCGCTGCTCGGGTGAGAGGAACACCTCGAACGCAGCGCGGCCCAGCAGTACCGCGCCGACCACCTCGATCCAGAAGCCGTAGGCGCGGTTCGGCAGGAGACCCGACGGGTCCGCCAGGGCGCCCGACGTCGGCACCCAGAGGACCACGCCCAGGATCGCAACGGCGGCCAGCACGGCGAACGAGACCCAGTGGTCCAGCGGCGCCGGCCGGTCGCCCATCGCGTAGGGCAGCGCCAGCAAAGCGAGCGTGGCGAGGCCTGCCAGGAAGCTCGCGAACCCGGTGCCGTCGAACGCGGTGTAAACGCGAGTGGGCAGCTCCGACGTCCCGCCGCCCTGCTGATACCAGGGCAGGACGCTGCCGACGACGAGCAGCACGCTCGCGATGAGCGCGAGCCGACGGGCGGACCCGAGCGAGCGGCGGTACATCACTGGGGTTCGCCGTACACCTCGGGGCGGAGCACGCCCACGAAGCGCAGGTTGCGGTACCGCTCGCCGTAGTCGAGGCCATAGCCCACGACGAACTGGTCCGGGATCTCGAACCCGCGATAGTCCACGGGGATCTCCACCAGGCGCCGCGCGGGCTTGTCGAGCAGCGTGCAGATCCGCAGCGACGCGGGGCCCTTGCCCTTCAGATAGCGGATCAGGTAGTTGAGGGTGAGGCCGGTGTCGATGATGTCCTCGACGAGCAGGACGTCCTCACCCGCGATGCTCGCCGAGAGGTCCTTGATGATCCGGACCAGGCCCGACGACTCGGTCGCTGTCCCACCGTACGAGCTGACCTCCATGAGGTCGATCCGCAGTGGCAGGTCGATCTGGCGCATCAGGTCCGCCATGAACGGCAGCGAGCCCTTGAGGACCGAGACGAGCGTCAGCTGGCGCCCCGCGTAGTCCTCGCTGATGCGGCGGCCCAGTTCCGCGGTCTTGGCGGCGATCACCTCTTCGGTCAGCAGGACCTCGCCGATGTCGGCGTTGAGATCGACGGTTCGGGTCATGCGCTGGTCAGCGAGGCCTCCTAGGCTGGTGGTCGGCGTATGGCTGGATCATCGCGCGTCCGGGCCGGCAGCGCACGGCCGTCGGCCCGTCAAGGCAGGGTACCGGTCGAAGGGAAGCCGTTCGGGGCGCCCGGAGGGACACTCTCGGCGACAGGGCCGCCCGCGGCAAGGGACGCGGCGCGAGCGGCGGCGCGGCGGCGGCGACCCCGGCGACGGCCGCGGGGGGTCCGGCCAGCGTCCGGATCGTCGTCGAGCCGACCGGCGGGACCGAAGGCGTCGGCCGGGTCGTCAGCGGCCTCGTCGTCGTCGTCCGACTGCACCTCTCCGTCCGTCGCCGTGTCCGCCTGCCTCGGCGACACGCGTGCATCACGGCGCGCAGCAGCCTCCTGGCCGCCTGCCTGTGCCTGGGCGCGCGGCGGGGTCGCCTGGCCGACCGTCCCCGACAGCTCCGCGGCGAGCGCAAGGCGGCCGAACTTGAGCAGCAGCATCCGGAAGTCGCGCGCGTAGAAGAGCTTGATCCGGACGTCGGGGTACAGCTCCCGCAGGCGTCGCAGCTTGCGGTTCTTCTTGCGCACCAGGCTCTGCTTGAGCGTGGTCAGCTCGAGGTACATGTCCAGGTCCGGCAGGTAGAAGTCGGGCGAGAAGCTCTCGATCACGTCGCCGTCGAGGCTCCAGCCGATCGGGAACGTGTCGGGCTCGTACGTCCAGCGGACATCGTAGAAGTCGAGGATCCGGGCGAGCTCGGCCTCGCTCGCGTGCGCGAACGCCGGGCGCGGCGCGGGAGCCTCCGCGTCGTCCGTCACGCCGTGTCACCGAGAATCGACCGCAGGTCACCCGGCCAGCCCTCGAGGAAGCGGTGCATCTCGTCCACGTCCGACTCGTCGATCGGCGGGGCGCCGGCGAGGCGGGCCTCGGTCGCCGGATCGAGCTCGGGGTGGCGATCGGTGTCCAGCCTCGGGTGCGCCGAGTCCGGGATCACGAGCGAGAGCGTGCGGCTGCCGCAGCCCTTGCAGGTGAGCTGGACGAAGGCGACGTCGCCCCGGTCGGCGAGGACGTCGATGTCGTCACCGAGGATGGCGGCTCCGCACGACGCGCAGCTGGTCCCGGCCAGGCGCTTCCGGAGTCTGCGGTCATCCATCGGAGCCAGTCTAGCGAAGCGCGTCGCCTCGGGCAGCGGTCGAAGTGGGATACCCCCGTGGGGTATCATCTCGCGCATGGGCGAGACCACGACGACGGCGGGGCACGCCGACCACTTCCGGCACAGCTACAGCAAGGACCGGGCACAGCTGGTGCGCCGGCTGGCCAAGGTGGAGGGCCAGGTGCGCGGCATCGCGCGGATGATCGAGCGGGACGAGTACTGCGTGGACATCCTCCAGCAGACGGCGGCCCTTCGGGCGGCGGTGGACGCCATCTCGATCCTCATCCTTGAGGACCACGTCCAGGGATGCGTGCGGACCGCCGCGGAGCGGGGCGAGGCGGACAAGTACGTGGACGAGGTGATCGACGTGGTGCGTCGCACCCTAGGGCGGCCGGTGCGCGGCGGGTCGCGCGCGGGTTAGCGCGTCACGGTCCTCGCGTGGTCCTCGCCCAGGTCAGCGCGCGCCCGCACGTCGGCGCGCACTGCCTCCGCGCGTCGCATGCAGGGCGTCGCCTGGGAGGCGCCGGATTCGGTCGCCCTGGGTCAGTACGTCGCCTCCGGGACGACGACTTGGCGGGGATCAGGGTCGCCCGGCCCGGAATTGCGTCGGGTCGTGGCGTGGCAGGCGATGGTTCGACGGCCGATGCGGGAATCCGTCGCCTGGCAGGCGACGCACTGGGCTGGTGCTCGGACGGCGCGGGGTCGAGTCCTACTCTCCGGCACGCAGAACTTCAACGGCTGCTCGGAGCTCAGCGATCGCATGCTCGTGACCCCGCAACGCCTCGCCACCATCCATCATGAACAGGGGCGGCGACGAGGGATTCGGATCGTCGAGGTAGCGGGGCACGATGTGCGCGTGGAGGTGAGGCAGCGTATTGCCCAGCAGCATCACGTTGAGCTTCGCGGGCCGGTACACAGCCTCAATCGCCCGGGAGACAAGGCGGAGCTCGGCCGTGAATGAGGACCACTCGGCACCATCGAGCTCCGTCAGGTCCGCGACGTGGCGACCCCGCCAGAACACGAGGGTGTAGCCCGCGGCCGCGGTCGGCGAGCACAAGTAGGCGTCCGCGGTCGGGCCCTGTGAGAAGCGCCTGCCGTCCGGGATCGTCTCGGGCCGTCCTTCCGCGCAAGCCGGACAAGCGACGCCGCGACGGCGCTGCTCCCAGTCCGCGGGCCAGGTGCTCATGTCAAGATCCTACGCGACTTCGAGCAGATGACCGTCCGGGGAGCATTGGCTCGGGCACACGGCGTCGGACGTGGACCATCGGCGCAGGCGCGCACGATCTGCCAGACGGGTTTCGCCAGATGACCGCCGTGGGCCGCTGTCCGGGAACTTCTTGGACAAGGGCCGTCGTGCGGTCATTTGGGAGGAAGATCGGCGAATGTCGGCCCAGATGCTCGCGCTGAGAGCAGATGGCGGAAGACGGCCGAATAGGGACCGCCGGGCGAGCATGTGGCGGAATCGCGCCCCGTGAACTGCGGGTGCGACCCGTCCGGTTATCCACGGATTCGCCGGCCAAGAACGAATCGTGGATAACCTCCCTTGACCCGCGCCCCGCCTCGGCCTAACGTCCGCACTCCGCCACTGGCGCGAGCGCCGCGGGAGGCGCCTTCAGCGAGGGGCATCGGGGAGACCCGAGCCAGAACCGACCTGACGGCGCGAGACCGCATGGACGCCCGCCGCGGCGAACGATCGACGCCGGGAGCGGCTCCCGGGCGGGCCTGGCATTCGACACAGGAGGGTGCCCTGGACCGGCCGAGAGGTCCGCTCCCGACGCGCGTTTCGGACCTGCCGGCGCTGCCCAGGGGGTATGAGGACACGCTCAATGCCGGACTCGCCGCCCTCGGCGTCACGCTGGACCAGGCGGCGCGCGAGATCGTGGACGGCCACGTCCGCCTGCTGCTCGCCTGGAACCAGGCGATCAACCTCACCGCGATCCGTGACCCGGTCGAGGTCGCGCGCGCGCACGTGCTCGACAGCCTCGCCGCCGTCCCACTGCTGCGCGGACTCGGGGTGCGGCGCCTGCTCGACCTCGGCAGTGGCGGCGGGTTCCCGGGCCTGCCGCTGATCGCCGCGCTGGGCGCCGAGCGCGCGCTGCTCGTGGACTCGGTGGGCAAGAAGGCGCGCTTCCTCGCGACCGTGATCGACGCGACCGGGCTCGCCCGCATCGCCACGGCCGAGCAGGTCCGCGCCGAGGCCCTGGCGTTCGACGGGCGAGACCGCGAGCAGTGGCCCGTGGTCACCGCCCGCGCCGTGGCCCCGATGGCCGAACTGGTCGAGGTGGCGCTGCCGCTCGTCGCGCCCGGCGGCATCCTCGTCGCGTGGAAGGGAGCGGCGGCCGAAGAGGAGCTGGCCGCGGCGGGACCGGCACTGCGGGCGCTCCGAGCTGGACCGGTCCGCGTCCTGCACGCGGGCGTCCCCGGCCTCGACGACCACCGGCTCGTCGTCGTCCCGCGCCACGGGGCGATCGACGCCCGCTTCCCGCGCGATCCCGCGGAGCGCCGTCGCCGGCCCCTCTGAGACGCCCTGGCGGCCCATGTGAGGCCCCATGGCGGCCCCTCGGCGGCCCGTTGGCGGCCCCACCGCTGCGCTACGCTGGCCCGATGCGCGCGCTCGTCCTCTCCGACGTCCACGCCAACATCGTCGCCCTCGACGCGGTGCTCGCCGCCGCGCCGTCCGTGGACGAGGTGTGGCAGCTGGGCGACATCGTGGGCTACGGTCCGGAGCCCGACGCGGTGGTGGACCGGCTCCGCGGCCTGGGCGCGGTGGGCGTGCGCGGCAACCACGACTTGGCCGCCATCGGCGGCATCGACATCGACTCGTTCAACGTGGACGCCCGCCGCGCGATGGAGTGGACGCGGACGGCCATCGGCGACGAGACCCGGGCGTGGCTGGCGGCCCTTCCCGAGCTCCTGGTCCGCGGCGACTGGACGCTCGTCCATGGCAGCCCCCGGGATCCCGTCTGGGAGTACGTCACGTCCACGCCGGTCGCCCGGGCGGCGATCGCCGACCTCGAGACCCCATTCGGCCTCCACGGTCACACGCACATCCCGATCGGCTATCTGGAGGAGGGCGGCGTCCTGGGCACGATGAGCCCGAGCTCCGGGTCCCTCCTCGAGCTGGGCGGCCGGCGGGCGCTCCTCAACCCGGGCAGCGTGGGCCAGCCCCGCGACGGCATTCCCGCCGTCTCCTGGATGGTCGTGGACACTGACGCGGGGACCGCCTCCTGGCATCGGACGTCGTACGACATCGCCTCCGTCCAGGCGGCGATGGAGGCCCTGCACCTGCCGCCCCGTCTCGTCGAGCGCCTGGCGTACGGCCTCTAGCCGATGATCGGCGGACGGAAGCCCCTGGCGGGCCGCAAGCCTGGCGACCGGCGAGTTCGGGTCCAGCGCGCGCACACGCCGTACTTCCGCTACACCGGCCCCGGCCAGCTCGTCGCGAAGCCCGCCGCGAGTGCACCCACCGAGGAGCTCGGACGCGCGATCGCCCGCGTCAAGCTCGCCCTGATCGGCCGCCCGCTCGCGAGCGACGAGGAGATCGGCGAGCGGCTGCCGAAGAAGAAGGCCCTCGCGATCTTCAGCTCCGACGCCATCTCGTCGTCGGCGTACGCGACCGAGGAGATCATCCTCGCGTTCATCCTGGCCGGGACCGCGGCTGCCGCCTTCGAGCTCTCGCTGTGGGTCGCCCTCGCGATCGCCGCCCTGCTCGGCGTGGTCGCCATCAGCTACCGGCAGGTGTGCATCGCCTACCCGACCGGCGGTGGCTCCTACTCCGTGTCCAAGGCCAACTTCGGGCGCAACGCGTCGCTCGTCGCGGCCTCGGCGTTGCTCATCGACTATGTCCTGACGGTGGCTGTCTCCACGTCGAGCGCGGTCGAGCAGATCGTCTCCGCGCTGCCGCCCCTCGACCCGTGGCGGGTGGAGATCGGCCTCGCGGCCGTGGGGCTGATCACGCTCGGCAACCTGCGGGGCCTCCGCGAGGCGGGCAACATCTTCGCCATCCCGACGTACCTGTTCCTGGGCGGTGCCTTCCTGATGATCGTCGCGGGTCTCGTCCGGATTGTGGCCTTCGGCGACAGCGGCCCGGTGCCCTCGGCGGAGTCGATGCGAGTGGCCCAGGAGACGGCAGCCGACGTCGGGGTCCTGATCCTGCTGCGCGCCTTCGCCTCTGGTGCTGTGGCGCTCACGGGCACCGAGGCGATCGCGACCGGCGTGCCGGCCTTCAAGCCGCGCGAGTCGGCCAACGCGGCCAAGACCCTGGTCGCCATGGCGATCATCCTCGGCACGCTGTTCGTGGGGATCACATTCCTCGCGACCCACTACCACATCGTGCCCGTCGAGATCCCCAAGCAGACCGTCATCTCCCAGATCGCCCGGCACGTCTACGGCGAATCGATCCTGTTCCTGCTGTTCCAGACGTTCACCGCGCTGCTCCTGTTTCTCGCCGCGAACACCAGTTACAACGCCTTCCCGCGCCTCGTGGCGGTCTTGGCCGAGGACGGCTTCATGCCCCGCCAGTTCTCGTTCCGCGGCGACCGCCTCGCCTACTCCATGGGCATCGTCGTGCTGGGGATGATCGCGGCCGGGGTGATCATCGGCGGCAGGGCGTCCACGCACGCGCTGATCCCCCTGTACGCGGTCGGCGTGTTCATCGACTTCACCATCGCCCAGGCGGGCATGGTCCGGCACTGGTGGTCGGAGAAGAGCGCGGGATGGCGGCAGCGGATCGTGATCAACGCACTCGGCTGCGGACTGACTGCCGTCATCGCCCTCGTCGTCACCTCGGTCAAGGCCCCCACCTCGCTCGTTGTGGTGGTCCTGATCCCGACACTCGTCTCGATGATGCTGTTCGTCCGGCACCAGTACGACGGCCAGGCGCGGGAGCTGGCGGTGGCATCCGACATCGTCTTCGAGCACCCTCATCGTCACCAGCGGATCGTCATCCCGGTCAACGGCATCAACCGGTCGGTCGTCCAGGCCGTCATGTTCGGGCGCACGCTGGCTGGGCACGACGGGGACCTGCTGGCGGTGTTCGTGACCACCGACCCAGCCGAGGCGGGACGGCTCCGCGAGCGCTGGTCTCACCAGTTCCCGACCGTGCCCCTGGTGATCGTGGAGTCGCCCTACCGAGCGCTGGTGGGGCCGGTGGTGACGTACCTCGACGTGCTCGAGATGGCGCGGCCCCCCGAGACGGAGGCGCCGACGACCATCGTGGTCATACCCGAGTACGTGGCGCGCCACTGGTGGGAGCGGATGCTCTACAACCAGTCCGCGCGACGGCTGCGGGCGGCGCTGGTGGGGCGCGAGCACACGGTGATCGCGGATGTGCCGTATCGTCGCAGCGAGCACATTGGACACTGAGCCGAGCGCGCGATGAGCGCGCCTGACTGCGCCCCGAGCGCCGCACGAGGTCGCCCCGAAACCAGCCCATGATCGGTGGCAGACGACCGCTCCAGGGTCGCAAGATCGCGGACAAGCGCGTCCGCGTCGAGCGTCCGCACTCGGCCTACTTCCGCTACGCCGGCCCGGGCCAGCTCGTGGCGAAGCCCGCCGCGTCCGTGCCGCGCTCCGGCCTCGAGCGCCAGTACCAGCGCGCGAAGGCGTGGCTCATCGGCCGGCCCCTCGCGAGTGAGGACGAGATCACCGAGCGCCTCTCGAAGCGCCTTGCCCTGCCGATCTTCAGCTCGGACGCCATCTCGTCCTCGGCCTACGCTACCGAGGAGATCCTGAGGGTCCTGGCGCTGGCAGGCACCGGGGCGCTGTTCCTGTCCATCCCGGTCGCCATCGCCATCGCCGTCCTGCTGACCGTCGTGGCGATCTCGTACCGGCAGGTCTGTCGGGCCTTTCCCGCTGGCGGCGGCGCGTACGCCGTCGCGCGCCAGGAGCTGCTCCCGATGCTCGGCCTGGTGGCCGCGGGGGCCCTGCTCATCGACTACGTGATGACCGTGGCGGTGTCCACCTCGTCGGCGATGGACCAGCTCATCTCGATCCTGCCCGGGATCGACAGCGGCCAGGACCACCGGCTGCGGATCGTGATCGCCGTGGCGGTGATCGGCCTGATCACGGTCGCGAACCTGCGCGGCCTGCGCGAGTCGGGGAACATCTTCGCGGTCCCCACGTACCTGTTCGTGGGCCTTGCGCTGCTGATCGTCGGCAGCGGCGTGTTCCACGTGGTGACGGGCACGTACACGGCCTACCCGCGACAGCCCGAGGCGATGCCGATGGGGACCGAGGCGATCGGGGTGTTCCTCGTGCTGCGGGCCTTTGCCAGCGGCTCCGTGGCGCTCACCGGCGTCGAGGCCATCGCCAACGGCGTCCCCGCGTTCAAGCCCCCCGAGGCCAAGAACGCGGGCAACACGCTGCTCGCGATGGCCGTGCTCCTGGGCGTCATCTTCATCGGCGTCACGATCATTGCCCGCGAGTACGACATCGTCCCCTCCGCCGACCTGTCGGGCGGCCCCACCGTCATCGCGATGGTGGCCCAGACGGCCTTCGGCAACGGCAACCCGCTCTACTACCTGTTCCAGGTCGCGACCGCGCTGATCCTGTTCCTGGCCGCCAACACCAGCTTCAACGCGTTCCCGCGCCTGGGCGCGATCCTGGCCGAGGACGGCTACTTCCCGCGCCAGTTCGGGTTTCGCGGCGACCGTCTCGCGTTCAGCTGGGGGATCATCCTCCTGGCGGCGATCGCTGCGGGCCTGTACGTCGCGTTCGAGGGCAACACCACACGGCTGATCCCGCTCTACTCGGTGGGCGTGTTCGTCTGCTTCACGCTCAGCCAGACCGGCATGGTCCGGCACTGGATCCGAACCCACGAGAGCGGCTGGTGGTGGCGGATGGGGGTGAACGCCTTCGGCGCGCTGCTCACCCTCATCGTCCTGGCCATCGTGCTGACCGAGAAGTTCCAGGGCGGCGCGTGGATCGTAGCGGTGCTGATCCCGATCCTGGTCGCGATGATGCTGTTCATCCAGCGCCAGTACAACGCGTCGGCGCGGCAGCTCGCCATCGGGCCCGAATTCGTCCTCAAGCCCGCGCTGCGCGATGAGCGCGCGATCGTGCCGGTGCCCGGCCTCACCCGGGCGGTGGTGCGAGCGGTCAACGTGGCACGCTCGATCGCCGATGACGTCCTGGCGGTCTACATCTCTGACGACCCGGAGGACGCGCGACGGATGCGGGAGCGATGGGAACGGCAGATGCCCGGCGTCCAGCTGGTCATCGTCGAGTCGCCATACCGGGCGCTGGCGGGGCCGCTGATGGCCTACCTCGACGTGCTCGAGCTCGCGTGGCCACCGGACAAGCCGCAGCCCATCACGTTCGTCGTGATCCCCGAGTACGTGGCCCGGCACTGGTGGGAGCGGATCCTGTACAACCAGTCAGCCCGGCGCCTGCGCGCCCTCCTCGTCGGCCGGCCCCACACCGTGGTAGTGGACGTCCCGTACCGGCGCGACGAGGGCGACCGCTTCCACGGGCTCGACGCCGATCCGCGACACGAAGGTGCCCCAACCGACACCTGAGGCACGAGGGGAGCGCGTTTGTGCGCTGGCCCCGGTGGTATCGTGACCCGGCGCGGCGGCCGACCGGACGCCACGGGGCGTCCCCGTCGCCGTCGTCTCATCTGGAGGCGCATCGCCTGTGGCCGATTCGTCGGCACCCCAGTTCCGGCGTGCCGTGGTTGCACTGTCGGGCGGACGGACTGACCGACCCATCGTGGCCCTCGCGGCGGAAGTCGCCAAGTTGAGCCACGCCGAGCTGGTGGGCGTCCACGTGGTCGAGATCGACTGGACCCTCCCGCTCGACGCCGACGTCGCCGGCCGGTCTGAGGACGCGCAGCGGGTCCTGGATATCGCGGAGGCAACGGCCGAGGCCAGTCGCTACCGGCTGGAGACGGTCCTGCTCCAGGCGCGTGACGTGGGAGCCGCGATCGTGGACGAGGCCTCCGAGCGGAGCGCTGACATGATCATCTGCGGCCTGCCCTTCAGGCGCCGCTTCGGTGGCGACTTCGCCATCGGCGGCACCGTCCCGTACATCCTGAAGAACGCGCCCTGCGCGGTGTGGGTCGTCCGCGAGGCGATGCCCAAGGAGCAAGCATGAAGGCCGTGATCGTCGGCTGCGGGCGCGTGGGCGCTGGCCTGGCCGACGCCCTTGACCGCGCCGGGTGGCAGGTCCTGATCATCGACCGCGCAACCGCGGCATTCGACCGCCTGCCGTCCACCTTCGGCGGGACCGCGCTCCGCGGCGACGGCACGGACGAGGACGTGCTCCGACGCGCCGGGGCCGAGGGGGCGGACCTGTTCCTCGCCCTGACCGAGGGCGACAACCGCAACATCATGGCGGCCCAGCTGGGGATCGAGGCGCTGGGCGCGGCCCGGACGGTTGCCAAGATCAACGACCCCGTGCGCGCTGAGGCCTACGCGCTGCTGGGCATCGCGACCCTGTGCCGCACGAACCTCATGGAGAGGGAGGTGCTCTCCTTCCTGGGCCAGGCGCCCGGCGAGCGCCCCGGCATCTTCCTGCCGGCCAACGGGCACACCCACCCGCTGGGTGCTGGCGAGACCAGCGCGACGGAGGGCTGAGCGATGTTCGTACTGGTCGTCGGGGGCGGCAAGGTCGGCTACTACCTGGCCAAGGAGCTGATCGACTCGGGACACGAGTGCGTGCTCATGGAGAAGGACCGCGCGCGGGCGGACACCATCCGCGACGAGATCGGATCCGTGGTGATCGCCCAGGACGGCTGCGAGGGCAAGTACCTCCGCGAGGCGGGCGCGAACCGGGCCGACATCGTGGCCGCGGTGACGGGCGACGACGAGGACAACCTGGTCATCTGCCAGATGTCGAAGCACCACTTCGACGTGCCGCGGACGATCGCCCGGGTCAACAACCCCAAGAACGAGCGGCTGTTCCGCCACCTCGGCGTGGACGAGATCATCAGCCCCACGCGGATGATCCTGGGGTCGATTGAGCAGGACATCCCGGTCCACGAGCTGCTTCACCTGGCGGCGCTGGGCGAGGGCGAACTTGAGATCATCGAGGCGCACCTCCAGCCCGGGTCGCCGGCCATCGGGCGGGTGGCCACGGACCTGCGGGTCCCCTCCGGCTGCTCGCTGTTCGGCGTCATCCGCAACGGCGCGCCGACGCCGCTGCGCTCGGACACGATCCTCGCCGAGGGCGACAAGGTGATCGCGATCGGGCGGCCGGACTGCGAGGTGGAGCTGCGCCAGCAGTTGATCGGGGAGCAGCAGGACCAGTAAGGCGGGCGCCGGGCACTGGCTCGGGGCAGCGGTTTGAGTCGCTGAGGACTCGAATGCCGCGTTGCCGAGCGTGGCTGCCGCCCGGAGGCGGCGGTTCGGGGCGCCGCGCGTGCCCGCCTGTCCCGATTCTGATGCCCACCTGACTCGCGGGGGACCGCCTGAGCGGCGGCTCCGGGCAGCGCGTTGAATGTCATGAAGAAGGGCCTCCGCGGTGAGATCGTTGGGTTCTCGCGGAACCAATCACCTGGAGGCCCGCCCACGTTGTACGCCGGATTGGACCTGTCGCGCCAGAGGCTTGACGTGCACGTGCTCGACGAGGATGGCCGGACGGTCGAGGTGACCGCGGTGCACCCCGATGCCGACGCCCTGCGGACGCTGGTCTCGATCGTCGGCCGCCACGGCCAGGAGGTGACCGCGACCATCGAGTCGATGAACGGGGCCCGGTTCGTGCGCGACCAGCTCGAGCTTGCCGGCTGGGACGTCGAGATCGCCGACGCGGTCAAGGTCAAGGGCCTCGCCCCCCTGGCCGCCAAGACCGATCGGATCGACGCCCGGGTGCTGGCCGAGCTCGGCCGGCGGGACCTCGTACCAGCCATCTGGCTGCCCGACCCGGAGACGCGGGCCGAGCGGGAGCGGGCGCGGTTCCGCCTCCACCTCGCCCGCCACCGGACGGCGCTCAAGAACCGGGTCCACGCCACCCTGATCGCGTTCGGCCACCCGGTGCCGGTGAGCGACCTGTTCGGCGTCGCCGGGCGGGAGCTCCTCGCCTCGCTCGCGATCCCGGAGCCCTGGGCGACGACCCTCGCGACGAGCCTCCGCTTCGTGGACGAGCTCGACGCCCAGATCGACGGGTGCGAGCGGGAGCTGCGCGCGCTGGGCGCCGACCACCCCGACATCGGGCTGCTCCGAACGGTGCCCGGGATCGCCTGGGTGCTGGGCTACACGATTGCCTCCGAGATCGGCGACATCGGCCGGTTCAGCAGCGCGAAGAAGCTCGCCGGGTACACCGGGCTGTGTCCCCTCGTCCGCCAGTCGGGCGGGAGGGATGACCGGGGGCCGCTCGCCAAGAACGGCCCCAAGTACCTGCGCTGGGCGCTCATCGAGGCGGCGACCCACGCCGCCCGCCACCCCGTGTACAAGGAGCGGTACGAGCGCAACAAGCGACGGCTCGGCCGCCAGCGCGGGTCCAAGGTCGCCCGCGTCGACATCGCCCGCGAGCTGTCCACCGCCATCTGGCACATGCTCACCAGGCGTGAGCCGTTCGCCCCCGGCAGGTCCCACGAGTCGACTCTGGTCGCCTGACGACCCTCCGTTGAGATGGACCGCCGGAGCATCCGATCCAACCTGGTCCTCACCATCGAGGAGGCGATAGAGAGATGAGCACGACTCACCCCACTGATCGATCGCTCCGGTTCAGACCGGACCTTGACAACGGCCCTTCTTCATAGAGAGTCGCTGCGGACTCGAATTGGGTCTCGCCGAGCGTGGCCGCCGCTCGGAGGCGGCGGTTCGGGGCGCCGCGCGTGCCCGCCCGTCCCGATTCTGATGCCCGCATGACTCGCGGGGGACCGCCTGGCTCGCGGGGCCGCCTGAGCGGCTGCTGGCGCCGGGCAGCGGCTCCGGGCAGCGCTTTGAGTCGCTGCGGACTCCAGTTGGGCGTTACTGAGCGCGGCCGCCGCTCGGAGGCGGCAGTTCGGGGCGCCGCGCGTGCCCGCCCGTCCCGATTCTGATGCCCGCCTGACTCGCGGGGGACCGCCTGGCTCGCGGGGCCGCCTGGCTCGCGGGGACCGCCCGACTCGCGGGGACCGCGGACGTGCGGGCACGGCTGGGCCGCGGAGGGCCGCTGGCTCGCGCGGGGACCGCTGAGCCGCGGGCGCCTCGGCGCGCGGAGCGCCGTCCCGGGCGCAGTTGCCGGCGCCTGCCCCTGATTCAGCGCACCTGCAGCGCCACCGGCTGGGGTCAGGGAAGGGCGGCCTCGACCGCAATCTGGTAGTAACCATCCACACAAGATAAAGGACACTTATCTTGACAACGCCATTGTCATGGTTCTAGCCTCTGAACTGCCCGGTATTCCTGATCCAGCCGGGCCATGTGCAGGAGGTAGATGCGATGACGCTGACCCGTCGCCCGTCGCCCTTCGGCGAGCTGCTGACGCTTCGCCAGGCGATGGATCGCCTGTTTGACGACACCATGTTCCGGCCGTTCAACGGCGTTGCGGGAACCGAGTACAGCCGCGTGCCGCTGGACGTCCGCACCACGCCGGACGCACTGGTCGTGGAGGCGTCCCTCCCCGGCGTGAAGCCCGAGGACGTGGACATCACGGTCGAGAACGGCACTCTGACAATCAAGGCCGAGGACAGCGCGGAGCGCGCGAACGACGAGGGCGGCTGGCTCGTGCGCGAGATCGCCCGCGGCTCCGTGATGCGGACCGTCACGCTTCCCAGTGGCCTCGAGGCCGACAAGGCCGAGGCCACCTTCGAGCACGGCGTCCTCAGACTGCGGATCCCCAAGGCAGAGCAGGTGAAGCCCCGCCAGATCCGGATCCAGCCGGTGAGCAATGGCCAGGCCGCGCACGTCGAGACCAAGCAGGTTGAGCTTGGCGCCCAGTCGGGCCAGAAGGCCTAGTCAGGTGTCCGGTGCGCGTCGGCCTGACCGGGACGCCACACGGCCGGTCTACGTCATCAGCGTCGCCGCGACGCTTGTCTCGGCGCATCCCAGGACCCTCCGCATCTACGAGGACGAGGGCTTGGTGTGCCCGGCGCGCACCCCTACCAACATCAGGCTCTATTCCGAGGAGGACATTCGCCGGATCCTGTGGATCCGACACCTCACTCGGGACCGCGGGGTCAACCTCGCGGGGGTCCGCACGCTGTTCGAGCTCGAGGAGCGCCTCGGCAAGCGGATCCTGGAAGCGCTGTACGACGAAGGCACCCGCGGCCGCGGGGAGGCATCACCGGAGGCCGGCCCAGCCGGGACCCCCGGCGGTGACCGGCCTCCCGGCCGCTGATCAAGAACCACCCACAAGCACGTCCCAACCGTCGCGCCGGACCGCCGGCCCGGCACGCAAAGGAGAACTCATGGCGAAGCAGGCGACGAGAGTCGAGCAGGAGGCGCTTCCCGAGGGGCAGCGCGAGGTCCCGCTCGTTGCGCTCCGGGAGACCGTGATCTTCCCGGAGATGATCGTCCCGCTCCAAGTCGGGCGGGAGAAGAGCGTCGCGGCCCTCAATGCGGCGGTCGAGGCCAGCGGGCCGATCGTGCTGGTCACCCAGCGAACCGCCGAGCAGGAGGACATCACCGACCCGTCGGAGCTTTACGGCGTGGGCACCATCGCCAAGATCGCCCAGGTCGTCCAACTCCAAGACGGCACCGTGCGGGCCATCGTCCAGGGCCAGAATCGCGTCCGCGTCGTCCGCTTCGCCAAGACCTCGCCGCACCTCTCTGCGGTCATCGAGGATCTGCACGACGCGGTCCCGACCGGCGTGGAGATCCAGGCGCTGATGCGCAGCGTCCAGGCGCAGATCGAGCAGTACGTCGCCAGCGGCGCGCCCGTGCCGCCCGAGGCCGGGGTCGCCGCCCGCAACATCACCGAGCCCGGGCTGCTCGCGGACATGGTGGCGTACAGCCCCGAGATGTCCACCGAGCAGCGCCAGGAGCTGCTCGAGACCACCGACGTCGAGCAGCGGCTCAAGCTCGTCTCCGCGTTCCTCGCCCGCCAGACCGAGATCCTCGAGCTCAAGGGGAAGATCCAGAGCGAGGTCAAGTCCGAGATGGACAAGACCCAGCGGGAGTACATCCTGCGCGAGCAGCTCAAGGCGATCCAGCGCGAGCTGGGCGAGGACGACCCGCAGCAGGCCGAGATCAACGAGCTGCGCGAGAAGGTCGAGTCCGCGGGTATGCCCGAGGAGGTCCGCGCCCGGGCGATCAAGGAGATCGACCGGATGAGCCGGATCCCGTCCGCCTCGCCCGAGGTCGGCGTGATCCGCACCTACGTGGACTGGCTGGTCGGACTGCCGTGGAACGTGACCACGGACGACCGCCTCGACATCAAGGAAGCCGCCCGGATCCTCGAGGAGGACCATTACGGCCTCGACAAGATCAAGGAGCGCATCCTCGAGTACCTCGCTGTGCGCAGCCTTGCGGACACCATCCGCTCGCCAATCCTGCTGTTCGTGGGCCCTCCCGGCGTGGGCAAGACGAGCCTGGGCAAGAGCATCGCCAAGGCGATGGGCCGGAAGTTCGTCCGCATGAGCCTCGGCGGCATCCACGACGAGGCGGAGATCCGCGGCCACCGGCGCACCTACATCGGCGCGCTCCCCGGCCGGATCATCCAGAGCATCAAGACCGCCGGCACGAACAACCCCGTGTTCATGCTCGACGAGGTCGACAAGATCGGCATGGACTTCCGGGGCGACCCGTCGTCCGCGCTGCTCGAGGTGCTCGACCCGGAGCAGAACTTCAGCTTCCAGGACAACTACCTCGAGGTCCCCTTCGACCTCCGCAAGGTGCTTTTCATCGCCACGGCCAACCTGATGGACCCGATCCCGGCACCGCTGCGCGACCGGATGGAGATGATCCAGCTGCCGGGATACACCCAGCAGGAGAAGGTCGAGATCGCCAAGCGGTTCCTCATCCCCAAGCAGATGGAGAACCACGGGCTCAAGGCCAAGCACATCGAGGTGACGGACATCGTCCTGACCGAGCTCGTGCAGGCCTACACCCACGAGGCCGGCGTCCGGAACCTCGAGCGCGAACTCGCCAACATCATGCGCAAGGTCGCCCGCTCGGTCGCCGAGGGGCGCAAGCGCAAGACCGTGGTGGACCTCAAGAAGCTCGAGGAGTACCTCGGGCCGCCGCGCTTCGAGTACGGCGAGCTTGAGGCCGAGGACCAGATCGGCTCGGCCACGGGGCTTGTCGTGACGGAGGTCGGTGGCGACGTCGTCGCCGTCGAGGTCACCAAGATGGAGGGCAAGGAGGACTTCATCCTCACCGGCCAGCTGGGCGACGTCATGCGCGAGTCGGCCCGCGCGGCACTGTCCTGGATCCGGTCGCACGCCGACACGCTGGGCATCCCGCGCGAGACGTTCGAGCGCAACACGCTCCACATCCACGTCCCGGCCGGCGCCATCCCCAAGGACGGGCCGTCGGCGGGCGTCACCATGGCCACGGCGATGGTGTCGGCGCTGACCGGCATCCCCATCCGCAAGGACGTCGCGATGACCGGCGAGATCACCCTCCGGGGCCGCGTCCTCCCGATCGGTGGGCTGAAGAGCAAGATCCTTGCCGCGCACCTCTCCGGTGCCGCGATGGTGATCCTGCCCCGCAAGAACGAGAAGGACCTCCGTGACATCCCCGAGGAGATCCGCAAGCAGGTCAAGCTGGTCCTCGCCGACACGATGGATCAGGTGCTCGAGGCCGCGCTCCGGCGTCGGCCCCAGCCGCTCAAGCCAACCACCTCCACCGCGGGCGGCGAGTCCGAGAACAAGGAGTCCAAGGGCCCGGCGGTCAGCCGCGTCCGCCGCTCCCCGTTCCCCGGCGAACAGCCCACGGTCGTGGCCGGCGCCGTCACCGAGCCGACGGGAGGGTTCGACCTCTCCGCCGGCCAGGGCCGCCGCTAGGCAGCGCCGAAAGGGTCCGGCCCGATGGAGTACCGCGACTACTACCAGATCCTCGGGGTGCCGAGGTCGGCCAGCCAGGCCGACATCAAGAAGGCATTCCGGAAGCTGGCGCGCGAGTACCACCCGGACCGGAACCCCGGCGACAAGGCGGCCGAGCGCAAGTTCAAAGACGCCAACGAGGCCAACGAGGTCCTCTCCGACCCGGAGAAGCGCAAGCAGTACGACATGCTGGGCGCCAACTGGGACCAGTACCAACGGGCGGGCGGCGGCCGCTCCGGCACCGACCCGTTCGGGCCGGGCGGCCCCTTCGCCGGCGTCAACTTCGGCGCGGGCGGGCGCCCCAACGTCCGCTACGAGTTCCACTCGACGGGAGATGGGTCGGGCTTCTCAGACTTCTTCCGCATGTTCTTCGGCGGGGCTGAGGCAGACGCCCAGAGCGCCCAGAGCGCCCAGAGCGCCCGGGGCGGCCGAGCCGGAGCGGCCGCTGGTGCGAGCGGGCCGAGCTTCGAGGACATCCTCGCCGGCATGGGCGCGATCCCCGACACCGAGTCGGCCGGATCGCCTCGAACCAGAACCTTCTCACAAGCGGCCCGCGGTCATGCCAGGGAGGAGATCGAGGCGCCGGCCGAGCTGACCCTCGAGGAGGCCTTCCACGGCACGACCCGCCTCGTCGAGGTTGAGGGCAAGCGCTACGAGGTCTCGATCCCGCGCGGCATCGACACCGGCGGCCGGATCCGATTGGCGGGCAAAGGCCCCCGCGGCCGCGACGTCGTGGTCACGGTGAGGGTGCGCCCCCACGAGGTGTACACCCGCCGCGGCGCCGACCTCGAGCGCGAGCTGCCGGTCACCCTGCGCGAGGCGCTGCTGGGTGGGCAGGTGCCCGTGACGACGCTCAAGGGCCGGATCCTGCTCACCATCCCCGCTGGCACGCAGACCGGCAAGACGTTCCGGCTGACCGGCCAGGGGATGCCCAAGCTCAAAGGCGAGGGCGCCGGCGACCTGTACGTCAAGGTGCGCGTTGTGCTGCCCACCACGCTCGACGCAGAGGCCAAGAAAGCAGCCGACAGATTCCTCGACCTCGTCCACCAGCCAGACCCCCGCGCGACGGCCTGACCGAAGCGCCCCAGACGTCCCCGATGTAACAACGAGAACCCGAGCCATGCAACTCGACCACTTCACCGAGAAGGCCCAGGAGGCCATCATCACCGCCCAGCAGCTGGCCGAGCGGATGCAGAGCCCCGTGCTCGACGCCGAGCACCTGCTGGCCTCGCTCGTCGGCGCCGATGACGGCGTGCCCGCGGAAACGCTCCGGCGTCTCGGCGTGGACCTGCCAGCGTTCCGCGACGAGGTGGCCGGCGTGCTGGGTCGGCGTGCCCGGATCCAGGGCGGGAACCTCGCGCTCGACCCGCGGGCGAAGCGGGTGATCGACCGTGCCACCGAGGAGGCTCGGCGCATGGGCGACGAGTACACCTCCACGGAGCACCTGCTGCTTGGTGTGGCCGAGTCGGGCGGCGAGGCCCAGAGCCTGCTCGAGCGGCACGGGGCCGGTCGCGAGGCCATCCTCAGCGCGCTCCAGGGCGTCCGCGGCGGGCAGCGCGTCACCAGCCCGACCCCCGAGGGCACCTACCAGGCACTCGAGAAGTACGGCCGCGACCTGACGGCCGAGGCGCGGGCGGGCAAGCTCGATCCCGTCATCGGGCGTGACGAGGAGATCCGGCGCACGATCCAGGTGCTCAGCCGCCGGACGAAGAACAACCCGGTCCTCATCGGCGAGCCGGGCGTCGGCAAGACGGCGATCGTCGAGGGCCTGGCCCAGCGGATCGTCCGGGGCGACGTGCCCGAGGGGCTCAAGGACAAGCGCGTGGTGGCGCTCGACCTGGGCGCGGTGATCGCCGGCGCGAAGTTCCGGGGCGAGTTCGAGGAGCGCCTCAAGGCGGTCCTCAAGGAGATCAAGGACTCCGAGGGCCGGGTCGTCCTGTTCATCGACGAGCTGCACACCGTCGTGGGCGCCGGGGCGGCCGAGGGCGCCATGGACGCGTCGAACCTGCTCAAGCCCATGCTGGCCCGTGGCGAGCTGCACACCATCGGCGCCACCACGCTCGACGAGTACCGCAAGCACATCGAGAAGGACGCGGCGCTGGAGCGGCGCTTCCAGCCGGTGCTCGTGGACCAGCCGACCGTCGAGGAGACCATCTCGATCCTTCGTGGCCTGCGGGAGCGCTACGAGGTCCACCACGGCGTGCGGATCACCGACTCTGCGCTTGTCGCCGCCGCGACCCTGTCCAACCGCTACATCACGGAGCGCTTCCTGCCGGACAAGGCGATCGACCTCGTCGACGAAGCGGCCAGCCGGCTGCGGATGGAGATCGACTCCATGCCGGTCGAGCTCGACGAGCTGGAGCGTCGGCGGATCCAGCTCGAGATCGAGCGCGAGGCGCTGCGCAAGGAGACCGACGAGGCCTCGCACCAGCGGCTCGAGGCGCTCGAGAAGGAACTGGCGGAGATCGGCGAGCAGGCGGGGGCGATGAAGCAGCGCTGGGAGGCGGAGAAGTCCGCGATCGCTGCGCTGCGCGCGACGAAGTCCGAGATCGAGCAGCTGGCGGTTCGTATCGAGCAGGCCGAGCGCGAGGCCGACTACGGCCGGGCGGCCGAGCTCAAGTACGGCCGGGCCCGCGAGCTCGCGGACCAGCAGAAGCAGCAGGAGGCGGCCATCGCCGCCCTCCAGGGTCCGGGCGCGCTCCTCAAGGAGGAGGTCACCGCGGACAACATCGCCGAGATCGTGGGCGCATGGACGGGCATCCCGGTCGCACGGCTCATGGAGGGCGAGCTCGAGAAGCTCGTCCACATGGAGGAGCGCCTCCACGAGCGCGTCGTCGGCCAGGACGAGGCGATCCAGGCCGTGTCCGACGCAGTGCGCCGGGCGCGCGCCGGCCTGAAGGACCCGCGTCGGCCGATCGGCAGCTTCCTGTTCCTCGGCCCCACGGGCGTCGGCAAGACGGAGCTCGCGCGGGCGCTGGCCCAGTTCCTGTTCGACGACGAGCAGGCGATGGTCCGGCTCGACATGAGCGAGTACATGGAGAAGTTCGCCGTGTCGCGCCTCACCGGCGCCCCTCCGGGCTACGTGGGCTACGAGGAGGGCGGCCAGCTGACCGAGGCTGTCCGGCGGCGGCCATACCAGGTGGTCCTGCTCGACGAGATCGAGAAGGCGCACCCGGACGTGTTCAACGTGCTGCTCCAGGTGCTCGACGACGGGCGCCTGACCGACGGCCAGGGCCGGACCGTGGACTTCCGCAACACGGTCGTGATCATGACCTCGAACGTCGGCTCGCAGCAGATCGCCGCCCTCAGCGGCCGGACCGACAGCGAGTCCTACGAGGCGATGAAGCGCGGGGTGACCGACCAGCTGCGCGGCGTCTTCCGGCCCGAGTTCCTCAACCGCGTGGACGAGGTGATCGTGTTCCACGCCCTGACCGACGCAGACCTCGCGGCGATCGTGGGGCTGCTGGTGAGTGACCTCGAGCGCCGGATCGCAGCCAATGACCTCGTGCTCCAGCTCACCCCGGCGGCGCTGGCGGTCATCCAGCGCGAGGGCACCGACCCAGCGTACGGCGCCCGGCCGCTGAAGCGGACGATCCAGCGCCTGGTGGAGAACCCGTTCGCGCGGGCGATGCTGTCGGGCGCGTTCCGTCCCGGCGACACGGTGGTCGCGGATGCCGACCCGGTCAGCGGCACGCTCGTGTTCTCGACCGACTCCACCTCGGTCGTGTCCGACCCCTCGGGGCGGGACGCGCGGACGCAGGGAGGCGGGTCCGGGACCGAGGTCCGCGAGGCCGCGGGCGTGGGTGGGCGCGCCCCTGCCTTCGACCTGCCGCCCCTCGACGAGGACAAGAAGAAGCCCGACGGCGGGCTCGTCAACTAGCCGCGGTCGCGGGCGGCCGTGCGCTTCGAGGAGATCCTCCGGCGGCTCGAGCCGCTGCCGGAGGTGCTGCCCGAGGGGCCGCCCTCGCTGATGCCCCTGCTGCACGACGCCGGCGGGACGCGCCCCGTGCCCGGGCCGGACGTGCCCGGCGCGAGCGGGCGCCCGGCGGCCGTGCTGCTGCTGCTCTACCCCGACGCTGCCGGCGACGCGCAGATCGTGGTGACCGAGCGGACTGACCGTGGCGGCCACCACTCGGGCGAGGTGTCGTTCCCGGGCGGTCGGGCGGAGCCGGAGGACGCCGACCTCGAGGCCACGGCGCTGCGCGAGGCGGCGGAGGAGGTGGGGCTCGACCCCGCCGAGTGCGGGCTGACCCTCGTCGGCCGGCTGCCGGCGATGTGGGTCCCGGTGTCGGACTTCATGGTCACGCCGGTCGTGGCTGTGGCCGCACGGCGCCCATCGATGCGCCCCCAGCCCAGCGAGGTCGCCGCGATCCTGCACCTGCCGGTGTCATCGATCATGCCGTCCGCCCCGCTGACCTCGCGCGAGCGTGAGATGCGCGGGCGGCGGCTGACGTATGGCGCCTACCCAATCGACCACCTGCCGGGCGCCTCGCCCAACCTCGTCATCTGGGGCATGACGGCGCGCGTGCTCGGCGGCCTGGGCGCCTGGCTGGCGCGGGACGAGGCTGGAACCTAGTGTCCCGATTCGCCGGTCCCTCGCTGGTTGAGTCGGGTCAGGGTCAGGATCGCCCCCCGCACGCATGGGTCGCGCCGCGAACCCCCGGGTCGGGCCGGCGCCCGCGCACGCCACTGCGCGGGCGACCCCGACACGACTCGGCCACGGGCGCGCGGCGTTGGTCCCGGGCGGCAACCGGCGGGCAGCTTCAGGAACGGGACGCTAGGCGGTCTCGCGGGAAGAGTCGGCTCGGGCGCCCACGGAAAGACTGGATTCCCGCAGCCGGCCGCCCGCCCTCAAGGCTGATCAGCGCTGCACCGGCCGAAGGTCGCCGGGCTCGATCCGTCGGTGCCATCGCGACCAGTTCGCGTTCGCCGACCGCTGCGGAGTCCCCACGCGTTCTATCCCCAGCAGTGTCCCCTCGTCGAAGGCCGCCCCCAGTCCTAGTCCGGCTCCCCCTCGAGGGCACCTGGCCCCGGACGCCTCGGTCGCGGCGCGAGCGAGCCGACCCCGCGGGCGATCGGCCGGGCCGGCGGATCAGCCGGCCCCAGGTCCTCCGCCAGGTCGAACGCCAGCAGCTTCGGGTCTTCCGCCAGCTCCACCACGATCGCACGCATCGGCACGCCCTCGGTCCAGGCCGCGTGGAGCACGTCGGGCGGCCACACCACGGCCTCGCCGGCGGCGACCCGCGCCCGCTCGTCGCCCACTCCCACCCAGCCTCCGCCCTCGATCACGAGGAACAGCGTGGTGCGAGGGTTCGAGTGCGGGATGATGCGCGCCTGGCGCCCGAAGGCCAGCTCGGCGACGAGGCCGGACGCGCGCGACTCGATGACCTGGCCCTCGATCCCCACCGTGCCCGCGGGTCCGTCGGGCCGGCGGTGCCCAACCCCGAACCGCCGAACCTCGATGCTCACGGCGGCGACACTCGGGCGCTCGTCACGCGCTCGATACGCGGGCGACTGCCCTACCGGCGGCGGCGCCGGCGACGCGACGTCTTCGCCCGGATCGTCGTCTCGGGGTGCGCGAACCGCTCGCGGGTGAAGTAGCGCTGCTTGGCCAGCTGGCGCTGGTACGCGGCGAACTCGGGCGGAAACTTGCGGTATCGGATCCACACCGTGAGGGCCAGGCCGCTGACCAGCGTGCCCAGCACGAGGATCATGTCGAAGCTGAAGACCCAGTAGACGAGCATCAGCGACGCTGTGATCACGGCGGTCCACATCAGCCACTCGTACATCTGGACGTAAACCGCGTGGCGGCGCAGGTGCCGCGAGCGGATGTTGTACACCGCCACAGCCGCGATGAGCCAGAACAGCGAGGCCCACGTCAAGGGGCCGTGCAGGTCGGGCACGTTGTGCTGAGTGAAGGCTTTGAACAGGTATTCCCAGGGCAGGATCTGCACGCGTGACGTCTCCACGTCGGCCGAGTCTGGACCGGCCAGGTGATGGGCTGTCCGAGTATGCCATGGGGCCGGGGTATACTCGGCAGCCAGAATTGCGCCAGCCTGAGCGGGATCACGGGGACGTGCCCCGGTTGCCGCCCACACAGCGCGATAGCCACCCGCCGCAGGAGGAACAGCGCAGGTGCGTGCGCTGCTGTCGGTCGCCAACCGTGACGGGATCTCGGCGTTCGCGCGCGAGCTCGCGCACCTCGGCGCTGAGCTCTACGCAACCGATGGCACGCGCGAGCATCTCGCCGCGGACGGCATCGAGGTTGCCTCGGTCAGCGACCTCACGGCCGTTCCCCCGCTGGTCGGCGGTCAGGTCCGGACGTTCCACCCCGCCATCTACGCCGGGATCCTCGCCCGGCGCGACGTGCCGGAGCAGATGGATCAGCTCGCCGAGCACGGCATCGGCCCCATCGACCTCGTCGTCGTCAACGTCAAACCGTTCGCACCGGAGGTCGGCAAGCGCCACATCGGCATCGACGATGCGATCGAGATGATCGACGTCGGCGGCGCCGCGCTCCTGGCCGCGGCCGCGCGCAATGCCGCGGGCGTCGTCGCGGTGGCCAGCCCCAAACACTACGAGGCGGTCCTCGAGGAGTTGCGGACGCTGGGCCAGGTCTCCGCCGACACGCGCTACCGCATGGCCGCTGACGCCTACGGCGCGGTCGCGGCCTACTATGCCGAGATCGCCGCCTACCTCAACCAGATCTCGAACAACAACTTCCCCCAGCGACTCGCGCTCGTGCTCGAGAAGGTCAGCGACCTGCCGTACGGCGAGAACCCGCATCAGCGCGCCGCGTTCTACCGCGAGACGACCCACCGGTCGGGCACGCTGGCCGACGCCACGCAGCTGGCTGGCGGGGCGCCCACGTTCAACAATCTGCTCGACCTCGACGCCGCATATCGGATCGCCCTGGACTACACGGCGCCCACGGTCGCGATCACCAAGCACACCGACCCGGTGGGGCTGGCGTCGGCATCCGAACTGGTGGAGGCCTATCGTCGGGCGCTGGACACGGACCCGGTCGCCAGCTTCGGCGGGATCGTGGGAGTCAACCGCGAGCTCGACGGGCCCACGGCCCGCGAGATCGCCGCGAACTCGTACGAGGCGGTCGTCGCGCCCGGGTACTCGGATGCGGCGCAGGGGATCCTCAGCGCGCGGCAGGGCCTCGAGCTGCTGTCCGTCCCAGCCTCGCCAACCGACGGCATGCGCGACTACGGGATCGCCAACCTCGACTTCAAGCGCGTCGCCGGCGGCCTGCTCGTCGAAGCCCTCGACCGGCTGGACATCGATCGCGGTCAGCTCCAGGTGGTCACGCGCCGCCACCCGACACTGGGCGAACTGACCGACCTGCTGTTCGCCTGGCGCGCCGTCCGCCACGTCCGCTCCAACGCAATCGTCCTGGCGCGGAACGGGGCCACGGTGGGCATCGGGGCCGCCCAGGCCAGCCGGAGCGTGGCCGTGGACATCGCGCTCAAGCGGGCGGGTGACCGGGCCAAGCTCGCGGTCATGGCGTCGGACGCGTACTTCCCCTTCCCCGACGGGATCCAGATTGCAGCCAACTCTGGTGTGACCGCAATCATTCAGCCGGGCGGCTCCATCCGCGACGAGATGGCGATCGAGGTCGCCGACCGGCACCACCTCGCCATGGTCTTCACCGGGCGGCGCCACTTCCGGCACTGAGCACACCGCCAATTCTGAGTTCCCGCCCATCGCCGCCAGCCTTCGCGACACCGAGCACCGACCGCCAGCGCCGCGCCAAGCCAGCCCCGTGCCACGCCACCCGCGCCAGACCCGCGCCAAACGAGTCCCTCGCCAACCCCGAGCCCCGCCGGCCCTGCCGGCCCAGCGACCGGAGGCCCCGATGGAACAGCTGCTGGCCCTCGAGATGGTCCGCGTGACCGAAGCCGCCGCGATCGCGTCGGCACGGTTCATGGGCCGCGGCCTGCGCGACGAGGCCGATGCCGCCGCCACCGAGGCGATGCGCCGGGTGATGGACGAGGCGGACATCGCGGGGACCATCGTGATCGGCGAGGGCGAGCGCGACGAGGCCCCGATGCTCTACATCGGTGAGCTGGTGGGCCGGCGGGACCGCTCGGGCGACGCCGCGGCCGTGGACATCGCGGTGGACCCCCTGGAGGGCACGAACCTGGTGGCCACGGGGCAGGGCGGCGCGCTGACCGTCCTCGCCGCCTCCGAGCGCGGCGGCCTCACCCACGCCCCGGACACGTACCTCGACAAGCTGGCGGTGGGGCCGATCGCCGCCGGGTGCGTGGACATCACCCGGCCGCCGGCCGAGAACTGCCACCGCATCGCCGACGCCCTCCGCCGCAAGGTCACCGACATCACGGTGATCATCCTCGACCGCCCGCGCCACGCTGACCTCATTGCCGAGGTGCGCTCGACGGGCGCCCGCATCAAGCTCATCTCCGACGGCGACGTCTCGGCCGCGATCTCGTGCGCGGTATCGGGCACCGGCGTGCACGCGGTCATGGGGATCGGAGGGGCGCCCGAGGGGGTCATCACCGCCGCCGCGCTGCGCTGCCTGGGCGGCGAGCTCCAGGCGAGGTTCCGCTTCCGCAACGACGAGGAGCGTGAGCGCGCGGAGAAGATGTTGGGCCACGCGGACGAGTCGAGGGTCTACCGGACGGAGGAGCTCGCGTCGGGCGAGAACCTGGTCTTCGCGGCCACGGGCGTGACGGGGGGCGACCTGCTCGAGCCCGTGCGCTTCTTCGGCGGCGGCGCCCGGACGCACTCGCTCGTGATGGCCTACCAGGCGAAGCAGGTGCGCTTCGTGGACACGGTGCACATGTTCGACCGTGACAGGCCGCCGTCCGTCCGCCTGTAGGTCCGGCGAGCCGCGACGGCGGTGGTGCGATGGACCGCGGTGAGCTCCGGTAGGACTATCCGGTCATGGCGCGGCCACGCACCACGCCTACGCTTGCCCGCACGATCTTCGAGGGAGGTCGGGGCACCCAAGACGAGGGAGCGGCTTGGACGCGTTCGAGGTCTTGATGGTCGGCGGGCTGCTGGTGGCGCTCGTCGGCGGACTGGCGGCAACGGCCGGCTACTCAGCCCTGGTCGTCCGGCGGCAGATGCGGCAAATCCAGAGGCTCGCTGAGCGGCTGACTACGGCCGCCGGGAAGGCCGATCTCGCTGCTGCCGACGCCGCCGCAATCGAGGATCCGCATCTCCGCCACGCCTTCGAGCAGCTCGCGGCCCGCGTGGCAGCCACCTGGGAGCTGGCCACCGTGGATCCGCTGACCGCGGTTCCCAACCGCCAGGCCGTGCTGAGCCGAGTGGACGAGGAGCTGGCGCGGGCGGCGCGGTACAAGCGGCCGCTCACAGTCGTGATGCTGGATCTCGACCACTTCAAGCGGCTCAACGACACGTACGGGCACGTTGCCGGCGATTCGGCCCTTCGCCAGGTTGCGCAGCGGCTCGCCGCGAACATCCGGTCTGTCGACATGGTTGGCCGATTCGGTGGCGAGGAGTTCCTGCTGGTCCTGCCGGAGACCGACGCCGACGCGGCCGCCTCGCTCGCCGAGAAGCTCCGCCGCGTGGTCTCGGGGACACCAATTCGCCTGCTCGATGGGCACGAGGCGACGGTCACCGTGTCTGCGGGCGTCGCGGGCGGGCCAGGCGAGCTGCTCCGCGCGGATACGCTCATCCGGGACGCGGACGCCGCCCTCTACTCGGCCAAGGCGTTGGGTCGGAACACGGTGTATGTCTTCCGGGAGCTCGGGGACGAGGCCACGGTCCGCCGCTCGCCCATCCGCCCGGAGGCACGATCGGCAGCCGTCGAGGTTGGGCGTGCCGCGATGGCAGCTGCCCAGGAGGCTCTCCTCGCATCGCTCGACGGGCGCCCAGCCTGGGCGGGCAAGCCATCCACACTGATCGCGGAGGGGTCGATCGCCCTGGCTCGCGCGATCGACCTGCCCGTGGGCGAGCTCGACCGGATCCGGACGGCCAGCCTGTTGCATGACCTGGGCAAGATCGCCATCCCCGAGGAGATCCTCGCGAAGCCGGCGGACCTGCGGCCCGCCGAGTGGCGCGTGGTCACCGAGCATCCCAAGATCGGCCATGTGGTCCTCGAGCAGGCGGGAGCGCTGCGCGACGCGGCCCTGATCGTGCTCCACCACCACGAGTGGTTCGATGGCCGGGGGTATCCCTACGGTCTCGCCGGGGTGGACATCCCCATCGGGGCACGGATCGTGTCGATCTGCGACGCGTACGAGGCGATGATCGGTGGCCGTCCGTATCGCGCGGCGATCTCGCACGAGGCGGCGATCGAGGAGCTGCGCCGGATGGCGGGCGTCCAGTTCGACCCCCAGCTGGTCGAGGTATTCGCGGAGCAGTTCCCGAACGGCGTGCCGTGGGAGCCCGAATCGCTTCCAAGCCCGTCGCTTCGGGCTGTCCGCGAGGCGTGGCCCGAGCACTCCGAGGGTGTCGCAGCCAGCCGCACCCCGACCACGGCCCAGCTGCACGACGCGGTCCACGCGGCGAGGCGCCGCGCCGTCTGACGGCGGCGGACGGAGAGCATGCCTCGGCGGGCCTCACGGGATCCGGGATCCGATGCCCGGGTCGGCGTCGGATGCGTCGCGTGTCAGATGCGTCGAGGGCGCGACACGCTAGGCTGACCGGGATCACGCCGTACCCGGAGGCCTCCGTTGGACCTCGTCGCCGACCGCGTCCGCTCCGTCATGACCACCCTCGAGGCGCGCGACGCCGCAGACCGCATCGACGGCACCCCGCAGGTGGAGCGCCTCCGCGCCATTCGGCCCGAGGTCGGACAGCTGCTCGTCACGCTGATCGTGGCGACGGGCGCTCGGACGATCGTCGAGGTGGGGACGAGCAGCGGGTATTCGGCCCTCTACCTCGCCAGCGGCGCGCGCCAGACGGGCGGACGCGTGGTTACCTTCGACATCGATCCGGCGAAGGTCGAGCTGGCGGCACGGACGTTCGCGGCCGCTGGCGTCGATGACGTTGTCGAGCTCCGGCATGGCGACGGGCTCGCGGGGCTGGCCGCGTTCGCGGGCCGGGCGGACCTCGTCTTCATCGACGCCGAGAAGGGCGACTACCTAGGTGCGCTGGGCCCGGCGATCGAGGCGCTCCGACCGGGCGGTCTGCTGGTCGCAGACAACCTGACGTCGCACGAGGCCGATCTCGCCGGGTTCCGCGACGCGGCGCTTGGGGACGGGCGACTGGTGGGGCTGGTCGTGCCCATCGGGCGGGGCGAGCTCGTGGCGGCGCGGTTGTGAGCGCGGCCTTCGATCCGCGGCGGATCGTCGCCATGGGTGGCGGTGGCTTCAGCATGAACGACTCCTTCTCGCCCCTGGACGGGCTGGTCCTGTCAGTCGCGCGCGAGGCGGCGGCCCGGCGAGGCGCGCGCGACGCCTCCCGGCCCCGCGTCTGCTTCATCGGCACCGCGAGTGGCGACGCGGAGACTTATCTCGCCAGGTTCCACGCCGCCTGGGACGACGTGGCCGAGGCGAGCCAGCTGCTGCTGTTCAACCGCGAGGTGGAGGACATCGGCGAGTTCCTCGGGTCGCAGGATGCCGTCTACGTCGGCGGTGGGAACACGGCGAACATGCTCGCCATCTGGCGGGTCCACGGGGTCGACGAGGCGCTCCGGTCGGCGTGGCAGCGGGGCGTCGTGATGGCCGGCATCTCGGCCGGCTCGCTGTGCTGGTTCGAGGGCGGGACGACGGACTCGTTCGGGCCGAACCTCGCACCCTATCGCGGCGGGCTTGGCATCCTGGCGGGCAGCAACAGCCCCCACTTCGACGGCGAGGAGCGGCGGCGCCCGCTCTACCACCGTCTCATCGCCGCCGGCGAGCTGCCCGACGGCCTGGCCGCCGATGACGGGGCCGCGCTCGTGTTCCATGGCACCACGCTGACTGAGTGCGTCAGCGAGCGCCAGGGCGCCGGCTGCTATCGGGTCACACGGACGGATGAGGGCGCGGCCGAAGTCGCGCTGCCGGTCCGCCAGCTGCCCTGATCGCCGCCGCCGTCTATGCTCGCGGCGCGCCGGGAACGGTTGGCTGCCGACGGGGCGGGGACCGCTGGGAAGCGGCGGGGCGACGCTCAGCCGAGCGGTCGCCACCCCTCGCCGCTCCACGCCGCCACCGCCCGCGCGGCGGCATCGCCCTCCGCGGCCCGCTGCCGATCAGCCGCCGCGAGCACCGTCTCGTCCCAGCCCGGCGGCACCAGCCGAGGCGCCAGATCGGCCAACGGCGCCAGCACGAACAGCCGGTGGTGCGCCTCCGGGTGCGGAACCGTCAGCGGCAGGGCGGCCTTCGCCGGGTTGGAGCTCCTGCCCGCCCGGGGCCGTTCCACGGAGATCGCGTTCCGCCCGAACACCAGCAGGTCGAGGTCCACCTCGCGCGGGCCCCACCGCTCCCGTGGCTGGCGCCCGAAGTCGCGCTCGATGCCCTTGAGCGCCACCAGCAGCTCGGACGCCGAGTCGGCCGGCGACGCTCCCGGCTTCACAAGAACGTCCAGCGCCACGACGGCGTTGCGGAACTCCGGCTGGTCGAGGACGCCGACCGGCGCCGTGGCGTAGAGCCGAGACACGCCCCGAAGCCGCAGCCCGGGCCGTCGAGCCAGGGCGCGGATGGCCTCGGCGAGGGTCGCAGCCGCATCGCCGACGTTCGCGCCAAGCCCGACGTACGCCCGCACCCGAGCCACCGTTCGCCACCTCCAGATCGGCCGATGGTCGGCCCACCGACGACCGAAACCGACGATACCCCCATCCCGCCGACGGGTCCGGCGGCGGCGCGGTCCGGCTAGCATCATGCGCGTGACGAGACACCAGCCATGAGCGGCATCCCCGGCTACCGCGTCGAGCGCCTGCCGGACCCCGAGGCGGTGGGCGAGGACGCGACCCTCGTCGAGGCGCTGCGCGACGAGATCCGTCGCGACGGCCCGATCACGTTCGCCCAGTTCATGAACCGCGCCCTGTACGAGCCGGGCCACGGCTACTACCGACGCGCGGAGCCCGGGCCGGGGCCGGCGGGCGACTTCATCACCGCTCCCGAGGCCCATCCGATCTTCGGTGCGGCGGTCGGGCGGCTCGTGGCCCAGGCGTGGGACGCGCTCGGGCGGCCCGGCCCGTTCAGGATCACGGAGCCGGGCGCCGGGACGGGCGCGTTGGCCACGGGCCTCCTCGGGGGCCTCCGTGACGACGCCAGCCCGATGCTCGACGCCCTCCGCTACCGCCCGCTCGAGGTGGAGCCCGCCCGCCTGGCGACCCTCCGAGCGCGCCTCGCCGCTGACCGTCTCGACGCCCACCTGGCGGACGACAGACTCCCGGACGAGCGGGTCGAAGCCGGCGCTGTCATCGTGAACGAGGTCCTCGACGCGCTCCCGGTCCACCGTGTCGTCGGCAGGCCGGAAGGGCTGCGCGAGCTGCTCGTCGGGCTCGATGGCACGGGACGGTTCGCGACCGTCGAGGCCGAGCCCACCACGCCGCGGCTCGCGGAGCGCCTCGTCCTCGAGGGGGTGGTGCTCGAGGCGGGCCAAGTCACCGAGATCTGCCTCGGCATCGACGCCTGGCTCGCGGGCGTCGCGAACCACCTCGAGCGCGGGGTCGTCGTCCTGATGGACTACGCCGCCGAGCCGGCCGCGCTCCACGGAGCCGCCCGCCCCACCGGCACGCTTCGCGCATTCGCGCGCCACGCCGTCGGCGCCGACCCGTTCCGGCACGTCGGCCGGCAGGACCTCACCGCCACCGTGGACCTCGCCGCGGTGCGGGCCGCCGCGGCCCGAGCCGACCTCGCGCCGCTCGGCGAGACCACCGCGGGCGAGCTCCTCGCCGCCGTCGGCGACGACCTGCCGAGCCGGTACCTCCGGCGCGAGGGCGCTTCGCTGCAGGACGCGCTGAGCCTCCGCTCGGCCCTGGCCCGACTCCTCGACCCGCGCGGCCTCGGCGGCTTCCGCGTGCTCGTCTTCGGCCGTGGCGTCCCGCCCGACACCCGCCTCGACGCCCTTCGCAGGATCGCGAAACCGTCCAGTGGCGCGCGCTGACGGCGTGGCCGCAATCGGCCTGCTGCTGGTGGGCATGGTCCTGCCGCGGATCTGAAAGGTCCGCTCGGCCCCGCCACGCTGGGCCCGAGGTCCTCTGCGGCCCAGCCTCCGCTGCTAGAATGGCTGCTGACTTGAGGGCGCGCATGCCGACGCGCGCCAAGGCAACTTCGCATCGCGCACGAGGGCCGGGACCCCGTTCCGGGATCGGCCCGCGTCCGACCTCGAGGACTTCGTGGACCAGCTCTGGGGCAATCTCTGGTACGTCGGGGGTTTCGCAGTCGCGGGCACGCTGTTCGTCTTCGGGACGATCGGGCTCGCCTGGCTGATCTCCCACCGGACGCGCGGCGACCAGCACAAGGGCTACCCATACGAGTCGGGCATCGACACGTTCGGCGACAGCCACGCCCGCTTCGGCATCTCGTTCTACATCTACGCCCTGATGTTCGTGGCCTTCGACGTCGAGATCGTGTTCATCTTCCTGTGGGCGCTGATCTTCCAGAGCCTGCTCCTGGCCGGCTTCGTGAGCATGCTGATCTTCGTGGCGATCCTGATGCTCGGACTGGCCTACGCGTGGCGTAAGGGAGTGCTCTCGTGGCGATGACCCCCGACGGCCCCGCCGAGGCGGCCACCCCCGCCGCCGAGGACCCGGTCTCCGGCGGCGACAGCGCTCTGGTCACGGCCCCGCCGGGCGATGTGAGCTCGCCGATCATCGTCCCCAATACGCTCTGGACGTCTGCCCGGCCGAACGCCTACGAGAGCACCGCGGCGCCGTTCACGCACCTGCGGGAGCTCGAGCACTCGGACCTCCTCCTGTCCGACACGGCGCGCTGGGGCCAGCTCGAGGTCATCCCCACCAAGGCCGACCTGATCATCGACCTCATCCGCATGAACAGCCTCTGGCCGCTCCTCTCGGGCCTCGCCTGCTGCGCGATCGAGATGATGTCCGCGGCCACGTCCAAGAACGACATGGACCGCTGGGGCATGTTCCCGTTCCGCGCCTCGCCCCGCCAGGCCGACGTGCTGATCGTTGCGGGCACGCTGACCACCAAGATGGCCGGACCGCTCGTCCGCCTGTGGGAGCAGATGCCCGAGCCCAAGTGGTGCGTGGCCATGGGCGACTGCACCTGCTCGGGCGGCCGCTACAAGCGCTCGTACTCCACCATCGAGGGCATCGATCGCGTGATGCCGGTTGACGTGTACGTCCCGGGCTGCCCGCCGCGCCCGGAGGGCCTCATCTACGGGATGATGAGACTCGGCCAGCTCGTGAAGGAGCGACGCGGCCACTGGCCCGACCACCCGATCGGCCCCACCGTGCCGCAGGACGTCTAGCGAATGGACCGAACGCTCAAGGCCCGTCTCGAGGCGAGGCTCGCCGACCGGCTGACCGGGCCCGTCCGGCAGCGCCACGACCAGACCGAGATCCGGATCCGGCCCGCAGACCTGATCGACGTGATGCGCGTGCTCCACGACGATCCGCAGTTCGAGTTCATCATCCTGGCGGACCTCGCGGGCGTGGACACCGGCGACACGATGCAGGCTGTGTACCACCTGTGGTCCAACAAGACGCCCGATTGGCTGCGCGTCATCGCCGAGGGCCTGTCGCGCGACGACCCGCGCGTGCCGTCGCTGACCGGGCTGTGGCCCGGCGCCGAGTGGATGGAGCGCGAGGCCTACGACATGCTGGGCATCGTGTTCGAGGGCAACCGCGACCTGCGGCGCATCTACATGCCGCCCGACTACAAGAGCTTCCCGCTGCGCAAGGACTTCTACCTGCCCGATGACTCGGCGCGCGGGCCGGGCGGCGGCGTCCGGCACGTCGAGGAGCCCTACGCGCCACTGGCAGCGACCGAGCGCAGCATCCGTCGGACGGTGAAGCCCTGATGACCGCTCCCGCACAGCCCGGCCACCCGCACCCGTCTTTGGACGACCCGCGGATCATGCTCGACGGCCAGATCGGCCAGTACGAGCAGGTGCCGCCGTACCCGCCGCGCACCGAGCGCGAGGCCGAGTTCTACACGCTCGGCGACGGCGAGATGTTCCTCAACATGGGTCCCCAGCACCCGTCCACGCACGGCGTGCTGCGCGTGGTCCTCAAGATCAACGGTGAGCGGGTCGTGGACCTCGACCCCGTGTTGGGCTACCTGCACCGCGGCGTCGAGAAGCTGTGCGAGAACAGCGACTACCACCACATCATCAGCCAGATCGACCCGCTCGAGTACGTCAGCTCGCTGTTCATGGAATGGGCGCCCGTCATGGCGTTCGAGCAGCTGATGGACGTCCAGGTGCCCCGGCGCGCGGAGTACATCCGGGTCCTGACCGGCGAGCTCCTGCGCATCGCGAGCCACGCCCTGTTCCAGGGCTGGATGGCGCTCGACCTCGGCGGCCTCACACCGATCCTGTACTCGTTCATCGAGCGCGACGAGATCGTCGAGATGCTGGCGGCGGTCACCGGCCAGCGGATGCTGTTCAACTACTTCCGCATCGGCGGCGTCAACGGCGACCTCAACCACGAGTTCATGTCCCGTCTGGGCGACTGGATGAGCCGGGCGGCGGTCCAGCACGAGGCCAACATCGGCCTGCTCAACGAGAACGAGATCTTCGTCCGCCGAATGCGCGACATCGGCCGCGTGGACCGCGACACCGCGCTGCGCATGGGCGTCACCGGGCCCAACATCCGGGCCGCCGGGATCCCGTTCGACGTGCGGCGCGCGCACCCGTACTCGGTCTACCCGGAGCTTGAGTTCAACGTCCCGGTCCGGGGCTCCAATGGCAGCGGCGACTCGCTCGACCGCTACCTGCTCCGCCTGGACGAGGTGCGCGAGAGCATCCGGATCATCGACCAGTGCCTCCACAACATGCCCGACGGCCCGGTCATGGCCCGCCTGCCGCGCCTCCTGCGGCCACGGCCCGGCCGCGCCTGGGCCGCGGTCGAGTCGCCCCGCGGCCTGTTCGGCACCTACGTGATCTCCGACGGCACCGACCAGCCGTTCCGCTTCCGGATCCACGACCCCTCGTTCGTGAACCTCCAGCTCGTCGGGATGCTGATGAAGGACAACCTCATCGCGGACACCATGGCCGTGATGGCCAGCCTCGACCCGGTCATGGGGGGCATCGACAAGTGACCGCGATCAGCCGTTCACTGGGCAACGTGACAACGGCCGGCAGGATCGTGATCCCGCTGCTGCTGCTCATCCTGGTCGTCGGGCCGCTGGTGACGGTGTTCCTCGCCACGGTCATCGGGCCGTGGGTGTCGGGCGTCGTCTACTCGAACCTGGGCATCGTGCGGTTCGTGGTCGCGATCACGGCGATCCTGCTGTTCAGCATCCCGGCCGCGTTCATCATCATCTACATGGAGCTCAAGGTCATCGCCTACATGAACCTGCGGGTGGGCCCCAACCGGGTGCTCCCCGCGGGCGCGGCCCACTCGGTGATCGCGGGGCTCAAGGTGCTGACCAAGGAGGACTTCAGCCCCTCCTCCGCCGACAAGACGATCTTCACCTGGGCACCGGTCATGGTGTTCCTCACCGCGGTGATGACCTTCATGGTCATCCCGTTCGGGCCGGGGCTGGTGGGAGCGCCGCTCAACATCGGCCTGCTGTACCTGTTCGCGGTCGGCGGCATGACGGTGGTCGGCCTGCTGCTCGCCGGCTGGTCCTCGTTCAACAAGTACTCGCTGCTGGGCGGCCTCCGCTCGGCTGCGCAGGTGGTCTCCTACGAGATCCCGCTCACGCTGTCCGTGGTCGGGCTGATCCTCCTGGCGGGGACGCTGAGCATCGACTCCATCGCGCGCCAGCAGGCCGGCTGGTTCTGGGACTGGTTCGTCTTCCGCCAGCCGCTGGGCGCGCTGATCTTCTTCATCGCCGGGGTCGCCGAGGCCAACCGAACGCCGTTCGACCTCACCGAGGCCGATTCGGAGATCGTGGCCGGGTTCGCCACCGAGTACTCGGGGATGCGTTTCGGTTTCCTGTTCTTCGCCGAGTACGTGAACGTGTTCATCATGTCGGCGCTGATCGTGACCATGTTCTTCGGCGCCTGGAACGCGCCCGTGGACCTCAACGCGGTGCTCGGGTACTTCCACCTGGCGCCGTTCTGGGTCTACCTCGACCCGGGGCAGCTGGGCCTCGGGCTGCTGCTGGTGCTCGCCGCGGTGCCGCTCCTGGCCACGCTCGCGCTGGCAGCGCCGGTCTACATGCTGCGCGACAACATGCCGGCCTGGAAGGCGCTCCTCATCGGCTTCGTCCTGTTCAACGCGCTGCTCATCGGCGCGCTCGGCCTCGTCGCGTACATCGACTGGGACTGGGTGGCCGGCCTCGTCTGGTTCATGCTCAAAGCGTTCACCTTCGTGTTCGTCTTCGTCTGGATGCGGGGCACGTTCCCGCGGGTCAGGATCGACCAGCTGATGGGTTTCGCGTGGAAGTGGCTGCTGCCCGCCGCGCTGCTCAACCTGTTCGTCACGGCGTTCGCCATCGTCATCCTCAAGTCGGCGGGGGTGCACTGATGACCACCGTGCCCGGCATGGGCCTCATCCGCGGCATGGGGCTGACCCTCGGTCGGTTCTTCGCGCCCAAGGCCACGATCATGTGGCCCGAGGAGGAGGCCGACGTCGCACCCCGGTTCCGGGGCCGCCTCCAGCTCCTGTACGACGAGTACGGCACGCTCAAGTGCGAGACGTGCTTCCAGTGCGCCCAGGCCTGCCCGATCGAGTGCATCGACATGGGCGGGGTGGACACGCGCGGCCGGTTCCACGTCCACTGGGGCCCGCCCGAGACGTACGGAGAGCGGCGCGAGGAGTCCGCGATGCGGCGCGCCGGCCGGCCGGTGGCCGATCCCGCCTTCACCCGCTTCGACCCGATGGACGTGACGCCCGTCAACGCGATCGCCGAGGAGCACGACTACGAGCCCAAGGACCTGCTCCCGATGCTCGAGGGCATCCAGGCGGCCTACGGCTACCTGCCCGTGGCCGCGCTCAAGCAGCTGTCGCGCCAGACCGGCGCCTGGTACGCGTTCGTCTACGGGACAGCGAGCTCGTTCAATCACCTCCGCTTCGAGCCGCCCGCGGTGACCACGGCCGCGCCCGCCGGCGAGGCCCTGCGGTCGGCCGAGGCCGGCTACGTCAGCGCCCTCGACGCCGCCCTGGGCGGGAGGCCGACCCGATGACCACCCCGTTCCTCGCCACGCCCGCCAGCTGGCCGGCGATCCTGCTGGGGCGCGTGAAGGCGCTCGAGGCCAACCCGTGGGACCTCGACGCAGCCGTCCGCGCGGGCGCCTTCGAGGGGCTCAAGGCCGCCGTCCGGACGGGCGCCACCGGCACCATCGCCGAGGTCGGGGCATCGGGCCTGCGCGGTCGCGGCGGAGGCGGATACCCCACCGGCGACAAGTGGCGGGCGGCTGCCTCGAGCGCCGCGGAGCAGCGCTACGTCATCGCGAACGGTTACGGCGCTGACCCCGCGACGCAGATCGACGCCGCGCTCCTCGCCGCGGACCCGTGGTCCGTCATCGAGGGCCTGGTCATCGCGGCGTTCGCGGTGGGTGCCACAGAGGCGTACCTCATCGTCCGGGGCGACGACACGGCACTGGCCACCCGGCTCGTGGCCGCGGTCGCCGAGGCCGAGGAGGCGGGCTTCATCGGGGACGACGTGGCGGGCTCCGGCCACCGCGTCAACGTGATCGTGCGGGGGCTCCAGGGCTCCTACATGCTGGGCGAGGAGACAGTCCTCATCCGCGCCCTCGAGGGGCGGCGCGCCGCGCCGGACCAGCGTCCGCCGTACCCCACCGAGCGCGGCCTCTGGGACCGCCCTACGGTCGTGAACAACATCCTCACGCTCGCGGCCGTCCCGTGGATCCTCAAGAACGGCGCCGCGGCCTTCGCCTCGGTGGGCGCGCCGGACGCGCCGGGCACCGCGCTCGTGCAGCTGCGCGGGCCGGGCGGCGCGGGCATCGCCGAGGTCCCGCTGGGCACCCCGTTGGGCGACATCGCCAGCCTCGCGGGCGGCGCTGGCGGACGCCCGCTCAAGGCCCTGATCGTGGGCGGGCCCACGGGCGGCTTCCTGCCGGCGGACGCGCTCGGCACCCCGTACGCCTTCGCACCCCTCCGCGACGCCGGCGCGCACATGGGCTCAGGCTCGATCGTCATCGCCGATGACCGGGCGTGCGTCGTGGACCTCGCCCGCCTGCTGACCCGCTTCTCCGCGGACCAGGCGTGCGGCAAGTCGATCCCCTGCCGGATCGGCCTGCGGCGCCTGTCCGAGATCGCCGACCGGGCGACGGCGGGCACCACGCGCGCCGGCGACGCCCAGCTCGCCGCTGACCTGTCGCACGACGTCGGGGCCAGCGCCCTGTGCGATCACGAGCGGACCGCAACCCTTGCCCTCGCCTCCGTCCTCCGCTACTTCCGCTCCGAGCTTGACGACCACATGCTCCGCAGCACCTGCCCCGCCGGCGTCTGCACGCCGATCGCGGTGGCAGCTGGTGCGGCGTCCCGGGGAGCCAGCGCATGACCGACCTCGCTATCCGCCCCGCCGACGAGGCCCCGCCCCTTCGGCCCGAGTCCCGGCCGGACCTGCCGGCCAAATTGGACACCGTCACGCCCCGTGACGACTCGCTCGCCGAGCGGCTGATCACCACCCAGGCGCCGCAGCGCCCCCAGAGCACGCCGCGCATCCGCCTCGAGGTGGACGGTCGGCTGATCGAGGGCTTCGAGGGCCAGACGATCCTCGAGGTCTGCCGCGACAACGGGATCGAGATCCCCACGCTGTGCTATGAGCCCAAGCTGCCCGGCTTCGGCGCGTGCCGGATGTGCGTGGTCGAGGTCGAGGGCGAGACGGCTCCGCCGATCAGCTGCTCGCGGGCGGCCGAGGCGGGGATGAAGGTCCAGACCCAGACCGACGAGCTGCGTCGCCTGCGACGGACCAACCTCGAGCTGATCTTCTCGGACCACAACGCGTACTGCCTGCCGCCATGCCAGAACAAGTGCCCGAGCCACATCGACATCCCGGGCTTCCTGCGGGCGAACGCCGAGGCGAACTGGCGCGAGTCGGCGCGGATCTTCAAGCGCACCATCCCGTTCCCCAGCATCCTGGGCCGCGTCTGCCCCGCCCCGTGCGAGGAGCACTGCCGGCGTGACGAGGTGGACGAGGCGATCGCGATCCGCGACAGCCACCGCTATGCCGGTGACCAGGTCCTGCGCGCGCTGCGCGACGATGGCGTCGAGCCGCCCGTCCCGTTCGAGAAGCAGGCCCCGTCCGGGCGCCGCGTCGCCGTCATCGGCTCCGGACCGGCCGGCATGTCGGCCGCGTACTACCTGCTGCTCGCCGGCCACGACGTGACGATCCTGGAGCGCGACCCGGCGCCCGGCGGCATGCTCCGCTACGGCATCCCGCAGTACCGCCTGCCCAAGGTCGAGGTCCTCGAGGCAGAGTACGAGTCCGTCACCCGCCTCGGCGGCAAGATGGTCTGCAACCAGGAGCTGGGCAAGGACTACAGCCTCGACGACCTCCAGCACCAGGGCTACGACGCGGTCCTCCTCGCGATCGGCTGCTACGACACCAACAAGCTGGGCATCCCCGACGAGGACGCCGACGGGGTCATCGATGGCCTCGAGTACCTGCGGACCGCGACGCTCGGCCTACCGTACCCGGGCCACGAGGGCTCGCGGGTCGTCGTGGTCGGCGGCGGGTTCACCGCGATGGACTGCTCGCGCACGTCAGTCCGCCAGGGCGCGTCCGAGATCACGCTGGTCTACCGGCGCGACATGAAGGACATGCCCGCCTCTTCCGAGGTCCACGAGGCCATCGAGGAGGGCGTGACCGCGATCTTCCAGGCAGGCCCGACCCGCGTGCTCAAGGGCGCCGATGGCAAGGTCGGGGGGATCGAGTTCATCCGGATGCAGCTGGGCGATCCCGACGCCTCTGGCCGGCGCCGCCCCGAGCCCGCCCCCGGCACCGAGTTCACGATCCCGTGCGACCGGGTGCTGCTGGCCATCGGCCAGGGGCCGGACCTGAGCTGGTTCGGCTCCGGCAACGACGGGGTCACCGCGACCAAGCAGCGGCGCCTCAAAGCCGACGCGGTCACGTTCGCGACGGACCGCTCCGGCGTCTTCGCGACCGGCGACGTCCGGACCGGCGCGGCGACCGTCGTCGCCGCCATCGCCGAGGGCCGCCGCGCCTCGTACGCGGTGGACGCGTACCTGCGGGGCATGGACCTAGGCGCCATCAAGACCCGCCAGCAGCTCGCCGAGCCGCAGCCCGAGTTCCTCTCGATCGTCCCGTTCACGGGCGAGGTCAAGGAGCCGCGCTACCGCTTGAAGGCGCTCGAGGCCGAGGCGCGCAACACCAGTTACATCGAGTACGAGATCCCGTACACGCCGGCCGAGGCGGTCGCGGAGTCCACGCGCTGCCTCCAGTGCACCTGCGAGGCGATTGGGTACTGCGACCTGCGGCGCCTGGGCATCGAGTACGGCACGACGCTCAAGACCCTCGAGAAGGGCTACCACCAGGGCGCCGGCTACCGCTCGGTCACCGAGAACCGGTTCACCGGCTACAACCACGACTACGTCCGTGACGACAGCCACGCGTTCATCCTCCGGGAGCCCGCGCGGTGCATCGACTGCGGCCGGTGCGCCAACGTGTGCGCCGAGGTGGTGGGAGCCGCCTGCTACGACTTCATGCGGACGGGCTTCGACGCCCTGGTCACCACGCCGCTGGACATGAGCCTCAACGACACGCCCTGCGTGTCCTGCGGCCGGTGCGCGGAGACCTGCCCGACGGGTGCGCTGATGCCCAAGCCGCGCGTGCTCCAGAAGTACGAGGTGGACGAAAGCCGCTGCATCCTGTGCGGCATCTGCGTTGACGCCTGCCCCTACGATGCCGTCCGCGACAGCGACCAGTTCGAGCTCAGCCACACGTCCCGCGAGGAGCCGATGATCGACCTCCTCGCGCTGGCCACGGTCGAGCGCGAGACGGAGATGAGCTACATCCGCCGGGAGCGCGACTGGGCCGAGCGGGCCCGGGCCGAGGGCCGTCTGATCGACGAGTCCCGACGCCTGCCCGTCCTGCCTGCCTCGCTGACGGGACGGCGCTGAGAGGGACGTGTGACGCTGCCTTCGACGATCCCGCTCCTGGGGTTCGGGTGGAATGACCTGCTGTTCCTGGTGTTCGCCGCGCTGATGGTGATCTCCGGCCTGGCCGTGGTCCTGCAGCGGGACATCCTCCGCAGCGGCCTGTCGATGATCTTCTGCTTCGCCGCGCTGGCCGGGCTGTACGTCCTCCTGGGGACGCCGGTCGTGGCTGGCGCGCAGGTCCTGGTCTACATCGGCGCCATCAGCGTGCTGGTGCTGTTCGCGATCATGCTGACCCAGACGAAGGTGGCGCCCCGGGCGCTGGTGTTCCAGACGCAGGCACTGCCAGCGGGCATCGCGGCGGTGATCCTCGCGCTGCTGATCGGCCTCACCGTGGTGTCCACGGCCTGGCCGGCGCAGGCCGCGGCGACGGCGGTGCAGGCGGCCGACCTCGCGACGAAGCTGTTCTCCGCCTACACCCTGCCGTTCGAGATCGTGAGCGTCCTGCTGCTGGCCGCGGTGGTGGGCGGGGTGTTCCTCGCCAAGCGCGAGCGCGGGGAGGCCGAGTGATGCTGAGCTTCCTCAACGGGATCTCGCAGAACCTCGACACCTACCTGGTCCTGTCGGGGATCCTGTTCGCGATCGGCTCCTTCGGGTTCCTCGCCCGGCGCAACGCGATCAGCATGCTCATGTCGATCGAGCTGATGGTCAACGCCGTCAACCTCGCGTTCATCGCGTTCGGCGCCTTCAGCCCAGCCCTCGCCGCCGACGCCAGCTCGATCGCGCTGATCGTCATCGCCTCGGCCGCCGCCGAGGCCACCGTGGGCCTCGCGATCGTGATCGCCATCTACCGCAACAAGAAGACGCCGCTCGTCGACGAGTACGACGCGATGCGGCAGTAGGGGCGGGCCATGCCGTACGAGACGCTGATCCCGCTCATCCCGCTGCTGCCTATCCTGGGCTTCGGCTTCACGGCCCTGTTCGGGCGCCGCCTCCAACTGCGGTACGGGCGCTGGGCGGCCGAGATCGTCCCCGTGGGCCTGATCATCGCGGTCTGGGTGATCGCGATGATCGTCGTGGTCCCCGCCCTCCAGCACGTCGAGCCCTTCCCCGCGGAGAAGGGCCTCGACGTCAAGGTCTGGACGTGGATCCCGGCGGGCAGGCTCCAAGTGGACATGGGGTTCCATGTCGACGCGCTGACCGCCTGCCTCCTGATCGTGGTCACCACGATCGGCATGCTCGTGCACATCTACTCGATCGGGTACATGGCGCACGACAGGGCGACCTGGCGGTTCTTCGCCTACCTGAACCTGTTCATGTTCTCGATGCTCGTGCTGGTCCTGGCCAACAACTGGCTGCTCGTGTTCGCGGGCTGGGAGCTGGTAGGCCTGTCGAGCTACCTGCTCATCGGGTTCTGGTACCACAAGCGCTCGGCGGCCCTGGCCGCCAAGAAGGCGTTCATCGTCAACCGGGTCGGCGACGTCGGGTTCGCGCTCGGGATCATGGCGATCTTCGTGAACACAGGGACGCTGAACATCCAGGATTCGCTCGGGAAGCTGACGGCCGGCGGCGCCATGACGATCCCGCTCATCGTCGTCGCCCTGCTGGTGTTCTGCGGCGCCATGGGCAAGAGCGCGCAGTTCCCGCTCCACGTCTGGCTGCCGGACGCGATGGAGGGCCCCACGCCGGTGTCCGCCCTCATCCACGCGGCCACGATGGTGAACGCGGGCGTGTACCTCGTCGCCCGCGCCAACCCCCTTTTCGCCAGCGCCCCCCAGGCCATGGTGGTCGTGGCCGGCATCGGCATCTTCACCGCCATCCTCGCGGCGTCGATCGCCTTCACCCAGACGGACATCAAGCGCGTGCTGGCGTTCTCGACGCTCTCGCAGCTCGGCTACATGTTCGCGGCGCTCGGCGTGGGGGCGTTCACCGCGGCGATCTTTCACCTGATGAGCCACGGCTTCTTCAAGGGCCTGCTGTTCCTCGACTCCGGCTCCGTGATCCACTCGGTCCACGACGAGCAGGACATGAACCGCATGGGCGGGCTGTGGCGCAAGATCCCGATCACCCACGCGACGATGCTCATCGGCACGATCGCGATCGCCGGCATCCCGCCGCTCGCGGGCTTCTTCAGCAAGGACGAGATCCTGGGCGAGGCGTTCAAGAACGGCTTCGTCTGGGTGTGGGCGATCGGCGTCCTCGTGGCGGTCATGACCGCGTTCTACATGTGGCGCCTCATGGGCAAGACGTTCTACGGCGAGTCGCACGTCGACCCGTCCGTGGCGCCCAAGGTCCACGAGTCCGCCTGGCAGATGACGCTGCCGCTGGTGCTGCTCGCGATCCCGTCGATCGGGTTCGGCGCCGCGGTCGGCTGGCCGCTCGGCAACGGCCTGCTGGTGCAGTGGCTCGAGCCCGTCTTCAGGGGCGCCGAGGAGAAGCTCGCCTTCGTCAAGGCCGAGACGTTCCTGGGCATGCCGGTGGACACCGCGCTGATCGCGATCTCGGTGATCGCTGCCCTGGCGGGCCTCGTCACGGGCATCGTGCTGTTCGGCTTCTTCAGCCTCCGCAACGTTCAGCAGAAGCGGGTCGACGCCATCGCGAACACGAACAGCGTCACGCGCTTCATCTACCGCGGCTCGCTCAACAAGTGGTGGTTCGACGAGCTGAACGACCTGCTGTTCATCCGGATCGGCGGGCGCGTCGCTGCGTCCCTGTGGTGGTTCGACCGGACCATCGTGGACGGGACGGTCAACGGCGTCGGCACCGTCGTGAAGGATGCGGGCACCGGCCTGCGGCAGATCCAGACGGGCCGCGTCCAGAACTACGCCCTGGGCATCGCGATCGGGCTGATCGTGATGGCGGGCTCCTTCCTCCTGATCGTGGGGCAGCCTCGATGACCGGCTCCGGCCTCGTGACGCTCGTCACCTTCCTGCCGCTGGTCGGCGCCATCGTCGTCGCGTTCACGAACGGCGAGCGGGCCAACCAGGCGCGCTACGCGGCGCTCGGCTTCGCGCTCCTGACCTGGGTCGTCTCGCTCGTCATGCTGACCCAGTTCGTCAGCAGCCCCGGCACCACGCAGTTCATCGACCAGGCGCCCTGGATCCCGGCCTTCGGCATCCAGTACAAGGTGGGCGCCGACGGGCTCTCGATGGTTCTCGTGGTGCTGACCACGACACTCACGTGGATCAGCATCCTCGCCTCCTTCTCCCCGATCCAGAACCGGGTGAAGGAGTACATGATCTCGTTCCTGGTGCTCGAAGTCGGCATGACCGGCGTGTTCGTGGCCCAGGACCTGTTCCTGTTCTACATCTTCTGGGAAATCGTGCTCGTCCCGATGTACCTGATCATCGGCATCTGGGGCGGCAAGAACCGCATCTACGCGACGATCAAGTTCGTCCTGTACACCCTCGTCGGCTCGCTGCTGATGCTGGTCGCGATCCTGGCGACGGCGTTCCTCTACCAGTCGGGCCACGGCGGCTCGTGGGCCAACGCGTTCGACCTCGCGTCGCTGGTCGCCTGGGCGGGCGAGGGCCATTTCAGCGGCACGTTCGGGATCCTCGCCTTCGGCGCCTTCGCGCTGGCGTTCGCCATCAAGGTCCCGATGTTTCCGTTCCACACCTGGCTGCCCGACGCGCACGTCGAGGCGCCGACCGCAGGCTCGGTGATCCTGGCCGGCGTCCTGCTCAAGCTGGGCGGCTACGGCTTCATCCGGTTCGCCATCCCGCTGTTCCCCGAGGCCGCCCACAGCTGGGCGCCGCTGATCATCGTGCTCAGCCTGATCGGCATCATCTACGGCGCGATCGTGGCCCTGGTGCAGCCGGACCTCAAGAAGCTCGTCGCGTACTCGTCGGTCAGCCACATGGGCTTCGTGACCCTGGGCATCTTCACCTTCCAGCAGCAGGCGCTGCAGGGCGCGATCCTCCAGATGGTCAACCACGGGCTCATCACGGGTGCCTTGTTCCTGCTCGTGGGCGTGATCTACGAGCGGACCCACGATCGGACCATCGCCAAGATGGGCGGCCTGGGCGCGGCGCTGCCCGTGTACTCGGCGGCGCTCGGGTTCTTCGTCTTCGCCTCGGTGGGGCTGCCCGGGCTGTCCGGGTTCGTGGGCGAGTTCCTGACCCTGCTGGGCACCTTCGCGGCCATGCCGGCCGCGGCTGTGGTCGCCACCTTCGTCATGATCTTCGCCGCGGGCTACCTGCTCTGGATGCTCCAGCGCATGGCGTTCGGCGAGCTGTCCGAGTTCCTCAGGGGCCTGGGCTCCCACTTGACGGATATGAAGCCCATCGAGGCCATGACGCTGGTGCCGCTCGGCGCGCTCGTGGTGGTGTTCGGGCTGTACCCGGGTCTGGTGCTCACCCTTGTCTCGGGCTCGGTCGAGACGACCATCCGCTACGCGACACAGGCCGCGCCCATCGCCCTCGGGCTGTGGCGGTAGGAGGCGATAGGTGAACCTCTCGGTGAGCCCCGCCGACGCAGTGGCGATGGCCCCGTTCATCGCCGCGGTCCTCGCGGCGATGGCGGTGATCCTTGTTGACTTCGTGTGGCCGGGGCGCAGGACAGCCGCGCTCCTGACGACGTTCGTGGGCCTCGCGATCGTGGCCGGGCTGATCCTGGTGGCGAATGAGGGCGCCCGGACGACGCAGAACGGTGTCAGCACGGTGTTCAACGGCTCCTACCGCGTGGACGCGCTGACGACGTTCCTGGACCTGCTGTTCGTCTCCATCGCCGGGCTCACCGCGGCGTTCGCGCCCGACTACCTGGGCGAGCGCCGACTGCCCGTGGCCGAGTTCAACGCGACGCTGCTGTTCGCGATGACAGGCGCGATGCTCCTAGCGGGCTCCGCCGACCTTATCGTCCTGTTCCTGGGCCTTGAGCTGATGGTCCTCCCGGGCTATCTGCTCGCCGGCTTCCACAAGAACGACGGCTTCTCGACCGAGGGTGCGATCAAGTACTTCCTGCTGGGCTCGTTCAGCTCAGCCATTTTCCTGTTCGGCCTGGCGTTCGTGTTCGGCATGACCGGCACGACGCGGATCGACGGCGTCGCGGGTTACCTGAAGGCGATCGTGGCCGGAACGGCGCCGTTCAGCCCCGCTCTCGGGATGGGCCTCGCGTTCCTGACCACGGGCGTCGCGTTCAAGATCGCGGCGGTCCCGTTCCACTACTGGACGCCGGACGCCTACCAAGGCTCCCCGACGCCCGTCACCGGCTACCTCTCGGTGGGCCCCAAGGTGGGCGCCTTCGCGCTGATCATCCGGCTGTTCGCGGGCGCGCTGCTGCCCATGGCGGTGCAGTGGAACGTGGTGATCATCGTCCTCGCCGCGACCACGATGACTCTCGGCAACCTGGTGGCGCTCACGCAGGACAACGTCAAGCGGATGCTGGCGTACTCCTCGATCGCGCACACCGGGTACATGCTGGTCGGCTTCGCGGCGTTCGCCGCCGGCCAGGCGCAGGGCCTCGAGGGGCTGCTCTACTACGGCGCTGCCTACTCGTTCATGAACCTGGGCGCGTTCGCCGTGATCGCCTCGATCCAGCGCCGGACCGGCATCACGAGCAACCTCTCGACGTTCGCCGGGCTCATCCGCCGCGAGCCCGCACTCGCCTGGCTCATGACGCTGTTCCTGCTCTCGCTCACCGGCATTCCGCCGACCGCCGGGTTCTTCGGCAAGTTCTACGTGATCCTGGCGGCGGTCCAGGCCGGGAACACGAACCCATGGCTGACCGGCCTGGCCGTGCTCGCGATGCTGAATGCGGCCGCGGCGGCCTTCTACTACCTGCGCGTCGTGGTCTACATGTTCATGCGCGACCCGTCAGAGGAGGTCGCCTCGATCGGCCACGGGCGGCTCGTGTGGGCCGGGCTGGCGGTCTCGACCGTCATGACGATCGCGCTCGGGCTGTTCCCCGGCATCCTGCTCGGGCTCGTGTCCAGCGCCGCAGCCGCGGTCCACGTCAACTAACGGAGCTCGCGCGAGTCGGGTCGTCGAGTCGTTGAGCAGCGCCTCCCGGGCTTCCGCTCGCGTCAGTCAGCCGCGCCCGGCGATCACGAAGGCGATGGCCGAGCCGCTGACGGGGACAAGGACTGCAGCACGCTCGGGCTGGCCGCAGGCGGAGATGAGGGCAAGGGCGCGATCAGGCTCGGGCTCGCCGACGGGGCGGGGGCGGGTGTCGGGCTGGGTGACGGCGTCGGAATGACGATCGGGGAGGGCGTCGGCTGAACGGGTGGCGGCGGAGGGGGCAGGAGCGCTACGGCACCACCGACGACGAGACCCCCCACGAGGATCCCAAGGACTAGCCCGGATCCGATTGCCACTTTCGTCCCCATCAGCGCGAGCGTACCAGCACCAACGGGTAGGAGCGGTTTGTCGGCGCCGGGAGCTACCATGCGGGCGCCATGCCGAACGCCGCCCGAACCCGCCGCCTCCCGACCGCCCTGGCGGCGCTCGGGATCCTCGGGGCCCTGGCCCTCGTCGTTGCCGGCTCCGCCAGGCCAGTTGCCCCGTCACCGCTGGCAAGCGGCTCGGTCGTCACGCTGGCCGTCTCACCCTCGCCGTCCCCGTCGCTCGAGTCGTCGCCGGACCCCACCACGGACGTCTTCGCGTCGGACTCGCCCGCCCCCAGCGGTTCGGCCTCGCCGTCCCCGTCGCCCACCCGGGCGACGTCAACCGGGAAGGCAGTCACCACTCGTGTGGTCATCGCGGCCCTGGGGATCGACCTGGCCGTGGTCAAGTCACCGCCCGCCGATGTCTACCCGTACTGCAACGTGGCGATGTACTTGGGCAGCCCGCTGGGCCAGCCCGGCAGCAAGCGGGCAACCTACATCTTCGCGCACGCGCGGGACGGCATGTTCGGCCCCATCTACGAGCTCACGATGGTCAAGCGGACTCCGAACAACATGAAGGGCATGCTCGTGGACGTGTACACGAGCGATTCGATGAGGCACACCTACAGGATCGCGAAGGTGCTGCCGCACCAGCTGTCGCTCAAGGCACCCTTCGCCGTCCGTTCGGACCAGCTCTGGCTCCAAACCTCGGAGGGCCCCCGGGGGACGCCGGGCAAGACGCAGGTGGTGGCCAATCCAGTGTCAGTGACACCGGCCGACTACGCCGCGTCCCACCCCAGGGCGCAGCGCGTCCGCTGTGGCTAGTGGGCCCATGCGCAGCCTGACCCGCTCCCTCCGAGCCCTGTTCGCGAGGCTGGTCCCCGCGGTCCTGACCGCCGCGGGCGTCGTCATCGTCACCGCGGGGTTGCTCGCGTACGGCGATCCCTCCACCGCCGGCGCGATGCTGTCGCCGTCCGATGGCGTTCCAGGGCCGATGCCGTCGCTGTCGCTCGACCTGCCGTCGATTGCCCCCGCCCAGTCCGGTTCATCCGGCTCTCCTGCGCCCTCCGCGTCCGGCGATGCCGTCGTCACGCGCGTCGCCGTTCCGGCGCTGCGGATCGACCTTCCGGTCGTGGCGGGTCCCCCGGATGGAACGTACCCGTACTGCAATGTGGCGATGTACTACGTCGATCCCAGCCTGGGCCAGCCCGGCTCGGGCAAGCCGACATACCTGTTCGCCCATGCGCGCGATGGGATGTTCGGGCCGATCTACCGCCTGACCATCCAGCTCGGGACGCCGAACAAGATGGTCGGCATGCTGGTCCAGGTGTACACGAGCGACAACAGGCTCTACCAGTACGAGATCACCGCGGTCTACCCCCACCAGCTGAACATGAACCGCGCGTTCGACGGCAAACAGGAGGAGCTGTGGCTCCAGACCTCCGAGGGCAAGCACGGGACGCCGGGCAAGACGCAGGTCCTCGCCATGCCGCTGTCGGTGTGGAGCGTGGACCCCAAGCTCGCCCACCCCGCCGTCCCCCAGCAGCTCGTCTGCCCCGACGCCCCGCCGGGCTGAGGCGGCCCGCGTCGGCCTCGCCGGATACGGGCGACGACTCGCGATCCTTCCGCCAGAACGCAAGCATCTCGCACCCAAGCCGCGGCGGAGAGACCTCCCCGGCGGCCGAAGGGGACGAGGTCGGCCCGGGCACCGCGGTGGGCCGGGCGAAGCCGGGACGAGCGAGGCCGGGTGGCGGCGGGAAGGCCTGGCCTAGATCCAGTTGCGCTGGTGGAGGACCCAGGCGAGCACGAACGCGGCTACGAACACGCTGCCGGTCACCAGCCAGAAGCCGATCGCCTCGGTGCCCGCGAAGGCCGCGCCCGCCTCGCTCATGCCGAAGATGCCCGCGAACGCCGCGATCCCCGCCAGGATCACGGTGACGCCGGTGAGGCGCTTCATGATGACCGAGAGGTTGTTGTTGATCGTGGACAGGTAGACATCGAGCGTGCCCGCCACGAGGTCACGGTCGTTGTCGAGCTCGTCGGTGACCCGGATTAGGTGGTCGTAGACGTCGCGGAAGTAGACCACGTGCTCGGTCGCGACCAGCGGCAGATCGCGGTTCGTGAGCTGGTTGAAGATCTCGCGCGCCGGTGAGGTCGCCCGGCGCAGGCCGATCAGCTCGCGCTTGAGGCCGAACAGGCGCTCCAGCGTCTGGGGCGTGGCGTTGCGGATCACGTCGTCCTGAAGCGCGTCGATCTGGTCCTCGATGGCGTCCATCACCGGGAACAGCGCGTCCACCAGGCCGTCCGTGATGGCGTAGAGCAGGAAGTCGGGGCCGCGCTTGAGGACGGTGCCCGGGTCGCCGTGGAGCTGGTCGAGCGCGAACGGGTCCCAGCCCTCGCCGTGCACGGTCAGCAGCGAGCGCGGGCCGAGCACGAGGTCCACCTCGACGGTCGTCACCTCCCGGTCGTAGCGCACCGAGAACATGACGATGTGGATCGACCCCTCGATCTCCTCGAACTTCGCGCGCTGGTTGCGCTCGGCGATGTCCTCCGCGATGAGCGGGTGCAGGTCGAGGAGGGCGGCGATCTCGGTGACGTCGCTGCCGTCGGGGGCGGTGACGTCCACCCAGACCGTGGCGGCGGGATCGCCCAGGACTTCAGCGAGGCCCTCGTGGTCGGCCAGGGTGACGACGCGCTCGCCGCTCCAGGCGAACCCGCGCAGGCGTGCCGGGGCTGCGGCGCGCGGCGAGCCTGAGGCCGAGGGCGCGAGGGCGGCGGTTGCGGCGGACGGCTCGCGAGCGGGGTCGGGGGGCATCGGCCTCTCGGTCTACGGGCCCGGGGCAGGTACTCCGGCGGTCGCGAGCATACGCCGCCGGGTCTTGAGCAGAAGCGTCGGCACGACGGCAGCCGCCGTGACCGCCGCGGCCAGGAGGCACACGCCCACCATGATCTGGGCCGCCTCGCTCGCGGCCCAGGCCTCGAGCGCCGCGACCACCTGCCCGTCCCGCAGCGGGCGGTCCCGGAGGTACTCCGGGATGAACTGCTTGTAGGCGTCGGCCGTGGCGTACACCTGGTCATAGAGCCGGTCGATGGTCGTGGAGCCGTAGGCCGTGAGGATCGCGAGACCGATGGCCATGCCGGCCATCCGCGCCACCGTGACCACCGCGGCCGCAGCGCCGTATGCGGACGCCTCGACCGCCTGCGTGGCGGCCGTGGTCCGAGGCGTGACCGTGAGGCCGAAGCCGGCGCCGAACAGCGCCAGGGTGCCCGCCGCGGCGAGGATCGAGGTGTCGGGCGTCCAGCGGGACATGAGCGCCAGCCCCGCGACGGACCCGGCGAGGCCCACCAGTGTGACCAGCCGCAACCCGAGCGCGCGCAGCGCCCAGCCCGAGACGAGCGCCCCGACCGCCGTCGCCGCCGCCAGGGCGCCGAGGGCCACGCGCTGCTCGTCGGGACCGCCGTACAGCACCCGGTCCACGAAGACCGCCGCCCCGACGATCGCTGTGGCGAGGCCGTAGCCCGTCAGCAGCGACACGAGCGCAGCCGACGCGAATGCCGGCCGCAGGAACAGCCGCGGGTCGAGGAAGGGGTCGCGGACCCGAAGCCCCCTCGCCACCGCCAGCGGGATCGCCACCAGCGCAGCGAGCGCCAGCCCGCCCGCCACGAGCACCGGATCCAGCCCACCGGCGCCCGCGGCCTGGCGGCTCCCCAGCAGCGTCAGGGCGCCCAGCGTCCCGACCAGCGCGATGCCGACCAGCGCCCCGCCCGGCAGGTCCACGCGCCCCCGCCGGCGCGGCGTGTCCCAGCCCGACGACACCGCCCACGCGATCGCGAGCGCGGCGATGCCCACGGGCACGTTGACATAGAAGACCCACCGCCAGGCCGGGACGAAGAACGAGTCGATCGCGGCCCCCGCCGGGATGCCGAGCCGGGCCAGCGCCGAATTCGGGTGGACCGCGTCGAGGATCGCGGCGCCCAGGAACGGCCCGGCCGCCATGCCCAGGAATGTCAGCGCCCCCACGACGCCCAGCGCCCTCGGCCGGGCGCGCCCCTCGAACAGGTGCGCGGCGGCCGAGGTGGCCAGCGGGACCAGCGCGCCTCCGCCCACCGCCTGGACCAGGCGGGCGGCGATCAGCTGCTCGAGGCTCTGGGAGGCCCCCGCCAGCGCGGAACCGACGGTGAACACGGCGATGGCCGCGAGGAACGGGCGCCGGTTGCCCCACAGGTCGCCCAGGCGCCCCGCCAGCGGCATCGTGACGACGTAGACCAGCAGGTAGCCGTTGATGATCCAGGAGGCCTCACGCAGGCGCGTCCAGCCGGCGATGTCGCCCACGATCGCGGGCAGGGCCACCGCCGTGATCATGAGCTCCAGCCCAGCGACGAACACCCCGGTGCCCAGCACCGCCAGGAGAACCGCGGCCTCGCCGGTCGAGCGTCGCTCCACGGGCCGAGTGTACGGGCTGCGGCGGCCCGAAGGGCTGATCGGAGTCGCGCGGGGATCGCCGGGACTGGGGGCCTGACCCTAGACGCTCCGCTTGACGGCCGCGTCCGCGAGGGCGTCGCCAGCCTCGCCGATCCGCAGGCCCACCACGTCCAGGCGCCGGATGAGATCGCGCACCTTGAGGAGTGCGACGGTCACCTCGCCGCTTCGGTACAACGAGGCCAGCTCGAGCTCGTAGAGGCGACGGATCTGCGCCCCGGCGCGCTTGGACACCGACGCACGCTGCCCGATCTGCGACGGCGCGTCCACGATCGAGCGGACGGCGTCTCGCAGTGACCCGAGGGCGAGGATCACCGCCTCGAGCAGCGGCACCAGCCTCGGCTCGACCGTCATCTCGAACAGGTCCCACTCGCGGAGGAAGTCGCGCAGGTTGTCCAGAACGTCGTCCACCAGGCGCGAGATGCGGAACAGGTCCTCGCGGTCGATCGGTGTCACGAGCGCACGCGACAAGTCGGCCAGCAGCTGGGTGCGGAGTGCGTCGCCCTCGTGCTCGATGATCACGATCCTCTCCCGGGCGTCCTCGCGGGACGTGATCCCGGAGACGACGTCGCGGGCCAGCCGCGCCCCGGCGATGGTCGCGTCGAGGTGACCCACCAGCAACTGCTCGAACACCCGGTTCGAACCGCCGCCGAGGTCGCGGAGCACCCTGAGGAGCGAGTACGTCATCGTGCCCATCCTGCAACGGCGGCGAACAGCGCCGCGATAACGACGGAGGCCGGCAGCGTGACGAGCCAGGCGACGACGATCCGCATCGCCTGGCCCCAGCGGACCTGTCGATAGGCGGCGCTCGCGCCCGCGCCGACCAGCGCGGCCGTTGTTGACTGGGTCATCGACACCGGGGCGCCCAGGGCTGCGCCGCCGAACACCGCAAGGGCCGCCGACAGTTCGGCGATCCCAGTCTGCGCGGGCCGGGTGGGCGCGATACCGCGGCCGAGTGCCGTTCCGTAGCGCGGGACCCCGAGCAGCGCCCCGAGCCCGAACAGCACCCCGATCGCGACGAGCTCTAGCGGCTCCGGGCGGATGGTGGGCTCGACGGCCGTGGTCACCGCCGCCACCGAGAGCACCGCGATCATCTTCTGGCCGTCGTTCGCGGCGTAGGCGAGGCACTGGAGGAGGAAGCCGCCCACCCGCAGGATCGCCAGGCGCGCCTGCAGCGGGGCGCGGCGGGGCATGGCGGGCAGGAGACGCTGGAGAGCGAAGGCGAGGGCGCCGCTCGCCAAGGGAGCGACGGCGCCAGCGACGAGCGCGAGCAGCACGGAGCCCCAGCCCACCGCCAGCCCCGACCCGAGGCCCACGCCCACGATCGCCCCCGTGAGGGCCAGCGTAAGGCTAGTCGGCAGGCCCTGACGCTGGAGGACGAAGACGACGGCGACGGCCACGATCACCGCGGCCAGCAGCGCGGACCGGCCGCTGTCGCCCTCGAAGGCCACGAGGCGGTGGACGAACGTCGCGGCGACTTCCGTGCCCAGCAGCACGGGCCCGAGCGCGAGCACCACGGACAGGATCACGAGTGCCGCGAGCGGGCGGACAAAGCGGTCGCCGAGGTTGAGTGCGACGAGCGCCGCACCGTCGTTGGCGCCGCACACGAGTGCGAATGCGAGAGCGGCCACGGTCAACACGGACAGAGCTCGGCCAATCCCCAGTCCCCTGCTACGGCAAGTCATCATGCCCTGCCAGACTACGGTTGGGCGGGCCGATCCAGGGTGATCGACGGAGTATATGGGCGCGACGTCGGCCGCCCGGGAGGCGACCCGCCCGCGGAGCGAAGCTGGTGCGTCACTCGCCTCCCAGCCCTGTCGCGCTGGCAGAAAGCAGCTGGCCGATGACACTGGCAGAAAGCAGGGTTGACACGTCTGTCGTGCGCGCCTAGGATCAACGCCGATTGATATCAACCGTCGTTGATGCGACGGTCAGTCCAGCCCATAGGGAGCCAGCAGGCGCGTGTCACCCTCCCCGGCCCGGATCCGGAGCACCATCGCGAGCGTTGTCGAGGTACCTGACGACCTCCGCGAGCTGCGCAAGGTCCACAAGGTGCTCGCGGACGCGAACCGCCTGCGCATTCTGCGGCGGCTGGCCGACGGGCCCGCCACCGTGAACGACCTGGTCGACGCCGTCGGCCTCTCGCAACCCCTCGTGTCGTGGCACCTGAGCAAGCTGCGCGAGGTCCACCTCGTCAGCGCCCGCCGCGTGGGCCGCGGGATCGTGCATACCCTCGAGTTTGAGGCGTTCGAGGCCTTCGCGGCCCGCCAGTCGCGGGCGCTGGGCCTCGACACCGGAGCGACCCGAGGGAGGCAGGATCCGTGAGCGGCACAATGATCTCGCCCGAGCTGCGGGCGAGGGTGAGGGGCCTGATGACCCCGATCGCGGTCGGACTGGGCAGACTCGGCCTGTCGCCGAACGCACTCACGGTCATCGGCTTCCTGATCGCCTGCATCGCCGCGGTCGCGGCCGGGCTCCAGGCGTGGCTGGCAGCGGGCATCCTCGTCATCGTCGGCGGCGTGTTCGACCTGTTCGACGGCGCGCTCGCGCGTGCGACGAACCAGGCGAGCAAGGCCGGGGCGTTCCTTGACTCCACCTTCGACCGGTGGGGCGAGGGCGTCGTCTACATCGGCATCGCCATCGGGTGCCAGGGCTCCGCGTTCAACCTCGGAGCAGTCCTGGCGACCGCGGCGATGCTCTCATCGTTCATGGTCAGCTACACGCGCGCCCGCGCAGAGAGCTTGGGCTTCGCGCCTGGCAAGGGCATGGCGAACGTGGGCCTCGCCCCGCGCGAGGTCCGACTTGCGATCCTCACTGCCGGGCTCGTCCTCACGGGTCTGGTCGGGACCGCGAACCCGCTCCTCGTGCTCGAGACCTGGTCGCTGCCGTTCGGCATCGACCTGGTCAGGCCTTGGGCCGGGCAGGTCTGGCTCTTCTGGGGCCTTCTCCTGATCGCGGTCCTCGCCACCGTCACTACCGTCCAGCGCATCGTCGCCACGCTTCGTCAGGCCCGAGCCTCGGAGCGCTAGTCAGCGGGCGCCTGCGCCCGCAACGCATCCAACCCACGGAGGTCGAAACCTGTGACCCCTAGCGAGAGCACGCCCGAGGCCGGGCGCAAGATCCGCGTCGCGATCGTCGGCGTCGGCAACTGCGCAAGCAGCCTGGTCCAGGGCCGCTACTACTACGAGAACGCATCGCCCACCGACTTCATCCCGGGCCTGATGCACGTCAAGCTCGGCGACTACCACATCCGCGACGTCGAGTTCGTGGCCGCCTTCGACATCGACAAGGAGAAGGTCGGCAAGGACCTTTCCGAGGCGATCTTCTCGGGCCAGAACAACACCTACAAGTTCATGGACGTGCCCCACATGGGCGTGACCGTGGACCGCGGCATGACGCACGACGGCCTGGGCAAATACCTCTCCCAAGTGATCGAGAAGGCACCCGGGCCCACGGCCGACGTCGTCGGCATCCTCAAGGAGCGCAAGGTCGACCTCGTCGTGTCCTACCTGCCCGTGGGCAGCGAGGAGGCAACGAAGTGGTACGTGGAGCAGGCGCTCGCGGCAGGCGTGGGCTTCATCAACGCGATCCCGGTGTTCATCGGTCGTGAGCCCTACTGGCAGCGCCGGTTCGCGGAGAAGGGCTTGCCGGTCATCGGCGACGACATCAAGAGCCAGGTAGGCGCGACGATCAGCCACCGCGTCATGACGCGCCTGTTCATGGATCGCGGCGTCCGGCTGGACCGGACCTACCAGCTCAACTTCGGCGGCAACACGGACTTCATGAACATGCTCGAGCGCGAGCGCCTGGAGTCCAAGAAGATCTCCAAGACCAACGCGGTCACCTCGATGCTCGACTACGACATCGCGCCCGAGAACATCCACGTCGGCCCGTCCGACTACGTGCCCTGGCTCAAGGACCGCAAGTACTGCTACATCGTCATGGAGGGCACGACGTTCGGCGACGTGCCGCTCAAGGCGGAGCTCAAGCTCGAGGTCTGGGACAGCCCCAACTCGGCGGGCGTCATCATCGACGCCATCCGCTGCCTCAAGATTGGTCTGGACCGGGGCCTCAAGGGTACCCTTGTGGCGCCGACGAGCTACTTCATGAAGAGCCCGCCGATCCAGCTCCACGACGACGTCGCGCGCGAGCGCGTCGAGGCCTTCATCCGCGGTGACGACAACGAGACGCTCGTCGGCACCGAGGAGTCGAAGGAGCACGCCAAGGCGCTGGCGACAAGCGGCAAGACGAAGGCACCCGCCAAGAAGTGACCGAACCCAAGGAACCGAAGCTCGAGGCGCCGCACCGGCGCCTCGAGGCCACCCCTCCGCGCATCGTGGAGAAGGCGGCGGTTATCGGCTACAAGTCGATGGCCGCCGCTTTGGTGCATCTGCCGACCCGGCTGACCGTGCCCGTCATCGGCAGCTTCAACCA
>JAJZRG010000017.1 GCA_021802825.1 Chloroflexota bacterium
TGCCGCGGCGCCGGCCGAGCTGATCCCCAGCACCGCCCGTTTCTCGAAGCGGTCGACCAGGAGCCCGAAGATCGGCTGACCGATCACGGCCGCGGCGTACATCACCGTCAAGGTCAGGCCGAGGTCCACGCTCACTCCCGGACCCCGCTGGGTCGCCAGGTAGGTCGGGACCCACGAGGCGATGCCCTGCGTCGCTGCGGAGCGCAGGAACGCCACCGCGGTCAGGGCGACGATCCCCCGGGTGACCGCCTCGGACGATCGCGAGGTCGGTGGCGCGGCGGCCGTCCGCACACTGGCAGGCACCCGCACGCCAAGCCAGATCACCAGCGCGGCCACCAGCCCGATCAGCGCGAAGAGCGCGATCGCGCCGTAACCCGCGATCACGGCCGCGGCCACGAAGTAGAGCGACGGATAGAGTGCCCGCCCGAGACTGCCCAGCGCGCCGTTGACCCCGAGCGCAATGCCCATCGACCCGTCGCGGAAAGCTGCCTGAAGGAGCGATGCACCGAGCGGGTGGTAGAAGGCGCTGCCGCTGCCGGTCAGCAACGCGGCCAGCAGCAAAGCCGCCACCAGGCTCGGCCCACCCGTCTCCGACAGGGCGAGGTAGAAGCCGAACAGACCGGCCGAGAGGATGCCGAGGCCCAGCCCCATGAGTATCGCCGGGCTGTCGAGCCGGTCGGCGAGGCGGCCCACGAACGGGCTGAGCACCGCCGAGGACGTGTAGAAGACCAGGAACAGCAGCGTCAACACCACGGGCGAGACGCCGTGGTTGGCGGCCAGGATGGCCGCGATCACCGGCACGAAGAAGACGGTGCCGTCGTTCGTGAAGTGGGCGAGGGAGGTGAGGGCGAGGCTCCGCAGCCTGCCTGTGGATCGATCCAAGCAGAACGCTCCTCAGGGGAACCGGGTCCGCTGGCGGGGCGCGGCCGGGTTCAGGATACCCGAACGGGTATGTACCCGAACGGTGTCGGACTGGCTGGCCGGGGGGAATGGCCGGCACCACCGGGACCGCGCTGCACCGGCCGATGCGAAGCGTGACTCCCGAGCGCCGCCCGATCTCACGCGTCGCTCAGATGGTCATCTCCTGGCCCTGCAGGCGCGGCTCATCCAGCATCGGACCGGCCTCCCGGTCGCCCGCCTGCCTCCGACTTTGGCTATCATCTTGCGAACCTACCCGAGACGCAGCCAAGGAGCGCGCGTGGACGCAGCCGAACACGCGGCCGGGCCGTCGCGTCGCCGGGAATGGCCGTGAGCAGCGCGCCTCCCCCGCCGACTCGCCCGCCCGGCGGGTCGAACCGACCGTCGCAGCCGGTCCAGCCGCGCCCGCTCCTCTCGGGCAGAGCCTGGTGGGTCATCTTCGGGATCTTGCTGCTGTGGAACGTCGCCACGCTGCTCCTGCCGGCAACGAGTTCCTCGGTCAACCTGCCCTACTCGGCCTTCCTGACCCTGGTGCAGCAGGACACGGTGGCGACGGTACAGTTCAACGGACAGGCCCTGCAGGGCACCTTCCTCCACCCGGTCCAGTGGCCGCCAGCGGGCGGCGCGGTGGCCTCGCCGGCGCCCGCCTCCGCGTCGGGCTCGGCCGTTCCGGCCGCCGGAGCGTCGGTCCCCTCCCTCTATCAGGCTTTCACGACGGTCATCCCCCCGACCGGCTCGCGGGCGCTTCTGCCCCTGCTCGAGTCGCACAACGTGACGATCACTGCCAAGAACACCAGCGGCGGATCCGTCCTGCTCGACCTGGTGATCGGCATCCTCCCGGTCCTGCTGCTGATCGGCGCGATCGTCTACATGGGCCGCCAGGCGCAGCGCAGCCAGCAGGGCATGTTCGGTTTCGGGAGCTCGCGCGCCCGTCTCTACGACATCGAGCGGCCGACCGTCACCTTCGCGGACGTCGCCGGCGAGGATGACGCGAAAGCCGAGCTCGCCGAAGTGGTCGACTTCCTCAAGGTGCCCGAACGCTACGGCCGCCTGGGCGCCCGCCTGCCTCGCGGAGTCCTGCTGATCGGTCCGCCCGGCACCGGCAAGACGCTGCTGGCGCGCGCCGTGGCGGGTGAAGCGCGGACACCATTCTTCAATATCTCCGCCTCCGAGTTCGTCGAGATGTTCGTGGGAGTCGGCGCCAGCCGCGTGCGCGACCTCTTCACCAAGGCCAAGGCGGCCGCCCCCGCCATCATCTTCGTCGACGAGATCGACGCGGTCGGCCGCCAGCGCGGGGCCGGCCTGGGCGGTGGCAATGACGAACGCGAGCAGACCCTCAACCAGCTACTCGTCGAGATGGACGGCTTCGACGACAAGACGAACGTCATCGTGATCGCGGCCACCAACCGGCCAGACGTGCTCGACCCGGCGCTACTGCGTCCGGGACGCTTTGACCGCGAGGTGACTGTGAGCTATCCGGATCGGGCAGGTCGCGAGGCGATCCTCCAGATCCATACCAAGGGCCTTCCGTTGGCACCATCCGTCGACCTGGCGGCGCTTTCCCGGGCGACGACCGGTTTCTCCGGCGCCGATCTGGCCAACCTGGCCAATGAGGCCGCCCTCCATGCCGCCCGAGAGGGGCGCGAAACGGTCGGTCCCGAGCAGTTCGAGGAGGCGCTCGACAAGGTGCTGCTGGGCACGCGCCAGTCTCCGCTGGTGGACCCGCAGGAGCGCCGCGTGGTCGCCTACCACGAGGCCGGTCACACGATCGTCGCGCGCCTCACGCCGGGTGCCGACCCGGTCCAGAAGGTCACGATTGCGCCTCACGGGCGGGCGCTCGGCATGACCGAGCAGCGGCCCGACGAGGATCGGCGCAACTACCCGCGCGACTATCTGCTGGGGCGCTTGGCGATGATGCTGGGCGGTCGCGCAGCCGAGGAGATCGTCTTCGGGCAGCCCACGACCGGTGCCGAGAGTGACCTCAAGGCGGCTACGGACCTCGCGCGGCGGATGGTCGGGCTGTGGGGCATGAGCGACGATCTCGGGCCGGTCTCGTACGGCGTGGGTGAGACCCACCCCTTTCTGGGGCGCGAGCTGGCCGGGCCACGCGAGTTCGCCGAGGCGACCGCCGCCCGCATCGATGCCGCCGTGGCAGGGCTCCTCGAGCGGGCACGCACGACGGCGGGCGACTTGCTGCAGCGCCACCGTGCCGCCCTCGATGCGGTGGCCGCCGAGTTGATCGCGTGCGAGGTCATCAACGCGCGCCGGCTGGACGAGATCCTGGTCGAGCCGGGGGCGGACAGCCTGCCGCCCGTGGACGGTGTCGCGGGCGGCAAGGTGGCCCTTGCGACACCGGCTGTCGACACCGCCACCGACGTCACGACGTCGTAGCCGGCCCACCGCCGCGCGTCGTGGTCGCCGGTCCTTCTCCACGATTCTGCGCGAGCGCCGGTCCTTCCATGTAGAGCAGATGGTCGGCTTCGCCATCCTCCCGGCGTCGATCATCGGCGGCCCCTGTGGGACCGCGTCAGCCAGCCAGCGGCGTTCTGGTTCGGCGCGCTGTGCGTAGCGGGTGCGATCGTCCTGCTCACCCTCGTCCGGCGCCCAGCGAAGCCTCGCCGAGCCGCAACCACCACGCCTGTTTTCATGTTAGTCTCACTAACGTGGACTCGATGCGCCGTCCCTATCGCATGACCGCCCGGGCCGAGCGCGTCGCCTTGACCGGCGAGCGGATCCTCGACGCGGCCGTGTCCGCCTTCTGGGAGCGCCCGGGCGAACCGATCACCCTTGACGAGGTCGCGCAGCGGGCAGGGGTCACCGTCCAGACCGTGATCCGCCGCTTCGGCGGCAGGGACGGCCTCTTCGCGGCTGCGACCGAGCGTGAGCTCGCGCGGGTCCGTGCCGAGCGGGACCCGTCGTCGGTCCGCGACACTGGCGAGGCCGTCGCCCAGCTGGTCCGGCACTACGAGGCGATGGGTGACGGCGTCCTGGGACTCCTTGCCGAGGAGCTTCGGGTCCCGGCCCTTCGCGATGTCGCCGAGGCAGGCCGCCGATTCCACCGCTCGTGGTGCTCGGCGGTGTTCGCCGGCGCACTGACGGGCCTCACCGGAGCCCCACGGGATCGCCGACTGGCCCAGCTGGTCGCGGTCTGCGATGTCTACACCTGGAAGCTGCTCCGTCGTGACTCGGGCCTCAGCTCGTCCGAGACGGAGCTCGCGATCCAGGAGCTGCTCGAGCCACTGCTGGAGGGATCGTGATGCCGCGCGTCCTTGCCTACACCTCGCCTGCCCGGGGCCATCTGTATCCCCTCATGCCCATTCTTGCGGAGGTCCGCCGGCGTGGCCACGACGTCGCCGTCCGGACGCTCTCGACCGAGGTCTCCCTCGCGCGCGACCAGGGCTACGCCGCGGCGCCGATCAGCGAGCGGATCGAGGTAATCCGGCACGACGACTGGCGAGCGACGAACTCACGGGCTCGTCTCGCCCACGCCGTTGCGACGTTCGCCGCCCGAGCGGAGTACGAGGTGCTCGACCTGCGGACCGCGATCGACGAGGAACGGCCTGACGCGCTGGTCGTGGACATCAACGCCTGGGGTGGCATGGCTGTCGCCGAGGCGTCGGGTCTGCCGTGGGCGAGCTTCTGCCCGTACCCCTTGCCGCTCAGCTCGCGCGATGTCCCGCCATTCGGGTTCGGGTTCCCGCCGGCACGCGGCCCGATCGGGCGACTGCGCGACCGGATCGCGCGGCCACTGGTCCTCGGGACGCTCGACGGCGCGTATGTTCCACGCATCAACGCCGTCCGCTCGCAGATCGGCCTCGACCCGCTGGGGCGGCTCGACGACCTGTTCCGTCGCCCGCCACTGCTGCTCTATCTCACGGCCGAGCCGTTCGAGTACCCGAGAAGCGACTGGCCGTCGAACGTGCTCATGGTCGGACCGTGTGACTGGGAGCCGCCGGCCGAACCTCCGGCGTGGCTGAGCGAGATCGGCGATCCGATCGTGCTCGTGACGACGTCGTCCGAGTTCCAGGCGGACGAGCACCTGGTCCAGGCGACGTTCGACGGCCTGGCCGACGAGCCCGTCTTCGTCGTGGCTACGCTACCCGCCGGCGATCTGGGCTCGTTGCGCGTGCCGCCGAACGCACGGGTCGTCGGCTTCGTCCCTCACCGCCCGATCCTTGAGCGCGCCGTCTGCGCGGTCACGCACGGTGGGATGGGGGCGACGCAGAAGGCACTGGCCCGCGGGGTCCCGGTCTGCGCTGTCCCGTTCGGGCGCGACCAGCCGGAGGTCGCGCGGCGCGTCGAGGTCGCGGGCGCGGGCACGCGACTCCCGGCGGGTCGTCTCACGCCGGAACGAATCCGCGGCAAGGTGCGCGAAGCGATCGGGCACCGCGAGGGGGCGCGGCGGATCGCGGCTGCCTTCAAGGCGGCAGGCGGACCGCCGACCGCTGCCCAGGCGATTGACGAGCGTCTGCTTGGGACGCGCCTCCATCCGTAACAGGCGTCGAGGCCTTTCACTCGGGCGTCGCCTCGGACCGGAAGCCCTCCCGCCAGCTCGAATGGACAGGTGCCCACGAGAGGTCCCGGCGGACCCGAGCGTTCGAGGCGCCGCGCGCCTCGGTCATCAAGCTGACCGCGATCTTGCCTGCGAGCAGCCTGGCGGCAATCGCCGGGATCCGCCGCGGCGGGGCCGCGCCGACGGCCGCGGCAAACACGGGGATCCAGGTGTGCGACGCCGCAGGATCGTCATCGACGACGTTGTAGATGCCGGGCGCGCCATGTTGGAGGGCAAGAATGATGGCCGCCGCTGCGTCGTCCACGTGGACGAAGGACGAGACACCTGCACCGCTTCCCACGATGGGGAGCCGTCCGTGACGAGCCAGGTCTGCCATCGCGCCGCTCGGGCCGTACGCGGTGCCAGGCCCATAGAGCGTCCCGAGGCGAAGGGCGATCCCGTTGATGCCATCCGTGCGGGTGACCGCCTGCTCAAGGGCGGACAGGGCCCGCGCGGTCTGGCGCCTCGCGTCGGCGGCGTCGATATCGAGGGGATCGTCCTCGCATTTGATCGCTCCGCCTGTGCGGGCGTAGAGACCGGCGTAGCTCTCGGCGACGATCCGGCCGACCCCGGCTACCCGGGCGGCAGCGACCAGGTTCTGGGTGGCCCTCACGCGGAGCTCGTCGTTGGGGGCGAATTGCTCCGCCCATCGACGAGGGTCGATTGCGGGCGGGATCGCCGTGAGCAGGTGAACGACCACGTCCGGGCGGGCATCGACCATGGCGGCGAGCAACCGGGCGTCGTCGAGGGCGTCCACCACGACCGGTGTCGCCCCTGCGGCGCGAACCTGGTCCTCCTTCCCGGGGCTGCGGGTCGTGGCCGTTACTTCGTGCCCAGCCGCCAGCAGGAGCGGCAGCAGTGCCCGGCCGAGCACACCGGTCGCGCCCGCGATGAAGACGCGCATCAGTCAGACCCCCTCGGAGCTGTTGGCGGCGGGACGGGCTCGCGCTGGCGGGTACGTTCCGGATCTCCGAACGTCGAGCAGGAGCAGGACGGCGGGCAGGACGGCGGGCACGCCGAGTGTTGCCGCCTGGAGGATGGCGTCGCTGGCACCCCATCCGTCGACATGGGTGACGTGGAAGAGGAGGTGCGGAACGGCGGTCGCCAGCGACGCGATCAGGGCCGCTCGGACCAGTGTTCGCTCTGGCCACGCTGCGGCGACGAGGAGGAGGACAGCCTGCCCAAGACACAGGCCACCCACGTCCCGGACGAGGTGCTCGTTATACGGGGGCAGCAGATCAACCCAATGGAGCCCGAGGCCCGGGAAGGCAGCGAAGAATCCGGCCGGGTCGAGCGATGCCCACAGCCCGAGGAGGCTCGGCGGCATGGCAAGAACGAGCAGTCCGACGCGCAGGGCTCGTTGCGTGTCGCCCCGACGGGCAACGAGTGCTGACGCCACCCGGTCGTCAGGCATCGGCCTGGCTCGTGGTGACGGACGCGGCCACAAGGTCGACAATCGCCCCGACGAACCGGTCCTCGGACACGTCGCGCGGCGGCTCGCCGAACACGGCAGCCTCGAATCGGTAGTTCGCGATCGCGCCGAGGATGACCGCGGCGAGGGCCTGGGAGTCGTGCGGCACGCTGTCGGCGCGCCGAAAGATGTCGTCGATGACGCGCGTGGCGTCGTCATAGCTGCGACGGATCCAGCGCTCGCGCGCGAGCCCGACCAGCGACGGCACCTCCCCGCCGTTCCGCTGAATGACCCGGATCAGGTTAGTCTTCCGACCGATCTCATCGAGTGCCCAGCGGGCGAGCAGCGTGATCTCGGCCCGCAGATCCCCCAACGGGAGCAGCCGTTCCACGCTCCCGAGCTCGTCCAGACCCGCGATCTCCTGTTCAAGCACCGCGGCGAGCACGTCCTCCTTGCGGGCGAAATGCCGGTAGAGGCCGCCCGCACCCGGCGACAGGCCTGACGCCTCCGCGATCTGGGCCACGGAGGTCGCCCGGTACCCCTGGTCGACGAACAGGCGCAGGGCCTCGCGCAGGATTCGCTCTCGGGTGGAGCCGCCGACGGCCGTCGCCGGGCCTGCCAACCGGGACGCGACACGAGCGGCCGACTGGGTTGGGATATTGCTGTCCATGGGCGAAATATAATCGTTTGATTATCAAATGCAAGTCACACCGTACTGACGCACTGTCTGGGAAGCAGCCAGCTCCGGTACGTCCACAGCCCCGCGGGGTTGTGCCGCCGGCCGCTTGGCCCGCTCCCGTGGCCTCAGACACGCAGCTGAGTCGCCGGGCTTCGCCGGACTAGCGCCCCGATCCGCCGGGTCCCTCGCCGGCTGAGTCGCGTCAGGGTCGGGAGCGCCCCCCGCGCGCACGGGCCGCGCCGCGGACCCCCGGGAAGGGTCGGCGCCCGCGCACGCCGCTGCGCGCGGCGACCCCGGCACGACTCGGCCGCCGGCGCGCGGCGGGGCCCCGGGCGGCAGCCGGCGGGCGGCTTCAGGGACGGGACACCGGCGGTGCTAGCCCAGTTCACGGTGCGGCAGTGGCGGTGCCTGGTCGGCGAACGGCCGTGTGGCTCGGGAGGCGAGGAAGCGGTCGCCTGCCACCGCACGAGCGATGCGATGGAAATGGTCGGGGCCGGGTCGATCGGGCAAGCGCTCTGTTGTCCTTGAGCGTCGAGACTCTCGGGACAGGACTCGGGCAGGAGGTGATCATGACGGACAACCGACCCGGCGTGGTATTCCATTTGGACGAGGCGAGCCCCGAGAAGCAGCGAGGGGTCGCCGGCAACATCGAACACCTGATGGTCGAGCTCGCCGACGGCTCGCCGATCGAACTCGTGGCCCACGGGGAGGGACTCTCCATCGCCTTGCGGGGTTCGCCGATGGAGAGCGACGTGCGTCGACTTCTGGAGCAGGGGGTCGTGATCGCCGCCTGTCATAACACCATGCGTTCGAAGGGCGTCGGCCCGGATCGCCTGATCGAGGGTGTTCACATCGTGCCGGCCGGCGTCGCCGAGCTCGTTCGCCGGCAGCGAGACGGATGGGCCTATGTCAGGCCCTGAACGCGAAGGCCGCGCACAGCCCCCGACGTTCGAGGCCGCGCCGTTCAACGCCTCCGCGGATCTCTGCGGCGACCCCGTCGGTGCGCGCCTCCGCGTGCTCCTCGCCGGCAACCAGTACATGGCCGTGCCCGATCTCGTCGAGGGCTTCGTTCGCGCCAACCCGGACGACGGGCCCGTGTTCTACGAGACCCTGCCCCCCGGAATCGTCACAGCCCAGGTGCGGGCGGGCCAGCTCCGGATCGGCTGTCTCGAGCTCCGTTTCACACCCGACGTTGTCGCCGCGAGCCCACGCGCTCTGGCGGAGCTCTCGGCCGACGGTCTCGTCGACAAGCCGCGAACGTACGCGAGCAACACCCTGGCGTTGCTGGTACGGTCCGGTAATCCCGCCGGCATCACGTCGGTCGCCGACCTCGGCCGACCAGGACTTCGAGTCGCTCTCCCGGACCCGAAGACGGAAGGGATCGGCCGCCTCGCACTCGAGGTCCTCGCCGCCGCGGGCGGGCCGAGTCTCCGAGACGCCGTCATGGGCGAGAAGCGCCAAGCGGGTGAGACGATCCTGACGACGATCCATCACCGTCAGACACCCGCCTGGCTCGTCGAGGGTCGGATCGACGTCGGGATCGTCTGGGAGACCGAGGCGCGATACCAGAGCGGCATCGGGACGCCCGTGGTTCCGGTCGCCATCGACGAGGGCGCGAACCAGCGCGGCGAGTACGCCGCCGCCATCGTGCGCGACGCGCCCCACCGACTCGCTGCCGAACGATTCCTCGACCACCTCACGGGCGAGCCAGGACGCACGACATACGCGCACTTCGGCTTCTCGGTGCCTCCTCCGCGGCGGTCGCTCGCGTAGTCCCTGAGGCCTCCGCCCGCGGCGTCAGTCGTCGTGGCCGATTGACCCGGCGCGTCTTCACACCCGGCGCGTCTTGCATTGACACTTGGCCGAAACCGACGCACGCTCCGCTCCTCGAACCGGGAGGGTGAGTCGCGTGGGCGCGTGGATCGGAGCAGCACCGTCGGGCCGAAACCGCGGGTCTCTCGTCATCGTCGGGGTGGCCGTCCCGCTGGCGGTGACAGCGCTCGCCTACGTCCTGTGGTGGATCAGCGACCGTCTCCTGTACGTTGGTCCCCTCGACCGAGCGGCATTCGGCTGGATCGTCGTTGTTCCTACCTGGATCGCCGCTCCCGTCGCGGCCGGGTTCGCGTGGAGAATGCTCGATCGGCGCACGACCTTGGCCGTAGCCATTCTGGTCGGGATGGTGATCGCCGCCGGTGCGGGACTGCTCCTGTGGCAGGCCGTTGCCTCCCCAGCGTGCGAAACGGGCGCGATCCACACCGCCCAGGAGATTGCGCTGCCCTCGCTGCTCGTCGGCGCGGTTGTGGGCGGCGGGGTGGCGTTGAGTGGCCTGGTTTCGGCGCACTCGGCGCGGCGGGGACGGCTTGTCAGCGCCGTGGTCCTCGGGGCAGCCTGGGAGGCGCTCATGATCGTTGCGGCGATCATCGTCGCAGCCAGCTTGATCCTTGGCCCTGCCTGTCAGCGACCGTCGATCTGATCGGGCGGCGGTGTCAGGTCGGCTCCACTCGGAGCCGTCCGCAGCGGTCGGGGTTGGTGCCGCGATTGGCCGAGCTGCGCACGCGACCAGGTCGCCGTGGCCTCAGTCACCTCGGCCATGGCCGCGAACGATGCCGGTCGCCACGGAGCACAACGGTCCGCCCGTCGTGATCGCGGCAACGGCATCGTCCAGGCCGTACGCAGGAGAGCCCGTGTCCCTACTCGATCACGACGAGGTCCGTACTAACGCTGAGCGGGTTGGCCAGGATGTCGCGGACGGGCGACGTGTCCTGCACGTACTGACACAGCTCCTCGAGCTGCGCGACCGTCGCGTTCGGCGAGCGAACCCAGCTCTTGGCGCGGATCTCCGAGAACCCCGCTCGCGGGCCACCGAGCCCCAGGAACCGGTGAAGGTCGAGGTCGCCCTCGACCTCGTATCGCAGCTCCTCGATCTCGATGCCCCTGGCCGCGGCGTTGTACGCGTACCCCACGGCGTAGCAGAAGGCGAGCGCCTGGAGCACGAGCTCGACCGCATTCGGACCGGCGTTCGTGCCGAGGAGGACCGGCGGCTCATCGCCGATGAGCTCGAAGGCAGTCGCACGCTCAGACGTCGTCGCGCCGGCGTGCTCGAATTCTTGGATCTCGCCTCGACTGCGCCCGCCGGACTCCCAAGAGCTGCGGGCCCGGAACGTGAACTTCGCCAGGTTCGGGTCGCCTTGGACCGCTCCGACCGTCGCGACCAGTCGATCGACATCGACGCCATTTCGACCTGTGATCGTCGCCATCCCTTCCTCCTTGCCGGATCAAGGCCGGCCTTGGGTAGTTGGTGATGGCGAGAGACGCTGCCATGTACGGAGATATTCCCGGCCGGGAGACGGGAATAATCGAGGCTCGCTGATCGTCAGAATGGGAGAGGCCAATCTGCCCCTCGGGCGAACGCCGCAGCACGAGGACACGTGACGATCGTCTTGGAAACGAGAGCGACCCCATCGGCGCGCCTCATCCCCACGGCGGCCGCGGCACCCGAGCGTCCGCCGTTCGCCGACGTCGTCCGCGAGCACCTGGACGGGCTGTATGGGTTCTGCGTCCGGCTCGCGAACCACGCGACCGATGCGGAGGACCTGGTACAGGAGACTCTCATCCGGGCGATGCGGGCGTACGACGGCCTGCGCGATCCGGCCCGCGCCAAGGGCTGGCTGTTCGCGATCGCGACGAACGTCTGGCGGGACCAGTCTCGTGCCCGGCGACGCGAGGTGACGACGGTGCCGATCGACACGCCGGACGGCGATGACGACACGTTCTCGCTCTTCCAGACGATCGCCATGGAGGATCCCTTCCCCTACTCGGACGAGCTTCACCTCGACTTCCTGCGGCTGTTCCGAGACGAGGATGTCAGCGCAGTGTTCGCCTTGATCACGCCCGCCTTCCGGCTGCCGCTGATTCTCACCGTCGTCCACGGCTTCTCGTGCAAGGAGGCCGCGGCGATCCTCGAGATCCCCCTGGGCACGCTTCTCTCACGCCTTCATCGAGGCCGCAAGCAGCTTGAGCGCGGCCTTTGGGATTACGCGGTCGCCAATGGCCTGGTGACGACCGCGGAGGGGGTCCAATCATGATCGACTGTCGCGAAGCCGTCCGTCGCATGTGGGCGTATCTCGACCACGAACTGGCTGACAAGCCGATCTCCGAATTCGAGGCCCACCTCGAGACCTGCCAGCGCTGCTGCGGCGAGCTCGACTTCAACCGCCACCTGCGTGAGGTCGTCGCGGCCAAGTCCCCGGCGCTGCCCGTACCCCCCGAGGTGCGCTCGCGGCTCGAGATACTGCTCGCGGGTGGCCAGAACCAGCTGGAGAACCCGACATGACCGGCGTCCAGATGCACTTCGAGGACGGTGACCTGCTGGCCCAGAACGCCATTCGCTCGGTCGTGCGCGACACGTATGGCGCGGTCGAACCGACCGATCGGCGTGTCGCGGAGCGGTTCTACTCCCCCAACGAGCTCGCTGGCCTGCCGGAGACGGCGGTCCGCATAGCACTCGGGGTTGGCAATCCGGTCCGCCACGCCGACCTGCAACCTGGCCAGGATGTCATCGACCTCGGCTCCGGCGGCGGCATCGATTGCCTGCTCGCGGCCCGCGCGGTCGGCCCCTCCGGCTCGGTGGTCGGTGTCGACTTCTTGTCGGACATGGTCGGCCGGGCGACGGCCGCGGCAGCCGAGGCCGGCCACGCCAACGTGCGGATCCTCGAAGGGCTCATCGAGGCCCTGCCGGTGCCGGACGCGTCGGCGGACGTCGTGATCAGCAACGGCGTCGTCAACCTCTCGCCGCGCAAGGCCCGGGTCCTCGCGGAGGCGTTCCGGGTGCTCCGTCCGGGCGGTCGTCTGGCGATCGTCGACCTCGTCCTCGAGCACGACCTGCCGCCCGAGATCCAGACGCATCCCGCCGCCTGGGCCGGCTGTCTGTCGGGCGCGCTCTCGGAGATCTCGCTGTACAAGGGGATCCGGCGGGCCGGCTTCCGCGACGTGTCGATCAAGCCACTGGCGCCGTTCGGGATCAGCGAGTGCGCGCTGTATCCGCTCTTCGGCGAGGAGCTGCTGAGCCTCATGCGCGCCACGCTCCAGACGGAGCAGCAGGACCGGATCGCGACAAGCGTCTTCGTCCACGGCCGCAAGCCGATCGGCGACGGACGGCTCCCGGGTCGAGCTCGGAAATGAGTCGAGGTCGGGAATAACCGGTCGCCGATCGTCGTCTTCACCGACGAGCGCGGCTCCGACCGAGCCGCCCCGCCAGGAGCCGCTCATGACCGAGATCCTGCACCCGCCGACCGTCGATCTGGACGCGCTGCGAGCGTCGATCCGAGCCGAATACGCGGCCGTCGCGTCACAGCCGGATCGTGGCTTCCACTTTCACACTGGGTACCGTCTGGCCGCGATCCTCGGCTATCCGCAGGAGTGGATCGAGTGGCTGCCGCGCGGCGCGGCGTTGTCGATGGCGGGCACTGGCAATCCGTTCGCGCTCGGTGACATCGGACAGGGCGAGCGTGTCGTCGACTGCGGATCGGGAGCGGGTGCGGATGCGCTGATCGCCGCTCGGCTGGTGGGCCCCGCAGGAAGCGTCATCGGCATCGACATGACGCCCGAGATGCTCGCCACGGCGCGCTCGAATGCTGCCCAGGCCGGCCTCGCCAACGTCGAGTTCCGGGAGGGCCTCCTGGAGTCCCTGCCGGTTGACACCGGATGGGCCGACGTCGTCATCTCGAACGGCGTGCTCAACCTCGTCCCCGACAAGGCGGCCGCGCTGGCCGAGATGCACCGGGTGCTGCGACCGGGCGGACGACTCCAGGCCGCCGATATCGTCCTCGAGCGGTCGGTCTCGTCCACCTCGAAACAGGACGTGAGCCTGTGGACGGGCTGCATCGCGGGTGGGCTCCTGGCGGATGAGCTCGTGGCCCTGGTTTCCGGCGCCGGGTTCCACGACGTCGAACTGGTGCGCGGCGGCGATGTGTTCGCGGGCGCGCCCCAGGCATCGAGTGCCGCCGATTTCGGCACCAGGGGCGCAGGGATCCGGGCGCGGCGGTGACCCGGCGGGTCATGACGTATCAGGACCTGCCCGACCCCGTCGAGACGGCCTTCCGCAATCTCGGCGGAGCGCTGTACACGGGCGACGGCGCCGCGGTGGCCGTGATTGTCAGGGGAGCGCCCGGACGGCCTCCCGCTCGATCGCGAGGCCGGCCCGGTGGCGGGCGTAGAACGCCTCGAACCCCGCCACGTCGCGGGGGTCGGGCCGCACGCACGGCGCGACGCTGCCGGCGGTGCGGGCGTCGAGGTAGTCGGCCAGCGACAGCCCCGTGTCGGCCTCGAGCAGGTAGGCGGCCAGCAGGGCCATCCCCCACGCCCCGCCCTCACCCGCGGTCGCGGAGACGCTCACGGGCGCGTCGAGGGCCGCGGCCATCATCCGCTGGCCGGTGTCGCCGCCCTTGAAGAAGCCGCCGTGGCCGCGGATCTCGTCGATGACGACGCCTTCCTCCCGGGTGAGGATGTCCATCCCGGTCCGCAGCGCGCACAGCGAGGCGAAGGACATCGCGCGCATGAAGTTCGGGAGCGTGAAGCGGGCGTCCTGGCTGCGCGCGAACAGCGGCCTGCCCTCCGTGAAACCGGTCACGTGCTCGCCCGAGACGTAGTTGATCGACAGCAGCCCGCCGGCGTCCGGGTCCGCGCCCGCGGCGAGCGGCAGCAGCTTGGCGTAGAGGTCGTCGGGGGCTGCCTCCGCGCCCAACGCCGCCGCCACCTGGCCGAACAGGCCGATCCAGGCGTCGAGGTCCGACGAGCCGTTGTTGGCGTGGGCCATGGCCACCGACTTGCCGTCCGGCGTCATGACGAGGTCGATCTCCTCGTGGATGCGGGCCAGCCCCTGCTCCAGGACGATCATCGCGAACACCGACGTGCCGGCGGACACGTTCCCCGACCGTGGCCGGACGGCGTTGGTGGCGACCATCCCGGTGCCGGCGTCGCCCTCCGGGGGGCAGAGCGGGATGCCCGCGGCGAGGTGGCCGGAAGGGTCGAGCAGCGCGGCCCCTTCGGCCGTCAGCCGCCCGGCTGGCCGGCCGGCCGTCAGGACAGTGGGCAGGACGTCCCGCAGCGCCCAGCCGAGCCCGCGCGGGGCCACGAGGCCGTCGAACGCGGCGAGCCGGGAGGCGTCCCAGTCGCCGGTCAGCGGGTCGATCGGGAACATGCCGGAGGCCTCGCCGACACCCATGACCCGCTCCCCTGTGAGCTTCCAGTGCACGTAGCCCGCGAGGGTGGTCAGGTGGGCGATCCGGGGCACGTGCGGCTGGCCGTCGAGGATCGACTGGTACAGGTGGGCGATGCTCCAGCGCTGCGGGACGGAGAAGTTGAGCAGGGGCGTCAGCTCCGCGCAGGCCGGGCCGGTGATGTTGTTGCGCCACGTGCGGAACGGCACGAGCAGCTCGTCCTGCGCATCCAGTGCCACGTAGCCGTGCATCATCCCGCTGCACCCCAGGGCGGCGACGCGGGTCAGCTCAACCGCGTAGCGGTCGCGGACGTCGGCGGCGAGCGACGCGTAGCAGGCTCGCAAGCCGTCCCAGACGTCCTCAAGGTCGTATGTCCAGACGCCGTCCCGGAGCCGGTTCTCCCATCCGTGCGAGCCCGACGCCAGCGGCGTGGTGTCCGGGGCGATCAGCGACGCCTTGATGCGCGTGGACCCGAAATCGATCCCGAGGATCGCCTCGCCCGCCCGGATCAGGTCTGCCGCCGTCACGGCCGAAGCTCGAGCGCCGCGACGCGCGTGGGGCGCACGGCCCGTCTCGTCTTCATGGTGCCCGATGCTAGCACCGCGAACCCCTCGTTCCCGGTCAAGGTCGACGAGGCCGAGCTGGCCCTGCGGCGGCTCGTCGTGCGGGTCAGTCCGCGATCGTCGCCGGGGCCTCGCCGGCCTGTTCCGCGATCAGCTCGCGGCGCAGGACCTTGCCCACGAAGGACCGCGGCAGGCTGGTCCGGATCTCGATCGAGACGGGCCGCTTGTACGAGGCCAGGCTCTCCGCGCAGTACGCCTTGAGGTCGGCCTCGGTGGCGGTTGCGCCGTCTTTGAGCACGACGTACGCCTTGGGCTCCTGGCCCTTCTTCGCGCTCGGGATCCCGATCGCCACGGCCTCGGCGACCGCGGGGTGCAGGACCAGGACCTCCTCAATCTCACGCGGGTAGACGTTGGCGCCCGAGACGATGATCAGGTCCTTGATCCGCCCGGCGATCGCGAAGTACCCGTCGGCGTCCATGGTGGCGAGGTCGCCGGTGTGGAGCCAGCCGTCGCACAGGACCCGCTCCGTCTCGGCGGGGCGCTCTTGGTAGCCGGACATCACCTGCGGCCCGCGGACCCAGAGCTCGCCGACCCTGCCGGCCTCGCGGACGCGCTCCCCCGTTGCCAGGTCCACCAGGCACGCGTCGGTGCCGGGCAGGGGCAGCCCGATCGTGCCGTGGCGGCCGCCGCCGCGAACCGGGTTGACATGGGTGACGGGGCTCGCCTCCGTGAGCCCATACCCCTCGCACAGGCGTCCGCCGGTGAGCGCCTCGAACTGCTCCTGGACCGACCCGGGGAGCGGGGCGGCGCCGCTGATGCAGGCCTCGATCGAGCGCAGGTCGTGGCGGCCGAGATCGGTCCGGCCGAGCAGCGCCGCGTAGAACGACGGGATGCCCGGGAAGTAGCGCGGGTGGTAGCGGTCGATGGCCTTGAGGATCATGTCCGGGTCGGGCTTCGGCAGGAGGACCTGCGTCGCGCCGATGACGAGGGCGAAGTTCATCGCCACCGTGAGCCCGTAGATGTGGAAGAAGGGCAGCGCGCAGAGGACGGCGCTCGCCTCCCCGTGCTCGCCGGCCATGACGGCCTGGCACTGGACCGCGTTCGCGACGAGGTTCCGGTGGGTCAGCACCGCCTCCTTGGGCAGGCCGGTCGTGCCGCCCGTGCCCTGGAAGACGGCTGGGTCAGTGGGGCGGGCCGGCGAGTCCACGCGCGTCGCCACGGCCGACGAGGAGGGGGCGGCCACGAGGCGGAACAGGTTCGGCGTCTCGGGCGTGTGCGGCACGGGGTGCCAGCGGCCCTCGCGGCGCGCCTTGATGGGGTAGAGCCAGCGGATCGGCGCCGGCATCGAGTCCTGGAGCCCGGCTGTGATGAGGCCCGACAGGCCGGCCGGGGTCCTGAGCACACCGCTGAGCGCCTTGCGGGCGGAGCCGACCCGGGGCGCGAGGATGTCCATCACGACCGAGAGGCGCGGCCTCGTCTGGCCGAGGAGGCCCTCGAGCTCGCGCTCGACGAGCAGCGGGCTCATCGGCGCGGCGACACAGCCGGCTCGGAGCGTGCCTAGGAAGGCCACGACGAACGCCGGGCAGGTCGGGAGGTGGAGGCTCACGCAGTCGCCCAGGCCGAGCCCGCTGCTCTGCAGGAACGCCGCGAAGCGGTCAACCTGCCGGTCGAGCTCCGCGAACGAGGTCTCGCGGCCGAAGAAGGCGAGCGCCGCGCGGGCCGGGAACCTGGCCGCCGACTGCCGCAGCAGGGCGTCCACCGTGACGTCGGGGATCTCCGGCTCGGCGGGCACGCCCGGGTCGTAGTGCGCCAGCCACACCCGCTCCGGGTGCGCGCTGCATTCGGCGCGACGGACCGCGTCAGACAGGCCGCTCAGGCTGCCTGGCGCCTCGTTCGGCGTGTGCACTGCGTCCATCTGCCGCCTCCGTTGAGCTTGACGCTCGGCTTTCGGCCGACTACGCCGGATACCCCCCTGCCGCGAGCACCGCCGCCGCGACGCCGCGCGCCAGCGGGACCCGGTCGATCGGGTCGCTGCGAAGCAGGCGCCGGACGCCCGCCTGCAGGACCCGTGCGTCGTCGCCGGTCGCCACGCTGGCGGCCAGCGTCCGGGCCGTGACTTCCGCCCCGCCGATCCGATCGGCGACGGCAAGCCTGGCCAGCTCCCGATGCACGTCGGCCCGAGCTGGCGCGTCGGACACGGCCTGCTCGGCGCGCAGGACCGTCGATTCGAGCGCGAGCACCGCGATCGACAGGTCCGCGATGCCGGCCAGGGTCTCCTGCTGCTCCTCGAGCCCGGTCCCGAACCGCTGGACGGCGGCGCCGGCCAGGAGCAGCGTGACCTGGCGCAGCCCGTCGACCAGGCCCGCCTCGGTGGCCAAGGAGCGCTCGCCAGCCATCCCCGTGTCGCCGGCCGGGCCGGCGAGCAGGGCTTCCTGCGCGCGGCGCGCCGGGCCGAGCAGGTCGAGTCGGCCGGTCATGGCCCGCTTGAGCAGCGTGCCGGGGATCAGCAGCCGGTTGATCTCGTTGGTCCCCTCCCAGATCCGGTTGATCCGGGCGTCGCGATACGCCTGCGCCGCCGGGTACTCCTCGATGTAGCCATACCCGCCGTGAACCTGGACGAGCTCGTCCACGACGGCGTCGAGCTCCTCCGACGCGAGGATCTTGGCGATGGAGCACTCGACCGCCAGCTCCTCGAGCGCCGTGCGGACGCCGTCAGGCCCCGCAGCCTCGGCGCCCTCGAGGCGAGCGTCGAGTAGGCCGGCAATGCGGTACACGACCGACTCGGTGACGTACGTCCGCACCGCCATGTCCGCGAGCATGCCCGCGACCAGCGGAAAGCCGGCGATCGCCCGCCCGAATGCCTTGCGCTCGGAGGCATACGCCGCCGCGATGCCCACCGACGGCTTCATCGCGCCGAGCGCCGCCGCGGCCAGCTTGAAACGGCCGACATTGAGCACGTTGAACGCCACGCGGTGCCCTTTGCCCACCTCGCCGAGGAGGTTCTCGGCCGGAACAACGGCGCCGTCGAAGGTCAGCGGACAGGTGGACGTGCCGTGGATGCCGAGCTTGTGCTCCTCCGGCCCGATCTCGAGACCCGGCGTGCCCCGCTCCACGAGGAAGGCTGTGAAGTGCTCGCCGTCGACCTTGGCGTAGACGGTGAACAGGTCGGCGAAGCCGGCGTTGGTGATGAACTGCTTGCTGCCGTCCAGCCGCCACCACCCGTCCTGCTGGCGCGTCGCCCGCGTGCGGATCCCCTGCGCGTCGGACCCGGTGCCGGGCTCGGTCAGCGCGTACGCCGCCACCTTCGTCCCATCGGCGAGACCGGGCAGGTACCGGCGCCGCTGGTCATCGGTGCCGAAGAACACGAGCGGCAGCGTGCCGATGCCGGTGTGCGCGCTGAACGTGACGGCGAACGACCCGGCGCCCGCGATCGCCTCGGTAACCGCGACGCTGGTCGTCTTGTCCAGACCGACCCCGCCGAAGGCCTCGGGAACATCGATGCCGAGATAGCCCTCGCGCCCCAGAATGGCGAGCATCTCGCGATGCGCCGCGTAGTCCCTGGCCTCGAGCCGCTCGCGACGGGGCGCGGCCTCGCGCTCGACGATCGTCGCCGCGGACCGCCGGATGGCCCGCTGCTCCTCGGTCAGCCGCTCGGGCGTCGGCATGTCGCCCACCGCCGCCGCCTCCACGAGGAAGGCGCCCCCGGGCCGCGCCGCCAGCTGCTTGCCCGTCGCCGGGCCAGTGGTCTCGACCGTCACGACGCCGCCTCCCTCGTCAACCCGCTCGTCGGCTGGCTCTCGCCCGACGGCTGGCTCTCGCCCGACGGGTCGCGCCCGCGGGCCGGCTGGCGCCCGCCCAGCCACTCGATGACGCCCGACGCGCCCTGGCCGCCGCCGACGCACATCGTGACCAGGCCGTACCTCGCGTCGCGGCGGGCGAGCTCCGAGAGCGCCTGGACGGACAGCTTGGCGCCGGTCGCCCCGAGCGGGTGGCCCAGAGCGATCGCGCCGCCGTTGGGGTTCGTGCGCTCCTCGTCCAGCCCGAGCTTGCGGACGATCGCCACCACCTGCGCCGCGAACGCCTCGTTGAGCTCGATGACCGAGAGGTCGTCGAGCGTGATGCCGGCCTGGGCGAGCGCCCTCGGGATGGCTTCCACGGGCCCGATGCCCATGATCTCGGGGTCCACGCCCACGGTCGCGTAGCTGACGAGCCGCCCGAGCGGCGTCAGGCCGAGCTGGGCCGCCCTGGCCCCGCTCATGACGACCAGCGCGGCCGCGCCGTCGCTCGTCTGGGAGCTGTTGCCCGCCGTGACGCTGCCACCCACGCGGAACGCGGGCGCGAGGGCGGCCAGGCGCTCGGCGCTCGTGTCCGCCCGGATGCCCTCGTCCGCGTCGAACAGGCGCTCGCCCGCGGCGGGACGGCCGTCGGTCGTGACGGTGCTCCTGGCACGGACCGGCACGATCTCGTCGTGGAAGCGGCCGGCGGCCTGGGCGGCCGCGGCGCGCTGGTGGCTTCGGAGCGCCCAGGCGTCCTGGGCGGCGCGCTCCACGCCGAAGCGCCCGGCCACCTCCTCGGCGGTCAGGCCCATGTTGAGGAACGCGCCCGGCCACTCGCCGGCGAGGCCCGGGTCGGGGTCGAAGTGCCAGCCGGTCATGGGCACGAAACTCATCGACTCCATGCCCGCCGCGATGACCACGTCCGACGTGCCGAAGGCCACCGCCTGCGTGGCCAGTGCCAGCGCCTGGAGGCCCGAGGCGCAGAAGCGGTTGACGGTCATGGCTGAGGTCGTCTGCGGCAGGCCCGACGCGAGGCCCACGTAGCGCGCGACGTTGAGGCCCTGGGCGCCCTCGGGCATCGCGCAGCCGAGGACGAGGTCGCCCACCTCCGCCGGGTCGAGGCCGGGCGTGCGCGCCATCGCCTCGCGCACCGCGGCGACGGCGAGGGCCTCCGGCGGCGTCTCGCGGAGCGCGCCCCGAGGGGCCTTCCCGACCGCCGTCCTGGCGGCGCCGACGATGACGGCATCCTGCATGTCTCTCTCGCCTCGCCTAGTTCCGGAGTGGCTTGCCGGTCTTGAGGGTGTGCCGGATGCGGGCGCGCGTCAGCGGCTCGCCGAGCAGCCGCAGGAACGCCTCGCGCTCGAGGTCGAGCAGGTGGGCCGGCGCCACCAGGGTCCCCTCGGCCACGTCGCCCCCGCTCATGACGTGGGTGAGCGCCAGCACGATCTTGCGGTCGTGCTCGCTCATCCGCCCGGCCCGCAGCTCGTTGTAGGTCAGCGTCTCCGCCGCCGCGATCCCCCGCCGGCCCACCACGCGGATCGGCGCGTCCGCTGGCGCCCGGTAGCCGGTCTCGGCCAGGTGCCGGGCGGTCGCCACGGCGTCGCCCCACTGGCGATCCGGGTCTGCCGTGAGCGAGTCGCAGGGCTGGAGCAGGGCGAGCTCGACGGCCTCCGCGGCCGAGGTCGCGACCCGGGCGTAGGCGATCGTCTGCAGGGCGGCGCTGAAGAACGCGAACCGGTCAGCGTCAACCCCGCTCGGCACCGCCTCCGCAGCGTGGCGCGCCATCATGGTCGAGCCCCCGCCGGCCGGGATCAGCCCGACTCCGGTCTCGACGAGGCCGATGTAGGTCTCGGTCAGGGCCTGGCGCCGATCGGCCGCGAGGCAGAGCTCGGTCCCTCCGCCCAGCGTCCGCCCGCGCGGCGCCACGACAACAGGGACCGGGGTGAAGCGCATGGCGGTCGTGACGGCCTGGAACAGGCGGACGGAACGGTCGAGCTGGTCCCACTCGTCCTCCTCGGCCTCCAGCAAGAGGAGGGCGAGGTTGGCCCCGGCCGAGAAGTCAGCCGCGCGCGTCCCCACCACGAACCCGTCGTACCTGCGGCTCGCGAGGTCGATGCCGCGGCGCAGCAGGTCCAGGGTGTCGAGGCCGATCAGGTTGAGCTTGGCCGAGAGCTCGCAGCCGAGGACGCCGTCGCCCAGGTCGAGCAGCACGCCGGAGGCGTTCGACGGGAGACCGCTTGAGGCCGAGTGTCTGGCGTCCAGATCCAGCGCCCCGGCCTGGGCCGGGTTCGGGTACCACTCGAAGGTCTCGAAGTCGAGCGAGGCGCCGTCGCGATGGAACCCCCCGGGACCCGCCGACGCCAGTCGGAGCACGAGTTCTGGCACCGCCGCGCCGGCCGCGGGGAGGAGCGCCGCCAGTCGCTCAACGCCCAGTGCATCCCACTGCTCGAAGGGGCCGAGCTCCCAGCCGAACCCCCAGCGCATGCCGCGATCCACCGCCTCGGCGTTCGCGGCCACCTCGGGACCGACCCTCGCAGCGTAGGCGAGCTCCGACGCGGCCAGGCGCCACAGGAAGGCGGCGCTCGTGTCGGACGACGAGCGCGCCCCCGCCTCGGCGAGCGCGACCAGCCGGCGTCGCAGGTCGGGCTCGGTCCGGGCCAGCTCGACCGCCGCGGAGCGGGGACGGCGACGCGGACGGTACTCGAGTGTCCCGAAGTCGAGCGCGAGGATCTCGCCGCCCTGCTTGCGGAAGAACCCGGCGCCGGTCTTCTCGCCCAGCCGCCCGTCGGCCAACAGCTGGCGCACAATGTCGGGCACGGCGAATTCGGCAGCCTCCGCCTCGTCCTCGAGCGCCGCGCGGCAGTGGTCGGCGACCGCGACCGCGACATCGAGGCCGACCAGGTCGAGCGTCCGGAACGTGGCGCTCTTGGGGCGGCCGATCAGCGGGCCGGTCAGCTCGTCGACCTCGTCCGGCCCCAGGCCGAGCTCCGAGGCGAGCGAGATCGCGCGCAGCAGCCCGTGGACGCCGAGGCGGTTGGCGATGAACGCCGGGCGATCCTTGGCGCGCACCGTCCCCTTGCCGAGCTGGCGGCTTGCGAACGCCTCGACCCAAGCGATCCGCTCGGGATCGGTGTCGGCGGTGGGGATCAGCTCGAGGAGCCGCGCGTAGCGCGGCGGGTTGAAGAAGTGGGTGCCGAGGAAAGCCTTGCGGAACCGCTCGCTTCGACCCTCGGCCAGGGTGGCGATCGGGATGCCGGACGTGTTCGAGCTGATCAGGGGCGACGCGCGCCTCGGGTCCAGGCCGCACAGGGCGGTGTCGATCTGCTCGAAGAGGACGCGCTTTGGGCCCGGCTGCTCGACGACAGCCTCGAGGATCCAGTCGGCATCGGCGACGGCCGCATCGAGCGTGTCGAACCCCGCGGTCGTGATCCGGGTGAGGTCCGAGGCGCTGTACAGCGGCGTGGGGCGGAGCTTCGAGACGCGCTCGAGGCCCGCGGCCGCGGTCCGGGCGTCGAGGTCCAGAAGCCGGACGCGTGAGCCCGCGCCAGCCAGCAGGCAGGCGAGCTGGGCGCCCATCGTCCCGGCCCCGAGGACGATCGCGTTGCTGACTCGCGGGATCATCGGCCTGCCCTTCAGCTCGCTGTGGCCAGGAAGAGGTCGGCGAAGGACGCGGCGATCTGCTCCACGGTCAGGGGGCCGTCGGGCCGGTACCACTGGGTGAACCAGTTGCACGCGGAGAGGATGGCGATCCCGGTCAGGCGGACGTCCGTCGGCCGGAGCGATCCCGCCTCGAACGCGGCCTGGAGGGTGGCGCGCCACTCGTGCTCGTAGGCGTCGCGGCGCTCGATGAGCTCGGTCCGTCGGGAGGGCGAGAGCGAGCGCAGCTCGATCTGCACGAGCGCGAGCTCGTCACCGTGGTCCGCGGCGAACGCGAGATGTGCGGCGATGGCACGTCGCAGGCGCTCGACGGCCGTTCCGCGGCCGTTCAGGACGGGCTCCACCTGGGCTCGCAGTCGCTCAAGCGCGCCGCTGACGATCCACCACAGCAGGTCGTCCTTGGACTCGATGTAGTGGTAGAGGCTGCCGCGGTTCATGCCCAGGGCCTCGGCCAGGTCCTGCATGGAGGTGGCATGGAAGCCGCGCTCGCGGAACAGGCCGGTCGCGACACGCAGGAGCTCGGCCTCGCGGGGACGCGTGGCGCTGACCGCGCCTGTCTCTCGCACTGCCATCCGGACATGCGCCTCGCTGCTCAGTCCGTCGGGTCGTCCATCTGGGACCCAAACGAACGTTTGGTTGGGACGAGGACTCTAGTCCGGCTCGGCATGGCGCGCAAGCCCCCGTTGCATCTCGGTTCATCGCGATCGCGGGCGGGTTCATCGCGGCCGGCTCTCACGTCGGCCGCCACAGTTCGACGTCGCAGCGGTGTGGCGCTCGCCTGGCGAGTGAGCCGCACCCCCGGCCGTTCGGGCGACTCGCCGGGCGAGTCGGCTGGACGCTATGCCGTTCGCGCCGCTCGCCGGGCGAGTGGCTGGACCGAGGGTGCGTCGATTCGGCTCGCCCAGCGAGCGGGCAACACGGCGGTCGGCGAATTGCCTGGTGCGCGTATTGCGAGAAACCGCGCGGGCGCGCGACGATACCGCTCGCCCAGCGAGTCGGCGCTGTCGCGTCCGGCCGGCCGCGATGGACCGGGGTCGCCCGGCCCGGCACCCACCGCCGGATGAGCGATCTCCGCGCATCGCGTAGCGTTACGGGATGAGCCGCGACGTCGAGGACATGAACCGGCGACTCCTGCGCGCCCGCGACGCGATGGATCGCTCCTACGCCGAGCCGCTCGACGTCCGGGCCGTGGCAGCGGTGGCCTGCATCTCGCCGGCGCACTTCAGCCGCAGCTTCCGCGCCGTCTTCGGCGAGACCCCACACCGGTATCTGCAGCGACGCCGCGTCGAGCGCTCCATGTTCCTGCTCCGCGAGACCGACCGGAGCGTGACGCGGGTCTGCTTCGATGTCGGCTTCACCAGCCTCGGCACCTTCAGTCGGACGTTCCGGGCGATCGTGGGCGAGACACCCTCGGGCTACCGGCACGGGAATGGTCCGATCGTCGTGCCCCATTGCGTCCAGCTGGCGGCGATGCGGCCCCGGAGTGCGGCCCTCGACCCGGCCCAATCGAGCAGTTCTGGAGAAGCGGCAGCCGCGATCGCGTCTTAGGGTGAGCCGTGTCGCATGGCACCCCAGACAGGAGAAGCGCCCCGATGATCACCAGGCTCAACGTCGCCACCATCTACGTCCTGGACAAGGACGAGGCCCTCGACTTCTACGTGAACAAGCTCGGGCTCGAGAAGGGCACGGACGTCCGGCAGGGCGACTACCGCTGGCTGACGGTGCGCGTGCCGGGCCAGCCCGATACCGAGATCGCCCTGGAGCAGCCCGGCTCGCCACTCCACGACCCGGCGACCACGTCGCAGATCCGCGAGCTCATCACGAAGGGCGCGCTCGGCGGGCTGGTGTTCGTGACCGACGACGCGCGGGATCTCTACCAGAAGCTCAAGGAGCGCGGCGTGACCGACTTCACCCAGGAGCCGACGGAGCACTTCTACGGGACCGACATGGGCCTGCGCGACCCGTTCGGCAACCCGATCCGGATCCTCCAGCAGGGAAAGGCGCCCCAGAAGGCGTCTGCCTGAGCCGGCCTCTGGACGCCGGGATCGGGGCGAGGGGCGGCCGCACGACGTGCCTCGCGAGGGGCGGCCGCACGACGTGCCTCTGCAGGAGACGCGCGGCCGTCGACACCGGCGCAGTCGGGCCCGGCGTGCTGGGAACCGACCTGGCCCGGGCGGGCAAGCCGGCCCGCCCCGTCAGTCGGGAAACGCCTCCGGGCCGCGCTCGGCGAGTCGGCGGGCGTCCTCGGCGGCCTCGGTTGACTCGAGCCACGTGTACGGGTAGCTCGGGTTCTCGAGCTCTGCGGCCTGCCGGGTCAGGAACAGCGGCCGGAAGGTGTCCACCATGACCGCCAGCTCCTCGGTGGCCTCCTTGCCGATCGACGCCTCGACCGTCCCCGGGTGCGGCCCGTGCGGGATGCCCGCCGGGTGGAGCGTGAACGAGGCGATCCCCACCCCGCGCCGGCTCATGAAGTTGCCGGCCACGTAGTAGATGACCTCGTCGCTGTTGATGTTCGAGTGGTTGTACGGGGCCGGGATCGCGAGCGGGTGGTAGTCGAACTTGCGGGGCACGAACGAGCAGACCACGAAGTTGTGCCCCCCGAAGGTCTGGTGGACGGGCGGCGGCTGGTGGACGCGACCGGTGATGGGCTGGAAGTTCGCGATGTCGAACGCCAACGGCCAGAGGTAGCCGTCCCAGCCCACGACGTCGAACGGGTGGCTCGCGAAGTGGTAGGCGGTGTGGCGGCCTCGGGCGCGGACGATGACCCGGTAGTCGCCCTGGTCCCGGTGCGGCTCCCGCAGCTCGGGCACGCGGATGTCGCGCTGCGAGTACGGCGCGTGCTCGAGCAGCTGGCCGTACTCGTTGCGGTAGCGCCGCGGCGGCTCCAGCTCCGACGGACTCTCGAGGTACAGCATCCGCTGGGCAACGCCGTCGTCGGGGTCGAGGCGCCAGGTCGTGCCGATCGGGAGGACCAGGTAGTCGCCGGGGTGGTACCCGAGGTCGCCGAAGCTGGTGCGCAGCACGCCCGTCCCCTCGTGGACGAACAGCAGCTCGTCGCCCTCGCCGTTGCGGTAGTAGGTGTCGGCGGGCATCGGCCCGGCGGGTCGCACGACGCCCATCACCACGTCGCTGTTGTGGAACAGCGGCACCCGCCCCGAGAGAGCGTCGCCGGCAGGCTCGATGCCCGCGGCGTCGATCAGCTGGTGGTGATGCGAGCCGTCGTCGGCGGTCTCGATGCTGACCGGCCCCAGCGGCTCGATCCGCGTCACGCGCGTCGGCGGCACGAGGTGGTACAGGAGCGAGCTCCGGCCGGTGAACCCCTCGACGCCGAACAGCTCCTCCGCGTACAGGCTGCCGCCGGGCACGCGGTGCTGGGTGTGGCGCGTGGGCGGGACGCTTCCTCGCGAGACGTAGAACATGGGACCGCGGGCCTCCTCGCGTCGGATCTGCCGTCTAGGTGGTTCGGGCCGGCCGCGCGATGACCGGCGTCACGAGGCGACCCAGCCGCTCCACCTCGAGCGTGACCTCGTCGCCCGGCTCCAGGTATCGGCCCAGCGTCTCCTCGCGGATCTCGAGCAGACAGCCGCCCCCGACCGTCCCGCTGCCGATGATCTCGCCGGGCCGCAGCGACACATCGGCCGAGGCGCGCGCGATCATCGCCCCGAACGTGTGGTGTGCCGTCGCCATCGTCCCCCGCGAGGTCTCGACCACCCTCCCGTCGAACGTCCGGACGATCGCCGTCATGGCCAGGTCAGGAGCCGCCGAGCCGGGGCGGCGGCGATCCGCGAGCTCGTCCGGCGTCACCAGCCAGGGGCCCATCGAGACCGCGAAGTCCTTGCCCTTGGCCGGGCCGAGCCGAACGGTCGTCTCGTCGCGCTGGAGGTCGCGCGCGGACCAGTCGTTGACGATGAAGTACCCGCCGATCGCCTCCTCGCCGCGCTCGGGCGCCACGTCGCGGACGGCTGTGTCCACGAGCGCCCCCACCTCGAGCTCATAGTCGAGCTCGTTCGAGCCCCGCGGCGCCCAGACGGGCTCCCCAGGCCCGCGCAGTTCGGCGACGTTCGAGAAGTAGAAGATCGGCAGGCGATACCAGGCCTCCGGGATCTCCTGGCCCCGCCGTCGCCACATCGTGCCGACGTGCCGCTCGAACGCGTAGAAGTCGCGGAACGAAGGCGGCCGCAGGACCGGCGGCCCGAAGTCGAGGTCACCGGCGTCGAGGACCGCTTCGTCCTCGTCCGCGCGCGGCGCGAACGCCTCGACCAGGTCCGCGAGCGCCTCCACCCGGAGCCCGCGAGCGAGGTGCTCGTCGAGCGTCGTGACCGGTTGGCGGTGCAGGGCGCTGTCGTGGGCGAGGCTGGGCTTCGCCGCGACGGCACGGCGCCGGGCAACCTCGACATCGAGCCAGGTGGCGGCTGACGGGTCGAGAGCGGCGGCGAGGCGCCACGGCGCGCCGGCCGGCGCGAAGCGTTCGCGGACGTGGGCGAGGCGCATCGGGGCGCGGCTGGCTACAGGTTGCCGCGACGGGCCTGCTCGAGCTCGATCGCCTCGAACAGCGCCTTGAAGTTGCCAACCCCGAAGCCGCGCGACCCGTGACGCTCGATGATCTCGAAGAAGAACGTCGGGCGGTCCTGGATGGGTCGGGTGAAGATCTGGAGCAGGTAGCCCTCCTCGTCGCGGTCGGCCTCGATCCCCAGCTCCTCCAGCGTCTCGATCGGCACGCCGACATCGCCCACGCGGCTCGCCAGCGACTCGTAGTACGCGTGGGGCATGCCCAGGAACTCGACGCCGTTGTCGCGCAGCCGTCGCACCGTGCCCACGATGTCCTCGGTCCGCAGCGCGATGTGCTGGGTGCCGGCGGCGTGGTACCAGTCGAGGAATTCCTGGATCTGGCTCTTCTTGCGCCCGGAAGCGGGCTCGTTGATCGGGAACTTGACGCGCCCGCTGCCGTTGGTCATCACCTTTGACATCAGGGCGCTGTACTCGGTGTGGATCACCTTGTCGTCGTAGTGGATGAGCTGCGCGAAGCCGAACACGTCCCGGTAGAAGTCGACGTACTTGTCCATCTCGCCCAGCTCGACGTTGCCGACGCAGTGGTCGATCTCGAGCAGGCTCAGGCCCTGCGCCGCGCGCGCTGGCCTCTTGATCCGCCGGTAGCCGGGAGCGAACACGCCGTGGTAGTCGCGCCGGTCGACGAACGAGTGGCGAACCTCGCCGTACGTGAACACCGAGCTCGTGCGCAACACGCCGTCCTCGCCGCCGTCGAGCTCGCGCGGGACGACGGCGGAGCGCGCGCCGCGGCTGGTGGTCTCGCGCCAGGCGGCCGCGGCGTCGGGCACCGCGAACGCGATGTCGTGGACGCCGTCGCCGTGGAGCCGGACGTGGTCCGCGATCTCGCCGTCTGGCGTCAGCGGCGCGGTGACGACGAGGCGGATGTCGTGTTGCTGGAGGACGTAGCTCGCGCGGTCGCGGACACCGGTCTCAAGCCCCGCGTACGCGACGGGCGTGAAGCCCCAGAGGGCGCGGAAGTACGCCGACGCCTGGCGCGCGTTGCCGACCCAGAACTCGACGTGGTCGATGCCGTCGAGCGGCAGGAAGTCCTTGGCCTCGGCATACGCGTCGCGGTTGATCCGCGCGCCAGCCTGGTTGGCGGCGCCCAGTGTGGCGGCGATCCCGTTCGCGGCGGTCGCGGCCGCCTCGTTGGCGGCGGGCATGCCCGTCTCGCCCGAGGTCACGGGATGGTGGACGGTCTTGGCCATGTCAGGAGCTCCGGTCTGTCGAGCTGCCGGTCGGCGGGACGCGCCTCGCGGGCCGGATAGGTCTTGTCGTGCACTCTGGGCCTCCGAGTCCGGCCGGTCAAGTGCACGCGCCGCGCTTCGACGGCACGCCCACATCGCATCGTCGCGTGGCGGGGCACCGGCCAACGCCTACCCCGCCCCGGCGAGGAGGTGCAGGGAGGAGAGGGCGCGCACGTCTCCGCGCGGCTTCCACGTCGGCGGGTGCTCGGGGTCCACGTGGAAGTCGGGGAACAGCTCTGCGAAGCGCTCGATCATGACCGTTAGCTCCAGCCGGGCGAGGTTGGCTCCCAGGCACAGGTGCCGACCGTGGCCGAAGGCGACGTGGCGGTTGGGGTGGCGGTCGAGGATGCACTGCTCGGGGTGGTCGAAGGCGCGCTGGTCGTGGTTCGCGGCGCCGTAGGCGAGCAGGACGACGTCGCCGGCGGGGATGGTCTGGCCGTGGATCTCGAGGTCGCGGGCGGCGTTGCGCCCGAAGACCTGGACCGGTGACACGACGCGCAGCAGCTCGTTCACCGCGGTGTGGGCGAGCGCGCCCGGGTTGCTGAACAGCTGCTCGCGAAGGTCCGGGTGCTGGGCGAGGTAGAGCAGGCTCATCCCCATCGCGCCCGATGTCGTCTCGTAGCCCGCGAGCAGCATCAGGATGCCGAACTGGCGCACCTCGAGATCCGTCAGCCGGTGGCTGTCCACCTCGGCCGCGAGCAGCATGCCGATGAAGTCGTCGCGCGGCTCCCGCTTGCGCTCCTCGATGAGCGCGCCGATGTAGGCCTCGGCGTCGCGAACCGCACCGGCCTGGTCCGCCTTGTCGCGCAGCGCGTTCGAGTACATCCGCTCGACCCAGTCGAACCAGCGGCCCTGGTCCTCGTCGGGCAGGTCCATGAGTCGCGCCAGCGAGCCCAGCGACATCGGGTAGGAGAACTCCGCCATCACGTCGCCGCCGCCCTTGCGCGCGAAGGGCTCGAGCAGCCGCGTCGCGCGCTCCTCCAGGTCCGGGCGCATCGCGTCGATGCGCGGCTTGGCAAACACCGGGTTGACCAGTGCCCGATACCGCGTGTGCTCGGGCGGGTCGAGCTCGATGGGCAGCAGCGGGTCCTCGCGCGGCTGGGTCGGCGGGATGAGCGTCGTGCCCGGCACGGCCGAGGTGAACGACTCGTGGTCCACCGCGGCGGCCGTCACGTCGTCGTAGCGGGTGAGCAGCCAGAAGCCGCCGTAGAGCTCGGAGTGGACGAGGGGCTGCGTCTCCCGGATGGGCCCGAAGACGCTCTCGGGGTCGTCCACGAAGCGTGGGTCGTGGTGGTCGAAGCTCATGGCTCCGCCGCCCGGCTACTGTGAACGTCCGCGCCGCTGGCGCGGGGGATCTCGACGTCCATCGCACGCACCTCGATCGGGTTCGCGCATCCTACTGCGGCCGCGCGAGTTGAGCCCTGAGGCCCACTTGGGGGATGCTTCCCCGCCGAGCTGGGCTCCCGGGATCCCGGAGGACCGGCTCCCGCCGACGCGGGTCATGGCGAAGGCGACGCGGACTATTGCCGCCGAGCAAACGGCTGGGCGTTCGTCGGCTCGCTACTTGCCCGGTCGGCCGGTGTCGCTCCGGCCCCAGCTAGAACACCAGGTCGGTGAAGCCGCCTTGGCGCCAGACGCGAAGGTCGTGCAAGCCCTGCTCCACCAGCGCAAGCACCGCTTCCGTCTCAGCCTCGTCCGCTTCGTTCGGCCAGAGCGGTCGCAGGAGGGGACGGATGCGCCCGTCGGCATCGTCGAGCAGGCTCGGTTCGAGGCTGACGAGCGCGGCCGCCGACCCGATCGCGTACCGCCGCATCTCGAGGCCAGCCTCGCGGCCAAGCCGGATCAGCCCGATAAGGCGGTCGTCCCAACCCAACTTCCGGAGGGGATCGCGTGCCGCTCGCGCCACGCTGTCGGCAAGGTAGGGGTTGACCATCCGCTCGAGCAGATCGTCGGCAAACTGGCGGTAGCCGTCCGGGCTGAACATCGGGTCCGTGCCGGCGTACCGGTACCGGAGCGCGGCACCGGACTCCTCGAGAAACGCCGCCCGTAGGAACGCAAGCGCCCCGGGAACGTCGCGTAGCTCGGCCATCAGGCGCCGACCGAGCAGCCTCGCCAGGTACGCCGCCAGGGCATGGGTCGCGTTGTGACCGAACAGCTTGGCCGCGGCCAACGGCTCCAGATCGTCCACCGGCACGAGGGCTCCCATCCCCGAAGTCCTCGGCTGGCCGTCGGGATCGGCCTGGAGACGCTGGACGGGGATGTGGCGGAACGCCTCCACCAGAAAGGCAGCGCGCGACGACGGCGTGATTGGCGCCAGACCGAGAGCGTGCATCTCGCCCCGATCGTCCACAACACCACTCATCTTGCCGATCACGGTGTCCGTGAAGCGGACACGCGTCTCGATCTGCTCCCGCATGTCCGGGTCCACCAGCGCGAGCACGGCATCCCGGAGCACATCGGCCGCGTGGACGTGGTTCTCGGCGCAGTAGACGACGAGAGGCTGGCCGGGCAGCCGCCGCTGGAGAGCAGAGGCGAGCAGTTGGGCAGGACTCGCCGCGCCGCCGCTGCGGTAGGTGGCCACGCTCGGGAGGGCCGTCGCTGCCTCATCCGCCCTGACGAGCGCTGCGATGATCCTCTCGCGGTCACCCTCGACCTGGGAGTTCAGCGGCTCGACCGGACCCGCCTGAGCAGCGGTGCGGCCGTGAAGACCGGCGATGTTGACCGTGAACTGGCCGCCGTTTGCGCGCAGCTCGGCGACAAGGTCCTCGCGAATGTCCACGACGGTCGGTGGGGCATACGCACCGGACTCATGCGCCTCGAGCAGGAACAGCCCGGCCTGGATGGGCCCGAAGCCGATGCCGACGAACCGTCGGCTGCCTGTGAAGCTCATTGTGGCGCCTCCGGAAGGGGCTAACCGGCCGGGGCGATGACGACCTCAATCCCCGCGCGACTGAGCGCGAGGTGCGTCTCCGCGGGCACCGCTGCATCCGTCACCACCCGATGCACGGACCGGATCCCCGTGACCTGGGCCACCGAATCACGCCCGAGCACGCTGTGGTCGGCCAGCACCGTCACCTCGCGTGAGGCGCGGATCATCGCCTGCTTGACCGCAACCTCGCCAAGCTGCGCGTGCGACACGCCGAACTCGACCGAGAGGCCGGCCGCCACAAGGAACAGCCGGTCGGCACGGAGGTCGTGAAGGGTGTTCTGGGCCACCGGCCCGACCAGCGCCTCGCCGTCGCGAGGCGCGCCGCCACCGGTCAGGATGAGGTTGATGCTGGGGGCGTCTCGCAATGCCAGGAAGGCGGCCAATGAGTTGGTGATGACGGTCAGGCCGGTGCGGTCAGCGAGGATTTCCGCCAGACGGGTGGTCACGCCCCCGGTGTCCAGCACGATCACATCACCGGGCTGGATCAACGCCGCGGCCGCGGCCGCGATCTCACGCTCGCGCACCGCGCGCTCGGCGCGGCGCGACGCCTCGCTGTCGATGACCTCGAGTGCGATCCCCAGCCGGCTCGCGTAACGCGCGAGCTGCTCGGCCAGCACGCGGTACCAGTCGTGCTCGCCATAGGGCATCACGAAGCCCGCCCGTTTCGGGAGGCGACGTCCGCGTTCCCCAGCGGTTGGCAGCGCAAGGGGCAGGTCGGCGCCCACGCCATCCCAGTCGAGCTCGTCACACTCCGGGCCCGGGTAGTAGCGGGCGACCGTTTCGGACGTCAACACCCGATGGGGCGTGACCAGGCTGGCCAACAGCGGCTCGTCCTGACTCGCGAGGATCGCAGCCTCGAGACATGTTGGCGCGACGATCTCGGGGAACATCGCCAGACCAGCCGGGCAGTAGCCACCCCGCTGGACCTCGCGGCGCATCGCCGGACCCTCGAGCCCGAAGGGCAGCACCGCGACCTCTCCCGGGGCTACGCCACGGTCCTCGCATGCCTTGATCGCGCCCTGAGCGGTCGTGTCGTTGATCGCGAAGATGAGGTTGATCTCATGGTGCGCCTCGAGCGCGGCCAGGGTGATCCGGCGCGCGCTGTCGCACTCCGCGCCGGCGTTGACCGACAGCACCTGGCGGATCTCGACACCCGCCTCACGGAGTCCTGCGATGAACCCTCGGCTGCGCTCGCTCGTGTTGACCTGATCGAGCGACAGGTCGAGGGCCGTGACGATCCCGCCGAAGTGCTCCTTCGCGTAGCCGCCGGCCCAGCGCCCCAAGTCAGCCCCGGCGACCAGGTTGTCGACCGCGACGAGCGTCCGGGCACCGGGTGTCGACACGGACTCCGCGATGACCGGCACGCCCCGCCGGCACGCCCGCTCGATAAGCCCGAGATCGAAGCGCGAGCCGCCCGAGGCAGTGACAAGAACATCCACACGGTCCAGGACCGACCCGAGGGCGAGCGTCTCGCCGGTACCCGCCGATGCGGGTTCGGCGGCCAGCCCCGATTCCCCAGAAGTCCCAACGGCGCCACCGTGGACCCGCCGAGCACGCCCTGACTGCTCGAGGTGCAGCAGGTCGCGGCGAATTGTGACCTCGGAAACCCGGTGCCGCTCGGCGAGCTCGCGGACCCCGGCGAAGCCCTGCTCGCGGATCTGGTCGGCGATCGCCTCGGCGCGCTGAGCGGTCACGGTACGGGTCGCCGGAGTGGGAGCGGGCACGGTGGACCCCTGGTGCAGCGTGGAGGGTGAGGTGGGTCACTCACGCGGAGCGTATGCGCGAGTGCCGTGCGAGTCAAGGGGCAGAGTTTCGGTTTCGAAGACGGTGAAAGACATGATTGATCGCATTCGAACTTGACGGGAGCTCAACGACCTACAGATACTCACACTAGCGCTCGCTGCGCCAGGGCTCACCCTTTGTGCGGCCAGCGATGGTTGAGCTCGATCATCCAGTCAAGCGGCGACAACCGATCCGTCCGGCGCTCCGTGACGGCGGCGCAGCAGGGAGCGCAGGAGCCGTGGCCAATCGACCAACTCGCTGCTCCGCATGGCCGCTGACCATCGATCACGGGCTAGGCGCCGTGCGCCTGCAGAACGAGCTGATTGAAGTGACGGTGCTCTCGGACAAGGGCGCGGATATCTACGAGCTTACGTACCGCCCGCGCGCGATCGACGTCCTGTGGAAGAGCCCGTGGGGCCTGCCCTCCCCGGCGGTGACCCTGCGCGCCACCGCGTCCGAGGTCGCGTGGGTGGATGCGTATCCCGGCGGTTGGCAGGTGATCCTGCCCAACGGCGGCGACGCCTGCACGGTGGACGGCGTGGAGCTCGGTTTCCATGGCGAGGCGGCACTCGCCGCCTGGGATCACCGGATCCTCCAGGCGGACGACGAGGGGTGCCGTGTCCAGTTCACCACGCGTCTTCGCCGGACCCCGTTTCGGATCACCCGGACGATGGCCCTCCAGCCGGGCCAGCCCGTGCTCCAGATTCACGAACGGGTCACGAACGAGGGCGGGCACGCGGTGCCATACATGTGGAGCCACCACCCGGCGTTCGGGGCGCCATTCCTGAGCGAGGCCTGCCGGATCGACGTCGGCGCTGCGCAGCTGTGGGCCGATGACCTGCGAGCGGGGCCCGCCAATCCGCTGACGCGCGGGGAGCGATACCCCTGGCCGGCCGTCGCATGTGGCCACCGTCTCGACCGCGTGCCCGGCCAGTCAGAGCCGCGCGCTCTGATGGCCTACCTCGAGGCGTTCGAGTCCGGCTGGTACGCCATCACCAACACGCAGCTGGGATTTGGCGTGGCGCTCGCCTGGCCGTCGGACGTGTTCCCGTACGCCTGGCTCTGGCAGGAGATGCACGCCTCCCCGGGATACCCGTGGTACGCGGGGACCTATGTCATGGCGATCGAGCCGGCGACCAGCATCCCCGGGCAGGGCCTAGCCGCTGCGATTGAGAAGACCGGGTCGCACCGGGTCCTCGAGGCGGGCGAATCCGTCGAGGCCACCTTGGTCGCCGTCTTCTACGAGGGCGCCTCTGGCGTCTCGGCGGTCTCCCAGGACGGACGGGTCACACTGCGGTCGGCCGACGATGCGCCCTGATCCCGACGTCGTGGTCGCCGGGCACGTCTGCCTGGACGTCATCCCCGAGATCGCAATACGGGCGGACGACCGGGCGGGTTTCGTGATGCCCGGCGTGCTGCGTGAGGTTGGGCCAGCGCTGCTGTCCACGGGTGGCGTCGTGGCCAACACCGGATTGGCGATGGACCGGTTGGGCATCCCGGTGCGGCTGGTGGGCAAGGTTGGCGACGACGCCTTCGGACATATCGTGGCTGACCTGCTGTCAAGGCGGTCGGTTCGGGCGGTCGCGGACCTGATCATCGAGCCGGGTGCCACGACGTCCTACTCGCTCGTGATCAGCATGCCGGGCGTGGACCGGACGTTCCTGCACCACGCCGGCGCCAACGATTCGTTCCGGGCGGAGGATGTGGACGCCACCGCGCTCGCCGGCGTGCGCCTGTTCCACTTCGGGTATCCGCCCCTGATGCGCGGGATGTACGCGAACGGCGGCGCCGAGCTCGCGAGGCTGCTCGCGAGAGCAGGCAGGGCGGGCTGCACCACGTCGCTGGACATGGCCCGGCCTGACCCCACCGCCGACTCGGGGCGCGCAGACTGGGCGGCGGTCCTAACGGCGGCCCTGCCGCACACGGACGTGTTCGTGCCCAGCCTCGACGACCTGACGGTCATGCTCGGGGACTCCGGTGCCGCACAGACGGGGGCGGCACCCGGTGCGGGGCCGGACCCGTCGCGCCTGGGCAAGATCGCCGATCGCCTGCTCGCACTGGGCGCAGGCGCTGTCATGATCAAGCTCGGGTCGAACGGAGCCTACTTGCGCACGTCCGGGCGCGATCGACTGGCCCGAGCAGGCGCGGCGGCACCTGACCAGCCGGACGCCTGGGCGGACCGTGAGCTGTGGTCGCCGTGCTTCGTTGCCGATGTCGTGGGGACGACAGGTGCCGGCGACGCGACCGCTGCAGGGCTGCTGGCCGGCCTGCTCCACGGCCAGGGGCCGGAAGATGCGCTGACGAGCGCGGTGGCCGTCGGCGGCTGCAGTGTGGAGGTGGCCGATTCTGTGTCCGGGGTCCTCAGCTGGGAGGCCACGCAGGCTCGCATGCGTTCTGGATGGAGCCGGGCTGCCCTCGAGTTGCCGCCTCCATGGCGCTACCATCCGACGACCGGTCTGTGGTCTGGCCCGCGCGATCGCGCGGCGGGGACCCGCTAAGCCATGCGCTGGGCCGAGGCTGACAGGCCAGTCGCGGAGGGTCGGGCAAGGTACTGATCGAGCGAATCGATCGTGGATTCGAGCGGTCCACGCACACCGACCGAGTCAGAGGCCACCTGCACGGCGACCCTCGCGCTCGCCACAGGGTCGAGTCCGGCGAGCCTCGCGACCACGAAACCCGCAGCGAAGATGTCGCCCGCCCCGTCGGGGTCCACCTCGGTGACGGCGGGTGCCGGGACACGCCATCGGCCATCGCTGGTGACCACGGTGGCGCCGTTGGGACCGTTCTTGTGGCACACGATGGCGCCCCGGCCCGTGATCGCGACCTCGTCACCGCCAAGCGCCTCAAGCTCACCGGCCGATGCCAGGACCACCTCCGCAGCGTCGAGCAGCACCTCGAACTGCCGGCGAGTCCGCTCCGAGAGGTCGTTCGCGCGCACGTTGGGGTCGAAAGAGATGCGCACGCCATCGCGGATCGCCCGCTCCACGGCACGCCAGCACGTCTCGCCGGTGGCGCCGCCGAACCATAGCGTGGCCCCCGACACGTGCAGCCAGTCCGGGGGCGGATCAACATCGAGCGTCTCGGGCCCAGCCGACAGCGCCGCAGATCCCTCGACGTGGAACCCGAACTTGCGCCGGCCACCGCCCTCGTACCAAATGAACACTGAGGCTGTCGGTCGAACAGGGTCGACGACCAGGTTCCGCAGCGCCAGCCCGTCGCGCGCCAATCGCGCCCGGAACTGGGCGCCGAAGGCGTCGTCACCCACGCCGGCGACGAGGTCCACCTCCGCCCCGAGCCGGGCCGAGGCGCTGGCGAAGATAACCGGGGCACCACTGGGGAACGGCCCGTGGAACGCGAGCTCGGACTCGCCCGGGTACGTCATGAACGCGGTGATTGCCTCGCCCACCACGAGGATCCGCGCCCCGGTCACGATTTCCTCGAGGTGCTTGTGTCACCCGGCCGCAGCCCGAGGCCAACGGGCAGGTCTGGGAACAGGCAGGCCTGGTACGCGTGGTACGAGTCGGGCTTCCCCGACCAGACCGAGGATGCCGGGGTACCGTCGGGCGCGAGCTCGGAGTGCCATCCGCCTGCCTCGCGATCGCAGAAGTAGCGGTCCACCTCGGCCCACAGCCGTGACGCGGCGTCCCGCGCCCGCCCGCTGCCCGTCCTCCGTGCAAGCGCATCGGCCGCCAGGATGCCCTCGGCCGTGACCCAGAAGAGGCGCGCCTCGACCACGGGGCGATTGTCCCAGTCCACGGTATAGGGGCATCCGATCGAGGTGGGTTCGGGCCAGCCCAGCCCGTAGCCATTCGCGAATAGGGCTGCGGCGCCCTCGGCCAGCCAAGCGGGCGGTTCGTCGAGCGCCGCGTCGATCGCCAGCAGAAGGCGCGACCACTCGAGCCAGTGGCCGATAGTCAGGCCGTAGGGCCGGAAGTGGTCGCCCGGGTCTTCGGCGCCGAAGTCGAGCACGGGCCGCCATTCCCGGTCGAAGTGCTCCACGACGCGCCAGCCCGCCTGCCGCGCGGGCCCGTCCACCACCCGCTCCGCGATCCGCAGGGCGTCGCGCGCGAGCGACCGGTCGCCCAGCGCTGCGGCCGCCGTGAGCAGCGCCTCGACGGTGTGCATGTTCGCGTTCGCGCCGCGGTACGGCTCCTCGCCCCTCCAGTCGGCACCCAGGTAGCGCTCGCGCACGGTGCCGGTCGCGGGTTCCCAGAACCGGCGCTGCACGACATCCAGCGCGCGGCCGAGCAGGTCCCTCGCCCCGGGGATCCCGGCGGCGGTGCCCGTGGCGGCGGCCAGCACCACGAATGCGTGGCCGTAGGCAGCCTTGGAGGCCTCCACCGGGGTGCCGTCCGGCGCGACCGCCTCGTACCACCCGCCGTGGCGGCGGTCCTCGAAGAGGCGACCGAGTGCATCGATCCCGGAGGCGGCGATCGACCTCGCCTGCCTCGATTCCGCGTGGATCGCCTCCAGCCCGAAGATGTGCGTCATCCGAGCGTTGATCCACAGGTGCAGGGGCTGGGATGCGTCCGGGGCGCCGAGGTCGTCAAGCCAGGCGAACCCTCCTGACGAGACGACCGACCGCTCCGCGAAGCCGATGAGCCGAGCGCGTTCCGCTGTGCGCCAAGCGCGGTCGCCGGGGACAAGCGGGGTTGTGTCCATGTGCACGCCACTCCTGTCGGGGTTCCGCGCCCCGGGACGGGCGGCGCGGAGGGCGGTCTGACCGAGGCGAGGCAGCTGCCCTGTCCCGGCCCTTGGGCTCAGGGCCGGGCACGGCTATCCCGCGGGAAGAGACATCTCTCCTGCTGCCCGGCGCATCGCGGCGAATGGGGCATGGGGTGGTGGGGCGATGGGACGATGGGAGGCGCTGCCGCGACGATCAGCGACCCCCCTGTGAGCTGCGCCGGATACGATCAAGCCAAACGGCAAGGATCAGCACCGCACCGACGGCGACCATCTGCCAGTAGGGCTGGACGCCCATGATGATGAAGCCGTTCTGGAGGATGGCCGGGATCCAGACGCCGACGATGGTGCCGAACACGGTCGCCACCCCGCCGAACAGGCTGGTGCCGCCGAGGGCGACCGCCGTGATCGCCTGGAGATTGTCGGTCGAGTGTCCGGCGACCGATGTCGTCGAGAAGTAGCCCAGCGACAGGAAGCCGCCGAACCCCGACGCGAAGCCGCCGAGTGTGTACACCAGCACCAGGTGGCGCTCCACCTTGATGCCCACCCGCCGCGCCGCCTCGGAGCTGCTGCCGATGGCAAGCGTGTGGCGCCCGAACACTGACAGGTTGAGCATCACGATCCCCACGATCGCCACGATCACAGCGATGATGATCAGGTTGGGAATCCCAAACAGCAGGCTAGCCGAGGACACGGGGTTGATCGCGTAGGTCGCGATGTTGACGCCGTTCTGCATGAGCAGCGCCACGCCAAGGCCGCCGCCCAGCGTGCCAAGGGTCGCAAGCATCGCGGGGACCCGCATGTAGGCGACGACCACGCCATTGATGAGCCCGACGAGTGTCCCGGCGGCCAGCGAGAAGGCCAGCGCGATGAGGATGTAGCCGATCCCTGACTGGTCGGCGTTGAGATCCACGGCAGTGCCACCGCCGACCGGGATCATGCTCAACGCCTTCACCGCGAACACCTCGCCCAGCACGATGCCGGACGGGATGGACAGGTCGATGCCGCCGGTCGCGATCACGAACGTCGTGCCGACGCTGACGACGGTCAGGATGGCGACGTTCTGGGCCAGCAGCTTGAAGTTGGTGATGGTGCCGAACTTGCCCGGCGCCATGACCGAGAACAGCACCATCACGAGCAGCAGGAACGCGAACGTGATGAAGGTCGGCGAGGTGAAGACGCGCCGCATTCGCGAGCCGATGGTGTCCGCCGAAGCCGGGGCGACCGCGTTGTCGGTCCCGTCGGGTGTCTGCGCGCTCATGCGGCGACCTCGTTGCTGAATGCGCCAGAGATGGCGGCGATGAGCTGGTCCACGTTGACTTCACCGCCCCTGAAGCGGGCGACGCGCGAGCCGAGCCGCAGCACCTCGATCCGGTCCGCAACCTCGAGCACTTGTGGCAGGTTGTGCGAGATGAAGACCACCGCGAGACCCCGGTCCCGGATCGATCGGATGAGGTCCAGGACCTTGGCCGTCTGGATCACGCCCAACGCCGCCGTCGGCTCGTCGAGCATGATCACGTGCCGAGCCCACATGGCCGCACGGGCGATCGCCACGGATTGCCGCTGGCCTCCGGAGAACGATGCCACCGGGACCCGCAGGTCCTGCACGAGACCGACGCCAAGGTCGGCGAAGCTCTTGGCGGTCCTCCGGCGCATTTCGGCCTGATCGTGGAAGAAGTGCATCCGGCGGATCTCACGGCCCAAGAACACGTTGGCCGCCGCGTCGAGGTCGGGCGCAAGGGCGAGGTCCTGGTAGACCGTCTCGATGCCCAGCGCGGTCGCGGCAACCGGGTCCGCGAAGGTCACCTCGCGACCGTCGATACGGATAGTCCCTCCGTCGGGCTGCAGCGTCCCGGCCAGGATCTTCACGAGGGTGGACTTGCCGGCACCGTTGTCGCCGACGAGTGCCGTGACCTCACCCGGGAAGGCCTCGAATGACGCGCCGCGGAGTGCGTGGACATGGTTGAAGTTCTTGATGATCGACTCTGCCGCGATGGCTGGCGCGATCGTTCCGTCCACGCGAGCCGTCATTCGGTGCCCTCCAGGTGGGCGGTGGAGCACGCCCACCGCGTCGGCATGATGCGTCTCTCGGATTGTCCGCGGCCTAATGCCCGGGTCCAGTCTATGCGCCCTTGGTGGTCGGTTCTCCGGGTCGGGCGGAGGGGAGTCCTCCCGGCCACGGGCAAGAACTGGCCCCCGCGGCGACTCCCGGCGGGGGCCCGGATCGACGCCCCGCAACGGGGGTGTCGTGTGCTGGTGGCGAAGTCCTGCGACTCCGCCACCAGCGAGAAGGCCGGGGTCAGCTTCCGCAGTTCGCCTTGTAGATGTACTTGGCGACGTCGGGCTGGTTCATATTGTCCTTGGTGACCACGATGGACTCAGTCTGGATCTGGGCGGTGACCGGGGCGCCGGTCAGCGCATTGACAGCCTGCTGGATGCCCTGGAAGCCGATGTCGTAGGGCTTCTGGGCGACGAGCGCCTGGACGTCGCCGGCCTGGAGCTGCTTGATCTGGTCGGGTCCGGCATCGAAGCCGACAACCTTGACGGTGCCGGACTTGCCGGCCTGCTTGATGCCCGTCGCGACACCCTGGGCGGTGAACAGGTTGGTGGCGAAGACGCCGGCGAGGTCCGGGGTCGCCTGGAGGGCGGCCGTGATGACCTGGGCGCCGGTGGACGCCTGATTGTGGGAGTACTGCGTGTCGCTGACGAGCGTGTAGCCGAGCACCTTGGCCTCATCGACGAAGCCCTTGACGCGGAGGTCAACCGTGGACACGCCGGGGTCGGTCGAGATGACGAGCACCTTGGCGCCTGCGGCAAGCCCGAGCTGCTGGAGCGCGTCGGCCGCCTTCTTGCCGCCGAGCACGTTGTCGGTGGCGATCCGGGACACGCCGATGGACGGGTCGTCGACGACGGTGTCCACAAGGACGATCTTGGTGCCGCCGTCCTGAATGGTCTTGAGCGGGGTGACCGAGGCCTTGACGTCGTTCGGGGCGACCAGCAGCGCATCGGGCTTGGCGGCCGCGACCGCGCTCAGCATCGGGTTCTGGAGAGTTGCGTCGAACTTGTCCGGGCCCTGGGTGTCGAGGCTCACGCCAGCGGCCTTGGCCGCATCCTGCGCGCCGCACTGCATCGAGACGTAGAACGGATCGCCCTTCACACCGACCATCAGCGTGATCTTCTTGCCGGCGGCGGAGGCCTGCGAGGCGGCGGCCTGCGAGGCGGCGGCCTGCGAGGCGGGCGCGGGGGACGCCGCGCTACTGCAGGCTCCGACGAGCACAGACGCCACGATCCCGGCGGCCACAAACTTGGCTGATCTCACCGAAGCTCCTCCTGTCCAAGTGCTTTCTTGGCATGCCGTTTCGCGAATTCTGTCGAGCGGCCACACGCTTGCCGCCCGCACCAATCTCGGGAAACTGCAGTCCCTGCGTCGCGATCCTGCCTCAGCTGCGGGGCTGGGACAAAGCCCAGTAGCCTTTGAGCCGTACAGGCGCAAACGTTTCGCAGTTTAGGGACGCGTCGGATACGATGTCAAGCCCAAGTTGCCGGAGCGTTTCGATTCGCAGCTCCAATCCGCAACACACGCCCCGCGGCGCGAGTTCGCTAGCGACATTCGGTGCCCAGATTCGCGCGGATCCAGCTGACAACCGGCCCGATGTCGAGCGACCCCACGTCGGAGGTGTCCAGCTTGAGGCACGGGCCAATCGCCATGGGCTTGGCAGTGCGGGCAAGGTCCATGAGTTCGGCGACGTAGGCCTCGGCACTTGGGTGACCTGCGTGCCGCTCACGGCCGGCGTAGCGCTGGGCGAGCAGGTCGGCCGGCGCGTAGCACCACAGCTCAACCCATCGGTCACACCCGGCAGCGCGCAGCCCCCCCAGTACGGCGTCGTGCGGCGGAAGGCGGAACCAGGCATCGACGACGACCAGCGCATCGGGCGGGAAGTCCGCGATGAGCGCCCAGATCGCCCGCAGGCTGGCCCGTCCCAGTGCCCGCCCGAACTCCCGGTCACCGTCGCTGCCCAGCTCGTCGAACAGCTGCTCCTTGATCGTGTCGAGTGTCAGCAGCGGGACGCCGAGCGATTCCGAGACCGCTCGGGCAACGGTGGTCTTGCCCGACGCCGGAACGCCGTTGACGAGCACGACTCGTTTCATGCCGACAACGCGATCAGCGCCGCGCCGACAACTCCCGCCGTGTCCCCGAGTGCGGCGGGGGCTGTCCGCGTGCTGTACCAGGACGATCCGGGAGGAGCCAAGCCCACAGCCCTTGCCGCAGCCTCGCCGAGCCCGCCCCCGAACAGGACGAGCTCCGGGTCAACGAGCGCGGTGATGATGTCGACGCCCGCGCGCAGGGAGGCAGCCCACCGCGCGACAACGGCCCGCGCTGCCGACTCACCCGCCGCGGCGCTGTCGAGCAGAGCAAAGGCGTCAACCGGTGTGGGCAGGCCAGCCTCGCACGCCATCCGATGAAGGCTTGTGCCCGAGGCGAACACCTCGAGGCAGCCGCGCCGGCCGCAGCGGCACACAGGCCCCCTCGGATCGATCGTGAGGTGGCCCAGCTGCCCGGCGTTGCCACGTCCGGTCAGCATCTCGCCGCGGTCCGCGATTGCCCCTCCGACGCCAGTCCCGATGGTCAGCATCGCGCACGACCTGGCGCCCGACGCTGCTCCGACGGCTAGCTCCGCCGTGAGCGCTGCCCGACCGTCGTTATCGAGCACCACCCGCAGGCCCGTCCGCTCCGCGAGCTTCCCGGCAAGGTCAGTGCCCGCCAGGTTGAGGAAGCCAGCCGACATCACGCGCTGGCCGTCTCCGCTGACCTGACCCGGGACGCCGACCCCCAGATCGGTGGTACCCGACTCACGAACCTCCGCGACGAGATCGAGGATGAGGTCAACGACCGTCGGTCGGGAATCGGTCCTGACCCGAGTCAGTCGCGAAACCTGCCCACGGTCGTCAACGATGGCGACCCGGGCGTTCGTGCCCCCGAGGTCGACACCAATGGCCCTCCGACTGGGGCCCGGAACCGCCGACAGCGTCGGTGCGACAGGGTCCACCCTCGCCGCCCTAGACCACCGCTGCCGCGAACTGCGCCTGAAGCTCCTGCAACCGCGGATACGCGAGCTCCTCGAGTCGGCGGCGCTGCTCGGCGCGGTCAGTGGAAAGGCAGTCCTTCCACAGGGAACGGCCCGCGATCGCACCCTGTGCGCCGTTCGCGAGCGCAATCTCGAGCCGGCCCAGGAACGTGGTGTGGTCAACACCGGCCGAGAGCACGGCCCACGGGATGTCACCGAGCGCCTCGGTCACGGCGCGGCAGCCCTCCGCGGAGCCCGGATACTGGAGCTTGAGCACCTTCGCGCCACACTCGCGCGCCAGCACCGCTGCTCCGAGGACAAGGTCGCCGGACTTCGCCTCGAACTCGTCACGGTCTTCATCGGGAAGAGCGTAGGTCAGGATCTCGATGACCACGAGGGCATCCTCGCGCTCGAAATCCTCGATGACGCTGCGCATCAGCCGGGCAGTGGCCGAGTCCACGCCCTCGACGTCGGGTCGCAGGTACAGGTTCATCTTGCCTGCGGTGCCACCGAGCTCCCGGACACGGCGGGCGTTGATACCGTCAACCACGCGGCTGACCCGCAGGCCGTGGTCGCCAGTTGCGTACCCGGTCTGGTCCATGCCGACCATCAGCGCGCAGTCGCGGGCGAGGATCCCCTCGTCGACGACTTGCGGAACGGCGAACTCGGGGTCGAGGAGCACGCCGGGCGCTCGATTGCCAAGGTAGCGGACGAGGTCGAGCTTCGAGGCAACGAGGTCGCTGTCGTTCACCGGTCGATCAGGGGATTCGATCAGAGTGCGCATCGAGCCGCGCTGGTCCATCGCGACCACGAGCATCCGTCCGCTTGCATCGCACAGCTGCTGATAGGCACGCCGCTGGGCCGTCGTCAGGCTAGTCAAAGGAGCCACCATCCACTCTTCCGCCTGGCGGCCGGACCGCGCAGGGATGTCAATCGTTTCGCTTCACACGGTTTGGCACGTCCAGACGCGACGGGAAGTGCACCTCTGGCGGCGCCTGCCGGCAGGCGCCGCTCGAAGAGCCGCACGGCCAAGAGGTCGGGACGCCACGCTTTGGGGGCCCGATCGTTGTGCACGATCCAGCCCCCAAAGGTGTCGATCCGGGACTGACCGTGGAGGAGCGCGGGCGTCCAGGACGGTGCTGCGCGGAGATAACTCAACAACGGTGCGCAACCGTTTCGCAAACGATAGCGAACGGCGGCAGACGATGTCAAGCAGAGGCGGTCAGCGGGAGACTCCCGCCGCACTGACTGGGCGTGCGCAGCTGCCATCTACATGGGCTGTTGACGAGCCCTCACCGGACCTGCCGCACGAACCCGGGGCCGTCGCGCGGCCTCGGCCAGCACTACCCGCTCGCTTGGCAGACGGCGCGATGACGTCCTGTCCTGTGTCTGTGCGAGGGAGGCTGGCGCCAGCGACACGCCGCCGCCCGACGATTCGCGGACCATCAGCTTCGCTTCCAGCGACACCCGGCGGGCAGGCCGGTCGGGGTCACCCTCGATCCGGTCGATCACCATCTGCGTGGCGGTGCGACCGATCTCGTAGGTCGGCTGGGCGACCATCGTCATCTGCGGGCGCAGGAACGACGCCCAGTCCACGTCGTCGAACCCCACGTACGCGACGTCATCGGGCACCGCGAGGCCAAGTTCCTGGAGGGCGATCATCGCCCCCGCCGTCATCTGGTTGTTGCCCACGAACAGCGCGGTGGGTCGCGGGCTCCGGGACATGAGCTCGAGCACGGCCCTGCGGCTCAGGTCGGCCCTCGAGGCACCGGACACCACCAGCGACTCGTCGAAGGGGATCCCGGCCTCCTCCAGCGCCCGGCGATAACCGCGCACGCGGCGCTCACTGGAGCTGAACACGTAGTCACCTGAAACCATGCCGATCCGACGGTGACCCTTCTCGATCAGGTGGGCGACCGCCATGTGTGCCGCCGGCTCGTTGTCGACGGCCACCAGGTCGGCACTGAGGCCAGGCACCGAGCAGTCGAACAGGACCAGGGGGTAGGCGCTGCGGCTGAGTCGGTCCAACTCGTCGTGATAGGTGCCAGCGGGGCTCAGGATGATCCCGTCGGCCCGGCGCGCTCGCAGGAGGCGAAGGTAATTCTGCTCCTGCGTCGGGTCGTCATGGGTATGGCAGAACATCACCGCGTAGCCGGCAGCGCCTGCCACGTCCTCCACTCCGCGCAGCACGTCGATGTAGAACGCGTTGACGTCGGGGACGACGAAGCCGAGGGTGCGCGACTGGTTGGTCTTGAGGGTCCGGGCGACGATGTTGGGCTCGAAGCCCAGCTCGTCGCTCGCGGCCAGAACGCGGTCCCGGAGCTTCTTCGAGACGCCTCGCGTGCCGTTGAAGACATGCGAGACGGTGCTGGTCGACACCCCGGCCCGACGAGCCACGTCTCGGGCTGTGGCCATGCGACCTGCACCTCCGTTCGCGTTCAGGCAACCGTTTCGAGCGATGCAGGATAGGATCGGGGATCACGCGCCGTCAAGGTCCGCTTCACGTGCGCTTCACGGGCGGCGCGTCGCGGCCTGGTGCCCTCCGGCTGCCCCCTGTCCGGCCGCCCGACTGCCTTGAGCCTCTCGGATGGCGGCGCGGATCTCGGCCAGTCGCCGGGGCTGCCAGAGTGGCCCGGGTCTCGTCGAGCGCGCAGGTCTCCCCCGCTACACCAACTGCCTACACCAGCTGCCCGGTCTCGAGCTGGAGCCGCATCCGCCACAGCTGCTCCGCGACCGACGGCGCCGCGAGGTCCAGCGCCTGCGCCGTCGCCGCGCACGCGAGGCCCGTGTCGTACGGGATGGGCGCGCCGCCGAGCTGCTCCCCCTCCGGCGGCCCGGTGCGGATCAGAGATGCGTCGAGGCCCCGCGCGCGGGCCGTCGCCAGCGCCAGGTCGCGCCGGCCGATCGCCTCCGCGCCGCAGCAGTGGAAGATGCCGTCGAGCCCCCGGTCGGCGATCCGCCGTGGACGATGACATCCGGCGCGAAGTCGAGGACGGCGGCCCTGACCGCTTCGGCCTCCGTCAGGTCCACCGCGGGCGCGTCGGCGAAGGGTCCCGACGGCCGGACGCGATGGACAGGAGTGCACAGCTGCGCGCCGTGGCGCTCCCCGAAGACGCGGGCGATGTTGCTGCCGACGAAGCCGGTTGCCCCCGTGACGAACGCGCGCATGCGCAACCTCCTGCGGGCCGAGCATACCGGCCGGCGCGAGCCGGACCGCCGTGCGAGATACGTGCCGAGCGGCGGCCTCGGCTGCGAACATGCGCGTCGCGGAACGTTGCCGCAACCGCTTCGCCTCGAATCCCTCGTGCCTTCGGGTGTACGCTGCGGCGTCCCAACCACGTCGGCCCGCCTCGTGCCGCGGGCCTCAGGAGGCAATCGATGCGCTTGACTTCGACCCGCGCGCTGGCCTTGGCCGGCGCCGTCGCCCTGTTCGCCGGTGCGTGCACCGGCGGCTCTGCCGCGACCTCGGCCCCCGCCAGCGTCGCGCCGAGTGTCGCAGCATCGGCGTCCGCGGTCGCATCCCCGTCCGCCGCCGCCTCGGCGAGCACGGCCCCGTCCGCGTCTGCGTCCGCCGCCTCGCCGTCCGCCGCCGCAGTCGTGGCGCCGGACCGCATCAAGGCCGCGGGCAAGCTGGTCTGGTGCTCAGACATCAGCTACGCGCCCGAGGAGTTCTACGCTGCGGACGGCAAGACCGCCCAGGGCTCGGACATCGACATCGCTGCCCACATCGCGCAGGTGTGGGGCGTGACCAACCAGGTGGACAACACCTCGTTCGACTCGATCATCCTGTCGCTCAAGGCCAAGAAGTGCGACCTCATCATCTCGGGCATGAACGACACCGCCGACCGCCAGAAGGAAGTCGACTTCGTGGACTACCTCAAGGTCGGCCAGGGCCTGCTCGTGCCGGCTGGCAACCCGAAGGGCATCCACACGCTTGAGGACCTCTCGGGCAAGAGCGTCGCGGTCCAGAAGGGCACCACGAACCTCGACGCCCTCAACGCCGCGAACGACCAGCTCAAGGCAGCGGGCAAGCCGGCCATCAACATCCAGGTCTTCACGCAGGACACGAACGCGTTCCAGCAGCTGGCCCTCGGCCGGGTGGACGCGTACTCGACCGACTCGCCGGTCGTCGCGTACTACAACAGCCTCCCGGCGAACGCCGGCAAGTTCGAGATCGGCGGCCAGCCCATCTCGCCCGCCCCCATCGGCATCGCCATGCGCAAGGACGACCCGGGCATGAAGGACGCGGTCCAGGCGGTCATCGACCAGATGTACGCCGATGGGTCGCTGGCCCAGATCGTCGCCAAGTGGGGCATGACCAACGCCGTGGTGATGCTCAAGTAGCGTCGGCTCGAGGGCGGGCGCCGACCAGCGCCCGCCCGCTCCCCCTCGTCCTTCCGCTGGAGCCGCGGCGTGCAGTTCGACACCAACGAACTCGTCTCGTTCATGACCAACTGGTCGGTCGTCCTGCCGGCCATCGTCACCACGATCCTCATGGCGATCCTCGCCCAGCTGCTCGGCATCGTGCTCGGGCTCGTGGCAGCACTGGCGGGCCGATCCCGCAACATCGCCGTCCACGGCATCGCCGCCGTCTACGTCTGGATCTTCCGCGGGACCCCGGTCCTCGTGCAGATCATGCTGCTCTACTTCGGGGTCCCCGCGCTCCTGGGTGGCGCCGACCCGTTCCCCAACACCTACCCGTTCCTGCCGGCCATCATGAGCGGTCCGTTCGTGGCCGCGATGCTCGCCCTCGGCGTCAACGAGGGCGCCTACATGAGCGAGATCATCCGGGCGGGCATCCTGTCGGTGGACGCTGGGCAGGCAGAGGCGGCGAAGAGCCTGGGCATGACGCCGCGCAAGACGATGTCTAGGATCGTGCTGCCGCAGGCGATGCGGGTGATCATCCCGCCACTGGGCAACGAGTTCAACAACATGCTCAAGACCACCTCGCTCGCGTCGATGATCACCGTCACCGAGCTCGTGATGGTCGCCCAGATGCGCTATGCGGGGACGTTCAAGCCGTTCGAGCCGCTCGTGGGCATCTCGCTCTACTACCTGGCGATGACCACGGTGTGGGGCTTCGTGCAATCGCGGATCGAGCGCAAGCTGGGGGTGGGCCTGGCCCGCAGCGATGACGAGCCGGGGTTCTGGGCGCGGACGCTCAGCATGAGCCGCGGTGCTCCGCGGGCCGGAGGCATGCGATGACCACCCCGGCCGGCCACATCCACGGCACCGACGTCAAGGTCTCGCACGACCTCCTCGCCGCGATCGGCGGCGCCCCCACCGCGTCCACAGAGCTGGTGGTGGACGCCCAGCACGTCGACAAGTGGTTCGGCAAGCTCCACGTCCTCCAGGACGTCTCGCTCCAGGTGAGGCGCCAGGAGGTGGTCGTCATCCTCGGCCCGTCGGGCTCGGGGAAGACCACGTTCATCCGGTGCGTCAACCACCTCGAGAAAATCCAGCAGGGCCGGATCTCGGTGAACGGGCACCTCATCGGCTACCGCGAGGGGGACGGCAAGCTGGTCGAGGACAAGGAAGCGAACATCGCCCGCCAGCGCCAGGAGATCGGCATGGTCTTCCAGCGCTTCAACCTGTTCCCGCACAAGACCGCGCTTGAGAACATCATCGAGGCGCCGGTGCAGGTCAAGGGGATGGCGCGCGACGAGGCGCTCGAGATGGGCAAGGCGCTCCTGCAGCGGGTGGGCCTGGCCGCCAAGGCCGATGCCTACCCGGCACAGCTCTCGGGCGGCCAGCAGCAGCGCGTGGCGATCGCGCGTGCGCTGGCGATGAAGCCGGCGCTGATGCTGTTCGACGAGCCGACCTCGGCGCTCGACCCCGAGATGATCGGCGAGGTGCTCGAGGTCATGAAGGAGCTGGCTCGCGAGGGCATGACGATGATCGTGGTGACCCACGAGATGGGCTTCGCCCGCGAGGTCGCCGACCGCGTCGTGATGATGGACGAGGGCCGGGTCGTCGAGGAGGGGACGCCGGACGCGTTCTTCTCGAACCCCACCAACGATCGGACGAAGTCCTTCCTCGCCAAGATCCTGTGACCGAGCGGATCGCCATCCTGGCCGACGGCCAGCTCACCTTCGGCGACGCCAAGACCGCGTTCGGCGTCATCCGGTACGGCACGGACCGCGTTGTAGCGCTCATCGACCGGTCCAATGCCGGCCGCAGCGTCTCCGTGTGGATCGCGGTGCCGTACGAGGTGCCGATCCTCGCCACGCTCGAGGAGGCGCTCGCGCTCGAGCCCACGGTCCTGCTCATCGGGATCTCGCCGACGGGCGGCGCCCTGCCGCCGTCCTGGCGGGCGATGCTGCTCACGGCCATCCGGGCGGGGCTCTCGATCCGGTCCGGGCTGCACACGTTCCTGGGCGACGACCCGGAGCTGGCCGCGGCCGCTGCTTCGGCTGGCGTCACGATCACCGACTATCGTCGGCCGCCGGAGCGGCGCGAGTGCGCGGTGGGCCGGCGGCACCTGCCCGGCAAGCGTGTGATCCTCGCCGTGGGCTCCGACTGCGCCGTCGGCAAGATGTCGGTCTCGCTCGAGCTCGTGCGCGCGGCACGCGAGGGCGGCGATGCGGCCGTCTTCGTGCCCACCGGCCAGACCGGGATGATGATCGCGGGCTGGGGCGTGGCCGTTGACCGGCTGATCAGCGACTTCCTCAACGGGACGGTCGAGTGGCTGGTCGAGGACGGCGAGGCGCGCGGGGACTGGGTGTTCGTGGAGGGGCAGGGGTCGATCGACCACCCGGCGTACTCGGCGGTCACGGTGGGCCTGATCCACGGTTCCACGCCCCATGCGATGGTGCTGGTCCACAAGCCCGGCCTCGAGGACCACGACTTCACGCACGTCCCCGACCGGGTGTTCCCGCTGGCGCCGCTGCCCCTGCTGATCGACCTCCACGAGCGGCTGGCGTCGGTTGTCGCGCCATCGCGGGTGGTGGCGGTTGCGCTCAACACGTCGCTCATCGCGGATGCGGACGAGGCGCGCCGGGTCATCGCCGCCACCGAAGCCGAGACCGGCCTGCCCTGTGACGACCCGTTCCGGTTCGGGCCCGAGCGGCTCTGGCCGCGGATCCGGGCGGCCGTCGAGGCGCTGCCCTGGGTGGACGCCGCCGACTGAGGGCGTGCGAATGATGCCGCGCCAACGCGACTCGCCGGGCGCGCGCCGCGCTCGCGGGGCTCTGGTGAGTCACGCCAGACTCGCCGGACTCGCCACGCGCTCGCCGGCCTCCGGTGAGTCACGCCAGACTCGCCGTGCGCCATGCGCCGCACGGGCCACGGCCCGAGCCCCGGCTCCGGCCGGCGACCGGCGCTCGGCAGGCGCAGATTCGAGTCCCACGCGACTCGCCGGGCGCGCGCCGCGCTTGCGGGGCGCCGAGCGCCGGCCGTCGCGGGACGGCCGTCGCGGGACGGCCGTCGCGGGGCCTTGGGAACAGGGGCGTCGCGGGGCCTTGGGAACAGGGGCGTCGCGGGGCCTTGGGAACAGGGGCGTCGCGGGCTCCGTTGAAGGCGCTGCCGATGGCCGCGGCGCATCGTCGGGTCCTCCGCACGGATGGGACGGCAGGTGCGACGGGCTCGATCCTACCCGTCCGCCGCGTCGCGCTCGTGGAGGATCCGGGCCGTCTCGCAGGCCAGGTCCGCCAGCCGTTCGATCCCGGCCTCGCCGTGCTCGAACTGCGTCTGCGGGTCGAACGCAGCGCCACCCGAGACGTGGCGTGCGTTGTCGAGGATCAGTGCCACGCCGCCGGCGCGCAGCCCCCAAACCCGGGCGAGCACGAAGATGACGCTCGCCTCCATCTCTGCCGCGACCACGTTGAGGCGCGCGAGATCGTCGAACTGGTCGCGCCACCACGACTGCCAGTACCCGCCGTACGAGGAGCCCGGCGCAGCGTGCCCGGCGTAGAACGAGTCCGCCGACCGTGTCACGCCGACATGGTGGCGAAAGCCGAGGGCCCTGGCCGCGGCGATCGCCGCGCTGACCACCTCGTGCGAAGCGACGGCGGGGTACTCGATGGGCGCGTACAGCCGGGACGATCCATCGAGCCGCATGGCGCTGTCGAAGATCGCCATGTCGCCGTTGCGGACGTGGTCCAGGAAGGTCCCGGCGGTGCCAACCCGCAGGAAGGTCCGCGCTCCGCAGCGCGCCAGCTCCTCGACCGCGATAGAGGTTGACGGGGCCCCGATCCCGGTTGAGGTGCAGCTGATCGGCGTGCCGCGGTAGACGCCCGTGTAGGTGACGTACTCGCGGTTGGTCGCGACGTGTCGCGCCTCGTCCCAGCGCGTGGCGATGACCGGGACGCGGCCGGGGTCCCCGGGCAGGAGCACGATCGGGGCGACGTCGCCATCGTCGATCGCGAGGTGGTACTGGCGCATCGCAACTCCTTCACTGACACCCGTCACCCCGGACGGTCCGCCCGCCTGGGGGCAAACCCGGCGAGAGAGCCCCGATCTGACTAGTGAACGCGCTCGCGCAGCCCCGCCCAGAACGGCTCGCGCAGCTCGGCCTTGAGGATCTTGCCGGTGCCGCCCTTGGGGAGCGACTCGCGAAAGTGGAACTCGCGGGGGACCTTGAACCGGGCCAGGCGCTCCTTGCAGTGCGCCTTGAGCTCCTTCTCGCTCGCCTTGGCGCCGGGCTTGAGCACGACGAGCGCGACCGGCGCCTCGCCGAACCGCTCGTCGGGCGCGGCCACGACGGCCACCTCGAGCACGGCCGGATGCGCGGCGATGGCGTTCTCCACGTCCACCGAGCTGATGTTCTCGCCGCCCCGGATGATCACGTCCTTGCTGCGGTCCTTGATGACGACGTAGCCCTCGTCGTCGAGGGTGGCCATGTCGCCGGTGTGGAGCCAACCGTCGCGGATGGCCACCGAGGTGGCGTCGGGCTCGCGGTAGTAGCCGATCATCACGCTGTTGCTGCGGACGAGGATCTCGCCGATCTGCTCGCCGTCGGGCCGGACGTCGGCGCCCGACGCGTCCACCACCCGCAGCTCGGTGCCGGGGATCGGCCAGCCGGTCATCGCCTGACGCTCAGCGGCGCGCTCGGGGGGTTCGGCCTCGGTCAGCACGCGACGCGGCTGGGCGAGCGTCACGATCGGGGTCGTCTCGGACAGGCCGTACCCAACGATCGCCTGCACGCCGATCTCCTGCTCGAGCGCGCGCACCAGCGCCGGTGACGCGGGCGAGCCGCCGATGATCAGCTGGCGCAGGCTCGAGAGGTCGTGGTTCGGCCGGTCGTGATGGTGCAGCACCGCGTTGAATATCGCGGGCACGCCGAGCAGCCGGGTGACCTTGTGGCGCTCCACGTGCTGCATCAGCGCCACCGGGTCGAACTTGCGGAGCATGACGTGACGGCCGCCGGTCATGGTCACGAAATGAGGCACGCCCCAGCCGTTGACGTGGAACAGCGGGACCACGTGCAGGACCACGTCGTCCTCGTCGAACCGCAGCGCGATCTCCGCGTTGAGCGCGTGGAGGTACAGGTTGCGCTGGCTCAGCGCGACACCCTTCGGGAGCCCGGTCGTGCCGCTGGTGTAGAACAGCTCGGCCATGCCGTTCTCGTCAACCTGCGGATGCCGCGGCTCCGTGGACGAGCCGCCGAGCAGCGCCTCGTACTCGTGCTCCGCCAGCCCGCCGCGCTGGCCCTCCATCACCACGAACACCGGGCGCGTCGAGAGCTGGGGCCGGATCGCGTCGACCAGGGGTGTGAAGTCGCGGTGGAAGAACACGGCCTTCGACTGCGCGTGGTCGAGGATGTAGGCGATGTCGTGCGGCGTGAGCCGGATGTTGATCGGGTTGAGCACCATGCCGGCCTCGAGCACGCCGTAGTACGCCTCGAGCAGCTGGTGCGTGTTGTAGGTGATGAACGAGACGCGGTCGCCGGGCTGGAGCCCGAGATCGTGAAGCGCGTTCGCGAGACGGTGCGTCCGCTCCGCCCAGGCGCGGTAGGTCAGACTCATCTCGCCGTCCACGACGCCCACCTTCTCGCCGAAGTAGGCCGCGGCACGATCGCGGAAGTCGAGGACCGACAGGGGCACGAACACCAGGATCACCTCGAGTCAGCGGGAGGGATGCTGTCAGGCCAAGTGTCGCCCCTTCACGGCAGTCGCTGCACGGCATCGCGACGTGCTCCATGCTGTGAGGTGCCCGCGGAAAGGCCGCGCGGCGGAGAACCCTGGGGAGACGCTGATGCGACGGACGACGCTCGTGCTCACGCTGGCAGCGATGCTGGCCCTCGGCGCCTGCGCCAGCAATGACGTGCCATCGTCGGATGTCTCGTCGACGTTGTTCCCGTCCGCGGCGTCGCAGCCGTCGACGTCCGCCGGCGCATCCGGCGCGCCCGGCTCGATGTCGCCCGCCGCCTCTGCCTCGGCAGTCGCCACGCTGTCAGCCAGGCCAGCTGCCTCGCCAAGCGCCACGGCCACCCCGACCCCGGCGGCGACCGCGGTGTGCACGTCCGCGATGCTGACCGCCAAGGTCACACTCTGGGAAGGGGCGATGGGCAGCCAGATCGCAACCGTCAGGCTGACCAACGCGTCGAGCACCACATGCGACCTGCGCGGGACGCCAGGGCTCCAGTTGGTGGACGCGGGCGGCCACGTCTTGATTGACTCCAAGGTGGAGGGGGCGTCCGGAATGCCGCACGTGTCGCCAGGCGACAAGTCCTGGCTGCTGACCGCCAACGCGTGGGTCACCACGATGGTCCAGGTGTCCAACTACTGCGGCGCGACGACACCGGTACTGCCCACGACGATCGGGTTCTTGCTCCCATCGGACGGCGGGCGGCTGGTGGCGGCAGCTGGTCCGGGCGGCAGTGCGCCTCCCTGCTATGGGAGCCCGGGCGATCCGGGCGTGATCGCCATGAACGGCTGGGCCCACTAGCTGCGGGGTCCGCTCCCGACGCTCCTGCCGCGCCCGAGCGCGACGGCCCTACGCGGGCAGTCGGTACACGCGGCGCGCGTTCTCCGCCGCGACGAGGCGGACCACCCGATCCGCGTCCGCCCGCGACCAGTCGCCACGCGCCACCCAGTCGCCGAGCACGCGGGACATCGCGCGACGGAACAGCCACGAGCCAAGCAGGTGCAGCTCGGGCGCGCCCCAGGCGTCCGAGCTGAACAACAGCTTGGTGAACGGCGTTAGTTCCATCGATTCGCGGACGACGACCTCCGATGCGGCGCCCGTGTAGTGCACCGCCTCGCCAACGTCGAAGTAGACGTGGGGGAACATCTGGGCGAGGTACCCGGCGTGGCGGTGGAACGGGTAGGTGTGGAGCAGCATGACCGGCGCACGCTCCTCGGTGGCCCGGATGAAGTCGGTCAGGAGGAGCGGGTCCGCGCGGTGCAAGTCGAGGTCCGGATCGCCGAAGCCCGTGTGCACCTGGAGGGGACGGCCGGTGTCGATGGCGGTCCAGATGCCGAAGCGGAGGAGCGCCTCGTCTGTCAAGCGCGCTGTCGCGCCAGCATGCACCTCGGCCGCCCAGCGGACGGCTGCCGACGCGACTGCCTCATCGGCGGGCCGCGCGAGGTCGCGGTCGAAGCCGCCCCGGTAGGCGAGGATCGTCTTGAAGCCCACGGCTGGATCGGCGCCAGCCAACTCGGCCGCCACTGCGGCGCGGAACGCGTCGGGCCACGTGAGGGGGTCCGCGAGCTCGTACACCAGCCGCTCAGCGATCGCTTCGAGGCGGACGACGCGCGATGCAGGGCAGCCTGCCATCTCGCCCGTCGCGGCTGGGCTGGTGACGCGGCCGCCCTGGAACCCGGTCTCCACGATGACGCGCTCGAAGCCGGCACGCGAGAGCAGGAGCCTCCCGATGGGGATCAGCCGTTCGTAGGCACGACGCGCAACGAGGTAGTCCTCGGCCGCCGCGTGGGCAGGGGCCCGTATCTGCGGCGCACACCAGCGGCGGACCGCGTGCCATACCTGCGTGTCGAAGCCCGCGGCGCGGGTCGCGGAACGCCGGTCCGACTCGATGAGCATGTCGGCGAGCGTGGCGTCGTCGACCCGCTCGCTGACGACACCGTGGACGTGGTGGTCCACGAGGCGCACCGTCGCGAGCAGCTCGTTGACCACGGTGTCCAGCCCGTCGCAGACGCCGGCGTCCCGGATCGCCTGGGCCGCGTGCTCAGATGACATCCGCGTACCGCCGGCACTGCTCCTCGGGCGTCAGGGCGGCGAGAAGCGCAGCCTCGGTCCGCCGGATGCCCAGGTGCGTGGACAGAAGGTCCGGCGCGAACCAATCACGCGACATCTCGTCGGCCTCGATAGCGGCCAGCGCGTCGGCCTGCGTACGCGGCAGCTCACGCACGCCGAATCGCTCGCGACCGGCGGCGCCGAGCGCGTCGAGCTCCATGTCCAGCACGGCCGGCGATGGCAGCTCGCGCGCGAGGCCGTCGAGACCCGCCCGGATCAGCACCGCCAGCACCAGCCAGGGGTTGGCGGTTGCGTCGGCCGCCCGGAACTCAAGGTTCGCGCCCGCTAGCCCGTTTGACCCGATGGTCACCACGGGGCAGATGCGGAGCATGGCCTCACGGTTCTGGCGGCCCAGAAACGCTGCCGCGGACGACCATCGGTGCGGCGCCAGGCGGATCGGGGAGATCACCGATGACGCCGACCACCCGATCAGCGCCGGGGCGTGGGCCAGGATCCCGGCTGCGAAGCGCCCGGTGGGCGTCGTGAGGTCGAGGTCCTCGTCGAGCGTGACCGGGTTTCCGTCCGAGTCCCAGAGCGAGAGGTGGATGTGGACGCCGTTGCCCACCGCATCAGGCCGGAGGAGCGGCACGAACGACGCACGCAGGCCGTGGGCGGACGCCACGTCGCGAGTTATTGCCCGCACGAGGATCGCCCGGTCCGCGGCCGTGACCGGGTCCGCGGGGGAGACCGTGATCTCAAACTGCCCATCGCCGTACTCGGGCAGCCAGTTCTCCGGCTCCAGACCGGCAAGCGCGAGCGCCATGACCAGCTCGGACCCGAACGGCTCAGCGGCCCGGAACGCGTCCAGAGAGAAGGGCGGTGGGACGGGTAAGCCCTCGGGCCCCGGGCCGACCCGGCCGCCCGGTCCCAGAACGGTGAACTCCTGCTCGAACGCCACCCGCAGCCGCAGCCCCGTGACGTCGAGCGCACGGACCGCGTCCACGAGGGCCGTCCGCGGGTCGCAGGCCCAGGGGGTGCCGTCGGGCTCCACGATCGAGGCCAGGACGAGTTCCGAAGCGGGCCGAAGGCCCACCTCGGGCAGCAGCGCGGCCGTGCCGTCGGGGATCAGCCGGATGTCCCCCAGCGCCCCGAACGGGTTGGGGTCCGCGATGTCGCCGAATGTGGTGAGGGCGAGGTCGGCGGGCACCCAGCCCACGCCAGTGGTGCGCCGCGAGGCCAGCTCGCGCGCCTTGACGGCGCGGCCGCGGGTCACGCCGACGAGATCGCAGGTGGCGATGAACGCAAGCCGACCGTCCTCGACGAGGGTCACGGGACGAGCGCGATGACCCGGCACGGCGAACCCGAGCCATCGACCAGCCGGAGCGGCGCCACCACGACCCAGGCGCCGAGCGGCGGGACGGACCGCAGGTTCTGGAGGTTCTCGACGTGCCACACGCCGCGCGGGTGGCTGATCTTGCGGTGGACGACGAAGTCGTCGGCGAAGCCCGGGTCGATGCCAAGGGTGTCGCTGCCGAGACCGCACGCTCCGCGCTCCGCGACCAGGAACCGCGCAGCGTCTGGCCCAAAACCCGGGAACCTGAGCGGCCCGCCCTGGTTGCCGTACTTGACCGGGTCGGTGTTGTGCTCCTCCCAGCCCGTCCGCAGGAACACCGCGGCGCCGTCGGGGATGCGGCCGTGCGCCGCCTCGAACGCGTGGACCTGCTCGAGCGTGAGGATCGCGTCGGGGTTGTCGCCAACCTCGGCCGAGATGTCGATGACGACCAGTGGCCGGAACAGCCGCTCGGCGCCAATTTGGTCGACGCTCTCCTTGCCCTCGACCATGTGGCAGGGGGCGTCGAAGTGCGTGCCGGTGTGCTCGACGAAGGTCACCAGACGGTTGTAGAAGCCGTCGTGGCTCACGGTCAGGATTGTCTGGAGCGCGGGCGCCGGCGCGCCGGGCCACATGACCGTGTCCGGCCCGATGGTCTGGGTGAGGTCGACCGCCCGGAGGTTCTCGAGCATTGCCTGTTGCCTCGCAGCGATGGTGCGGCCGGCGCGCCGGTTGGACGCGCCGGCCGGTTGGTGGCGGATCGGAGGCGCCGGTGGTTCGGCGCCTCATCCGTTCAGCTACTGGCGGCAATCAGGCCCTCGTCAGCCTCGAGACGCTCGCCCACGCGATGGGCGACACTCGGCATGAGCAGGATCGCAAGACCACCAGCGAGTAGCCAGACGATGGTGACGATCGGGTAGTAGAAGCCCGGCGTGGTGCTGTCGGGCAGCGGCCAGACGTTGCGGAACAAGGTGTAGAGGAGGACGAGGATCCCCAGGATCGGGATCACCACCTCCCACACGGCGACCTTGGGCTTGCCGGAGAGGAACAGCAACTTGATGGCCCCGACGGTGGCGAACAGGTAGGCCACGAGCAGGATCAGGGTGCCAATCACGCCCGAGCCGGCGAAGATGTCGAACGCGTGGGCGCCGAGCACGAAGGACCAGACGAGAATGATGATCGCGGCGACGACCGTCACGATGGCGAGCGCGCCGTGCGGCGTGCCCCAGCGCTTCGACACGCTGGAGGCGAAGGCGAGGCCCGGTAGCTCGGTGTTGTCGCGGGACAGGGCGAACAGGAGGCGCGAGGCGCCGACCAGGCACGCAAGGCAGCAGCCGAACGCGGATACGGCCGCACCGATTGTGATCAGGTCGCCGATCCACGGGCCGATATAGGTGGACCCAAGATCGCCGAGCAGCGAGCCTGAGGAGCCAAACGCCTTCATGCCGGCCGCATCGGTTCCGAAGCCCATGACCTCGATCGCCGTCACCACGACGAAGTACACGCCGCCGAACAGCGCGACGCCAAGGATGGCTCGGGGGATGTCCTTGCGCGGGTTCTTCGCCTCCTCGCCGAGGGTTGCGGCCGCCTCGAACCCCGCGAACGAGAGGAAGCCGAACACCGCCCCCAGCGCCACGGCGGACACGTCCGTGCCGCTCGGGACCGAGAAGACGCTCCAGTCCAGGCGGTGGCCATCGGGCGCAGTCCCCGTGGCGAGCTTGATGAAGATCACCATCGTGGTGACGAGGATCAGCGCAACCGTGATGCCTTCGACGGTCAGCAGGACCCGCGTGCCGTCCCGGGCAGGGACGAGCGCCAGGAACCAGGCGCCAGCCAATGCAGCCAGGCCCAGCACCAGCGGAAGGATGGGATTGATGTCACCCGCCGGGACGATCCCCAGCGACTGCAGGAATGAGGCGCCGAAGATCCCTGCTGCCATCGAGGTGACGCAGGCATAGAAGATGTAGGTGCCCATCAGGCCCCAGCCGGAGAACACGCCGGCCCGCGGGCCGAGTGTGACGCCCACGAACCCGTAGACCGAGCCGGCATGGTGCAGCTGTTGCGTCAGACGGACGAAGCCGTATGCGACGAGGAGGACGCCGACCGTCGCCATCGCGAAGCCGAGCGGCACGGCTCGGCCGATGAGGCCGGCGGTGCCCTGCGGGTTGATGTTGGCGGCCATGCTCGGCGCCATCAGCGCGAGCGAGATGCCGATCGCCTCCCACACATTGAGCTCGCGCCTGAGCTTCGCTGGCTGATGCCCGGAGATCTCCATGGAACACTCTCCTCCTTCGGCCCGCTCCCCACCAGCCGCGGGCGCCCTCCTACGGGGCGCTCGATCGCCCGTTCGCCGATCATGCACCGCCGCAGTAGGGCGAGGCAAGACTGCGAGGGCTCAGAAGACGCGCAGGACCGCAGCGCGCACCGCGTCCGGGGCCATCGCGTCGAACACGTCTGCCTCAGCTGTCCTGACGGCCACCACACAGCGCCCCAGTAGGTCGCCGAGTCCCCCGAACAGCACGGGATCGTCCTGGAGGTTGGCCAGCGCCTCGCGCAGCGAGGCGGGCAGTGGCCGGATGCCGCAGCGCGCCTGCTCCTCGGGGGTCATGCGGGTTGGGTTCTTCCGGGCGGGCTCCGGCGGCTCGAGTCCGCGCTCGATCCCGTCGAGGCCGGCCAGAATCAGCCCGCCGAGCGCCAGATACGGGTTGCACGATGGGTCGCACGCCTTGAGCTCCACGTTGGTGGACTCCGCCTCGCGGCCCCAGAACGACGACGCCACGCGGACGGTGCACTCGCGATTGTCGAGGCCCCACGACACGGTTGAGCCGGCCCATGCGTTGGGCGCCAGCCGCTCGTAGCTGTTGTAGGACGGGCACGTCAGCGCGACCAGCGCCGGGAGATGGTCCAGCACGCCGGCGACGAACGACCGGCCGATGTCCGAGAGCAGGCGGTCAGGGCCGGCATCGGCGTCGTAGAGCAGGTTCGTCCCGCCGGCGGTCGACCAGAGGCTGAAATGGATGTGCGCGCCTGAGCCGATGCCCTCGGCCCATGGTTTGGGCGCGAAGCTCGCGATCAGGCCGTGACCGTTCTCCGCCACGCCGCGGACGGTGTCGCGGAACTTGAGCTGCTGGTCTGCCGCGGCAAGCGCGTCCCGGTAGCGGACGGCGATCTCCTGCTGGCCCGGGCCGTATTCGTTGATCGCCTGCTCGACCTCGATGCCCTGGTCCGTGAGGGCGTTCGCGATGTCGAGCATGACGCCCGCAGCGCGATCCATCCCCGCCGACGAGTAGACGGGGCCGTTGCCGAAGGGGATCACCTCGCCATCACGCTCCTGTGCGAGGTAGAACTCATTCTCGAAGCTGGCCATGACGCGGATCCCGCGTTCGGCAGCGACGCCGATGACCCGTTTGAGGAACGAGCGAGGACAACTGCCCCAGTCGAGGCCATCGTGGTCCAGTTGGTCGCAGATCACGCTGGCGGTCGCGCGCACCCAGGGAAGCCGCGTGTACGTGGTCGGGTCCGGAACGATGCGGACCTCGCCTACCGGCGCCATGCCGTCGATGTCCACGAGGTCCTCGAGCACGTTGACCGCGTTCTGGGCCCTCGTCAGACCAACTCCCTCTCGCAGCTTGCCCGCCAACTGCCCGACGTGCACGTTCTTCCCGCGAATCACGCCCGACGGGTCGCAGTAGAGGAATCGCACCAGCCGCACGCCGTCCGCTGCGGCCTGAGCAACGACGTCGTCTGGGGTCACCGCACCCGCCTCCTCGCATCAGCCTGCGCCCGCCGACCTCGCGCGGTCCGTGTCCGCCAGCCTAGCAGCGCCGTGGAGGGACGGCACGGCCAGTTCTGGGTAGCACCGTCGTGGAAGGTTGAGAGCGAGAGGCAGCGGCGAACGCGGAGTTCAGACCGCCACTGACCGGGCGGGGCTGGTCGCGTCCCGGAGGGCCGCGGCGCATCCCATGGCGGGGACCGGCATCGCCGAGCCAGCCTCCGCGTGGACGCGCGGCTCGTCCGTCGCCTGACGGTTCGGGTACGTGTCCGCCGCCGGTGCGGGCACTCGCTGCACGCCGGTCGGGAACTGCTCCGCGAAGACCTCGACCAGGTCCGGGTCGAACTGCGCGCCGGCCATCCGGCGCAGCTCCTCAACCGCCGCTGCGTGTGGGATCGCGTCACGGTAGGGGCGCCCCTCGGTCATCGCCTCGTAGGCATCACAGATGGCGACGATCCGCGCCCCGACCGGGATGTCGGCGCCCGCCAACCCGTGTGGGTACCCGCGCCCGTCGAACCACTCGTGGTGGTGCAGCACGATCGTCGCCGCGTCGCGCAGCGCCCCGGCCTGCTCGAGCACCACGTGCCCGATCTTGGGGTGCTCCGTCATCACTCGCCACTCCGCCGGGGCGAGCCCGCCCTGCTTGGTGAGAATCTCCTCGGGGATCGCCAGCTTGCCCAGGTCGTGGAGCAGGCTCGCGGTCCGCAGGCGGTCCAGCTCGCCCTGCGGCAGATCGATCGCCCTGGCCACGGCGAGGGACGCCTCCGCGATCAGGCTTGAGGGTCGTCCCGCCCCGACGGGCCGGCCCTCGAGGGTCGCGAGAATGGCGTCCTGTGCGGCGGTCATGGCCGCGCGGCCCACGTCGAGGGCGGCGGTCCTGGCCTCGGCGCGGATTGGCGATCGGCGGACGGCGTCCTCCTCGCCGGTCTCGCGGAAGACGTAGACGTTGTTGCGCCCGAGCGCCTTGGCCGAGTAGAGGGCAGCGTCCGCATGGCGGACGAGCGCGTCGATGTGCGGCAGGTGGTCGCCCAGGCTCCCGGCCACCCCGGCCGACAGCGTGACGGCTGCGCTGTCCCCCTCGCGCAGCCGCACTGGCGACCCGGCAACAGCTCGGCGGAGCTTCTCGGCCATCGTGGCTGCGGCGTCGGCATCGGCCTCCGGGAGAACCAGCAGGAACTCCTCGCCGCCGAAGCGGCCAACCAGATCGGTCGAGCGGATGTTGGAGGCGATCCGGGCCGCGACAGCTCGGAGCACGGTGTCGCCCGCCTCGTGACCGTAGGTGTCATTGAGACGCTTGAAGTGGTCGAGGTCGACCATCACCACCGACACCGGCCGACGATAGCGCGCGGACCGGACCAGTTCCTCCTCGAGGCGGGTTAGGACTGCCTGGCGGTTCGCGATGCCGGTGAGGGGATCGACCGTGGCCAGCCGCCAAGTTTCCTCCACGCCCTGCGCCAGTCGCTCAAACGCGCGGCGCAATCGGGGATCCTCGATGCGGCGTGCATCAGCCGCGACGCGGCGGGTGTCGCTGCCGGGGGTGGTGAGTCGCTCGGCGAGCCCCGCCAGTCGGTGCTGCTGCCGCCGGACGATCAGTGCGGAGAAGCCCAGGGTCCCGGCCAGGGCTCCAAGGAGCGCCACAACTATGCCTGTGGCGTAGGCGGCGACGAGCGCGTCCATGGCTCTGGACCTCGTTCGGGCGCCCCGCTCTCCCCGGGCCGCCTTCACTGAAGCCTACGTCACGGCCGTGCGACCACCATGGTGCGATGGTCCTGCGGGTCTCGAGCCGGGAGCGAGTGGTGTCGGCCGACACCGCGGGAGCGGACGAGGGTCATGGCCTATTCGTACTACGCAGCACACTCTGCCTCGGGGTTCCCCGGCCTCTCGTGGGCAGTGCGCGTCCAGCCTCAGGGTCTCCCCGATCCTGGCGGGCTCCGCGCGTCCGGCCTCGGGCTCGCGCGCGTCAGGCAGCGTCAGCGGTCACGAGGGCGCGCGCCAGCTCCCGGTCTTCGCCGTCAGCGAGCCGCCATGCTCGCCCAGCGAGCTTCTCCGGACCGGTCGACTCGTCGGGTGACCCGCCACTGCCATCGCGGTCCGGCATCGGCCAGATGGTGCTGCTCAGCGTGGCGCCGGCGGCGGCGGGCTGGACGTACTCGATCCGGAAGCGGCGCGGGACGGTGCTCGTGAGCTCGGCCGCGTCACCACCCTCGGCGAGCAGCGCCTCCTCGAGGTAGTCGAGGTAGGCCGCGTTGTTGACGTGCGCCATCGGGTCGATGTCCTGCGGCCGGACCACCGTGGCGTGCGTGGCGACGGGCCCGTCCGAGGGGGCCGCCGGCAGGGTGACGCGGCCGGGTTCGAAGGGCTCGGGCGGGACGTCGAAGCTGGCGAGGAACTCGGGCGGGAAGCGGCCCGGCACGCCTCGTGACGTGTCGAGGATCACCCAGTCGGTGTGGCCCCAGACGGCCAGCGTCCCGTCGTCGAGCCGTCCCTCCGTCCGGCGCCGGGCCCAGACCCGGCGGAAGCCGATGACCCGGGTCGAGAGCGTGATCGTCTCGCCCAGCGGCAGGGGCGCCAGGATCGCCAGCTCCGCAGCCCGGACGACCCAGGCGAGGTTCCGCTCCGCGTACCACTCCCGGGTGAAGCCCAGGCGCTCGGAGTGGATCCACGCGAGGTCCTGCGCGTACCGCAGCAGCGCAGCCGAGCGCACGAGCCCGTCGGGCCCGCACTCGTCGAACCTGGCGCGGTACGGCACGGTGATCCCGAGGCGCTCTGCGGCATCGGCGTCGGCGGCGGCATCGTCGTCGGGCGGGATGGCGTCGTCCACCTCGCTCACGCCGGCTTCCTCCCGGCCAGCCGATCCAGACCCTCGAGCGCGATCAGCCGCAGCCCCTCGAGCGCAACCGGCCCGCGCTCGCGGACCAGCCGGACCTCGCACGAGCGGCGGGCGTCGAACACGACCAGGCCCACGAGCAACTTCTCGCCTTCGTCGGCCGCACCGCGCCGCGCGTCGTCGAGTTGGTGGATCACGTCGCCCTTGATCCCGCGCGCGCCCCACTTGCAGTCCCACGCCTCTGCGGCGCCCTCCCGCTCGACGGTGACGTCGTAGGGGTGGATCTCGGACGGGCGCCCGTCGAACAGGATCCGGCGCTCCCGGTGGACAGGACCCGTGCGCTGAGCGAGGAGGCACTCGGCCATCGCCTCCACAATGGCGCCGCGGAACTGGCTGCGGGTCTGCTCGCCGCGATCGGCGACCTCGAGAGAGGCCGACAGGATCGCCTCGGAGCGGTCGCGCGCCGAGTCGCCAGGCGGTGGCGCCTCAGGCCCGAACAGGGTCGGGAACATCGTGCGCCAGCGATCCGGGTCGGTGGACTGACCGTTCATCACGGCGCGCGCCAGGAGGCGCTGCGTGGTCGTGGCGGTGGCGAGGAGGTCGGCGGCGCGCTGGACCAGCGGGTCTGCCTGGATGTGCGCGTAGACGACGGCTCGTCCGTCGGGTCGCGCCTCCATGAAACGCATCAGGCCGTTTCGCCCAGCGCGACCAGCGCGACCTGCGGCAGCGTGGACATCCAGTCGATCGCACGATGCGGGTCAGAGATCGCCGCGGCTTCGGCGCCCAGGGCCTCGATCGCCGCCTCGGCGCCGCGTGGCGCTGGCTCCGCACCGCGAGCGGCGGCCACCGCGCGCAGCCTGGCGCCCCACACGGTCTCGAGGTCCACGAGGTACTGGAGCTCCTCGCCCACGGGCTCGGCTGTGGCTGCCAGCACGCCGAAGGCGGCGACGGCCTGGGCGACCAGGTCAGCGACGGTGACGGACATGGATGCAGCGTACGCTGGGTCGGCGCCGCCCGGGGCGGAACGCGTGGTCCCGCCTGCCGGGAGCGGCCGTCTCGTCTCGCGCCTGTCCCTGACGAGGCTCAGAGCGGCTCGGTGCTGGCCTCGAGCGCGAGAAGGTGGGCCGGGGCGCGCTGAGCGAGCCGTCGCTTCGCCTCGCGGTTGATGTGCGCCAGCGCGCGCCGACCGCCGTCGTCCCAGCGGGTCGAGTACGTGTGCACCGCCCGGCGTCGGATATCCAGCGCAATGGCCCGCTCGCCAGCGCGCTCGAGCCGCCAGACCGTGTCGAGCACGGCGCGGTACAGCTCGGGCATGTCCTCGGCGGGCGGCTGGTACTCCATCCTCAGCAGGGTGCCCTGCCGTCCGCCGCCGCCCCATAGCCGGGAGGTCCGGGTCAAGGCCGCCATCCGTCCCGGGGCGGTGCCGAGGTGCACCGGCGCTGTGCGGCCCTGCCGTCGGAGAGGGGCACGCCCACGATGTCAGTCGCGAACGTCGCCCGTGTGGCCCGCCGCCGAGACGCTCCCGGATAGTTCAGTGCCGTGAACACGAGCGTGATGGACAGACCGCAGGAAACCCCTGGTGTCCCGATGCGCCGATCCCTCGAAGGCTGTACATCAGTCGCGTCAGGGTCGGGAGCGCCTCCCGCGTGCACGGGCCACAGCGCGGGCCCCCGGCTCGGGCCGGCGCCCGCGCACGCCGCTGCGCGCGGCGACCCCGGCACGACTCGGCCGCCGGCGCGCGGCGGGGGTCCCGGGCGGCAACCGGCGGGCGGCTTCAGGGACGGTGCAGTAGCGCAGTCA
>JAJZRG010000075.1 GCA_021802825.1 Chloroflexota bacterium
TCGCGCACACGCTGGCTGCTCATCCGCACGGCATCGGTCGCACTCGTGGTGCTGGTCGTTGCGATTGTCCCGTCGCTCCTCGGCGACGTCTGGGAGCACGTTCGCCACGTCCCGCCGCTCTCTGGCGATTCGCTCCTCACGCGCGACTTCCGCGGCGCGACTGTGGTCTTCCGGTCGCTGCTCCTCTTCGGTATCGGACTGCTGTGCGGGTCGTTGAGCGGTCGCCAGCTCCCCGCGGTGGTCATCGCCGTGATCGTCGGCGTGCTGGCAATCGGCGGGCTCTCGATGGCATTCGATGCGGTCGACCGGGCGGAAGCAGTCCCGGCAAACGAGATCGGCGACATGCAGCTCGACGTCGCCTTCCGCCAGAACTCCGATGCGACCGGTGCGCTCCTCAGCCAGGACGAGGCGGCAGCGCGCTACGGGAAGCCCATCGACGCCATGTTCAACGAGCAGTTCACGCAGGTCGGCCTCGGCATTCCAGCCTCCCGGGCTGGCGACCTCCTGCTCCGTGAGAGCGCAGCATCGTCTGCCATCGCGCTCCTCTGCCTGTCGATGTCGGTCGCTGTCGTTGGGCGGCGCCGTCCGTACTGACGCGGGCTACATGCGCACAGTCCGCTACTCCTCGGCGTCGCGCCTCTCGGTCTCGGCGATCTTGCGCCTTGCCCCGCCGGCGGACTTCATGGCCCGGCCGAAGGCCGTCATGTCGCCCGCTGGCCCCTCGCGCTTCACCGGCCTCGGGCGTGGGTCGGCCTCGCGCGCGGCGCGCCGCCGCTCCATCCGCTCCCTGATGCCCCCCTCCTGGCCCTGGTCGGTGGGGAAGTAGTAGCGCTTGCCCGCGAGCTTGTCGGGCAGATACTGCTGCTCGACGTCGTGGTCGGCGTAGTCGTGGGGGTTGCGGTAGCCCACCCCGATTCCGTGGCTCTTCATCCGCCGGTCCGCCGCGTTGCGCAGGTGGTTCGGGACCGGTAGGGCGCCGTGCTCGAGTACGTCAGCCATCGCCGCGCTGTACGCGCGGCCCACCGCGTCGCTCTTGCCAACGCTGCTGATCAGAACAGTAGCCTGCGCCAGGGCGTACTGGGCCTCTGGGAGGCCGACGTAGTCGAGCGCCTGGGCGGCGGCAACGGCGACCTGGAGCGCCCGCGGGTCGGCGTTGCCGACGTCCTCGGACGCCGAGATGATCAGCCGCCGCGCGACGAACTTGGGGTCCTCGCCCGCCGCTATCATCGCCGCGAGCCAGTAGAGGGCGGCGTCCGGGTCGTTGCCCCGGAGGCTCTTGATGAATGCCGACACGGTGTCGTAGTGGCCGTCGCCGGCGCGGTCGTAGGCGAGCACGCGCTGCTGGGCGGCCGACTCGACGTGGGCGAGGGCGGGGGAGACCCGGTCGGATTCGTCCCGGACGTCCTCGTCCTCGGCGAGCGCGATCGCCCCCTCGAGGATCGTGAGCGCCTGGCGTGCGTCGCCGCCGGCCACGTCGACCAGGTGCTCGAACGCCTCGTCGCCCAAGGCCACGCCGCCCCTCGGCCCGAAGGGACCGGCCACGCCACGCTCGGCGTCGGACAGCGCGCGCCGGACGATCGAGGCGATGTCCTCGTCGGTCAGCGGCTCGAGGCGCCACACGCGCATGCGCGACAGGAGCGCCGAGTTCACCTCGAAGTACGGGTTCTCGGTCGTGGCGCCGATGAGCGTGACCGTCCCGTCCTCGACGTGCGGCAGCAGCGCGTCCTGCTGGGCCTTGTTGAAGCGGTGGATCTCGTCGATGAACAGGACGCTGCGGCGGCCCGAGAGCGCCAGCTGCTCCTGGGCCTCGGCGATCGTGGCGCGCACCTCCGCGACGCCGGACATGACCGCCGAGATGGTCCGGAAGTCGGCCCCCACGGCGTCCGCCAGCAGGCGCCCGAGCGAGGTCTTGCCGGTGCCCGGCGGACCCCACAGCAGCATCGACGCGAGGTGGCCTCGGGTGACCGAGCGGCGCAAGGGGCCGCGCTCGCCGACGAGGTGCGCCTGGCCGACGAACTCCTCGAGCGTGCGCGGCCGCATGCGGGCGGCGAGCGGCTGGCGCTCGGGCGGCGGGGTGAACAGGGGCTCGGGGCGGGCGCCGCCCCTCGGTCGTGCGGGCATCCGTGCAGTCTACGTGGCGCCGGTCGCGGCATCGGCTGTCTCGGGCGCCGCGCGATGGCCGGGCCCCTCCCTCAGGAGGAGATACGGCGGAATCTCGGGCCAGCAGCTCCCGTTCCGGGCCAGCGTGCCCGGCAGCGCTAGTTGATCGGGAACACCTTCGCGATGTCGATCAGGAACCAGAGCCCGAACAGGATCGCGAGCATGAGCACCGCCATGATCCCGATCTGACGCACGTCGCGGGCGACGTAGGCGTACTCCTCCTGAGCGCGCACCGCTAGCGAGCCGCCGCCGCTGCTGCTGTAGGACTCGCGGGCGGCGGAGCGCTCCCGGGCCCGCACGCGGGCGGCCTCGGCCTGGCGCTCCTGCGCGAGCAGCTGCTGCTCGATCTCGGCGGCGCGGGCCTCTTCGCTCGCCGTCAGGCCGGATGCGCGCGGTTCCGCCGGCGCGGCCGAGCCCGACGCCGGGGCTGTCGTGGGCCGGCGGTCGATGGGCCGGCGCTGGCCGGGACGGACGCTGCCGCGCGCACGCTTCGCCATGACTGGGTCCTGGGCCTCCTGATAGCGGCCGTCCGGGCGCGGGGCCGTCGGCGGGGAGGATACACCGGGTCCGTGGCGCGGCGTCGCGCTGATAGACTCGGCCTCGCCTGACCGGAGGGAACCTTGGACTCCACCAGCAGCGGCCTCGCCATTGCCGCGCTCGCCATCGCCGTCGTCGTCCAGCTAGTGCTTGTCGCGCTGCTGTGGCGTCGCATTGCCTCGCTCGAGCGTCGGCTGACGGCCCTGACGCGGGGCGGTGACGGGACCAGCCTCGAGTCCACGCTGCGCGCGACGCTCGAGAGGGTGGGCGCGCTCTCGGGCGGGGTCGAGCAGCTGCGCGGGCGCACCTCCGTCCTCGAGGCGCTCCAGAAGGTTGCCATCCAGCGCACGGGCCTCGTCCGCTACAACCCGTTCGAGGACACTGGGGGCAACCAGAGCTTCGCCGTTGCGCTGCTCGACGCGAACGGCGACGGCGTGGTGATCAGCAGCCTGCACGCCCGCCAGAACACCCGGATCTACGCGAAGTCCGTGGTGGGCGGCCGGTCCGAGGCGGCGCTGTCGGACGAGGAGTCCGAGGCGCTCCGCCAGGCGATGGCCAAGCAGGGTGCCGGCGCGAAGCCGTCCTGACGGGCGGGCGGCCGTGACACCTGAGCTGACACGGCGACGGGGCATCGTGGCCCCGTGCTCGAGCTCCACGAACCCCCGCCCCGCAAGGTGACCCGTCGCGGCCGTCGTGGTGAGCCCCCGGCCCTCGTCCAGATCCCGGTCTGGGGGGGCGCGCTGTCGGTCCCGCCGCCTGCGAGCACCCCGGAGGCGCCCGGCGGAGACGGCCTCAAGGACCTGCTGTCGGGGCTCAACCGGGAGCAGCTGCGCGCCGTGACGCACGGAGACGGGCCGCTGCTCGTGGTGGCGGGAGCCGGCACCGGCAAGACCCAGGTCATCACGCGGCGGATCGCCTGGCTGATCGCGACCCGGCGCGCGAAGCCGTCCGAGATCCTCGCCCTGACGTTCACGGACCAGGCCGCGGACGAGATGCAGACGCGGGTGGACCAGCTGGTCCCGTACGGCTACACGGACACGGCCATCTCCACGTTCCACGCCTTCGGGGACCGGTTGCTGCGCGAGTTCGCGCTGGAGCTGGGCCTGCCCACCGACCTGCGCGTCCTGAGCCGGCCCGAGACGGTCGTGTTCCTGCGGGAGCGCGTGTTCGAGCTCGGGCTCGACGAGTACCGGCCGCTCGGGGACCCCACCAAGTTCCTCGACGCGCTGGCCACGCTGTTCAGCCGGGCGAAGGACGAGGACGTGTCGCCGGAAGCGTTCCTGGCCCACGCGGAGGCGCTGGCCGACGCCGCCGCAGCGGCGCACGAGACGGCGGAGGGGGATCCCGCCGCGGACCGGGAGGCGGCGCTGGCCCTGGCCGAGGAGGCACGCAAGCGGCTGGAGCTGGCGCGGGCGTACGGCGCATACCAGCGGCTCCTCGCTGCGCACGGGGCGGTGGACTTCGGAGACCAGGTCTCGCTCGCGCTTCGGCTCCTGCGAGAGTCGCCGGTGGCGCGGGATTCGGTGCAGCGCCGCTTCAAGTACGTGCTCGTTGACGAGTTCCAGGACACAAACCGCGCGCAGGCGGAGCTCGTGGCGCTCGTCGCCCAGCGCCACCGGAACGTGACCGTCGTGGGCGACGACGACCAGTCCATCTACAAGTTCCGCGGCGCGGCCATCAGCAACATCCTGGAGTTCCGCGAGCGCTACCGCGCGGCGAAGGTCGTGGTGCTGCGCCGGAACTACCGATCCCGGGCGCCGATTCTCGACGCCTCGTACCGGCTCGTCCGGCACAACGACCCGGACCGCCTCGAGGTGCGGGCGGGGATCGTCAAGCGCCTCGTCGCCACCCGCAAGGGCAAGGCCGCGGCGCCGGTCCGCCACGAGGCGTTCGCCAGTGGGACCGAGGAGGCGGACTGGATCGCCAAGGACATCGCACGGCGGATCAGGGAGGGCGCCGCCGCCCGGGACATGGCGGTGCTGGTGCGGTCGAACGCGGCCGCGGACCCGGTGCTGCGGTCGCTCAACCTCGAGGGCATCCCGTGGCGCTTCTCGGGGACCAGCGGGCTCTACGCGCGCCCCGAGGTGAAGCTGCTGCTCTCGTTCCTGCGGGTCGTCGCTGACCCGGGCTCGTCCGTGGACGTCTACGCGCTCGCGGCGTCGGAGCTGTACGGGCTGGGCGGCGAGGACCTGGCCGCGATCGTCCAGATGGCGCGCCGCCGCAACCGCTCGGTCCTCGACGTGCTCGAGGAGCTGGGGCGGCAACCCGGGATCCTGCGGCTCGCCCCGCAGACGCGGACGGCCGCAACGCGCCTCGTGGCCGACCTCGGGCGCTTCACCTCGCTCGCGCACGAGCGGCCGGCGGGCGAGGTGGCGTACGCGTTCCTGCGCGAGACCGGCTGGCTCAAGCGCCTCGCGTCGGCGGGGACGGTCGCCGCGGAGGAGGCGCTCTCCAACCTCGCGCGGTTCTTCGACATCGTGCGGGCGCAGTCCGCGCTGCTGCCAGACGACCGGGCGATCTTCCTCGCGCCGCACCTCCAGACCCTGATCCACGCGGGCGACGACCCCGCCACCGCGGACATCGACCCCGACGCGGACGCGGTCGCGGTGATGACCGTCCACAAGGCGAAGGGCCTCGAGTTCCCGGTCGTCTACCTGCCGGGGCTCGTGTCGGGCCGCTTCCCGGCCACCGCGAGCCGCGAGCCGCTCTCGCTGCCCGTGGAGCTCGTGGACGAGACCCTGCCCGAGGGTGACTACCAGCTGCAGGAGGAGCGACGCCTGTTCTACGTGGGCATGACCCGGGCCCGTGACGAGCTGATCCTCTCCCACGCCGCGGACTACGGCGGGGCGCGAGCGCGCCGGGTGTCGCCGTTCGTCCTCGAGGCGCTGGACCTGCCGGTCGCCGCGGGCACGGTCGGCACGGGGGCGAAGGCGCAGCGGCCCCTGGACCGCCTCGCGAGCCTCGAGCGCACGGACGCCGTCCCCGCCGCGGTTCCGCGCAGCGACGACGAGCCGCTGACCCTGAGCTTCTACGCGATCGACGACTACCTCACCTGTCCGCTGAAGTACAAGTTCGCGCACCTGCTCCGGGTCCCGCTCGCGCCGCACCACTCGATCATCTACGGCGCGGCGCTCCACGCGGCGGTCTCGGAGTTCCACAAGCGCCACGCGCGCGGCGAGGTCATGAGCGAGGAGGCCCTGTTCGCGGCCTTCGAGGCGGCCTGGTCGAGTGAGGGGTTCCTTTCGCGGGAGCACGAGGAGGCGCGCCTGGCATCGGGGCGCGAGGCGCTGCGCCGGTTCCGCGACGAGCAGCTGCGGCCCGGCGCCGTCATCCCGGCCTACGTGGAGCGTGACTTCTCGTTCCAGCTCGATGGTGACCGCGTCCGTGGCCGGTTCGACCGGGTTGACATCGTGCCGCGCAAGCCGGGCTCGCCCCCAGCACCGGCGGCCGACGGGGACGGTGGGAGCTTCGCGGCCGACATCGTCCAGCCCGCGCTGGACCTCGCGCCCGAGTTCGTCGTCATCACGGACTACAAGTCGTCGGACGTGCGGGACCCGGCGAAGGCCCGCGAACGGGCGAGGAAGTCGCTCCAGCTCTCCATCTACGCGATGGCCTACGAGGCGATGACGGGCCGGCTGCCCGACGAGGTGGCACTGCACTTCCTCGACACGGGCCTGGTGGGGGTCGCGCCGGTGGACCGCCAGCGCATCGACAAGGCCCGCGAGGCCGTGCAGGGCGCGGCCGCGGGGATCCGGGCACGCCAGTTCGCTCCCAAGCCGGACTACATCGCCTGCGGGTTCTGCGCCTTTCGCGAGATCTGCCCCTCATCGGCCGCCCGATGACGACCCGCGCGCTCGATCCCGTGGCGCGCGCGGCCGTTGAGGCGGTCCTCGCGCGGCGCACGTCGGGCGCGGTCGTCGAGGCCGACAATCTCGCCCTCCTGGCCGCCCTGCCTGACGGCAGCGTCGAGCTCGCCTACGCGGACCCGCCGTTCGCCACGGGGACGTCCCGCCGGCTCCAGACGATCCGCCTCGGGGCGGGGGAGCGGGAGCGCCGCGGCTTCCGGGGCGGGCGTGAGCGCTACGAGGTGACGAGTGATCTCGCGTACGAGGACGGGCTCCCGCTGGCGGATCACCTCGCGGCGTTGCGAGAGCGGGTCCGCGAGATCCACCGCGTCCTCGCGCCCGACGGCTCGCTGTACCTCCACGTGGACTGGCGCACCGTCCACCACGCGCGGCTCATGCTCGACGAGGTGTTCGGCCCGGAGCGGTTCCTCAACGAGATCGTCTGGGCCTACGACTACGGCGGCCGCTCCCCGGACCGCTGGCCCCGCAAGCACGACACGATCCTGTGGTATGCGAAGGGCGACGCCTGGACCTTCGAGCGGGACGCGATCGACCGAGTCCCGTACATGGCGCCGGGCCTCGTCGGTCCCGACAAGGCGTCGCGCGGGAAGGTGCCCACCGACGTGTGGTGGATGACGATCGTGCCGCCGGGATCGAAGGAGCGGACCGGGTACCCCACGCAGAAGCCCGTCAGGCTGCTGGAGCGGATCATCGCCGCGTCGAGCAGGCCCGGCGAGCTGGTGCTGGACCCGTACGGCGGCAGCGGGACGACCGGCGTTGCCGCGGCCCGCCTCGGCCGTCGCTGGCTGCTGGCGGACCGCAACCCCGAGGCGGTGGGCATCGCGCGGCGCCGGCTCGCGGCGGATGTGGCGGCCACCACGTGATCGAGGCCGTCACGCTCGACTTCGGCAACACGCTGGTCCCCGTGCCGGCGGCCGCGCTTCGCGGCGTCGTCGCGATCACCGCGGAGGGCATGGCCGAGCGCCTCGGGCCGTTCTCGGTGGAGGAGGTGCTCAACGCCTGGCACGAGGAGCGCGAGCGGCAGTTCCGCGAGGAGGTGCCGCAGTTCCGCGAGGTGGACCTCGCGCAGCGGATGGTCCGCGTCCTGGCGCGCCTGCGGGGGATGCCGCCTCCCGCCGAGCACGAGCGCTGGGACGACGCCGCGGCGCAGCGGCTGGCCGACCCGGCGGAGGTCGCCTGGGCGGTCGAGGTGTACGCGGCGGCCTTCGTCGAGGCGCTGCCGGCCGCGCCCGGGGCTGGGGCGGTGATCGAGCGGCTGGCGCGCGATTGGCGGGTCGCGGTCCTCTCCAACTGGCCGCTCGCGCGAACGATTGACCGCTACTGCGAGGCAGCTGGCTGGGCTCCGCACCTGACCGCCATTGTGGTGAGCCAGCGCGTCGGGACGATCAAGCCGCACCCGGCGATCTTCGCCGCGGCCCGCGCCGCCCTGGGTGACCCGTCGCCCGGTGCCATCCTCCACGTCGGGGACGACTGGGCGGCCGACGTCGTGGGCGCGAAGCGCGCCGGCTGGCGAGCGGTCTGGCTCGCGTCGCGCCCGGACGACTCGCCGCTCCCAGGCAGCGAGCGCGATGAGACGGTGGAGGCCGACGCGGTGATCGGGTCGCTCGACGGGCTGGAGGCGGCCCTGGCGCAGATCGAGCTCGAGGCGTAGCACATCGAGCAGTCGGCGCGGCGCATGGCACTGGAACACTGCGCCGATGACAAACACTGCGCCGGCCCTTGACGTCGGGACGCGCAGTATCCAGGCTTCGGGCGAAGCCGGAGGAGCGCGAGACCGATGCTGCAGGTCCGCTGGGTGGCAGTGGTAATCGCCATGCTGGCGTTCGAGGCCGGCTGCGCCCCGAGCGGTCCGGACGCCGCCACGATGGCGACCGCGCGCAGTCGCGCGACGAAGGTGCTCGACAACTGGGCGGCCGCCGTCAAGGCATCGGGAGGTCGGCCGGCGGTTGTCCCAGTCGGTAGCCTGACCGGTCAGGTCGGCGACTGGGAGGAGCCCTTCGGCGACAACGCGAAGCGAGCGCTCATGGCCGGTCTCGTCACCGCATCTACGGGGCTGACGACCACATCGCCGGCCACTGCGACCGTCACATGGACGGATGGGTCGACGATGCCCGTTCGGGTGATCGGCGCCCAGGACGCCCTCGCTGCCATCGGTCGATCGCCCGAGCCGGGCGCAACGTGCAGTGACTGCGTGGCGCTGGAGGTGGTGTCCGCGACGCTCGTCATCGCGCCGATCACCACAACCCGCGGTCCCGCCACAGGCCCGGTATGGGAGTTCGTGATCAAAGGCACGGCCGTGCGAGTCACCCGGATCGCCGTCGCCGACGTGGCTACGGTCGCCCCGATGCCCGACGATCCCGGCGGGGCACTGGCCATCGATTCGGCCACAGCGTCCGGCTCGAGCGTCACCGTGCGCTTCGTCGGCGCGCCGGACCCGGCCAGCAAGCCGTGCGGGGAGGACTACACCGCGGACGCTGTCGAGAGCGATCTCGCCGTGACCGTCTTGGTCTGGCGCCACGCGAACACCAGCCTCCTGCCAGCTGCGTGCAGCGCCGTGGGCGCCTTGCGGACGGCGACGGTGACACTCGCTAGCCCACTCGGGGATCGCCCCGTCCTCGATCCAGCGACGGGACAGCCAGTCGTGCTGATGCTCGCGCCGTAGCAGGCGACCCGTCTGCGAGGTGCGCTGTGCGCCCGCCGCCTCTCGGCCCCCCGTACACTCGGGGGCGTGGAGACCCGCGACCGACTCTCGAACATCGGCCTGCTCGGCGCGGCCGCCGTCGTCTGGGTGCTCGTCGGCATCCTCGTCACCACGCGCGACCCCTACGCGGACGCCATGGCGGGCTACCAGGGGGCGCTCCTGATCGGCCTCGCGATCGGGCTCACCTGCGCGCCGCTCGCGTGGCTCGTGGTCTTCGCGCGCCACAGGCGGATCGCCTACAGCGGCGACTGGTTCCGGGCCCTGCGGCGCGGCGCCTGGGTCGGCCTGTTCTTCGCCGTCATCGTGGTCCTGCGACTCGTGGACGCGTTCCAGCTGCCGATCCTGCTGTTCCTCGCCGCCATCTTCGTCGTGGCCGAGATCACGCTCTCGGCCGAGCGCTAGGAGACATCTTCAGGTGATCGACCCCGCCGCTCCGCTCACGTCGTCCCTCCCTGCCGTGCCGTTCGCCGACGTCAAGGCGCGCGCTGCCGCCGCGATCGGGGCTGCCAGCGACGAGCTGGTCGACCTCTCGCACCGGATCCACGCGCATCCGGAGCCAGCGTTCGAGGAGCGCTTCGCGTCGCAGGCGTGCGCCGAGGTGATCGAGCGCCACGGCTACACGGTGGAGCGCGGGCCCGGCAGCCTCGAGACGGCGGTGCGCGGGCGCCTGGTGGGCGGAAAGGGGAGCGACGGCCCGCGGATCGGCGTGCTGGCCGAGTACGACGCGCTGCCCGGCCTGGGCCACGGCTGCGGGCACAACACGATGGCCGCCTCGGGTGTGGGCGCGGCGGTGGGGCTGGCGGCCGTCCGCGACGCGTGGGCGGGCGAGGTGGTCTTCCTGGGCACGCCGGCCGAGGAGCGGGGCAGCGGCAAGGAGATCATGCTCCGCGACGGCCTGTTCGAGGGGCTCGACGCCGCCTTGCTCTACCACCCCTGCGACCGCAACCACGTCGAGTGCGCGCCGCTCGCGTCCGAGGACGTGGTCGTCACGTTCACCGGCTTCGCCGCGCACGCGGCGAGCGATCCCTGGATGGGCCGCAACGCGCTCGACGCGATGATCGCGCTGTTCGTGAGCGTCGGGCTGTGGCGCCAGCAGCTGCCGACGCACTGCCGCGTCCACGGCGTGATCCAGGAGGGCGGCACCGCGGCCAACATCATCCCCAGCCGCACCAAGGCCTGGTTCATGATCCGCTCGGCTGACCAGGCCTACTACGAGATCATGAAGCGCCGGTTCACCGCCCTGTGCGAGGCGGCGGCGAAGGCGGCCGACGTCGAGGTGACCGTCGAGTACAGCGGCTACGCGAGCACGATGAAGCACAACCGCGTGCTCGCCGACCTGTGGGTGGCGAACGCGGCGGCGCTGGGGATCGAGGACCAGGGCAAGGACCCGACGTCGGGCTCGACCGACATGGCCAACGTGTCGTGGGCGGTGCCGACGATCCACCCCGACCTCGCGATCTCCGACACGCCGGTCCCGGGCCACACCATCGAGTTCCGCGAGGCGGCCGCAACCCCGCGGGCGGACCGCACGGTCCTCCTCGCGTCAACGCTCGTGGCGCAGACCGCGCTCGACCTCCTCCTCGACCCGGCGAACGCCGCTGCGGCATGGCGCGAGTTCCGGGGCGAGGCCTGACGGCGTCGCGGCGTGGATGCGGGCACCGCGTCCCTGAGGTTCCGGCGCCCGGTCGAGGCCGACCACCGCCGGCTGGTCGCGGTCGTTGACGACTGGTGGGGCGGGCGGCAGCTCGCCCACCTGCTGCCGCGCCTCTGGCTCCAGTTCTTCACCGGCACGTCGTGGATCGCCGAGACGCCCGACGGCGCGCTGGCCGGGTTTCTGGTCGGCTTCGTGAGCCCGGACGACCCGACCATCGGCTACGTCCACATGATCGCCACCAGCCCGAACCACCGGAAGCGCGGCCTCGGCCGCGAGCTCTATCAGCGCTTCTTCGACGACGTGGCCGCCCGCGGGGTGCGCGAGGTCCGGGCGATCACGTGGGCCGGCAACAGGGTCTCGATCGGCTTCCACACCTCGATCGGCTTCCGCGTGGACGACGGCCCCGGCACGCAGCGCCTCTACGGCACGACCGCCTATCCCGACTACGAGGGCGACGGGCGCGACATGGTGGTGTTCCGCAGGCGGCTCGAGGGGTAGGGGATGGTCCCGTCCGCCGTGCCGCTGCGCGCCGAATCAAGGTGGGTTCGTTGTGGTCCGGTTCCTGCACCAGCCGTGCGTGAAACCCGCATTTCGCGCACGCACCGCGCTCGATGAAACCGTGGCCTACCCCATGCTGAGTCGCGGCCGAGTCGAGGGGCGTCGTGCTGGTCGCCTGGCACGATCCACCTTCGTGCAACCCAGCCTTCCCGGGTGCGGGCGGCCCACGCACGATGGGGCATCGTACTCGGCGAGATGGTTGATGCGTCAGCGCGTCGAGCACGAAGTCCGCTCGTGCGTGGCGGGCCGCGCGGCTCCCGGTGTGCGTGGCGCTTGGCAGATGGGCTCGGCGGAGCGACGCCGGATGACCGCGGCCGTGGTGGCCGCAGGCGCAGCACGAGACGCTCGTAAACGCCAAGAGCTCGCGCGACAATGCCTGACCTGTGGCCCTCCGCCTGCAACGCGCGCCACCCCGACCGTTGCGACCGGGTACCATGCCGCGGCGCGCCCCGCTGGACGGTGACCGAACCGGCGGCGCCTGCGAACGAGGCGGTGAACGGTCCCGGGCCCGCGACGAACCCGGTGTGACCAGCCGTCGCGCGGAGGACATCGTGGCCGAGCGTCCCCACCAGGACTTGGTCGACTTCGCCTCGAACAACGGCTGGGACCGTGCCTACGAGCAGTACGACGATTTCGACCTGCCCACCTACGTCGGCCTGCCGACGTTCATGAAGCTGCCGTGGGTGCCCGGTGCGGCCGAGCTGCGGGCCCGGAAGGCGGACATCGCGATCATCGGCGCGCCGTTCGACGACGCCGTGAGCCATCGGCCCGGCGCCCGCTTCGGCCCCCGCGCGATCCGCGAGGCACAGTACACGTCGGGCTCGATCAACTCGCTCCAGCTGGGCGTGGAGCCGTTCGAGGTCCTCGACGTGGTGGACGCGGGCGACGCGAACATCGTCCCGGCCTGGATCGACCGCGCCCACGCCTTCATCTACCGCAAGGTCCGCGACGTCGCGGCCACGGGCGCCATCCCGATCGTGCTCGGTGGCGACCACTCGATCACGTGGCCCAGCGCGACCGCCGTGGCCGAGGTGCGCCGCCCCGGGAGCATCGGCATCGTCCACTTCGACGCGCACGCCGACACCGCCAACGAGGACTGGGGCGTGCTCGCCGGGCACGGGACGCCGATGCGCCGCCTGATCGAGTCCGGCGCGGTCAAGGGCTCGAACTTCGTCCAGGTGGGCCTGCGCGGCTACTGGCCGCCGGTCGAGACGTTCGAGTGGATGAGGGCCAACGGGCTGCGCTGGCACCTGATGCGCGAGATCGAGGAGCGGGGCGCGGATGCCGTGATCGACGACGCGATCGCCGAGGCTCTCGACGGCCCGGACGCGGTCTACATCAGCGTGGACATCGACGTCATCGACCCGGGCATCGCGCCCGGCACCGGCACCCCCGAGCCCGGCGGCCTGCTGCCGCGCGAGGTGCTGAGGGCCATCCGCCGGATCGCGGGCTCGGTGGAGGTCGCGGGCATGGACATCGTCGAGGTCTCGCCGCCCTACGACCACGCCGAGGTCACCGCGATGGCCGCCAACCGGATCGCCCTCGAGTGCATCAGCGCGCTCGCCAAGAAGCGCCTCGACGGACACCCCGTGCGGTTCGAGGGCGCGGACCGGCGCTGAGCGGCGAACAATAGGCCGATGAGCCCCACCCCTGAGCGCGCGGCCGACGCCTTGGCACGCCTGTACGACCTCGACCTCACGTCCGACCCTGGCGATCTCGACCTGTACCTCGCGCTCGCGGCGCGGACGGGCGGGCCGATCCTCGAGCTGGCCGTGGGGTCGGGCAGGATCGCGGTGCCCCTGGCCACCGGCGGATACGAGGTCACGGGCGTGGACCTCGACGCAGCGATGCTCGCCCGGGCCAGGGCGGCCGCGGACCGGGCCGGCAAGGCGACGGCCCGCCGACTCCACTTGGTCGAGGATGACGCGCGCACGGTCCGACTCGATGCCGCGGGCGCCTTCCAACTCGCCACCATCCCGCTCAACTCGATCTTCTTGATGGGCACCCGGGCGGATCAGGCGGCCGTCGTGGCCACGCTCGCCGCGCACCTCGGGCCGAGCGGCCTCGCGGTTCTCGATGTGTGGCTGCCGGACGCCGACGACCTGTCGCGGTACGACGGCCGCCTCGTCCTCGAGTGGGTGCGCGACGACCCGGCCACAGGGCACACGGTCACCAAGACCAGCGCCGCCGAGTACGACCCGGCGAGCGGGGTCGTCCGGCTCACGACAATCTTCGAGTCGGGGCCGCCGGGCGAGCCCCTGGCGCGCTGGGTCCGCTGCGACCGCCTCCGGCTGGTGGGCCCGGACGAGCTGGTGGCGTTCGCGGAGGCTGCTGGGCTGGTGGTCGAGGAGCTCGCCGGCGGGTACGAGCTCGAGCCGCTGGGTCCCGGCGCGGACCGCGCGGTGCTGGTCGCGCGGAAGCGCTGAGCGGCGGTGCCCTTCACCGGGCGCGCTCTTCGCCGCCGCGCCCCGCGGCCCTGCGTCGAGGCGGACCCGCTGCCCCGCGCCTGTTCCGGGTTGCGCCAGACTCGCGCCACGGTCAGGAACGTGCCTTGAGTCGCTCCAGACTCGATTGCGGGGTGGAGCACGTTCGGCGGCGGCCCGAATCCGGGGTTTCGCGGGACGGCCGCGCATGTCTCCCCGCCAATTGAGTCCGATGCGACTCACGGGGCCGCCGGGTCGCCCCGACGCGGGAGCCCATGTCGCGGGGGATGGGAGCTGGGTCGCTGGCGACGTCCGCAGCGCTTGCGCGGCGGTCCCGACCAAGACGGGGGTGGGGCGGTCAAGGCTACCCACGCCAGCCAGTCGGGGCGCGCCGTGCCGGGACCTTCGGGGGGCCTGTCGAGTCCGGGCAAGGTGGTATCGTCGCGATGATGCCCGACCAGATCCGCCTGCTTGTCGTCGAGGACGTTCCCCAGGTCGCGCAGTACATCCGCGGCTTGCTCAACTCGCAGACCGTCATCAAGCTGCTCGACGTCGTGAGCGACGGGACGAAGGTGCTCGGGCTTGCCCAGGAGCTCCGCCCGGACGTCATCCTCGTGGACGCGCTGCTGCAGGGGCGCCTCAAGGGCATGCAGCTCGTCGCCAAGCTCCACGAGGGCGGCAACCAGGTCCCGGTGATCGTCCTGACAGTGCCGCAGCACCCCGTCCAAGCGAACCCCGGGATGGGCATCCACGCGGTCCTGCCCATGCCGTTCACGGGCTACGAGCTGGTCACGCGGATCCAGCAGTCACGCCAGGCGGCGGCCGACGCCGACGCCTCCGGTGGCGCCCGGATGATCACGATCTTCGCGCCCAAGGGGGGCGTGGGGAAGACGACCCTCGCGTTCAACCTCTCGGTCGCGATCGGGCAGGCGGGGATGCGGACCGTTCTGATCGACGGCTGCCTCCAGTTTGGTGACATGCGGGCGCTGCTGAAGGTCCCGATGGACGCGCCCTCGCTGCTGGACCTGCCCACTGACCGGATCCAGGAGTCGGACCTCGAGGACGTGCTCTGGCGCGACCCCTCGGGGATCGACATCCTGCTCGCGCCGGCCCGGGTGGAGCTGGCCGAGATGGTCACGGTCCGCGACCTGGAGAAGACGCTCTCGCTGCTGCGCCGCGTGTACCAGGTGGTCATCGTGGACACGCCCGCGGTGATCAACGACGTCAACCTCGCGTT
>JAJZRG010000076.1 GCA_021802825.1 Chloroflexota bacterium
CGATGGTAGCAGCGCGCGGCACCGGTTCGGCGCGCTGGTCGAGCCCCGGCGAGTCACGCCAGACTCGTGGGCGCCCTGGTCCGGCACGGTCCGCGCCCCGAGACCCAGCTGCGGGGAGCGACCCACGCTCAGCGACCCTCAATCTCAGGCAGGCGCGACTCGCGCGGGGTCGTCCGGATCCGAGGCAAGGCTCACGCTCCGTCCTTCACGTTCTGCAACAGCCGCATCTGCAGCATCGTGCTCGACGACCCGGCGTCGGCGAAGGAGGCCACGCTGTTCGTGCCAGCGCTCCGCGGTGACGGCCCGCATCGCAACGGGATGCTGCCGCTGCCCTCGGACTTCACGGACAGCGACCTGATGGTCTACACCAGCGCGGGCAAGAGGCAGGCCTACAACGCCGTGGCGTGGATCACCGGCACGCTTGACAACGAACCCGCCGAGAAGGAGCGCGACCTCGAGGTGACGGTCATCGTGCCCTGGGGCTGACCGACCCAGGGCACGTGGCGGAGCCGCTCAGTGCCGGAAGTGACGCCTCCCGGTGACGAGCATCGCCGCGCCCGCCTGCTCCACGAGCGCGAGCACCTCGGCGTCGCGGATGGAGCCGCCCGGCTGGACGATCGCGGTCACGCCGGCATCGAGCAGCGCCTCCGGGCCGTCGGGGAACGGGAAGAACGCGTCCGAGGCCGCGACGGCACCCGCCGCACCGCCCCGCTCCGCCTGGAACGTGCGCGCCTTGTCCACGGCCTGGCGGCACGCGTCCACGCGCGACACCTGCCCGGAGCCCAGCCCGACGAGCATTCCCCCGCGCACGAGGACGATCGAGTTGGACACGACCCCGCGGCACAGGCGCCAGGCGAGGTCGAGGTCGGCCCGTTCCCGCTCGGAGGGCTGCCGCGACGTGGTGCACGCCCAGGTCGACGGGTCGTCGGGCTGCGTGTCGGGCGCCGTCACCAGCACCGCCCCGCCGGCCGTCCGGAACGAGCCGAGGTAGTCGACTCCCGCGAGCCCGCGCGCCGCCGGCCCGGACCGGTCCGCCGAGGCGTCGATCGAGGGATCCAGCACCAGCCGCAGGTTGGGCCTGGCGGCGAGCACCTCGCGCGCCCCCTCCTCGTACGCCGGCGCGACGACGACCTCGAGGAAGATCGACGTCAGCTTCTCGGCCAGCGCCCGGTCCACGGTCCCGGTCACCGCCACCACTCCGCCGAACGCGGACACCGGATCGCCGGCGTACGCGTCCTCCCAGGCCTCCAGCAGCGTCGGCCGCTCCGCAGCGCCGCACGGGTTGGTGTGCTTGCAGATGACCACGGCCGGCCCGTGCATCAGCCGGGCCAGGTTCGCGGCCGCCGACGCGTCGAGCACGTTGTTGTACGAGAGCGCCTTGCCCTGGAGCGGCGGCTCGCCGGTGGCGAACGGGCCCTCTCCGGGCCGCGGCTCGCGGTCGGTGCGCCGGTAGCGCGCGGCGGGCTGGTGCGGGTTCTCGCCGTAGCGCAGGGTCTCGACCTTCTCCATCGAGATCGTGAGCGACGGCGGGTACGGGTCGGCGGAGGTGGGCAGCCCGGGCTCGTCGGGCAGGGCGATGCCAGCCTCGTGCATGCGGCACGGCAGCTCGGCCGCGATCCGCGCGTCGTAGGCGGCGGTGTGGCGGAACGCCTCGACCGCGAGCGCCGAGCGCAGCCCCAGCGGGATCTCGCCGAACTCGTCGAGCGCGGCCAGCACCGCCCCGTAGCGCGCCGGCGAGGTCACGATCGCCACGGACGCGTGGTTCTTCGCCGCCGCGCGGACCATCGAGGGGCCACCGATGTCGATCTCCTCGACCAGTTCATCGAACGTGATTCCCGGGCGACGGGCCGCGGCCGCGAACGGGTAGAGGTTGCTCACGACCATGTCGAACGTTGCGATGCCGAAGGCGGCAAGGGTCTCGCGGTGGTCGGAGCGCCGCCGGTCCGCCAGCAGCCCCGCGTGGACCCGCGGGTGGAGCGTCTTGACGCGCCCGTCGAGCATCTCGGGCGAGCCCGTCACCGCCGCCACGTCGGTCACCGGCAGGCCCGCCTCGCGAAGGGCGCGCGCCGAGCCGCCGGTGGACACCAGCTCCCAGCCGCGCGCCACCAGCCCGCGCCCCAGGTCGACCAGGCCGGTCTTGTCGTACACGGACAGCAGCGCCCGGTGCGGCTTCGGCGCGCGGGCGTCGAGGACCGCGGGATCAACGGTCGCCCGCCGTGCCCCGGCCGGCACTGACACCGCCCCCGCCAGCAGCGCCGCCACCGCCTGCGGGAGCAGCCGGTGCTCAACCGGGTGGATCAGGGCGAGCAGCGTCTCGTCGGTGTCGCCGGGCAGGACAGGCACCGCCTCCTGGCTCACGATCGGCCCGCCGTCGAGCGTCGCGTCCACGAGGTGCACCGTCACGCCGGTGACCGCCACACCGGCCGCCAGGGCGTCGCGCACGCCGTGGAGCCCCGGGAACGAGGGCAGCAGCGCGGGGTGCACGTTGAGGATCCGCCCGGCGAAGGCCGCGAGCACGCGGGGGCCGAGCAGCCGCAGGTACCCGGCGAGCACCACCGCGTCGGGGGTGACCGCCGCCAGGGTCTCGGCCAGCACGGCGTCGTCGCCGCCCGGGATCAGGACCGTCTCGATCCCCTGCTCGGTCGCCCACTCCAGCCCGGGGCAGGGGCGGTCCGCGAACACGAGCACCACCTCGCCGCCCAGCTCGCCCCGATTGGCCGCCGCGACCAGCGCCCGAAGGTTCGACCCCGTCCCGGAGACCCCGACCGCGATCCTGCCGCTCACGCGCCCCTCGCCTCCTCAACGTACCGCCTACCGCCGAGCGCGCCAGCCTCGACTACGTCGCCGATCACCCAAGCGGGCACGCCCCGGGCGGCAGCGAGCTCGACGGCGGGCCCCGCGGCTGCCGCCGGCACCACCAGCACCATCCCGATCCCCCCGTTGAACGTGGCCCGGACCTGGACCTCGTCGATCCCGCCCAGCGCGCCGAGCAGCCGCATCTCCGCGGGCATCGGCCAGGCGCTCGGGTCGACGCGCGCCGCCAGGTGCTCGGGCAGCGCGCGCGGGGCGTTGCCGGGCAGGCCGCCACCGGTGATGTGCGCGACGCCGCGAAGCTCGTGGCCGGCCGCCGCGAGCGACGCGCGGATGGCGAGCACGTCGCGCGCGTAGATGCGGGTGGGCGTGAGCAGGACCTCGCCAAGTGTGAGGCCCGCCGCGCCGTCAGCCGTCGCGAGCGCGACGCCGGACCGCCGCGCCACCTCGGCGAACGGCGCGTCGAGCACGAGGTCTGCGTCGCCGATCACCTTGCGGACCAGCGAGTAGCCGTTCGCATGGAGCCCCGATGCCGCCAGGCCGACGATCGCGTCGCCCGCCCGCGCCGCCGACCCGTCGAGCAGACGGGACCGCTCGCCGACGCCCATGCAGAACCCGGCCAGGTCGAACTCGTCGGGCTCCATCAGGCCCGGGTGCTCCGCCGTCTCGCCGCCGACCAGCGCGGCGCCCGCCTGCCGGCAGCCCTTGGCGATCCCGGCCACAAGTGACGCCACGCGCTCCGGCACCAGCCTGCCGATCGCGATGTAGTCAAGGAACGCCACGGGCTCGGCGCCCGAGCACACGACGTCGTCGGCGCACATGGCCACGAGGTCGATGCCGATCGTGTCCAGCCGGCCCATCGCGGCGGCGATCGCGGTCTTGGTCCCCACGCCGTCGGTGGACGAGACGATGACGGGCTCGCGGTACCCGGCCGGGATCGAGAACGCGGCGCCGAAACCGCCGAGCCCGCCGAGGACCTCCGGGCGCATGGTGGACGCCACCGAGGCGCGCATCAGCTCGACCGCCCGGTCACCCGCCGCCACGTCCACGCCGGACGCCGCGTAGGCGCTCCGGTCGGCGGCGGTCTTGCCGCTCACCGGCCCCTCATCGGCTGCTCACCGGCCCCTCACCGCTGCCCCGATCCCGCCGCCGCGGGCGCCGGCGGCGAATCGGGCGTGGCGGCGTCAAGCGGCGCCCGCGAGCCGCGCGACGCCGGCGACACGATGGGCTCCTCGAGCAGGAACTTGCGCGCCTCGACGTCGTACGGGACCGGCTCTGGGTAGCGCCCGTCGAAGCAGGCGAAGCAGAATTGCTCGTATGGCAGATCGAGCGCCTTGAGCACGCCCGGCACGGACAGGTACCCGAGCGAGTCGGCGCCGATGAACTCGCGGATCTCCTCGATCGAGTGCGTCGCAGCGAGCAGCTCCCTGGGGACCGAGGTGTCGATGCCGTAGAAGCAGGGGTGGTAGATCGGCGGGGCGCTGATCCGGACGTGGACCTCGCGGGCGCCCGCGCGCCGGAGCAGGCCCACGATCTGGCGCGTGGTGGTCCCCCGGACGATCGAATCGTCCACGACGATCAGCCGCTGGCCGCGGATGGTCTCACGCAGCGGGCTGAGCTTGACGTTGACACCCCGCTGGCGCATCGCCTGGGATGGCTGGATGAACGTGCGGCCGCTGTAGCGGTTGCGGACGAAGCCCTCGCGGTACGGGATCCCGGACTCCTCCGAGTAGCCCGCGGCGGCCGGGCCCCCCGTGTCCGGGACCGGCATCACGAGGTCGGCCCCAACCCGGTGCTCCTTGGCGAGCTCCATCCCCATGCGACGGCGCGCCTCGTACAGGCTGCGCCCCTCGAGGTACGAGTCGGGGCGCGCGAAGTAGATGAGCTCGAACACGCACATCGCGGGGTCGGCCTTCGCGTAGCGGACCGACACCGGCTCGCGGCCCGGCTGGAGCACGACGATCTCGCCCGGCTCCACGTCGCGCACGTACTCGGCGCCCACGGTGTCGAGCGCGCAGGTCTCCGAGGCCAGGATCCAGCCCGCCGTCCCGGCGCCCCACAGGCCCGGCGCGCCGTCGTCGGTGTTCGGGATGCGCCCGAGGGCCAGCGGGCGAAAGCCGTGGGGGTCGCGGACGCCGATGACGCGCTCGCCGTCGAGCACGACCAGGCTGAACGCGCCGCGGACGCGGGGCAGGACCTGCTTGAGCGCCTCGACCGTGTCGGCGGCAGGCTCGTCGGCGAGGAGCGCGGTCAGCAGCTCCGTGTCGGTGGTCGCCGGCAGGCGCGCCCGGCCGCCCTCCAGCTGGGCGAGCAGCTCCCGGGTGTTGACGAGGTTCCCGTTGTGGCCGATGGCAATGGCCCGGCGCGGGCCGAGCCGGAGCGTCGGCTGGGCGTTCTCCCACACCGTCGAGCCCGTGGTCGAGTACCGGCAGTGCGCGACGGCGAGGTCGCCGGTGAGCGACGGGATCCGCCGCTCGTCGAGGACCGATGTCACCATCCCCAGGTCCTTGTAAATCATGAGGTGGCCCTGGTCGGAGACTCCGACGCCCGCGGACTCCTGGCCGCGGTGTTGGAGCGCGAACAGGGCTGTGGCGGCGACGGCCGCGGCCTCGTGGCCACGGTCGGGGAGCACGACGCCGACGACACCGCACATCAGCCGGCAACCTCCAGGCCTGGCAGGGCCGCTCCATCCGAGTCGTCGTCCCCCTCCCAGCCCAGCGCGCGCGGCAGCCCGTGCTCCCACACGTGGCGCAGGTCGTCCACCACCGCCTCCAGCGCGTCGGCGATCCGCGAGCCGCGCTCCTCGGCGGCGCCCGTGGCGCCCTCGCCCGTGAGCTCGATGACCAGCCGCGGGCCGCCCGTGGTCCCGAGCGCGTCCGTGTGGATCCCGTGGTGGAGCGCCAGCAGGCCGAACGCGGGCACATGGCGCGGCACCACCTCGCACACCAGACGCGACGGGCTCTCGCCGAACAGCGCGACGGCCGGCGAGTCCCCCACCCCCAGCCGGAGCTGCGCCCCCCGGCCGCCCCAGATGCACATCTCGGCGATCGCCACGGCGAGCCCGCCGCCCGACACGTCCTGGCAGCTTTCGACCAGCCCGCGGGCGATCGCCTCGCGGACGAACGCCTGGAGGCGCGCCTCGAGCTCGAGGTCAATGGCGGGCGGCCCGTCCTCCAGCGCGGCTCCGGCGAGACGCGCGTACTCGCTCCCGGCCAGACCGCCGCCGGGCAGGCCGACCAGCATCACGGTGTTGCCGTCGGCGCGGAACGCCGGGCCGACGCGCGTCGAGACGTCGTCGAGCAGGCCCACGATCCCGATCTCGGGCGTGGGTGCGATGGCTGATCCCGGCGCCTCGTTGTACAGCGAGACGTTGCCGCCCGTGACCGGCAGCCCCAGGGCGACGCAGGCGTCGGCGAGCCCGCGGACGCCCTCGGCGAGCGCCCAGAAGGCCTCGGGCCGGGTCGGGTCGCCGTAGTTGAGGCAGTTCGTCACGCCCAGCGGCCGGGCGCCCGTGATCGACACGTTCCGCGAGGCCTCGGCCACCGACAGCGCGGCACCGAGCCACGGGTCGGCCTGGCTGACCGACGCGTTGCCGTCGGTCGTGGCGACGAGGGCCTTCTTCGTCCCCTTGATGCGGAGCACCGCCGCGCCGCGCCCGGGCCCTTCGACCGTGTTCGCCTGGACGTTGTGGTCGTACTGCTCGAACACCGGGCGCCGGGACGACAGGTTCGGCGAGCCGAGGAGCGCAGCCAGCACCGCCGCCGGGTCCTGCCCGCGCAGCGGCAGCGCGTCCACCAACGGCGCCGCGGAGCCCGGCGCGGGGGCGGGGCGGCGACGGGCGGGCGGCCGCGACTCGCGATTGAAGATGATCGCCTCCGAGGCGAGGGCGGGCGCCGGGATGCGCGCGAGCTCGACGGCCCCGACGACGGGCCGGCCGGCAGCGTCGAGCGCCCCCGAGCCGTCGGGCGTGGTGAGGACCACGACGTCGGGCTCCGCGGTGACGCGGCCGATGATCGCCACCGGCAGCTCCCACCGCCGGCAGACCTCGCGGACCGCCTCCCACTGCACAGGCTCCACGATCGCGACCATGCGCTCCTGGGACTCGGAGATCATCACCTCGAACGGCTCGAGGCCCGGCTCGCGGCGCGGGATCGCGTCGAGGTCCACCAGCATGCCCGTGCCGCCCCGGTCGGCGGTCTCGCAGGTGGCGCAGGTGATCCCCGCGGCGCCGAGGTCCTGGATCGAGACCACCAGCTTGCGGGCGATCAGCTCGAGCGTGGCCTCGATCAACAGCTTCTCCGCGAACGGATCGCCCACCTGGACGGAGGGGCGCTTGGACGGGTCCTGGTCGCCGAATGTCGCGCTGGCCAGCACCGAGGCCCCGCCGATGCCGTCGCGCCCGGTGGCGGAGCCGTAGAGCACCACGAGGTTGCCCGGGCCGTCGCCGGAGGCGTGGGTGAGCATCCCCTCCTCGAGCAGCCCGATGGCCATGACGTTGACGAGCGGGTTGCCCTGGTACGAGGGGTCGAAGACCAGCTCGCCGCCGACCGTGGGCACGCCGACGCAGTTGCCGTACCCGCCGACACCGCGGACCACGCCATCCACGAGGTGCCGCGTCCGCGCGTCCGAGGGGTCGCCGAAGCGGAGCGCGTCGAGGACGGCGATCGGCCGGGCGCCCATCGCGAAGATGTCGCGCAGGATCCCGCCGACGCCGGTCGCGGCGCCCTGGTACGGCTCGACGGCCGACGGGTGGTTGTGGCTCTCGATCTTGAACGCCACCGCGAGGCCGTCGCCGATCGCAATCACGCCCGCCTGCTCGCCCACGCCCGCGACCACGTCCCTGCCCTTCGTGGGGAGCGTCCTGAGCAGCGGCCGGCTGCTCTTGTAGGAGCAGTGCTCGCTCCACATCACGCTGAACATCGCGAGCTCGAGCCCGTTCGGCTCGCGGCCGAGCTTCTCGCGGATCGCGTCGAGCTCCACGTCGTTGAGGCCGAGCGCGATGTGGAGCGGCACCTCGGGCGTGTGCGCGGTCACGCTGCACCTCCGGCGAGCGTCCTGGTGCTCGTTCCCGAGACCGCACCTGTCGCGGCATACTCGGCCGCGCTCACGACCAGCGAGCGGATGATCCCGAGGCCGTCGTCGCTGCCCAAGATCGCCTCCACGGCGGTCTCGGGGTGGGGCATCAGCCCGGCGACGTTGCCCGCCGCGTTGCGCACGCCCGCGATCCCGCACAGCGAGCCGTTGGGATTGCCCGGGTCGTCGGGCCCGGCGACCGAGCCGTCCGGGTTCGCGTACCGCCACAGCACCCCGCCGTCGCGCTCGAGGGCGTCGAGCGTCGCGTCGTCGGCGTAGTAGCAGCCCTCGCCGTGCGCGACGGGCATGCGCAGCGGGCGCCGCGCGCCCACCTCGCGCGTGAACGGGGTGTCGAGGTGCTCCGGGAGCAGCGCCACCTCGCGGCAGACGAAGCGCAGGCCGCGGTTGCGCAGCAGCGCCCCGGGCACGAGTCTCGCCTCGGCGAGGACCTGGAAGCCGTTGCAGATGCCCAGCACGGGCCCGCCCGCCTCGGCGAACGAGGCCACGGCCCGCATGACGGGGCTGAACCGCGCGATGACGCCCGCCCGGAGGTAGTCGCCGTACGCGAAGCCGCCCGGGATCAGGATGGCGCTCACGCCCTCGAGGTCCACCGATTCGTGCCACAGGACCACGGGTTCCGCGCCGGCGACGCGCAGCGCATTGAGGGCGTCGATGTCCCGGTTGGAGCCCGGGAACAGCACGATGCCGACGCGGGCCGTCACCCGAGCGCCTCCACGTCGAAGAGCTCCATCAGGGGGTTGCTCAGCAGCTCGGAGGCCAGCTTGTCCACCACGCCCCGGGCCGCGGTCGCATCGGCTGCCCGGACGGTCAGCTCCACGCGCCTGCCCACGCGGACGTCCGACACGCCCGCGATCCCGAGGTGGGGCAGGCTCTTCTCCACGGCGCGCCCCTGCGGGTCGAGGATGCCGGGCTTGGGGGTGACGTTGACGGCGAAACGGTACGCGGGCAGCTCGCTCATCGGGCGATGACGTCCTCCGACAGATAGCGGGCGAAGCTCGCCCCGGTGATGCGCTCGTAGGCCTCGATGTAGCGGGCGCGGGTGCCGGCCACCACGTCGCCGGGGAGCTCGGGTCCCGGCGGCATCTTGGTCCACGCCTGGGCCTCGAGCCAGTCGCGGACGAACTGCTTGTCGTAGCTCGCCTGGGCGCGGCCGGGCTGGTACGTCCCGGCGTCCCAGAAGCGCGAGGAGTCGGGCGTCATGACCTCGTCGATGAGCAGCAGCTCGCCCGACGGCAGGAGGCCGAACTCGAACTTCGTGTCGGCGAGGATGATGCCGGCCCGCTCGCAGACGTCCGCGCCGCGGGCGTAGAGCGCGAGCGAGGCGTCGCGGACCCTCGCCGCCAGCTCCGCGTCGCCGACCAGCTCGACCACGCGCCCGAAGTCGATGTTCTCGTCGTGGTGGCCGGCAGGGGCCTTCCAGGCCGGCGTGAAGATCGGCTCCGGCAGGCGGTCCGACTCGCGCAGGCCGGCCGGCAGGGCGTTGCCGCAGATCGAGCCGGTGGCCTGGTAGTCCTTCCAGCCCGAGCCGCTGACGTAGCCCCGGACAACGCACTCCACGGGGAGGACCTCGGTGCGGCGGCCGAGCATCATCCGGCCGCGGAGGTCGGCGAGCAGGACCGGGTCCCCGCCGGTGAGCGACGCCGGCAGGTCGGCGGGGTCGGCGGACAGCAGGTGGTTGGCGACGATGTCGGTCGTCTCGGCGAACCAGAACCGCGACAGGCCAGTTAGGATCCGGCCCTTGTCCGCGATGGGCGTGGGCAGGATGACGTCGAACGCCGACATCCGGTCCGACGCGACGAGGAGCAGCCTGTCGTCGCCGACCCGGTAGAGGTCGCGGACCTTGCCCGACCGGACGAAGGCGCTAGCGAGCGGCATGGATTGCCTCCGATCGTGCGGCAATGGCGGTCTCGAGCGCGTCGAGGCGGGCGATGACCTCGGGCGTGTGGCGGAGGACGGCGGCATCGTCGAAGCAGGCGTCGAGGTCGGCGAGCGAGAGCCGCTCGGCCACCGCGGGGTCCGTGGCGAGCAGCCGCTGGAGCGGGGTCCGCTGGTCGGCCGCCAGCAGCGCGTTGCGCTGCACCACCGCGTACGCGTCCTCCCGCGAGAGGCCCGCCTTCTCGACCAGCGCCAGCAGCACGCGCGAGGAGGCGTGGAGCCCGAGCCCGCGCTCGATGTTCTCGGCCATGCGCTCCGGCCGCACGACGAGCCCCTCGACGAGGCCCGCGACCTTGGCCAGCATGTAGTCGAGCAGGATCGTCGCGTCGGGCAGGATCACGCGCTCGGCCGAGCTGTGGCTGATGTCGCGCTCGTGCCACAGCGGCTGGTCCTCCATCGCGGTGTGCGCGTAGCCGCGCAGGAGCCGCGCCAGGCCCGCGATCCGCTCGGAGAGGATGGGGTTGCGCTTGTGGGGCATCGCCGAGCTGCCCTTCTGGCCCCGCTTGAAGGGCTCCATGACCTCGGCGATCTCGGTGTGCTGGAGGTTGCGCACCTCGGTGGCGAGCCGCTCGAGGCTGCCGCCCAGGATGGCGATCGCGGCCATGAACGCGGCGTGGCGGTCGCGCTGCACGATCTGGGTGCTGACCGGGTCCACGCGCAGCCCGAGCTCCGCGAGCACCTCCGCCTCCAGGTCCGGGGCGAGGTGGCTGTACGTGCCGACGGGACCGCTGATCTTGCCGGTGGCGATCTCGGCCGTCGCGGCGGCCAGCCGATCGCGGCCGCGCGCCACCTCGAACGCCCAGCCCGCGCACTTGAGCCCGAACGTGGTGGGCTCGGCGTGGACCGAGTGCGTGCGGCCCATCATGATCGTGCCCGCCTCGGCTCGGGCACGGGCGATGAGGACGCTGGTGAGCATGTCCGCGCGGACCAACAGGCGCTCCCCCGCCTCGCGGAGCTGGAGCGCGAGCGCGGTGTCCACGACGTCGCTGCTGGTCAGGCCCAGGTGCAGGAACCGCCCGTCGGGCCCGACGGTCTCGGCCACCTGGCTCACGAACGCGATGACGTCGTGGTCGGTCGTCTGCTCGATCTCGTTGATCCGCTCGACGTCCACGCGCGCCTTCTTCTCGATCGCCGCCAGCGCACGCGCCGGGACGAGGCCGCGTCGGACCTGCGCCCGGCACACGGCCACCTCCACCTCGAGCATCCGCTCGAAGCGCGCCTGCTCGGACCACACGGCGCCCATCTCGGGGAGCGTGTAGCGGCGGATCATGCGAGCACCTCGGCCTGACCCGGGACGCGGAGGGCGATGTCGCGGCGGCGGTGGACGCCGTCCCAGTGGATCGCGTCGGCGGCGTGCTCGGCCGCCGCGCGGGCTTGCGCAAGGCCGGCGCCGCGGCCCACCACCGCGAGCACGCGCCCGCCGCTCGTCCCCCAGCCGCCCCCGGCTCCCTGGCGGGCGACGGTCCCCGCGTGGAAGACCAGTGCCCCCTGCGCCTGCGCCGCGTCCACGCCCTCGATGGGGTCGCCACGCTTGGGGCTCTGCGGATAACCGTGTGCCGCGAGGACGATGCCCACGGCGGCCTCGGGCGTGGTCGGGAGGACGACCGGTGTCTCGGCGGGCAGGGACCCCCGCGCCGCGGCGAGCAGCAGGGGCGCGAGCGGGACGGCCACGCGCGGCAGGATCACCTGCGTCTCGGGATCGCCGCAGCGGACGTTGAGCTCCAGGAGCGCCGGTCCGTCGGGCGTGAGCATCAGCCCGGCGTACAGGAAGCCGCGGAACGGCAGCCCGCGTCGGCGCATCTCGGCCAGGATCGGCTCGTGGAAGCGAGCCACGATGCGCGCGACAGATGCGTCGTCGACGTCCGGCAGCGGCGAGTAGGCGCCCATGCCCCCGGTGTTCGGGCCGCGGTCGTCGTCGCACAGGCGCTTGTGGTCGCGGGCCGCGGGGAGCGCCGCTGCCCGCTCACCGTCGCAGATGGCGATGACGCTGGCCTCGGTGCCCGTCAGGCGCTCCTCGATGACCAGCGCGGGCTGGTCCGTGGCACGCCCCGCGAGGAACGACGGCGCGTACTCGAGGGCCATCTCCGGCGAGTCGGTGACGATGACGCCCTTGCCGGCCGCGAGCCCGTCGGCCTTGAGCACGATGCCGATGCCGTTGGCCGCCAGTCTGCGGACGTAGGCGAGCGCCGCCTCGTCCTCGCCGCCACGGAACGCCCTCGCGCGCGCCATGCGCACCCCGGCAGCCTGGGCGACCTCGTGGCAGAACGCCTTGGACGTCTCGAGCCGTGCCGCGGCGCTGGTCGGGCCGAACACGGGCACCCCAGCCGCCGCCAGCGCGTCGGCAACCCCGGCGGCGAGCGGCGCCTCGGGCCCCACCACCACCAGGTCAACGCCCTCCGCCGTCGCCAGCGCGACCACGGCCGCCGGGTCCATCGCGTCCACGGGCGCGCAGCGCACGCCCGTCGTCGTGGCGATCCCAGCGGAGCCCGGCGCGCAGATCACGTCCTCCACGCCCGCCTCGCCGGCCAGCCGCCAGGCGAGGGCGTGCTCGCGACCGCCCCCTCCCAGGACGAGGATCCGGCGCGGCACGTCGGGGTGCATGGGACGCTGGCCTCCGCCGCTACGCCAGCGCGCCTGGCCGGTGGCGCATCGGCCGCCAGGCCCGCTCGATGGTCTGGGTCCGCTCTGGGCCCACCGAGACGAACACGATCGGCACGCCCGCGTGCTCCTCGAGCGCGCTCACGTAGCGCCGCGCGTTCTCGGGCAGGTCGGCGAGCGAGCGCACGTCGTGGATCGGCTGCTCCCAGCCCGGGAAGTCCTCGTAGATCGGCACCGCGTTGGCAAGCCTCGCCCCGCTGGACGGCCACTTGTCCACGCGCTGCCCGTCGATCTCGTAGGCCACGCACAGCTTGATCGTCTCGATCCCGGACAGGATGTCGAGCTTGTTGAGCACGATGGCCGAGGCCGAGTTGACGGCGACCGCGTACCGAAGGGGCACCGTGTCGAACCAGCCGACGCGGCGAGCACGACCGGTGACGGTGCCGAACTCGCGGCCGCGCTCGGCGATGCCCCGGCCGGTCTCATCGAACAGCTCGGTCGGGAACGGGCCGCTGCCGACGCGGGTCGCGTACGCCTTCATGACGCCTATGACCTCGTCCACCTGGAGGGGGCCGATCCCGCCGCCGGTGCAGGCGCCGCCGGCGACCGGGTTGGACGAGGTGACGAACGGGTAGCTGCCGTGGTCGAGGTCCAGGAGCGCGCCCTGGGCGCCCTCGAGCAGGACGTGGTCGCCGCGGCGGAGGGCGTCCTGGACGATCCACGTCGAGTCGTCGAGGTGCGGGCGGAGCCGCTCGCCCCAGGCGAGGCACCGGGCGACGAGCGGCTCGACGTCGAACCGGTCTGCGCCCATCGACTCGAGCAGCAGGTTCTTGTCCTCGAGGGCGCGCGTGATGCGCTCGCGCAGCCGCTCCTCGACCACTAGGTCCTCCATGCGCAGGCCGAGGCGCCAGGCGCGGTCGCCGTAGGCTGGGCCGATGCCGCGCCCGGTGGTGCCCACCTTCGCGCCCGCGAGGCGGCTCTCGTTCGCTTTGTCGAGCGCCACGTGGTACGGCATGATCACGTGCGCCGAGCGGCTCACGCGCACCCTGCTGACATCGACGCCCTTGCCGATCAGCATGTCGAGCTCGCGGATCAGCGTCGCCGGGTTGACCACCACGCCGTTGCCGATCACTGAGGTGATGTGCGGGTAGAGCACGCCCGAGGGGCACAGCTGGAGCTTGACGGTCTCCTCGCCCACCACGACCGTGTGGCCCGCGTTGTCGCCGCCCTGGTAGCGGACAACCACCGCCACCTGCTCAGCGAGGAAATCGGTGGTCTTCCCCTTGCCCTCGTCGCCCCACTGGAGGCCAACGATCACGGTCGCGGGCATCGCACGCCTCCGGACATAAAAAGGCCCCGGTTCGTGCCGGGGTGCTGGATAGTCGTCTCCCGCGTCCGCCGGCCGAGCGTTCGGCCGGCCGCAGTGTCGAAGGTGCGTGCCCGGCTCACGGGGCGGACGCCGCTCCTTCCTCGAGCAATGCTCATCCCTCCTTCGCGGGTCAGGGGCCCCGCGCGACCTCGAGGACGCGTGGAGCATACCAAACGGGAGGCATCGCCCACATTGCGTCCCGGTTGCGCTTCGGGGCCTGGCGCCGGCGCCAGGTCAACGAACCCGGGGCCTCGGCACCTCGTCTCGGTCCGCCAGTCGCCTGCGAGTCGACGATTGCGGCCGATGCCCGTCGGATCGTCGCCTCCCGGTCGAAGATTCGACCCGCATCCGGCCGCGCGGCAGGCCCTGCGCGTCGGCCCGTCGCCTCCCAGTCGACCTTCCGCCCAAGGACCCGCGATTCCGTCGCCTGCGAGTCGACGCCCCAAGCCCCAGCGCCGGTGAGGACCACCCACCCCCGGCAGGCGCAGGCAAGAGGGGTGGCGCAAGCGCCACCGCCACCGGCGCTAAGCGACCGCTAAGGAACGCCCGCTAGGGTTCGGCCGTGCCCGTTCAACCGAGCGGGTGCAGCCGCCGGTCCGTCCCGCCGCAACGACCGGCATCGGGTCCCGCCCCCGGATGTCGATACCCGCCGCATGCAGAACAGGAGACACGGACCGATGAACAGGGTTCTGCTCACTGGTCGCCTCACCCGCGACCCGGAGATGCGCACGACGGCTGCCGGCAAGGTCGTCGTCCAGTTCGCCGTCGCCACCCACGAGTACATCGGGGGCGGCAAGGAGAAGAGCGAGTTCCACGACATCGTTGCGTGGGGGCGCCTGGCCGAAACGTGCGGCAAGTACCTCGGCAAGGGGCAACAGGTCGGCATCGAGGGGCGCCTCCAGACGCGCACCTGGGATGACGCCCAGAACCAGCGCCACTGGCGGACGGAGATCGTCGCCAACCACGTCGAGATGCTGGCCGGGCGCCGGCGGCGGGACTACTCTGCCGAGGCCGCGGCCGCCTCGCTCGAGGCGCAGGCGATCGCGGCAGGGATCGAGCCGGATCCGCTCGAGCCCGCGGCTGAGTCGTTCGTCCCCGCCGGGCCGGCCGAGCCGGCCGACGACGAGGACGACGACGACGAGCTGCTCGACGAGGCCGTCGCGGCCTGACGCTCGCATTCGCCACGGCGGCGGTGCGGTCCTCCCCCCTCCGCGCCGCCGCCGGTTCCTGCCGAGACCAAGGCGCCGCCCCGAAAGGACGGCGCCCTGTGGCATGCCTAGGGGACTGAAATCG
>JAJZRG010000077.1 GCA_021802825.1 Chloroflexota bacterium
GCGCGCCGGCAAGGGCCGCGAAGTCGGCGGCGTTCTGTGCGCCTCGCCGCTGGGCGAGCGCGTACCCGCCATCGATTACGAGGCCGGACGCGAGGATGATCAGCGTCGAGGCCAAGGCGAAGACGACCAGAATCTGGCCTCGCCTGTCGCGAGCCGGAATGGAAGGGCGAGCCATCACGGCCTCCTAGTTGATGACCATCGTTGAGGACGCCGTGGTGGTCAATGTGCCGATGATCTGGCCGATGACCGGTGTGATCGGCGTGAAGGTCTGGTCCACTCGAACCCAGACCACGCTCTTGCTGGCGGTCCGGTTACCGGAGGCGCAGTCGGTGTTCGTCCAATTCGGAGAGGGAGTGCTGCCTGTGGGCTGGCAGCTGAAGAACACGTCCTTTACGGCGCCGAAGGGTGCAACCATCCGGTTGGCGGCATCCGTCATGTCGGCCTGCAGGCTGTTCGAGGCCCCGCCGACTGTCGCCGGGCACACGTGAGCCCCGGGGTTCGAGGCCGTGATCAGTGACGAGGAGGCGACGCAGCTGGGGTCGTCGGCCGTGGTCTTGCCGATCCAGCCTGCCTCAGCGGCTCCAACCCTCGCGCCCTCGCGCGCTGCTTGCGACAGGACGCTGTTCAGGTACACGTAGCGACCGACGTCGATGAGCCCGAACAGGATGAGGAGGAACACCGGCAGGACGAGCGCGAACTCGACGAGTCCCTGCCCGCTGCGCTTGGATCGACAGTTGCGCTTCATCATGACAGCGGAATGTCGAAGGTCTTCGAGTCGGTCCCGGCGTCGTTCGTGACGGTCAGCGTCACGTGCACCGTGGTTCCGGCGTATGGGTGCGTGTAGTAGTGCGTGGGCGGAACAGACACGCTTGATGTCGTCCCGTCGCCGAAGCTCCATGCCCAGACTGGGTGGCACGCTGGGTCCGTCATGAAGCCGCTCGATGTACCGTTGAAGTCGAACGGGGTGGCCCCATTGCCCCCGGGGTTGGCCGCCGACCAGTTCGTGATCTTGGTCCCGCCACCGTTGTAGATCGCGGCCGGTGAGACTGTGAAGTCAGCGGTCGGGGGATTGCAGGGGCCGGTCCCCAGGCTTATCGTCTGAGGCACGGACGTGGTTGAGCCGTAGGCGTTCGAGACCGTGAGTGACACCGTGAACGTGCCCGACGCCGCGTAGCTGTAGTCCTGCGTGACCCCCTCTCGATAGGGGTCGCTCGGATCGGGCGGGCTGGCGTTGCTGGTGCCACCGAAGTTCCACTCATACGTGATGTTCTGGCACGGGAACGCGAGATTCGGCGCCCCCGAGGCGTCGACCGAGATCAGCAGCGGTTGGTTGACCCTGTCCGGGCTCTGCCAGCTGAACGTTGGGACCGGGGGCGCCATCGAACAGGACGAGGGGGGCGTGCCGCCGCCGGCTGCGAAGACCGCAACCGTGGCTGTCGCCGCTGATCCGATCCTCAGGCCGCCAGGCCAGAAGGCGCCGATCAGGGGCGTGAAGAACGAGAACGTCTCGCTGACGCCGACCGTGACCCGATTTCCAGCGCCCGTGCCTCCAAGCGCGCTTGCGCACGCCACCGGAGCGCACGTGGCGGTAGCCGTGATGGCCCCCTCGCCTCGCTGGGCCTGCACGTTCGACTCGCGCAGGGCAATGGTTGTCAGCGTGGCGTTGTCGACAGTCGGGTTCGCGGCGGCGTACGCGGCGCCCTCGCGGGCGATGTTGTTGAGTTGGATGTACGTGTAGAACAGTCGGCCGAAGTCGACGGCAATGACCAGGAACAGAAGGAAGACTGGAAGAATGAGGGCGAACTCAACGAGGGACTGTCCCCGCGAGATCTCGCGGGGATGGCGGCGCAGCGCGAACCGCGGACCGTGCGCGGTGTGCGCGCGCTCACGCGGGTTCATGGACGTCCGCGCGCGCGGCGCCCTATTAGGGACCCTACCGGGTCTCCGTAAGGCCATCAACACTCCCCCGGCCAATGCTGTTGGCTGAGTGCTTCTAGCTGTCCCTCTGGGCCGGTAGGCACGAACCCGGCCGGCATGGTGCGTCCAGGCGAGTCCCCTCGGCAGGGTGTGACGCCCTCGCGACAGACCCGAGAGTTCCAGGCCGCCCTGTGAGGCGGCCTGAGCTGACCGGGCCGGCGCACTGTCTCACGGCGCTCCTGCGGAATCCATTACAGGTCCGGTCGCCAGCCACGGCATAGCGAAATCGCCCCAGCGGCAATGACCACTGGGGCGACGGCGGACGTGCGCGCAAGCGGGCCCTGGCCCAGCTTGCGCTTCGGTTACGCCCCAACTCCTCGCGGTTGAGCGCGCGGCGCCGCGGCTAGTTCGACAGCCGTACCACGTACGCGCCGAACGGACTCGACTGGATGGCGCCAATGCACTGGCCGGCCGCCTGCTCCGCAGGCGTGCACTCGCCAACCGTCATCGGCTGGCGGCGGAAGTCGCTGCTGAAGTAGCCGGTGATGGTCTTGTCGCTGCCGCCTGACGCGCCGATGATGTGGAACATCGCCCAGCCGTAGAAGCAGCCGTCCTGGTAGCTCGTCGATGGGGGGGCACAGTTGGGCTTGCCTGGGCCCGTGATGGGGACGGGCAGGTCCTTGCCCGCGTCATAGGTGTTGACCGCGCCCCACACGTCATTGTGGAACCCGTTGTTGTGCTGACCCAGGTACTGCCCCATGCCGAAGGTGGCGGTCACCACGTTGGTGCCGTTGATGATGTCAACGACCTCAGAGGAGTTGACGTTGTTGTCGCCGTTGAAGTCCGTCCACGCGATGTCGGTGGGGGACACCGGGTAGTCGCTGTTCGACGTGCCGAATGCCTGCGGGTTGGACGCGGTGTACTTCGGCGAGCCGTCCGGGTTGAACGCGCCGACGTCCATGATCCAGGGCGCCGCGCCCACGGCAGTGTCGATTGAACCCGTAATCGCGGTCGCCGTGACCGACACGTTCCATGTGTTCATGCCCATGACGCTCGCGAAGGAGTTCTGATGGGCGGCCGTGACGTCCACCTGGACCGTTGCGCCGTGCGGCAGCAACGACACGGTGACATCGACGGAAGTCGACCCCAAGTTCGTGTAGCCGTTGACCGTGGCCGAGGTCTGGGCAGCGGCGATGGCCGCCGTCGTGGCGGCCGCGGCGTTGCTGGTGGCCATGTAGGTGTTCAGGTAGGCGTTGGCGCCCGCGAGCGCGGCCAGGTCGGCCCCGTTCTGCTCCGCCCGGCGCTGGCTGAACGTGTCACCGCCGTCGAGCACCAGCCCGACCATTGCGATGGCCGCCACCGCGCCCAGAGCGAACAGGACGAGGATCTGGCCGCGTTGCTGCTCGTGATTGCCGCGAGCTTTGGACAGGCGGGGTCTGAGGATCATGGGATCTCACTCGAGCTGGTGGCCGTCAAGGTGAAGGAGCCGCCGAGCCCCAGCAGGGTCACGGGGCTGTAGACGGAGGTCACGGTGACCTGAACGTAATCGCCGGACGTGCAGGGGAGGTCGCTGCTCGGGGTGCCGTCCACGTTGAGGCAGGCGAAGGCCGGATCCGACATCCCGGGCGTGAGGCCCTTCTGGACTGCCACTCGGTCCGCAGTCTGCGGCGAGGCGCCGAGGGTCAGACCGGGGTACACGGAGGTGATGCGCGAGATCTCGCGCGCTGCCTCCGAGAGGCCGTTGTACGTGTAGACGCCGCGGCCGAAGTCGAACAGGGCCACCAACATGAGAAGGAAGACCGGCAGCGCGAGCGCGAACTCGACCATGGACTGGCCCCTGGCGCCCGGTTGGGCGACTCGACAGCTCATCTCAGGGCGCCAGGGTGGTGATGTAGTCCTGGTACGAGAACGTGCCGGAGGGCGTTGTGACCGTGAGCGTCACGAGATACGTCTCGCCCTTGTTGCCGCTCCCGTAGTCGTGCTGCGTCGTGGAGACGGCGCCGGCCGAGTTCGTCCCGTCGCCGAAGGTCCAGCGCCAGTAGTTGATGGTGCAGGAGCCAGACGTCGGGGTGGAGGTGCTCGAGAACGCGACCGGACCGTTCTTGTCCGACTGCGTCGCGACGAAGCCGACCTGAGGGGGCGGGCACGTCGGCGTTGGGGTGGGTGTCGGGCTGGCCGAGGCCGACGCGCTCGCACTGGCGCTTGCCGAATCGGACGGACTCGCCGACGCGCTCGCGCTGCTGGAGGCACTGCTCGACGGGGCGGTCGATGCCAGGCCGGTGCCCGGTGGCGTGATGATGACATTCGCGGTCGCCGACCGACTGAAGGTCACGTTGGAGCCGCCCGTGAACATCCAGATAAGCGGGGTGATCACCTGGAAGTGCCCTGTCACCGTGACCTTCACGTTGGTGCCGTAGTTGAGGGCGCAGCTCGGTGTGCACGACATCGCGACGTCGGCGGTGTCGATGTTCACCATCCCGCCCTGACCCTCCTTCGTTGCGGCGCACATGACGGGATTGGTCGTCGCGTTGCACGCGCTCCCCGCGGAGAAGCCCGTGGGGTTGGAGGCCGCCACCAGGGCACCCTCACGAGCCGCATTCGAGATCGCGATCTCGGCGTAGAACACGCGCCCGAGGTCAATCGCAGCCAGGAGCAGGACCAGCAGAACCGGCGTCACCAGTGCGAGTTCCACGAGTGCCTGGCCCCGCGAGAGCTGCCGCTGATGCCGCCGAATCGCCGACAGGGGCCGGCGCGCACCCGCAGGGCGTTCGGCCGCGTTCGCGGAATGCGCTGGGCGCGGAGGCCGCGGCCGCAGAGCCCGTGCGGTCTCAGGGGAGGCCATCAGCCCGGCCCCGGCCGATGCTGCTGGACGGCATGGACCAGGCCTTGCGCATGGCGACAGCTCTCGGCCAGATCGACCATCGACTGGCCGAGAGCTGTCGCTCGCCTGTTGTCCAGACGCGGCTGGCGGGATCGCATGGCTTGCCTCAGGCCCGGTGTGCTTATCGCCGGTGAATATCCCGAGTCAACCTTGCGCAGTGCCTTACGACCAGCCCATCCATTCGGTTAGGTAGGGGAGTACTTTGAGCCTCGCCATCCGCTCACGAGCCCTTGGGCGAGCTCGTGTTCCGGCGGGGCGAGCTCGTCGGCCCGCCCCCCCGGGGTCCCCTCGCGGACGCGCCTTGCCCGTCCGGCGACCTCGAGCCACGACGGCGCGCGGGCCCATGGCCCTCTCGATGGGCGTGACCCCGATCCTGAGAGTCATGCGCGTGCCGGACTTGTGCCACGGGAGCTCACCATGACGGGCCCGCGACGTGGATCCGCGCGGCGGGTGTGGTTGGGCCGCCCTCGCCCGGAACCTACCAGTGGCCCAATGCGCCTCGCTGACGCTCGCGTTCAGCGTCCATCGGGGCGTGGGTGAGACCCGGCGGCGCCCCGCTCAGTCTCCTCGCGCTGCTTGCGTCGGTGCTCTGCCCGCGCGATGACCTCATCCTCGTCACTCACCGGCGGGCGCGAAGCGGGGGTCTCGACCTCGTTTGCCCGCTCGGTCCGAAGCTCTTCCTGCTTGGCACGAGCCCGCCAGGAAACGGGGTTGGGCGGCATGACCATCTCCCTCCGGGTCGCTACGCGAGCCGCGCACAGGCCCGTCCGTCCAGATCTACGCCCGCCAGCGCGCGGCGTCAAATCCTGTGCTCGGCGGACCCGGGGGCGCCCTCGAAAGGGCGACGTCGCTTCACTTCAGGCACGCGTATCAATCTCAGGACCCCGATGGATCGTTGACAGGTGCTTTGTAAGGCTGGTCGCCTATCGTGCCGCGAGTCACGAGTGGCGACCGACCCAGATGAGGTCGAGACAGCCCAGCGCGTCGATCGGGAGTTCTCGCGCGCGGAAGGACTGAACCGGGAGGGAAGCATGTTTAGTGTCAGACTCGGCCACCGCCGCGGCCGCCGGTCGCGTGGCCAGTCGCTGGCCGAGTTCGCGCTGGTCTTCCCCGTGTTCATCGCCCTCGTGGGCGGGATCGTGCAGTTCGGGATCGTCTTCTGGGCCCAGAACACCCTGACCCAGGTTGCTCGCGACACCGGTCGATGGGCGGCCACGCAGCAGTCGCCCAACTGCAGCAGCGGAGCCACGGCCCTCGGGGCGCAGGCGGATTCGATTGCTCAGAACGCGTCTCTGTTCGCCTATCAGTCCGGTGAGTTCACGACTATCAGCGTGCAACTCTCCGCGGCGGCCGTAACGGCCTATTCGACGGCGAACTCGATGGCCGCCGCATGGACGCACGACTCAGCGGAGACCCCCCCGCAGTCGTGCCCCCCGAGCTCGAACGCCGCCGTGTGGCACGTGACGATCAGGCTTAACCACACCGTGCCGACGTTCTTCCCCGGCCTTCAATATCTGCCGGGGCTGGGGACGTGCACGAGCAGCGGGTGCTCGATCCAGCTGTCGAGCACGGTCCAGTATCGGATGGAGCCGGCGCCGTGAGCAGGTGGAAGGACCAGCGGGGTCAGATACTGGTCATGTTCGCTGGGGGTCTGATCGCGTTCATCGGCCTGGCGGCCCTCGTGATCGACCTGGGTACGGTGTACTCGCTACAGCGGACCGAGCGGAGCTTGGCAGACGCCGCCGCGCTCGCGGGCGCGCAAGACCTGACGACCTCGTCGAGCGACCGGACGATCCCCACGGGGGCTTATATCCGTGCGCGCCAGGACGCGCTTGATGCGGTGGCCGGCGCGCAGGGTCTCGCCAGTCCCAGCTGTAACACGGCCAGCGATACGCTCAACGTCCTCAATTGCCAAGTCGGCCTCTATAGCGTGGACGTCAAGGCAAACCCGGTCCCCAGCTTCGTGAACGTCGACCCGTATCGCGCCGTACAGGTCACCGTACGCAACCCAGACGTTCCATTGACGTTCGCGCGACTCCTCGGTCAGCACGACTGGTCGGTCGGGATCACCTCGGTCGCCGGCCTCGGCTTCAGCAAGTCGTACGCCATCGTGACCTTGAGACCGCCGAAACAGCTGGGCAGCACGTTCAACGTCAACGACATCGTCATTAACAGCAACAACGGCGTGGTGAACGTGCATAGCGGCGATGTCGGCACGAACGCCAACATGAACTACGCTGGCACCGGGGCCGTGATGAACATCGACTCTGGCTACGGCATCTACTACTTTGATCCCTACAATCCCCCGGCCTGGAGCGGGCCCCCGAGTCCCCCGATGCAGACGGTCCAGAAACTGAACTCCCTCATCGCTGATCCCGGCTACCGATACCCGGACATGTCCCTCGCGACCACGTATACGGACGCGCGCACGAGCCAGGTCAGCCCCACTCCGCCGGCGGGCCTCGCCGTCGAGCGGGCGGACCTCAATTCGAGCTGCATGACGCTGGCACAGTCCGTTCCAAGCGCGTACTCCTTCATGCCCAGCCCGTTGACAGCAGCCACGAACGTTTACTGCTACAAGCCGGGCATCTACCAGTCCGGGACCGGTTCACAGAATGCCCAGATTGTCGTGGGGTCGAGCGATATCGCCCTGCTGTATCCCGGGGTCTACTACCTGAAGAGCGGGATGCAGGTGGGTGGCCGACTCATCGGCGGCTTCGTCGCCAGCGCCCCGGGCGTTGCCCTGATGTTCGATGAGTCAGGCCCGGGCAACTGCTCGCAATGCGTTTTCACGGGCAACAGCGCGCTGACGATTTCACTCAACGCCGGGACCAAGTTCCCGGGCGGCAGCAGCGGTACCGCCGCGACCGCCGCGGTCGACTCAACAGGGGTCCTGGTGAACACCGGGACACTGGGGCCGACGCCCCCGCTCATCATCTCTTTCCTCGTGAAGAAGGACACTGGCGGTTCGGGCGGAACGCAGGGCTGCTACGTACCCACATCGGCCCCGTTCAATGAACCCTCGAGCTGCCAGGATAGCCAGAACGCCGCGCTTACGATCGGTGGCGGCGGACAACTCGTGATCGAGGGTGTCACATACGCTCCGACCGACAACGTTACCCTTGCGGGCGGCTCCGACAATACCGGGACGGTCGGCCAAGTCATTTCCTGGACGATCACCTATACAGGTAGCGCGACCCTGAAGCAGCAGGGGCCGACAACCACTGGCCCCGGCATTCTTCACTTGGATGCGGCTTGCTCGGGCGGCTCAAGTATCTGCAACCCGTAGGACCGCAGCTTGCCGGTCGTGATCCCGGATAGTTCACACTTCCGCCAACTCCCGAGCGGTGCGGTACCAATGGGCCATTGCTCGGGCCGTGAGGACGTGCCGATACTCCGCCCATGGCGAAGCGAGTTGTGGCCCTGTTCTTGTGGTTCTACGTCACCTGGATGGTGTGGACCTTCGTGTCCTACATCACCGGTCTGAGCTTCCTGCTCGGGCCCGTTGCGGGAGCGGCCATCGCCGCCCTTGTGGTGACCGACCCGAGGCACAAGATCTGGGGCTCACGGACGAACTAGGTTCGCGCCTGCTGCGGCCTTTGCCGAGTCCGCGACACCCGCTGCGTGCCGGCAGCGGCCGGTGTCAGGACTCCTCAGGTGCCTCGGCTGAGAGCGTCACGGTGAAGGCGGCGCCACGGTCGGGCGCGGCCGGTTCCAGGACCAGCTCGCCGGCCATCGCCCGGCAGAGCTCGCGGGAGACGTAGAGGCCCAGGCCACTGCCCTCGCCGGTGGGGCGCTCCGTGCCGCGCTCGAAGCGCTGGAACAGCCTGTCGCGGTCGGTGTCGGGCACGCCCGGGCCGTGGTCGGCGATCGTGATCGTGAGGCGGCCGGCGTCAGGATCGGCTGAGATGCGGATGTGCACTGCGGTTCGACCGCCGTACGTCACCGCGTTGTCGAGCAGCGCCCACAGGACCTGGTCGAGCTGGTCCGGATCGGCCACGGCGAGCCAGCCCTGTGCCCGGTCATCGAGTGTGAACGCGACGTCCGCCGCACCGAGCGCCTCCCACGTTCGCCGGATATGGGTCGCTGGGGCGAACACCTCCTGGCTGGGCCGGAGCGCGCCGGACTCGATCCGGCTCACCGTGAGGAGCTGGCGGACCATCCGCGAGAGGCGGTCCGCCTGCTCGGTGATGATCCCCAGACGCCGGTCCGACGCCTCCGACTCGAGCTGCTGCGCGTAGCCGCGGATGCTCGCGAGGGGCGTCTGGAGGTTGTGCGACACGCCGCGCAGGAAGTCGTCCTTGGCCGCGTCGAGCTCGACCAGCTGGCGGTTCTGGCGCTCCACCCGCGCGTACAGCTCGGCGTTGCGGACGGCGGCGGCGATCTCGACCGCGAACAGCTCGAACAGGTCCTGGTCGGCGCGTTCCCAGGGCCGGGTGGCCGGCAGGTGGCCGATGGCGATCCCCTGCGCCTCGCCGTTGGCGATCAGCGCCGCGCGCACGGGGATCGGCTCGCCCGGGACGGGCGCCTCGTACGGGATCTCGCGCGGGTCGATCAGCAGGATCTCGCAGTCAATCATGCCGAACACCTCGCGGGCGGCATGCGCGGCGCGGGCCGCCAGCTGGTCGGGCGCCTCACCGAGGGCGGTGGACTCGAGGATGTCGAGGACGCGCCGCAGCTCCCGGCCCCGGCGCGCGAGATCCCGGGCGAGGCGGCCGTGGCTCTCCGCGAGACGGCTCAGCTCGTCGTCGCCGGGCAGCTCGGGGCTGGCCGGCTCCTCCCCCGCCGCGGCGCGCTCGACGGAGCTCGCGATGGCGCGCAGGGGCGACGAGAGCTCGGTGGCGAGGAGGAGCGCCAGCAGCAGCGCGAAGGCCACCGACACAGTGATCGCGAGCAGCAGTACGCGGGCCATCGTCGCGCCGGGGTCGGTCTTGTCCACGAACAGCAGCGTGACCGCGCCGAACCCGAGCACGGGCAGCACGGCGGCCGTGATGAGGCCCAGGGTGAGCCGGACCCGGTAAGGCAGTCGGCCGGCGCGGTACGGCGGCGGCGAGGTGTCGGGGCGTCGCGGAACGTTCACCTGGGGTGACCCCTCACGCGCGCCGCACCGCCGCTCACGCGCGCTCGGCGTCGGCGGCGCCCATCAGGCGATAGCCGATGCCCCGGACGGTCAGCAGGTGCACGGGCTTGTTGGCATCGACCTCGACCTTCTGGCGCAGCCGCCGCATCGTCACCCACACGTAGCTCGGGTCGGCGTCCTCCGTGTCGGCCCAGCCGCGGGCGAGGAGGGTCTCGGTGGTGACGGTCTGGCCCAGATTGGCCGCGAGCGCGTAGAGGAGCCGCGACTCGGTGGGCGTCAGCTGGACGGGCTTGCCGGCGACGATGGCCTCGCGGCGGTGGAGCTCGAGCGCGAGGTTGGGCCCGAGCACGAGCCGCTGGCGCGGGACGCGGTCGCCGACGCGCCGCAGGACTCGCGTGATCCGTGCCCGGAGCTCCGGGTAGTGGTAGGGCTTGGTGACGTAGTCCTCGGCTACCTCGTCAAGGAGGTCGGCCTTGGAGTCGGCGGTGTCGATGGCCGAGAGGACGATGATCGGCAGGTCGGCGCGTGCCTTGACCTCGCGCGCCAGTGTCAGGCCGTCCATGCGGGGCATGAGCATGTCGATGATGAGCAGGTCCGGCCAGGACACGCCAAGCCGCCGCAGGGCCTCCTCGCCGTCGCGCGCGGTCCAGACGTCGTAGCCGTCCGAGCGAAGCTGCTCGGCCAAGATCACGAGCAGGTTCGGGTCGTCGTCGACGATCAGGATCCGCGGCGCCGCGCCGATCGAGCGGGGTCCGTGCAGCACGAGAGGAGGATAGCGGGGCGCAGGGGCGCCGAAATGGGCCATTCGCTCGGCCGCACTCCGTTCGCTCCTCTTGCGGGAGTGCGCGCCATGACCCTGAACCCGAGGGCGGGGCCATGGCGCCCGCCGCAGTGCCGGGCCGCCGGGCCGCCGGCACGACCCGGCCGATACACTCACGCTCCCATGTCCGAGCTCCCCATCCGACCCTACGACCGCCGCCCGGCCACCTTCGAACCGTGGGACCCGCGGACCGCCGACGTCGCGCGCGAGCTGGCCCGCCTGATCGACTCGGCCCGCCCCGGTACGATCGTCCACCACGTCGGCTCGAGCTCCGTGCCGGGGCTCGGCGGCAAGAACTACGTGGACCTGGGCGTTGAGGCGGCGCCCGACGAGATCCCGCTCATCGTGGAGGCGGCGACCTCGCTCGGCTTCCAGCGCCAGACGGGCCCCGACAGGTTCCCGCCGGCGCGCCCGCTGCTCCTGGGTACGGTCGCCCACGGCGGCACGTTGTTCAACGTCCACCTCCACGTGATGCCGACGGGCCGCGGGGAGCTGGCCGAGCAGCTGGGTTTTCGCGCCGCGCTCCGCGAGGACGTGACGCTGCGCGACGCATACGCCGCCGAGAAGCAGCGCATCGTGGCCGAGGCTGACGCCGACCCGCGCGAGACGAAGCTGGCCTACACGTTCCAGAAGGCCGGGTTCGTCGAGGCGTCGCTCCACCGCCTCGGCCTTCGCCAGCCGCCGGCGGACCTGGGCGAGCCCCTGGCGCCGGGCGCCACCATCGGCTTCCTGGGCGGCGGGCAGCTGGGCCGGATGATGGCGTTCTCGGCACGGGCGATGGGCTACCGCGTCGTTGCCCTCGACCCCGACCCCGCCTGCCCGATGGCGCCCGTCGCGGACGAGATCGTATTGGGTCGGTACGACGACGCCGACGCGGCGCGACGGCTGGGCGCGATGTCGGATGTCGTGACCTACGAGCTCGAGCACGTGGGCCTCGACGCTGCGCGCGCGGCGCGGGAGGGCGCCCCGTTGCGCCCCGGCCTCGGGGCCCTCGCCGCCACCCAAAACCGCCTCGCGGAGCGGCGCTTCCTGCGCGACATCGGCGAGCAGACCGCGCCCTGGCGCGAGGTCTGCGGCGTGGAGGAGGCTCGGGACGCCGCCCGCGAACTGGGCCTGCCGATGCGCCTCAAGCTCCCCCTGGGCGGGTACGACGGGCGGAGCCAGGTGCGCGTCGCCGACATGGCGGGCGTCGAGGCCGCGGTGGACGCCCTCGGCGGGCTGGACGGGCGGCCGCTGCTGGCCGAGGCCGAGATCGACTTCGAGGCCGAACTCTCGGTGGTTGTCGCGCGGGGGCGCGACGGGCGCACGATCAGCTATCCGATCTCGCGCAACGTCCACGACGCGGGCGTGCTGGCCGAGAGCGTCGTGCCAGCGCCGTTCACCGGTCGGGACTCCGCGGCCGCTGAGCGGATCACGTTGGCCGCGCGCGACGTCGGCGACTGGGTCGCCCGCCGCCTCGACCTCGTGGGCGTGATGACCGTGGAGCTGTTCCTCGACCGGACCGGGCTGCTCGTCGTCAACGAGCTCGCGCCGCGAGTCCACAACAGCGGCCACTGGACGATCGAGGGCGCGGCCACGTCGCAGTTCGAGCAGCACCTCCGCGCGATCCTCGGGCTGCCGCTGGGCTCGGTGGCCCCGCACGGTGCCGCGGCCATGGTCAACCTCCTGGGCACCGGCCCGGATCGGCCCGCAAGGCTCGCTGGCGTCGACGCGGCTTTGGCCGATCCCGGTGTCCACCTCCACGTCTACGGCAAGCGGCGCGTGTTCGAGCGGCGCAAGATGGGCCACCTGACGGTGGTTGATGACGATGCCGACGCGGCGTTGGAGCGGGCGCGACGGGCGCGCGCGGCGCTGAGCTGGGAGGACTGAGCGGGTGGGCGAGGGGCCGATGGTGGGGATCGTCGGCGGCAGCCGGTCGGACTTCCCCGTGCTCGAGAAGGCGGTGGCCGTGCTCGAGGAGCTGGGCGTGCCGTGCGAGCTGCGCGTGGTGTCGGCCCACCGGACGCCGGACCACCTGTTCCGCTACGCGGAGACGGCCGAGGAGCGCGGCATCCGCGTGATCATCGCGGGGGCCGGCGGCGCAGCGCACCTGCCCGGGATGCTCGCGGCCAAGACGCAGCTGCCGGTCATCGGCGTGCCGATCCCCACCCAGCACCTGGGCGGCCTGGATTCGCTGCTCTCGATCGTCCAGATGCCACGCGGGATCCCGGTCGCCACCGTCGCCATCGGCAACGCGGACAACGCGGCGCTGCTGGCGGCGTCGATCCTCGCGCTCTCGGACGGGGCCTTGGCTGAGCGTCTGCGCGCGCGGCGTGCGGCGCAGACCCAGTCCGTGATGGACGACCCCTCGAACGAGGGTGGGCTCGAGGGCTGATCGCGGGCGACGATGGCCATGCCGTGCGCGTCGGGTTTCGAGTCCCGCGGATAGACTCGACCTGAGTGATGGACGACGAGCGCTGGCAGCCCGGCATGCCCGTCCTGGACCGCCAGCCGGTCCGGGGCCCGGTGGCCGCCGCCCCGACGTCGTTGCCCGGCGCCACGCCCGCGTCGCTCGCCGGCCAGCGTCCCAGGAGCGTGCCCGAGACCGCGCCGACGCCGCTCCAGAAGCACTTCGTCCTGCTGTCGGCCCCGGCCCTCGTGCTGGGCGCCATCGCCATCACCGCCCTCGAGATGGGGGCCGGCTTCGACAGCCTGCTCGTGCGGATCTGCGTGGTCGTGGCCGCGCCGCTGCTCCTGGCGACCACGCTCGACGCAATGCTCCGGATCTGGCGCTCGGCGTGGGCGTGGATGCCGGTTGATCGCCCCCGCGGGCTGTTCCGCCTGGCGTGGCTGGTCGTCGCGCTCGTGTTCCTCGCCCTGATCATGGTCGCCGTGGCGCTGGCACTGGGGATCGTCGGGTGAGCGAGCGGCCGCTCGGCGGGGACGAGCTGGCACTGGCCGCAGCCATCGGGCGGGGTCCCGATGCCCGCTCCACCGACATCGCATCCGGCGGCGGCATGCCATTCTGGCTGCGGTCGATGGTCCGCTTCTGCTCGCGGTGCGGCGCGAGGCTGGAGCGCGGAATCCCGCCCGGCGAGGAGCGGGAGCGGATGCACTGCCCTGCCTGCGGGTTCATCGCGTACATCAACCCGCGCGTCGTGGTGACGACGCTGCCCGTGACCGAGACCGGCGAGCTGATCCTGATCCGGCGGGGGATCGAGCCAGGGTACGGCACGTGGGCGCAGCCGGGCGGGTTCCTCGAGGTGGACGAGACCGTGGGCGAGGCGGCCGTCCGCGAGACGCTCGAGGAGACCGGGCTGTTGATCCGACCCGGCGAGCTGATCGGGCTGTACTCACGCCTTGAGGCGGCGGTGGTCACGCTCGTGTTCGAGGCCGAGGTGGTGGGCGGCCTGCCTCGCCCGTGCGCCGAAACGCTCGAGGTCCGCGCGTTCATGCCGTCGGATCTGCCGTGGCCGGAGATCGCGTTCAAGACGAGCTACTGGGGCATCCGCGACTGGCTTCGGCTCCGGCATCCCGAGGTGGACGTGCCGCTCGCGTTTCCGGGCCGCGCCGGGCTCTGACCGACCGGGCTGCGCGGTGCCGCGCCGGCTCCTGTGGTCGTCGAGGATGCCCGGACGGATCCGGCTTCGTCCTTTCGAGCCGCTCCCTGGGCGACGTCACGGCGCGGCGGTGGCCGCCACGCCGCCGCGCTTCCTTGCGAGCCGTGCGACCCCGACCGGCTGCTCTGGACCGGGCGCGAGGCGCTGGACACCTGACCTCGCGGCGACTGCCCCCAAGCGGCGGTCGACTCCCAGTCGACGTTTTCGGGCCCCAGACGTCGCAACGTCGCCGGGGCGCCGACGAAGCGACCGCAGCAGACCGCCGAAGGGCGCCGAACCGGTCGGATCGTCGACTCCCAGTCGACCTGTCGACCGACCACAGCCGTCAGGGTCGACTGGCAGTCGACTGCCAGGGGATGCCGCGGCTCATGGCCACGCCCGGTCAGTGCAGTTGGTGCGCGATGCGGCGCAGCGCCCAGAACGTGTAGAACACGCGACGCGGCGTGTGGAGTGATCCGGGGATGAAGCACACGGACCGGAGCCTGCGCCTTGAGGGGCGCGCGCGGCAGCTGCTCCAGCACCGCCATGGCGCGGCGATGGTGCTC
>JAJZRG010000098.1 GCA_021802825.1 Chloroflexota bacterium
ACGCCCCCGGGTAGAGCTGGACGATCACGCCGATGGTGAGGCCCATCGTCGCCGAGTAGACGAAGAACAGCGCAAGGCTGGCCATCGGCGACAGGCGGTTGATCCCCGCGCTGATCACCATGACCAGGACGAACTGCCCGATCAGCACCGGGAGCCACAGGGAGACCGCAGCCTGCGTGATCGCCGTGCTGGTGGCGGTGAGGTACGAGACGCCTGCGGTCAGCAGGAGCCCCGCGAACATCCAGCCGAACGCCCCGACGAGGAGCTGCTGGACGAGGGCGGGCGCCGGGCGCACGCCGTAGGTCGATTGGCCTGCATAGCGTTGGTAGTTCATGGCTCGCTCACTTCAGCTGCGCTGGTGTCGGTGTTGGTCGATGTCTTCTTCGCGCTCGTCCGGTGCGGGCCGCGGGTCCGGACCGTCGTTGCGCTTCTTGATTCTGCCTGTTCCGCCAACCGCGCGAGGATCCACAGCAGGTCGGCGAGGCGATTGAGGTACGGGAGGGCGAATCCGTCGCGGATTCCCTCGTCGATCTCGGCCAGCGTGACGGTTCGGCGCTCGGCGCGGCGGACAATGGTGCGGGCGAGCTCGATGGCGGCCGAGACGCGCGTCTCGCCGGGAACGATGAACTCGCGCGGGAGCTCGATCGCGGCTTCGGCCTCGCGCAGGATGGCCTCGACCCCCTCGAGCATCGGCTTCGACACCCGTGTCTGGCCGTCCACCTGGCGATCGCGCGCGTCGGGCGCCGTGGCGAGCTCCGCGCCCGCGACGAACAGCTCGCGTTGGAGGCGCAGGATCAGGTCCGCGAGGCTGCCGAAGTTGCGCGACAGCGCGCCGTACTGCTGCTTGAGCCCCAGCTCCGAGCGGGCGATTCCGAGCGCGGCGACGGCCTCGTCGATCGTCCCGAACGCCTCGGTTCGGAGGTCGTCCTTGCGGACGCGGGCGCTGTCGAACAGGAGGCCGGTCGTCCCGTCATCGCCACGGCCGGTGGCGACAACGCTGGGAAACGGGAGGCGGCTGCTCATCGGGATCGGCTGGTCGTGGGCGACCGCTCACCACATCAGGCCCGCGTCACGCGGGTCCCAGCGCTCGGCAAGGAGCGTGACCTTGACGTCGTGCTCAACGACGCTCTCGGCCTGCTCCTTGACCTGCTGGATCATCGCGCCCGCGTAGGGGCAGAACGGCGTGGTCAGGATCATCTTGATCTCGGTGGAGTCCGGGCCGAGGATGATCTGCTTGATGAGCGCCAGCTCCACCACGTTCATCCCGATCTCGGGGTCCACGACACCGCGCAGGGCGTCGAGGATCGCGTATTCGGTGGCTCGGCGCTGGGCGTCGAAGCCCGCATCGGCGGCGACGGACTCGGTTTCGTTCATGACCCAGAAATCCTAGCACCGCGCTGGGAAATGGCCTCGCGGCGGCGCCTCGGGGCGCCCTCGCGGCGGCGGGGCCGGTACCGCGCCCTCGCGGCGGCGGGGCCGCCTTCGCGCGGAGGCCGTTTCCCCGCTATCTCCTCCCCGGGGCGCTTACGGATGGCGGATGCCCCGTATCTGCTCCGGGGGGAGATGCGGGGGCGAATCCGGGCGATCCGCTGCGCGCGGGCGAGGCGCGGCCTGCGTTAGCCCCTCCGGGAGGAGATAGCGGGGGAAGCGAGCGGCGGGCGGGGGAAGCGAGCGGCGGCCGGGGACGCGAGCGGCGGCCGGGGACGCGAGCGGCGGCCGGGGACGCAGGGACAAAAGCAGCCCCGGACTCAGACCCCGCATAAGCCTCACCAAAGTCCCCCGACGCAACATCACCCCATGGACGACGACATCCGATTGGGCAATCGCGTGCGGGCGGTGCGGATGCGGCTCGGTTGGCGGCAAGTTGATGTTGCGGCGAAGGCTGGCGTCAGTGCGACGACGGTTCTGCGCATCGAGCACGGCCGGCTCGAGACCCTCCAAGTGTGCGTGGTGCGCAGAGTGCTGCGCAGCCTGGAGATCGAACTGCAGCTGCTCGCCCGGTGGCGCGGCGGCGACATCGATCGTGTGGCCGACGCGGGCCATGCGGTCCTGGTGGGGATCATCGCGAGGTTCCTCGAGGCGGCGGGCTGGCAGGTCCAGGCCGAGGTCTCGTTCTCGATCTACGGCGAGCGAGGCTCGATCGACCTCCTCGCGTGGCACGCCCCGACACGAACGCTGCTCGTCGTGGAAGTGAAGACCTCGCTGAACTCGGTGGAGGAGACGCTTCGCCGGCACGACGCCAAGATCCGGCTCGCAGCGCAAGCCGCCGATGAGCGGTGCGGCTGGAGCGCCCGTTCGACGGCCGGCCTGCTCGCCCTGCCGGATGACACCGCAACTCGCACTCGGGTGGCCAGGCACGCGAGCGTCCTGGACCGGGCCTACCCGCTGCGAGGCAGCGAGGCGAGATCCTGGCTCCGAGCCCCAGAGGGCGGCCCGCGGTTGCTGATCTTCAAGTCGTCGCCCCCAGCCGGCCCAGCAAGGGTCGCTCCGCGACGCCGGGTTCGGCAGCCACGCGTCCGTTCGGTGTCGGCCAGCATGAGTC
>JAJZRG010000018.1 GCA_021802825.1 Chloroflexota bacterium
TACTCGTCGGGCTCGCGCGGCCTCAGGGCCGCCGGCACTCGGTCGGGGCGTGGCGCAGCTTGGTAGCGCGCATCGTTCGGGACGATGAGGTCGGAGGTTCAAATCCTCTCGCCCCGACCATACCGACCTCTGTGATCGGAGGTCAGGACCGCGTCTCCCCACAGCTCGCGCCAGCCGTGAGCCTCGGCTTCAGGCGTGGGGTGGACGATCGCTTCCTTGGTCCCCAGCACCTCGATTCGCTCGAACATCGCCTCGGCGAGGGGGCGGTGTCGCTCGGGCGGGGTCTCCTCCCACAGCCGCGGTAGATCGGCCAGATACGCCAGGGTCGTTCGCCGATCCATCGTCTTCGCTGGGCGGCGAGCCTCACTTTCCTCGCCGTCGAGGCGGACCATCGTCGACTGCAGGGCGACGAGATCGCGGTCGTTGAGATAGCGCCCCAATGCCGCCTCCCGCTCCTTGGCAATGCGCCCGATCGCAAGCGAGTCGACCGTCTGGGCCCGCTCCTCGAGCAGGCCGAGGACCGAGGCCTTGACCGAGGCCGTGGCCGCGATGTGGGCGAGCACAGATGGCACGATCCCGTCGTACGTCGCCGCGGGGTAGCTGTGGCCATGGACCCGCACGAGCGGGAAGGACGTCGGCGGGCCCGCGGGTCGGGCAGCGATGAAAGCCCGACACGGATCGACATGGCGATACCGCCCGCCGTGGCCGGTGAGTCGGCGACCGCAGGCGGCGCAGAAGAGGATGCCTGCGAGCGCGTACTCCTGTCGATGGACCGGATAGCCGGGGTGGCGCCGCTTGAACCGGCCCCGGACGAGCTGCACGCGGTCCCACAGCTCGGGATCGATCGTGGGCCCCGTTGCCGCCGGCTCGCCGCGATGGAGCCGTCCCCTGTAGACGGGGTTGGTGAGGATCTCCCGCAGGTGCGTGAGCTTCAGCCCCAGCCGGCCCGCGATCTCGCGATCAAGCATGCCCGAGGCGCTGAGCTCGAAGGCCGTCTGGACTAGCGACATGCGTTCTGGATCGACGACCAGGACCGGTGGGCGTCCCTCCCGCCGGAACCCGACGGGTGGGCGGTTGCCGCCAGGCGTGCCGAGACGACGCCGCTTGGCCTCGAGGCCCTCGCGGACCCGGCGGCTCAGGCGTCGGCTGTAGCTTTCGGCTTCAACGGCTTCCTTGGCCCAGTAGTCCCACGATTCGTCATCACTCGAGAGCAGCCGCTCGTCGGCGAAGAGGAGGGCAGCACCCCGAGCATGCAAGTCGTGCCGGGCGTTGAACGCCGTGCGGGCATCGCGAGCGAAGCGGCTCGCATAGCCGACGACGAGGACATCGTAGTCCGCGCCTGCGCGCTCCAGCATGTCCTGCCATTCGCGAGTCGTGGCGACCGTACGTCCGGAATGCGACACCACCCACTCGATACCGGTGGCAGTGAGATTGAACCGCTCGATGGCGCGTGAGATTTGCTCACGCTGGGCGTCCGGGCCGAAGTTGTCGTACTGGCCGGCGGTCGACTCGCGGACCCACGCCGCGGCTCGGAGACCGGGAAGGGCGTCGGGCTTGGCAGGCAGCGTCTTCACTGGACGGTTATCCGTTGCTGGCGGCCTGGCGGCGGCTAGAGTCTACGCCTGCCAACCGCTCGGCTCCTCGCCGCTGATTCGATGGCGTTCGCGAGCGCGAGGCATAGGCGGCAGCGACATAGACGGACAGTGGATCGATCGCGGTGGCGCTGCCGTTGTCCGACACCGCTGGTCTGCGGGGCCTGATCCACTCTCCGCGGCCTTGCTGATGCCCGGCGACGGCAGCGCGCGATCCGGTGGGCTTGATCGACTCTCTCCTTACGCATCGGTTTCATGAATGGTTCGTGGCAGCCTGAGCCGCCCTGCCGTGGGTCCAGCCGCGTAGTTCAGAGACCGCTGGGATCTCAAGGATCGATAGCCCTATCCATGCCCATACGCTAGCCGCCAGCAGGCGCGCGAGTCAAGATATTCCATGTACAAAACATGTACGCTCGACCCGGTCGCTCCCGTCGCTCCCGCCACTCTCGCCACTCTCGCCACTGCATGGGTTTGGGCACCTGACCCTAGTGATTCGCGGCACCCTGATCTGTGGGCACCGATACGCGGGGCCGTTTGACGCTCGGCCGGGCGGTCGAGCTGATCCTCGCCGCAAAGGCGGCCGAGAGCGTCTCGCCACGGTCGATGTCGCGCTCGCCGACGTCGACCTCGACCCGACACGCCGCAGCCTCCCCGGCCGACCGCGTGACCGGGACCGGACGGCGGTCCGACGCGGCGCCGTCTTTCGCGATGACATCCAAGGTGTCGCTGGCCCGTGCTTCCGTGTCTTCGTGGGCCTGGCTCCCGCCTGACGGCGCGTCAGGATCCTGGCGCTGTTGACAGGACGGCGTACGCGGCGTACAGTGTGAACGCCACCTCCGATCCTGCGCCATTGAGGTAGTCGTGAGTACCGAACCGTCCGAGCCCAAGCCCGCGCGCGACCAGGTCACCATCCACATCAACAAGGACCGCTTCACTATTACGTCGCCCATCCTCGGGTCGGAGCTCAGGACGCTGGGCCAGATCCCGGCCGAGAACCAGCTCTTCCTTGAGCAGCACGGCGACGAGCCTGACCTCCTGATCGAGCCCGACAAGATCTACGAGCTCAAGAACGGGAGCCACCTCTACGACCTTCCCCGCGGCACCGTGGGCGCCGAGCTCGACGAGCAGCTCCACGCGGCCGCCGCTCGATTGGCGGCGGCGATGGTCGATGAGGCCGGGGACGGCACGCGCCTCCTCCGCTGGGAGGCGCACCTGCCGTCGCATTGGGCGCCGGACCACGTACAACTGTTCATCACCGTCCCGCCGGCCTACCCGGCGCAGGCGCCGTCCGGGTTCGATGTCGTCGGTGCCGTCGCGTCAAAGGCGGGCCAAGCTCCGGCAGGGTCAGGCCCGCGCGATGTCGGTGGCGTGGCCTGCCAACACTTCTGCTGGAACCCGGCGGGTCAGATCGACTACACAGAGGTCGACGGCCTGTGGCGGTTCGCCAAGTTCTCTGAGTCGCGCTTCCTGACCGTCCCGTGAAGCCCGGGGTGGCAGGTGAACTCCGCATCCTGCCCGATCAACTCGCCGCGTTCCAGCGCGCCATGCTCGCGGAGGCTCCGCTCGAATCCGTTGCGGCCTGTACCGCCGGCTGGTGGATCGACGACGAGGGCCGGATCCACCTGCTCTGGCGGTCGTTCAGAACCGCCAGTGACGGTGACTATCTACGGCGGGGCGGTGCAGGCGCCGTCGTGAAACCCGAGTTCCTGGCACCCACCGTCAAGCGCGTCCGCAGTCGCCGCGAGGCTCTTGTCCTGGCGCACACCCACCCGTTTAGCGACGTCCCGAGGTTCAGCGGCATCGACGACGGCGGGGAGGATGTCCTGATTCCGAAGGTCCGTGAGCGGGCCCCAGACGCGCCGCACGGCGGGTTCGTCCTCGGCCGCCGCGGGGGGTCGGCTCGCGCCTGGCCGCCCGGCGCCGACACGCCTCGGCCTCTCGATCTCCGCGGCATGAGGGGTGATCCAGTCCGCGGGGCCGACGTCGCGACCTACGGTCGGCAGGACCTCGCGCTTGGACCCGGCACTGCGGCGCAGCTCGCCCAGCGACGGGTCGCGGTCGTCGGCGTTGGAGGCCTCGGCTGGGAAGTCGCGTCGCTGCTCTGGTCGCACGGGGTCGGTACGTTGGCCCTGATCGACGACGACCGCGTGGAGGAGCACAACAGGCCGAGGCTCCGTGGTGCGCGCCGCGAGGACGTCGGCAGTGGGAAGCCCGCTGCCCTCGCCGACCAGCTTCGGCGGTCCCGTTCGGACGGCACGATCGAGGCGATCGGCTCCCGTTTCGACGCAGCCACGGCTCGCGCCGCGGCAGCGCACGTCGACGTGATCATCGTGGCGACAGACAACCTCGCGTCGCGGCTTGATGTCGATCGGTTTGCTCGCCGCCTCCTGATCCCAGTGGTCGATGTCGGGGTGAACATCCAGGTCCGCGAGGGGCATGTCCACCGGGTCGGGGGCCGCGTCAACGTCTCGTGGCCGACGGGCCCGTGCCTGACCTGCATGGGTGTCCTGACTCCCGATGCCATCGCATTGGAGGTCGACCCACTCGGATACAGGGGCCTTGATCGGGAGCCTGAGGCGGCCGTCGCCGCGTTCAACGCGACCCTCGGTGGCCTGGGCGCCGTTGAAACGCTCGATCTCCTGCTCGGCTTTCGAGGGCAGGCGCTGGGCTCACGGTACCTGGCATATGATGGCCTGCGCGGTACTGTGCGCGAGATCTCGGTGCCCGATCCTGGCGCCTGCGGCACGTGCGCTGACCTCCCTGGAGCGGTCTTCGGAGCACTACCGTGAGCCTCGAGTCGATCGGCCACGGCAGCTGGCGATGCGAGCCAGCGCTCGCCGCGTTCCTGGTGTCGCGGGTCGTGTGGGCAGCCAAAGCCGACCTCCTGATCCACGATCTTGAGCGCAACAACCCGATCGCGAAGCGGCTCCAGATCGCGTCGGACACGCACGTGATCCTCGAGGTGCACTGCATGCTCAACGGCGCCCAGGACACGTCGGTCGACTTCCTTCTACTGAGGGGACTCACCCGCGTGGAATGCGGTCTCGGTCGCCGGCTGGTGGCAGGCGCGCTTGAACTGGCGGTGGTTGAGCGCTTGGTCCAGAGGCCGGTCGGCTTTCGCCAACAGGATGCCACCACTTGCGGCGGCGGCTGAGACACCTGTACGCTCTGCGGCGGACATGGCCGACAGAATCGAGACGCTAGGGGATCAAGTCCGCGCCGCTCGTGTGCGCGCCGGACTGAGCCTGCGCGAACTGGCGAAGCAACTCGATGGCGCGACGCCCTCGTACCTCAGCGACATCGAGAACGACCGACGGGTTCCATCCGAAAAGGTATTGGCAAGCCTCGCCCAGATCCTTCAGCTGAACTTCGATGATTTGATGGCCGCCGCCGGTCGATTTGGCGAGGACACCGACCGGTATTTGCGCCGGCAGCCGACGGCTGGGGTTCTCCTGCGGCGCATCAGTCAGCACAACCTCGGCCGCGACGAACTTGAGTCGCTGCTCAACCAGGCCGACCGCCTCGGGCAGCAAAAGCGAGGCTGAGGTGCGCTGGGCGCGCGACGCCCTCGGTCGCGACCGGATCTGGTACTCGATCGAGGAGATCGAGTCGATCATGGACGACGAGGCGCGAAAGGCGGGCCTCACTCCAACCGCGGATCAGCCCGCCGTCAACCTCGAAGGCTTTCTCGAGCGGCATCTTGGGGCCGCGCTCGACCAGTACGCCACGTTGCCGATCGACGTGTTGGGGCAAACCGTCTTCGAGCCGGGCTTCCGAGTGCGGGTCGAGATCAACGCAGACCTCAGCGGGGCGATCGACGACGGTGGCGCGTTGAGTGACATCGGGCGCTGGCGCGCCACCCTCGCACACGAAGCCGCGCACATTCTCCTGCACCGCGTCCTATTCGAGTTGCCGTTGTCACAGGGCAAGCTGTTCGATGAGGAGCCGGTGGCGGCGCAGACGCTGATGCGGTGCCTCAAGCGCGACGCCGCGCCGGGCCGCGGGGCGTCAGACTGGCGCGAGGTGCAGGCGAACAGCGGGATGGCCGCCTTGCTGATGCCTCGGAAGCTCTTCTCCTCTATTGCCGCGGAGGAACGCTCGGCGCATGAACTCCCGTCGTTCCCGCTTGTCGATGCGTCGGAAGCCGGTGATCTACTCGTCAGGCGCCTAGCGGCCCGCTTCGACGTGTCCCGTCAAGCGGCACGGATCCGGCTGCGAACCCTCGGGCTGGTGGCGGATCCTTCCACGCTGAACCTGGGTCTCTTGCCCGAGGTGTAGCTGGCGGGTGTGTCCCGAATGGGCCGTGCGAGTTTCGTTGTGGGCCTACCGCGCGACGGCGAGAGCCTCACGCCTGATGGCACCTCGACGCTTACGCGGCATCCTCCGAGTCGAGTCAAGCGCTCGGTCCATAGCCGCGTCGGTCCCCGCCTGGAACCTCCCGACACCCAGCGCCGCAGCCCGACTCTTGAGACGCTCGTGGACGTCTTGGAACGACTGGCGCTTCATGGCCTCGGCCTCCGCGGCTACGGCTACGTACGTCTCGAGGAACTCGTCGACGACAAGCCGGGCAAGCGTATTCGGTGTTGTCTCAAGGCTCGTAGCCGCCTGATCCAGGCGCGCCTTGAGGGAGTCAGATGGCGGCAGGTAGATGTTCAGCTGACTCATGTCGTTGACAACTCGGCGTACAGGCTTCAGTCGGCGTACACGGCGTACATCGTCTTCGCAAGTATGCGGACAACCTCGGCGGATGTCAATAGAAGGCGATAGTACTCAGTGGTTGCAGCTAGAAGTAGGCCTCGCGTAGCGCGGCTACCGCCGTGCCGAGGTTTGGGGGAAGCGCGGCCGCCCTGAGAAGCTCCCAGATCTGCTCGACGAGGAGGCGTCGAGCGCCATCGAGCGACCGGGCGGTGGCTGCGAGCTCTGGGCAATCGACCACCCAGACGAGATACCACTCCTCTCCCGCCCGCGCGGAGGCCGGTCGCCCACGGTAAGCCTTCGCCTTGATGGCGATCGGGCGTCGAGGCCTCGGGTCGAATTCGGCGGGATCGAGGGAAGCGACTGTCAGGCCCTCTGAGGCCCAGTCGAACGTTGGGATCTCGATCCGGATTGCGGGACGATTGAAGCGGATCGCCATGCGGTAACCGATCTCGGCCGACAGCGGCTCACGTGCGCGAGCCAGCGCCTTGCCGCTCCGCTCTGCCTCACACACCTCTTGGCCGCCCAACGTGCGCAGTGCATCGAGGTGCACGAGAACCTCGCTCTCGAAAGTGCCCGGAAGACGCGGCAGCATGCAGATGCTGTACGTCTTGCCCTGGCGGATGTGGTCGAGCTGGCCGATGTCCCGCCCGTTCTCAGCCAGCCAAGTCTCGAGCAGGTCAGCGACCGCAACCAGGACCTGGGCGTCCGGCTCTTTGCGAAGGTCGCACGACTGCGACACCACGACCAGTAGGTCGTGCGCATCGTCAAGCCAGTTCTCGAAGACGTCCCCCTGACGCAACAGTCCGCAGTCCTTGTGGGGCTCGTCGTACCAGTACCTCGCGACCTCGACGTGGTCCATACCCCTCCAGGTTCAAGGTCGATCAAGTCCTGATCGATCTGGCGCCGACGGGAGCGTATGTCCGGAGCAAGAACGCCGCGACTCCCATTCCGCTGAGCCGCACACTACTCGGTAGCCGGCCGACTAGCGAGTTCCGCTATGCGCGGCGCGGAAGTCCTCGTCCATGAGGTCGACCTAGCGGCGTGTGATCTGCGTCGATCGTGGGCTGTGTCCGAGGATGCGCTGGAGTCTGAAGACCTCGACCATCGCGGTCTCCGGCTCGCGACCCGACAGCAGCGGCGGGAAGATGCCGCTGCCCGGGCGGAACGGGTTCGTCGGTCGTGTCTGTGACAACTCCTGTCACAGAGCCTGCTGAGATGGTTCGGCCGAGGAAGCGCCGCCTGGGCGCCGCCTCGGCCGAGATGTGCACCGTCAGTCCACACAACCCCTACTGCGCGCCGGCCTCGAGACGGAACCAGGACCGGCTGCGTGCCTGGCACTGGATCGCGTCGAGATAGACCTCGCTGTAGGGGACGCTGCCACGCTCGAGCACCTGCCAGAGGCAGGCGAGCATCGCGCTCGCGACCAACAGGTTCGTCACGAGGAGCTGCGGATGCTCGGCCGCCAGGACCTGGCAGCCATCGCCCGTCGTCTCCTCATGCTCGGCCGCCTGGCCGATCTCCGGATGGATCTCGGTCAGGTGGCCGTCGACGGATCGACCATCGCGACGGCGGACGAGCTGGACGTTGCCGTCGGTCTCGTCGTTGCCGCCGGATATGAGCGTCGCCTCGTCGAGCGATCGCAGGTGATCGTCGACGAGCGCCCGCGTCCGGTGGTTGTCGACCGCGAGGAGGACGAGGTCACCCTCGCGGACGATTGACCGGACGTTGGTCTCGTCGATGAACGAGCCGATTGCCTGATTGGCGAGCCCGGCATTCCGGGCGATCTGGGCCAGGGCCTCGGCCTTGTTCGTGCCCAGGTCGCCTGCAGAGCAGGCCTGCCGGACGAGGTTCTTCGCCTCGAAGACGTCGCCGTCGACGAGGACGAGGACCGGTCGCGGTTCGGGCCGGCTCGCGAGATAGCGCACGAGTGGCGGGAGCAACTGGCTCCCGATCCCGCCGCAGCCCACGAGGACGATGCGGCTAGCCATCGGATCCACCTCCCTTCGCACCCGCGCCCGAGACGGGCACGAGCCGCCAGGACAGGTCGTAGCCGAGGGCAGCAGCCGTCCGATCGGCCCGCTCCAGGAGCACGTCGAGCTCGACCTTGGTCGGTCGACGCCCGACGGCCGGGAGATGGACGACCGACTTCGCGCTCGCCATCGACGGCTTCGGTCGCGTGACCGGAGCCCGCCGGACGGCCGCCAGCCAGACCGCGGGCGGCTCGACGAGCCGTCGAGGCCGCTCGATGAGCTGGCTCACCTTGCGCGGGAAGCGCACGCTGTCGATGACGATCGCCGCGGCGTAGGACGCTCGCCGGTCGAGATCGCCGACGACGATGTGGAGCCCATCGAGCTCCGCCTCGTCGCCCTCGTCGACCGAGCTCGCGAAGGCGCCCATGGCGCCATGCGAGTGGATCGTGCCGACGAGCCGCGATCCGGCTGGTAGGTCACCGTCTGCGAGATCGAAGCGGACCGAGGCGAGGGTGACCTTCTGTTCCGGCACGACGAGATCGAACGATCCCGAGCGCCAGACCAGGAGCACGAGTGCCTCGGTCCTCCGTTCCCGATAGACGGCCCGAAAGAAGCCGACCACGCGAGCCATGAGATCCGCGGGGACCTTGGGCAGCGCGTAGTCGACGTACTCGGAAGCAGGAGGCAGGTGGGCGACCCGCTCGACCTTCGTCTGCGAGACGCCCAGCAGGCTCCGCTTGCGGAGGTACAGCCCGTCGCGGGCGACGACGAAGGCCGGCAGCGGCCGGCCATCGCAGTTCGCGCCGGCTTCGACGATGGCGAACATCACCGGTCACCTCCCCGTTCGGGCAGGCGGTGGACGAGGTACACCAGGCGCTCGAAGCGCCGCTGGTCTGCGACCAGGCCCTCGCGGGTCGGTCGCTCGCCGCCGACGATGTGGGCGAAGACCGAGAGCGCCGCCTCCTCCAGGATCGGAGTCGAGAGCGGTCTCGCTCGTTCGCCCAGGGCCGGGGCGATCCAGCGCCCGAGATCCCTCGGCCTGACCGCCGGTATCCGCAGAAGGTGATCACGAAGCGAGTGCATCGCTCTCACCTTCCTCTGGTGCCGGCGGCTCCGGCGTGCGGACCTCGGATTCCGCGGGCTCCTCGGGGATGGGTGTCCCGGCCGGCAGATCCGCGACGCTCAAGCCCGCCATCGACGCTGCGACCTGGCGGAGGGTCCGCCAGTAGGGGTCGTAGCGCAGCGACAGGGCAGCGAGCGGGTCGTGCCGGGAGCGGGACGCCCAGGCCCGGAAGCCGCCCGTGAACGGAAGCGGATGACGGCGCAGGTCCTGGTTGAAGCGACTCGCCCAGAACGCGCCGACGAGGGCGTCGACCCGCTCGCCGACGCTCGCCCCTGCCACCCTGACCGAGCCCAGGCAGACGACGCCGTCGTCGCTGGTATTCGGGAGGGTGGAGCAGAGCAGCGTATCGTCGAGCGAGCGGATCGATGCGGTGCGGAAGTAGGTCGCGAGTCCCTCGATCTGCTCGCCGATCACCGACACGACGAAGACGACGTAGGGCAGGGCGATCCGGTAGCTGACCGGCTCGGACCCTGCCCGTCGGGTCGCCTCGTAGGTGATCGTCCGGCGGGCCGGTGGCTGCTCGAGGACGAAGACCGACCGGTCCATCGATCCCGAGCGGAGCCAGAAGCGGCAGCCGGTCGGTAGCCGAGGGGTAATGGCGATCTGGCTCTGCGTCAGCTCGGTCAATAGATCGGGAAGAAGCACCTCCCGGTCGATCACCTCACTGACGAGCGAGACCAGGTCGCCCTCGATGCGCAGGTACGTGCGCGACTGCATGGCGATCGAGCTCCCTTCTGCGAATGGGAGCCCGGAGCCGGCGCACCGATAGTGCCGTCGACTCCGGGCTGATCCCTCGGCGAGGTGTCAGGCCCGAAGGCCCTTGACGCCTGCCTGCTTCTGGAACTCGATCTCGTCGCCCGGGCGGACGAGATAGTCGTCCTCGACCCGGACGCCGTTGACCGTGACGGCCGCGTCGCGCGGGATGTTGAAGACCTGTTCCAAGGCCTTCCAGATCCCGTGGATGGTCTTGCCGGCCAGATCGAGGTCGAGCTCGTTCACGCCGTAGATGACCTTGGTCGTCTCGGTCGCTGGCTGCATCGTCTGCATCGGAGCATCTCCTTGTGTGGTCGAACGCCGCACGATGAGCGGACCGGAGGCAGACGAGCACAGGCGCGGCGCGCCTGACTCGGGTGCGATCGCAAAGGATCGGCTCCGGTCCGGCGCGCAACAGCTGGTTACTCAACCGGCGGGCGCGCAGGCCGCCGGCTTCGCACTCGAACCCTTCCTGGCATCACCTCCGTTCCGGCGCGGATGTCATCCGCCACCACGAACGTATGAGTGAAGCCGAGTCAGGCCGAGCGAGCCGTCGGCGAGAACGCCTGAGGTCCCGAAGACCGGTCGCGCCGCACCCTCATCACGAGGGTCGAGCCGACCGGCGATCGAGACCGTCGAGGAGCGTTCCTCGCGACGGCCGCTCTGGTCCGGCCGGACTCCGCCCACGCATCAGTGGTGGCGGCACGCCTCGCGCGATCGCACGCATCGAAGTTGATGTGCGCGATTGGCAGCGCTGTGTGGTTGGTAAGGTGCTTCAGCCGCCGCGGACCACGCTGGGTCTCGGCGCCGGTGCTGGGTGAGACGCGATTGATTGACCGCGGGAGCCCGCTCCGGGAGGCTCCTGCCAGCTCCACCTTGGAGCAATGGCGGTGGCCCGCCCTCACGAACCGCCAGGTCTTCTCGGGCAGGCCACCTGATCGAAACCCTACGCCGACCCGTGCGACAATGGAAGACGTGGCATGTACAAATCCATGTACAAAAGTCGACGGACGACGCGCCCGATGCGCCGCAGACATCGATCCCGGCCTGGGCCGATGTCCGGATCTCGCCGTCAGCCTCGACTTCTCGTTGACGGGCCCACCTGGGGTGCCGCAAGCGAGGAGAAGACATGACATACAGACCTCATGAAGACGCCGCCGGCCGTCCCCCGTCGGCGGCAGCCACCCTCGCAGTGGTCCTGACGGGCGCGACACTGGTGTCGCTAGCCGCGCTCCACGTCTTGAGCCCCGAGTTCGATCCCTCGTGGCGGATGGTCAGCGAGTACGCGCTCGGCCGGAATGGGTTGCTCCTCTCGGTGATGTTCGCCTGCTGGGGTATCAGCACCTGGGCGCTCGTCGTCGCGCTGTGGCCCGAGCTCACGACGCGTCGCGGCAGGATCGGCCTCGCGTTCCTCGTCCTTGCCGGCATCGGCGAGGCCATGGCGTCGATCTTCGATATCACCCAGGACGTCCCCCATGGCATCGCCGGCCTGCTGGGCATCGGGTGCTTCCCGATCGCGGCCCTCCTCATCAGCGCCGCGCTCCCGCGCGACACGCACTGGGGGCCCGCCCGCCGGCCGCTCATCGCCCTTGCCGGCCTGAGCTGGCTGGGCCTCGCGTCGCTGGTTGCCACGCTCGTAGTAATGACGGCGCAGGTGGCCCAGGCATACGGCGGTCATCTGCCGTCCGCTGCCCCGGCCAGCCTTCCGCCTGGCGTGCTCAGGCTCGACGGCTGGGCGGACCGGCTGATCGTCGTGGCGAACTGCCTGTGGGTGGCCGCCGCAGCCTGGCGGGCGCGGGTCTCGCGGACCCGCGTCGTCGAGCCCAGCCGCGTCCTCCGCCGCGACGAGGGACGCACCGGGATCTCCCCAGTCGAGCAACCGCAGAGCTAGACCGCACGGGGCATCCGAGGAGACTTCCCGCCTCCCCACGTCACCGACAAGGAGATGACACGATGACTGCCATGACGATCGACGACTACCTCGCCTGCGTGCCGGACGACCAGCGAGCCGCCCTCACGCGACTCCGCTCGCGGATCCGGGCAGCGGCGCCCCAGGCGACCGAGGCGATGAGTTACGGCCTGCCGGCGTTCCGGCTCGATGGGCGCTACTTCGCGGGCTTCGGCGCGACGAAGCGAGCCTGCTCCTTCTACGCTGGCCGGGCCCCGGTGCGAGCCTTCGCCGACGAGCTGGCGGACTACCGCACCTGGCAGGGGACGATCAACTTCATGGCGGATCGGCCGCTGCCGGATGCCCTCGTGGCAAAGCTCGTTGCATGCCGTCTGGCCGAATTCGAAACCCACTGAAACGTTGGAGCGACGACGATGAAGTTCATGATCCTCACCTACGGCTCGCAGGCCGACTACGACGGAATGGCCGGCAAAGGCAGCGAGGCGGCGGCCTGGTCGGCCGAGGACTTCGCGGCCATGGGGGCCTTCATGGAGTCGTTCAATCGCGAGCTCGACGCCTCGGGCGAGCTCGTCGAGACGCGCGGGCTCGACGCGCCGGTCCACACCCGTCGGGTCGCGCTTGAGCGAGGCCTGCCGGTGGTAACCGACGGCCCGTACGCCGAGACCCAGGAAGTCCTCGCGGGCTACTGGATCATCGAAGCCGAGAGCTTCGACCGAGCGACCGAGATCGCCGCCCGCCTGGCGAAGGTTCCCGGTCCGGCCGCGGTACAAGAGCGCGCCTACGCCGACGTCCGCCCGATCGTCGAGTCTCAGGCCGAGCTCGAGGGATGAGCTGACGCTGTGCTAAGCCCGGCCATCGAGGACCTGTTGCGCACCCTCGCGCCACAGGTCCTCGGCGCGCTCGTCCGCCGCTACGGGAACCTCGACACGGCCGAGGACGCCGTCCAGGATGCCCTGCTCGCGGCGGCGACGCAGTGGCCGGCCGAGGGCATCCCGGCGAACCAGCGCAACTGGCTCATCACGGTCGCCGCGCGTCGATTGACCGACTTCCTCCGGGCGGAGCAAGCCCGCCGCCGGCGCGAGGACCAGGTGGCCCGCTGGACCTTGCCCGAGGACTGGCTGGCGCCGGCCGCCGATCGCCAGCCCGCCGACGCCGACGACACGCTCATCCTGCTCTTCCTGTGCTGTCACCCGGCCCTCTCCCCCGCCTCGCAGATCGCGCTCGCCCTGCGAGCGGTGGGCGGCCTGACGACGGCCGAGATCGCCCGCGCCTTCCTCGTGCCAGAGGAGACGATGACCCGCCGGATCAGCCGCGCCAAGCAGGCCATCCGCGAGAGCGGCCTGCCGTTCGCGATGCCGCCGGCGGCCGAACGCGCCGAGCGACTGCGGGTCGTCCTCCATGTGCTCTACCTCATCTTCAACGAAGGCTATGCAAGCACTGCCGGCACTGAGCTCCAGCGAGTCGACCTCGCGCTCGAGGGCATCCGGCTGGCCCGGCTGGTTCACGCCCTGCTGCCCGACGAGCCGGAGGTGAGCGGGCTCCTCGCGCTCATGCTGCTCACCGACGCGCGGCGGCCGGCGCGCACCGGACCGACCGGCGAGCTGATCCCGATGGCGGAGCAGGATCGGCGCACCTGGGATGGAGGCGCCATCACCGAAGGAGTCGCCCTCATCCGCGGCACCCTGCCGCAAGGGCCGGTCGGGCCCTACCAGCTGCAGGCCGCGATCGCTGCCGTCCATGACCAGGCGCCGAGCGCCGAGGAGACCGACTGGCGGCAGATCCTGATGCTGTACGAGTTGCTCCTCGAGGTCTCAGACACGCCGGTCGTGGCGCTCAACCACGCGGTCGCACTGGCGATGGTGGAGGGGCCACGTGCCGGGCTCGAGCGGCTGGATACTCTCGAGGCCGCCGGGCGCCTGCCCGCCGATCATCACGTCCCGGCCGTCCGGGCTCATCTCCTCGAGAGCGCGGGTGAACGCGAGGCGGCCCGAACTGCGTACCTGGCCTCGGCCGACCTCGCGCGGAACATGGCCCAACAGCGCTATCTCCGGGCCAAGGCTGCCCGCCTCGGCAACTAAGCCAGAGGGCTCCCACCGCGTCGGGGACGGATCCCACCCTGGGCCGAGGCGTCCCGTACGCGTGCCCTCTCAGGCTTGACTTATATAAGCTGCGTCTTCTACTCTGACCCCCATCGTGCATGCCTTCGACGTTCTTGGCGATCCCGTTCGGCGCCGGATCCTCGAGTTGCTTGCGGCCGGCGAGCTCACGTCGGGAGCGATCACCTCCGTCGTCCAAGATGAGTTCGGGATCTCGCAGCCCGCCGTGTCGCAGCACCTCAAGGTCCTGCGTGACAGTGGCTTTGCGACGGTCCGGCCGGAGGGTGCGCGCCGCCTGTACGCCGTCGACGCGACGCCGCTCCGCGAGCTCGACGACTGGCTCGGACGCTTCGAGCGATTCTGGGACCAGCGCCTCGACTCGCTCGAGACCGAGCTCGCCCGCAGGAAGCGAGAACGCCGCCTCGGTACCGCCGCCGACAGCTCGAAGGAGACCACCCGATGATCGACATCGCCCACGAGATCGCCGCCATGGAGCGTGAGGTCGGCCGAGGCCAGATCGCCGCCGGCGAGGGCCACGCCGTCCGGCTGCGCCGCACGTTCGACGCCCCGATCGAGGACGTCTGGGACGCCCTCGCGAACCCGGAGCGCCTCAGCCGCTGGTTCCTGCCGATCAGCGGCGACTTTCGCGTCGGTGGCCGATTCCAGCTCGAGGGCAACGCCGGGGGCGAGATCCTCGCCTGCGAGAGGCCACACCTGCTCCGGGTCACCTGGCTGTATGGGGAGTCGAGCGGCGACGTCGCCGGCTCAGAGCTCGAGGTGCGACTCGTGCCGGGAACCGAGGGGGCGACGGTCCTCCAGCTCGACCACACCAGCGTGGTACCCGACGAGCAGTGGGCCGAGTACGGACCGGGTGCCGTCGGCGTCGGTTGGGACGGGGGCTTGCTCGGCCTCGCCCTTCACCTCCGTGGCAGCTCGGTGGGCGATCCGATCGCGTGGCAGCGGTCGGCCGAGGGACGCGCCTTCGCCACCCGCAGCAGCGAAGCCTGGGGCGAGGCGTACCGGGCGTCGGGCGCGGACAGCGAAGCGGTCGATCGTGCCGTCGCGAACACGACAGCCTTCTACGCCCCGCCGCGCAACGTGGGCTGAGCCAGGCTGTGGGTGACGCGCTCGCGCAGGACGTCCGGCGCCCGCGCCGTCGGGCGCAGCACCATCCAACGGCCGCAATTGGCTCGGGGCGACGCCGATCGCAGCGCGCACATCACCCTCCGGCAGAAGGCGTTGTTCTCGGTGGCATGAGGTCTAGCCACCGATCAGGTTGCGGCCCGGGCCGCCACCTACGGCCTCGGCCGTGGCGCCCTCGGATAGACGCGGCAGTTCGTGTGCAGGTACTGCGCTCCTCCGTCCCGCACGTCGTAGATCGCGACCGTCTGGGTGTCCTCGAGGGGGTCGTGGGACGGCATCAGGAAGTGGGTCTCGTCGATGGGAAGCAGCGGGTAGCTCGTCCGCTCCGGGCGCCCCGACACACGGGCTTGCCAGGCGTCGCGGACGAGCGTCAGCTGGAGCGTTCCGCCGGCCGCGTCCACGTCGTACCGGATGCCCGGCCGCTCGAACGTGCCCGTATAGCGATCGACCTCGAGCGAGATGGCGGCATCGGGTTCCGGCAGGTCGGGCACCGTGACCGAGCCGAGCTCGGCCAGGATCGCGTTGAACGCCCGCCGGTAGAAGCTCTCGCGCGGCCCGCCGTTCGTGAGCATCGCGATGGCGAGATTCCGATCGGGCAGGATGCGCAGGCGGGCGTTCTGCCCGATCGTGCTGCCATCGTGCGCATAGACGGTCTCGCCGTGCCAGTCGCAGACGATGAGCCCGAGCGCCCACCACGGCCCGAACATGAAGGGATCGGGGATCGGCACCCGCGACTGCATCATCTCCCGGATGGCCTCGGCTGAGACGATCCGGGAGCCGTCCGGCGCGCGGCCGCCATTGAGGAAGAGTGAGGCCATCGTCAGGACGTCCCGGGCGGTTGAGCTGACGTTGCCGCCGGGGCCATAGGCGCGGGGCAGGAACTGCACCGGCGCGACGGTGGGTCCTTCCGCGAACGAGCGAATGACGTGCCCCGTCGCGGCCCGCGCCCGGTCGACGTCTCCCCGCCAGCTGCTCGTGCTCCGAAGGCCAAGTGGCTCGAAGAGGCGCGCCCGCACGATCGCGTCCCAGCGTCTGCCGTCGACGATCTCCATGATCCGGGCGAGGATCGCGTAGCCGAGGGAGGCGCTGTAGCCGTGGGTCTCGCCGAGGGGAAACACCTGGGGCGCGTCGGCGATGGTGGCGACCATCCGCTCGTACACGTCGTCTGCCTCGCCGGGGTCCCCATAGAGCTCCTCGATCCCGTTGGTGTGGTTGAGCAGGTGGCGCGGGGTGACCCTAGCGCTGACATCCTGGTCGGCCACCCGGAAGCCCGGCAGGTAGGTCTGCACGGGCTCGTCGAGCGCCACCTTGCCCTCGTCGACGAGCTGCATGAAGGCGAGGGCCGTCCAAGTCTTCGACATCGAGCCGAGCTGGTAGATCGTATCGGTGGTCGCGGTCGCGCCGGAGCGCACATCGCGGACTCCGACCGCGACGTCGGTGATTTCGCCGTTGCTCAGCACCCCCACCTGAGCGCTCGGGATCCCGTAGTCGGCGAGGAGTCCGGGCAGCCAATCCCAGATCCTGTTTGTGCCGAGTCGGGCGAGACCCGAGCCGGTGGTCGGTCGCCGGGTCCGAGTTGGAGCCGGTGGTGCTGACTCCGGATCCGGACCCACTGCTGGGTCGCCTGCCGGCGGTAGCTGCGGCTCGGGCGTCACCGCCATCGGGAGACCCACCGCGTTGGCAACGTCTAGCTCGAAGCACTCCGTGACGGCGAGGGAGCCGGTGTGCTCTTCGAAGAACAGGGTCACGCTCTCGAGCGAGGCGTCCGTGATGACGTTCGCGGCCCTGGTGCCATCGGTGCTCGCGACCGCCACCGTCCACAGGGCACCCTCGGGCAGTCGGCCGTAGGCGCGCTTGAGGGCGTCCCAGTAGCCCTCGGTGTCCGAGACCGTGGAGACCGCCATGACGTGCATCTCGTTCCTCTCGGGTGTGTCCTATCCAAGTGTGTCGGACTCACCGCCGGGAGGCCGTGGATCGCCCGGGCGCCGGAGTCTGGGGGCGCCTATCCGATGAGTCGGTCTTTGATCGTTCGCTTCAGCGCCGACGGAGGCAAAGTGGCGTGCGCAACTTGGACCCACTCCCGCCCGAAGCGCTGGAACGCCGCCTGCTTGCTGACCCCGAGGGCCTCACCCACCTCGCGCCACGAATGGGTCTCGAGGGCACGGAAGACTGCTTCCCGCTCCCGCTCGTGGACAGCCCGACGCAGGGCCGCGATCGCCGACAGTGCCGCGAGCGGATCGTCGGCCAGACGCTGCCCCAGTTCGGCATCGAGCGCGCTGGCTGATCTGAGTTCGGTCATGCCGTCAAGATACCTTGACGGGCGTGAATCGTCAAGACCCCTTGACGCAGAAGGGTATCCATCCACGGTGCGAAGACGCTCCACGTCGACCGCTACGGGAGGCGCGTGCTTCCGGCCTTCGGGGACGCCGCCTGAAGAGGCCGTTCCGCACAGGTCGGACGCGGTCGTACGGTGGATGGCCCGGCCCAAGCTCGTAACGCGGGCTCGGGATCCAGCGCGGACGGCAGCGCGGGAACTCAGAGCAGGAGCTTGGAGGGTTCCTCTCCGCCGCCTGAGCCGAGCAGCTCGAGCCACGCTGCCGTCCCAACTGGTGTCTGGCTCCATCGCTGTTTGGTATCGTCAAGCGCTCCCCTGAGGGTGAGGATCGGCGCACCGGGACCAATCCCGGCCACGACGGCGTCGAGCCCCGACTCGCCAAGATCGCCGCTCGTGACCGTCCAAAAGCGAGCGAGACCGAGATCCAGCCGCGCGGCCAGCCGGCGCAGCCAGGCCTGCCGCGCGGCGGTCGGCACGACGAAGAGGACGTGCCAGCCTGCTCGCCCATCGAGCGCGCGACGGTACCCATCGATCTTGTCGCGGATCGGCGCCACGTGCTGGGTTGCCTCGTCGATCTCGAGGGATACGACCCCGGCGCCGGTCTCGGTCGCGATTACCACGAGCGCGTCTGGGGCGGTCCCGTCAGGCGCCAGGTCTCCGACGATCGACTCGGGCAGCCAGAGCTGGACGGGTGGCTGGGGCTCGCGCTCACCAGAGCGCACGAGGGCGGCGACGACCTCGACGCCATCGAGGGTGTGGGCGAGGTAGCCCGGACCGCGCCAGGGGTTGCGCCCGTAGCCGAGCCGGTGCAGGCACGCCGGGGACAGGCGGTAGGCGAGGGGGGAGCCGCCGCGCGATCCAGCCGGCGGGAGCGATGCCCGCTCGAGCAGACCGTCGGCCCACAGCCGCCGGAGGTGCGCCTGAGCCAGCCGACGATTGCGGTAGGCGAGGGTCGTCAGCTGGGCAGCGGTGGCGGCTCCGGCTCGATTGAGGATCCGCAGCACGGCACGGTCGCGGAGTCGGAGATGGGCGGGATCTCGCTGGATCGTCGCGCAGGCGGCGAGGAAGCGGTACGTCATCGTTGTCCCACCCGCGCGCCGTCGGATTCGATCGCGCGAACCGTTCGTCGGATGCACGTCGGAACGAACCATCCGGCGAACGATCCGGCGTACAGTCGGCGGAGCGGAATCGGCGGGCTCATCGCTCGTCGCTCAAGTCCGCGTCCGTTGGCGACAGATCTGGCGTCCCGTTCCCGCCGGCCCGGCGATGTACCTCGGCTCGAACCTCGGCCGTTGGCCGGGCGTCATGACGGTCGCTCGCGGCCGCGACCAGGGCCGCCCGCTCCGGGTCGGCCGCCGCGGGCTCGATCACTCGGCCCCCGTAGACGGCGGGCGAGCCGTCGGGACCGGGCGTCCGCAGGACGAACTCGAAGCGCCGGAGGTCGGTCAGGCGCTCCGCCGATAGCGGCGCGAAGAGGCGGCCCACCGCCCGGACGTCGTCGGCGCCCGGCGAGAGCAGGACGAGCGAGGCAGCATTGGTGAGGACCGTGCTCTGGAGTCGCTCGCCGAGGCCCGAGATCGACTGTGAGGCGAGAGCGAGCGCGAGGCCGAACTTGCGGCCCTCGACGCTGATCCGTCCCAGGGCCCGCGTGTCGAAGCCCTGGGCCTCATCGACGACGAGGAGATGCTGTCGGCGCGAGGCGCGGGGGGTGCCCTGGCGGCCGACGGCGTCGATGAGGTAGCGGCTGATGAGCATGGCCCCGAAGAGCGAGGCGTTGTCGCCCCCGACCCGCGACAGATCGACGATGAGGACGTCGCCCCGGTCCATGAGCGTCCGCGGCCGGATCGTCGATGCGCCCTGGCCGATGATCTGGCGGATCGAGTCGTAGGCGACGAAGGCGCCGAGCTTGTTGAGGACAGCCTTGATCGAGGCGTCCCGCTCGCGCTCCCGTGGGCTTGGCCACTGGGTCCGCCAGAAGCTTGCGAGCAGCGGGTCGCTGAGTCCCTTCGTGTAGGTCCCGCGGAAGGCGTCGTCGGTGAGCAGGCGGATGAGCTCGAGGATCGTCTGGGGCTCGGGCGAGGACAGCAGCGTGAGCAGGCCGTGGCGGAGGTAGTCCTGCATCTTCGGGCCGCAGAAGCGCGGCCAGAGATCCTCGAGCATGTTGACGAACTCGCTCGTCACGAGCTGGGCCTCGTCGGGGTTCCGGCGCTCGAGGAAGTTGAATCCCCGCGGATGATCGCGGTCGGCGAGGCGCAGGACGTGGACCCGTTCCGCCGACCCAGGCGGCACGCGAGCGAGGATGTCCTCGGCGAGATCGCCGTGGGGATCGACGATCGTGCCGCCCATCTCCGTCCGGAGGAGCTCCGTGGCGAGGGTAAGGAGCAACGTGCTCTTGCCCGAGCCGGTGGCGCCAAAGACCGCGAGATGGCGCCCCAGGACCTCGGTCGGCAGGGCGACGGGGCGCCCGCCTGCCTCCCCGATCACGATTCCGTCTCGCCGGCGTTCGGGCGATTGCGTCGCGCCGACGAGCGCTCGGGCACGGGCAGCCCCCGTCCGGTCGAAGGCGACCGACGGCAGCTCCCAGAGCTCGGCCACCTCCCAGTCCGCCAGGCGCATCACGGGGCGCAGCGATCCTGAGCCGCGCCCGATCCGCCAGTCGATCGACTGGCGGGCGTCGCCCAGCACGTCGGTCCAGCTCGTCAAGCGCCAGAGGAGCGCCTGGGCGGCGTCCGCGTCGACGCCCGCGACCTCGAGGACGGCTGCAGTCTCGAAGCCGACGACCCCCGCCCGCTTGCGTCTGGTGGCCTCGCGCTCGCTCGTGCCGAGCTGCCGCTCGACCGGCTCGGCCGATGCGGACTCGCGGAAGAGGAGCGCGTCGACGATCGCGGTCACGACGAGCGACGCGATGGAGGTTGTGCCCTCGTCGGGGTCGACGAGCGCCCGCCAGCGCTCGGGCGAGCAGGGGCGAAGCCGGATCCGCAGGCACACCTCGGCCGCCCGGTCTGCGGCGAGAACGTGGGCGAGCCGGACGAGCGCCCGCCCGTCGGCGAGCTCGACCGCGTGCAGCGGCCAGCGGTCCGACGCGGCGAGCAAGGCCGTCGCAGCGGCGACGGGAGCCGGGTCGGCCGGTGCCACGACCTCGATCCCGATGCCCGGACACGCCGAGCGCAGCGCGACCCGGACCGCGGACTCGAGCTGGGCCGGGCAGTCGATCTGCCAGCGTCCGGTCCCCTCGCGCCAGAGGAGGCGCAACTCGAGCGTCGGCCAGCCGACCCGGAGCGGATCGACGCCGCGGCGGTGGCGCGGATGGAGGGCGCGCAGGAGCGCGACCGCGACCGCGGTGTCGGGATCGTGTCCCGCGGGGACGAGGAGCTCGAGGCGCACTTGCTCGTGCTCGACCGCGCGCTCGTAGGCGGCCTGGCGCAGGGGGCCGATGGCCCGCGGCCCAAGGATCAGGACCACGAGGACGACGGCGGCCAACAGGACAAGTGGCAGCAGACCGCCCAGGACCGGGCCGAGGAGATCGAACGGCGTCGGGACAGCCATCGCTATGGTCCCGCCGGCAGCACGGTGAGCGGATCGATCGGGACACCTGAGATAGAGACCCCGAAGTGAAGGTGCGGCCCGGTCGTGTTGCCGGTCATCCCTACGGCACCGATCGGCTGACCCGCGGTGACCGACGCGCCGACGGTCACGAGCAACTGGGCCTGCAGGTGCCCATAGAGCGACACGGTGTCGGCGCCGTGGTCGATCTCCACCACGACCGCACCGCCCGGCTGCACTCCGGCGAAGATGACCTGGCCCGCGGCGATCGCCCGGACTGTCGTCCCGAGCGGTGCCGCGAGGTCGATGCCGGCGTGGAAGTGGGGGTAGCAGACGCCCTCGTAGCAGAGGGGCGGCTCGAGCGTGAGCGACGTCGGTCCGAAGCCCTGGGTGAGTGTCGCTCCATCGAGCGGCCAGACGACAATCCCCGTCGCGCCGTAGCGCTGGGCCCAGGCGAGCACGAGCGGCGGATACCAGTCGACGTGGTTGTAGAGGAAGAGCGCATGCCACCAGTCGGCTGGCGCACCGTCGGAGCGGAGGAGCGCCGCGGCGGCTGGGATTGCGTCGGCCGGGTCGCAGATGTCGGGATGAGCGATCCCGGCGAGCGCCGCGGCATGGCTGAACGTCGCCGATTCGAACTGCATCGGCCCCCGGGCGCCGGCGGCGTTCGGGGCGCAGCCATTCGCGTTCCGCCCGTGGTTGGTCTCGACCTCGCCAATCGCCGCGAGCACGGACCAGTCGAGCCCGAACCGTTCGCCCGCGGCCCGGTACAGCGTGAGATACGCGGGCGGGATGTCCGCGACGGCCGCGGCGTCCGCCGCGGAGGCGACCGATGGTCGGGCGATGGCCGCCCAGTTGCCGGCGAGGATCCCGATCGAGCCCGCGAGGATAAGGAGGCAGGTCAGGGGCACGAGGCAGCCGAGCGCGGCGCACCCGAACCCCACCCGCCTCACGAGCTATCGGGCGGTTCGTACTTCAGCTGGGATTGGGCGACGAGATCGGCCGGCCGCGACGTGAGCATGGCGTACTCGCGCCGTGAGACGACAGCCTCGAAGCCGGTGTGGCTACGCCCGACGAAGAGGAGTCCCTCGCCCGGACGCGCGTGGACGAGCGCTCTGCGCTCAGGAGCCGTGAGATCGAAGAAGCGCACGAGCGCGTCGGCGCCTTCCGGGGTCTGCCCCAGCAGGACCCGCAGGTCGCACTGCTTGACGATCGCCTCGCCGAACGGCGAGCGGAGGAACTCCACGATGTCCTGGGTCGCGAGCTGGAGCCCCGCATGGTAGTGGCGGGCGGAGCGGGCGAGCTCTTCGATGAAGTCGGCGCCCGAGGCCTGGCGCATGACCTTCCAAGCCTCGTCGACCACCACGAGCTTTGGGGCGAGATCGGCCCGCACCAGATCCCAGAGCACCGAGAGCGCGGCGAGCTGGGCCACGTCGCGCACTTCGGGATCGCCGATCGCCGCGAGACCGACGACGAGCGCCCGCCGATCGGCGGGCAACGGCTCTGTGGCGGCGAAGAGCCCCGCGAGCGACCCGATCGCCCAGCGCTCGAGCCGCCGCGCCAGAGGTCCGCCCTCGGGCTCGGCGGCCAGGCGCTCGACGACGTCGGCCAGCGTCGGCGGGTGGCGGCCGTGGGTGGCGGGGTCGGGCGAGATGCCGGCCGCCGTATAGGCGGCACGCAGGGCTCGATCGAGGGCTGGGCGCTCGTCGCGCGAGAGACCGCCCGCCATCGCCGCGAGGAGCCGATCGAGCATCGCGAGCTTGGCCGACAAGCTCCGCTCGGTTGTGGCCCCGACGAACGCGAAGGGGTTGAGGCCATCGGAGGCGCCGAGCTCGAGGTACGTGCCCCCCAATGCCGACGCGAGGCGGCGGTAGTCGCCCAGCGGGTCGACCGCGAGGACCCGCACCCCGCGCAGGAAGCAGCGATGCATCTCGGCGCCACTGAACATCGTCTTGCCGGTGCCCGTCTGGCCGAGCACGATCGCGTTGTGGCTGGCGTGGCTGAAGCGATCGAGGATGATCGGCGCGCCGGTCGTCCGCGCCCGCCCGTACAGGTGCCCCGCGGGTTCATACAGGTCGGATGCCACGTTGAGCAGGCTCGCTGCGAGCGAGCCTGAGTCGAGGTTGCGCTCGGCGATCGGGCGCGGCGCGGGACCCGGCAGCGCGGCCGCCCAGGCGTCGGTGATGCGGAACGTCGCGGTCTCGAGATCGACGCCGAGGCTCCGGGCCTCCAGACGCAGCGCCTCGGTCCGCTCGGCCAGCGTCGTCCGATCCGGCGCCTCGAGGAGGAGCACGGTATCGACGAAACTGATCCGCCCGGCTCCCGCGTGCACCGCCCGGCGCGCGTCGGTCGCGGTTGCCCCCAAGCGCTCCCGCTCGACGTCGGCGAGCTCGCCGCGCTCGGCCGCCAACCGCTCGGCCGCCCGGACCTGGCGCAGGCGTGTCGTGAGGAAACCCATCGCCTCCGCACGAGGAAGCGGTCGCACCCGCATCGCGACCGCGGCGATGCCGGGCACCGCGAAGAGCCCGCTGAGCCAGCCCGGCGCGACCTCGGCCGGCCAGCGGCGGGAGAGCGCGAGGGCCGTGAGGAGTCCATCGCCCTCACCCGCGTGGATGCCGACCCGATGCGGGATGCCGACGCGCCCGACGTCGCTCCAGAGCCTGGCGATCTCGTCCGCCGCGACCTCCCGGATCACGAGGCCGCGCTCCTCGGCGACCCGGGCGGTCGTCGCGATCAGCCGCCCGAGCTCGGGCCCGCTCGCGGCGTCGAGCAGGAGGTACGTTCGCCGCAGTGGGCGCGTCGCTGCCGCGCACAGCTCCCGGTACAGGGCGGCGTAGGCAGAGAAGCCGCTCGCCGCGCGCCGCCCGTCGAGACGTTCTTCGAGGATCGCGAGATGCTCGTGGGGCGGACGGTCCGTGGGTACCGACAGGAGCAAGTACGGCCGCGCGATCGCGTCCTCGAAGGCGGCGAGGCCGTCGAGCGCCGCGTCCCGCTCCGTCTCGGCCATGAGCTCGAGGCTCAACGGGGCGAGCTCGAAACCGCCCATGAGCCGGCCGTCGACGCGGAAGGCGTCATCCTCGATCGCGGCGCGTGGCCACCCATCGATGACCGGCGCGGCCGCCTTCGGGCGAGCTGGCATGGGGAGGCGGAGGCGGCTCACGGCGCTCCCGGCGCGAGGGCGAGGTAGAACGTCGAGTCGAGCGCGGCGGCGGCGAACGCCGGCACCTGCGCCGCCGGGATCGCCACGACGACCGAGCCGAGCTTGGGCGGCACGAGCGGCGCGTTCGCGCCGCCGGCCGATCCCGTGCCCGGATCGGTGAGCGGCTGACCATCGGCGGTACGCAGGGCGAGCACCGTGACGCCCTCGCCCATGACCGCAGGCGTTGGCGCCGCGCTTGCCGCGGGTCCGACGTCGGCGCCGGTCTTGAGGGCGTTCGGCACCGCGATGACCTCGACCTTGGCGCCCGGCGCGAGCGCCGCCCCGACCGCCTGCGCCGGATCGGCGAGGGGCAGCGCGAAGGCGACCATGCCCGCCGGCAGCGGCGCCCCGAAGCCGAACTCGAGCTGACCCGGCGTGCGCTCGAGGACGCGCGGGTCGACGTCCTCCCCGGCGAGGATCGGCACCGACGTGTACTGCCCGACTACATCCCCAACTGCGTGGGCGGCATCCGCCGGCGCGTCAGCCGGCGCGACCCGCACCGTTCCCACCATGTCGGCGGTGATCTCGGTGAGCGGCGCGATGTCGGCCCGGGCCTGGACGATCTCGACGCCCGGCTGGCTGACGTAGAAGACGCCCGCGGTCGCGAGGCCCGCGACGAGGAAGATCACCGCATACGCCGTTCGGCGTCCGCGCATCACGCTCCTCCTTCGTTCATGGCCCGACGGCCGAGTAGATGACGGTCACGGCCACCGACCCCGCGACCGTCTCGGTGCGCACGGTCCCGTCGGCGTACGTCGTCCGCAGATCGAGGACCAGCCGGACCGGGTACGTGCCCTGGCCCGGCAGCGGCGTGTCCCACTGGATCGCGATCGGGTCAGCCGCCGGATAGGTACCCGACGGGGTCGGCGCCGAGGCGTCGTTCGGGCCGGCCTCGTACGTGTAGCCGGTGAGGACGGTCGTGGCGCCGCCGATCTGGAAGCCGCCCGAGCGCATGAATCCTTCGCGGACGACGATCGCCCGGGGGTAGAGGGCGCAGGGCAGGCCACGCGGCCACCAGAGCGCCGCGTGCCCGGTCGTGTCCGGGGCGACGACGGTCCCACCGGGCAGCGTCCCCGAGGGGCTCGCGCCGACCGTGACGACCGGCGGGATGTAGTCGATCGCGAGCGCGGCGATCCCGGTGGCGCGGTTGCTGATGTCGAGCGCGAACGGCACCAGGCGCTCGAGTGGCGTCCCGTCGGGCGCGAAGAAGGCGGCGTAGGCATCGCCGCTGACGTGGGCCGTGGCGACGACGTCGAACTGCCCCGGTCCAAAGCGGTGCGTGGTCGAGACCTCATCTGGCAGGATGGCATTGGCCGGGTAGGTCTGGGTGGTCCCGTCGCCGAAGTCGATCGTCCAGCGTGTCACGTGGACTGAGGAGGGCACGATGTACGCCTGGATCGCTCCTGACAGGGCCCCGAGCCAACCTGCGGTGAGCTGGGCGGTGATCGTCCGAACCTGGTTGGCCGGGGCGGACTGGGGCTGCACCGAGACCGCGAGGTACAGGCTCATGTCGCCTGTGGCCGAGGGCGCGAGACCGATGGGTGCCTTCCCGCCACAGGTCACGAGCATGACCGGATTCCCAGGGTTCATGACTTGGCCGTCGCTCGTCCGCGTCACGGTGACCCACCAGTCGTGGCAGTTCGGGCCCGGATTGCCCATGTTCTGCCAGGTCGACACGTACGGCGGTGGTGCGGCGCTCCCGGTGCTCGACGCCGGCGGCGCCCACTGGCCAGTGGCCTGGACGCCGACGTAGGCGTGACCGGTATCCGAGGTCCACGTCTTGACCGCCACGGTGATGTTCGGGTCGTACGCGAGGACCGCGGGCACGAGCAGGAACAGCGCGACCAGCGCGAGGCAGGCGCCGAGGACGAGTCGGACGATCTTCATTGCGACTGGTACGAGTCGACCAGCCACCGCTCGCCGATCCTCTTCACAACGGCGACGACCTTCGCGGTCGGCAAGACCGTCGGAGTCTCGAGGGGCTGACCAGTCGTTGCACTGATGTTGTATCCGCCCTCGATGTAGTCGAAGGAGACCGACGCACTCGTGCCGGACAGGACCGTCTGCATGTTGTCGAGCCGCAGAACCGTTGTGATCGAGGCTTTGCCAACGGCCTTCTCGCCGTTGAGGAAGCCGGCGGCCGAGAGGTAAGCAGACGAGCTCGTGCTCGTCACGAAGGGCACGACCAAGGAGGGGTCGTCCGTCTTCCGGGCTTGTGAGTACGCATCGAAGAACGCCCGCACTGCGCTCTCCGGCGTCGCACCCGGGTCGGTCGGGCTCGGTGCCGCGGAGGCGCTCGGACTGCTCGATGCGGCCGGTCCACCGCCCCCGACGAGCACGATCGCGCCACCCGCGGCAAGCACCAACACGAGGGCGACGAGCGCGACGATCGGGATGCGGTACCGCTCGGGGATGGTCATCATGTCCGCGCCGCCGCGGATCCTGTGACCGTGAGCGTTACGACCGATCCGATGCCGGCCAGCGAGAGGAGCGGTACCCGAGCGGGAACCTGCACCCGGATCGAAACCGTCGGGGCAGTGACGGCGATTCCGGTGAGTGGGTCGGTGCCGGGCACGTTGGTCACGACGACCTGCGCGGAGGCCGCGATTGCGGTCGGCGACTCCGCGACGAGATCGCTCGAGGCCGCGAGGTTCCGGGCCACGTACTCTCGCGCGAGCGCGTCGGCCTGAGCCGCCACAAGGCGCGGTGGCTGCCCGGCCGAGAGTCCCGCCATGTCGAGCGCCTGCGTCGCCGTGAGGGCGGCGGTGTCGAGCTCGGCGCCGATCCGGGTCCGCAGGTCCTCGAGCGAACCCACGGCGAGCACGAGGGAAAGGACGAGCATCAGGAGAGGGAAGAGCAGGCCCGCGTAGACGGCGACCTGGCCCCGCTCACCGCTGCGCCCGCCGCTCAATGGGTCACCTCGCTGCGGGTCACGAAGGTCGAGCTCATCGGGACCGACCAGGTGCCCAGGAACGGGATCGAGGCCTGACCAGCGATCGCCACCCGGACGCTGATCGGCGCTCCCCAGGCAGCGACCGAGGGATCAACCGTCACCTGCGCGTCGGCCGCGCTGAGTCCTCCGTCGGCGAGCTCGGTGTCGATCCGTTCCCGCACCGCCGGCGTGTCGGCGCCCGCTACTGCCGCCGCGCGCGCCCCGGCCGCTGCCGCGGCGTCGAGCACGAGGTGGGTGTGCTCGAGCGAGCCGAACACGACGACCCCGAGGAGCACTGGCACGAGCACGAGCGGCACGACGAGCACCGCCTCGACCGTCGCGAGACCGCGCTCTCCCCGTCTGGGATCGTTGGGCGAGCCCGGCACGAACATGCTCATCCGCCGCCCAGGAGCTGCTGGACGAGCTGGCCGATCTTCGTGGCGAGGCCCTGGTTCCAGGCCATCACCGCCGCCGCCAGGACGACGAGGATGATCCCCGCGGCGATGACGTATTCGAGGGTCGTGAGACCCCGCTCGTCGGCGTGGATGATCTCCCACCCCCGCCGCAGGGCCCGGACGATGCGTCGAACGGTCATGTCCCACCACCTCTCCTTGTTCACAGCCGCCCCAAGGTCGAGATGAAGAGGGGCAGGACGACGAGGACGATGAACTCGGGCAGGTAGACCGCCGCGAGGATCCCGGCGAGCTTTGGCTGGACGGTCGAAGCGGCGCCGAGCAGCCGGTTGCGCTCGGCCTCGCGCAGCGCGCGCTCGTGCTCGGCGAGCACGTCGCTGATCCCCTTGCCGACCCGGCGCGCCTGGCCGAGGGAAGCCGCCAGCTCGTCGAGCTCCTCGAGGTCGGCGGCGGCCGCGACGTCCCGGAGGGCGGCGTAGAGGTCGGTCCCGACGCCGTACGCCGCGACCGCCGAACGGACCTGGGCAGCGAGCAGGTTCGATCCCTCCGAGGAGGTGTGCAGCGCGTCGGCGACGTTCGCCACCGCCCGCTCGAGACCGTCGAGCGGCGCCAGCGGTCGGACGAGGGCGAGGAAGTCGGGCAGCTCGCGGCGGAGCTGCGCCTGGCGGCGCCGGCCGCGGGCCGCGAGGTACTCGGTCGGGAAGACATAGCCGACGAAGGCGACCGGCAGGGCGAGGAGGAGCGCGAACGGCGCGAGCGGCGTCAGCGCCAGCCCGGCCGCGAGCACCATCGCGGCGAGCACGAGCTTGGCGGCGTAGATCTCGGCCGGCGAGATTGCCTGCGGATCGAGGCCCGCCCGGACGATGTCGCGCTCGCTCACCTGGGTCGCGATCGCCGGGGCGACGCGCGCGAGTCGCGTCGCCAGCGGCGCGACCAGGCGCTCCCACCAGGGCCGCTCGGCCGAGACGAGCCGCGCGTACCGGTGGCGCGGCAGGCCCGCGGCGCGGGCCGCATCGAGGCGCGCGGGCACCTCGAACCACGGTGCGAAGATCGCCATGAGCAGGCTCACCACCGCGATCCCGCTCGTTGCCGCCCCGAGGAGTCGCAGGTCCATCGCCTACGCCTCCAACCGCGTGACGCGCAGCGACGCGACGATGCCGGTGAGTTCGAGGAGCGCCGCCGCCGGCAGGAGGACCAGGCGTCCGAGGTCGGTGTCGGTCACCGGCGCGACGAGCTCGTGATTGACCGCCACGAGATAGAGGAACAATGCCGGGATGACGATCGCGAGGATCGCCGCCTGGAGCCGCAGGCCCTTGCTCTCCGCGGCCGCCTGTCGGGCGATCGACTGGTTGCTCCGCGCCGCCTCGCCGAGCGAGCCGAGGACGTCGACCGATGCCGACGCCGGCTGATGGGTGGTCATGAGCACCACGAGCGCGTCGTAGAGGAGCGCGAGGTTGCGTCCCGCCTGGCGACGACGGACGTCGGCGAGCGCGTCAGCGGCCGGTTCGCCGGCATAGAAGCGCCCCCGGATCTCCTCGAAGTCCGCCCGCACCCAGCGATGACGAGCGGCCTCGGCCGCCGCGGCGAAGAGGTCGGGATACGTGCCGCCCGCCTGGGCGCGATTGACGATCGCCCGCAGCACCCTTGGTACCTCGTCGTCGGCCGCCCGCGCCTCTGACGCGGTGAGCGCCCGCACGTACAGGCGTGGCGCGAGGGCGCCGACCAGGAGCCCGATCGCGGCCATCGGCGGCGAGAGGAGCCACCCGACGAGCGCGAGAAGGAGCGGTGCCCCGAGTGAGAGCGCGAGGTACGTCCGCGGCGCGAGGTCGAGGCGCGCCCGGGCGAGGATCGCGCGGGCCTCGGTGAGCCGTCCCCGATACCAGCCCCGGACGGCCTCGGCCGCCGCCGGTTCGGGCGCCACGCTTGCCGGGGCGAGCGCCATGCCAAGCGCGAACACCGCGACGCCGGCGCACATGGCGCCGAGGAGCCTCAGGTCCATCGTTCGCCCTCCGCCTCAAGGCGCGCGGCGAGTCGCCGGCCCGGGCGCCAGGCGGCGTCGCGCACGAAGCGCACGTCGTCCTCGCGCGTGATCTCAGCGCGGAACACGTCGGCCAGCCGATACCCATCGGCATCGACGCCATCGAGGGCGGCGATCTGGCGGACGATCCGCCGGCCGGTCCGTAACCGCCGCAGGACGACGACGAGATCGAAGACCCGCGCGATATAGCTGCGGAGGTCGGCGACCGTGAGATCGCGCATCGACTGGCGGGCGAGGAGCTCGAGCCGGAACAACGCGTCCTCGGCGGAGGAGGCGTGGATCGTCGTCGCCGAGCCGTCGTGGCCGGTATGGAGGGCCTGGAGCGTGTAGAAGGCTTCCCGGGGCAGGCGGATCTCGCCCACGATCAGGCGATCGGGCCGCATCCGCAGTGCGTTGGCGACGAGATCGCCGACGTCGAGGAGGCGGTTCTCGGCTTCGCCCGGGGCGAGGTCGTGCGGATGGATCGTCTCGAGGTTGAAGCGATCGGGATTCTCCAGAGCGAGCTCGGCCGTGTCCTCGACAACCCCGACGCGCTCGGCCGGATCGAAGAGATCGGTCAGCGAGCGCAGCAGGGTCGTCTTGCCCGCACCGGTCTCGCCCGCCACGAGGACGTTGGCCTTGGCTCGCACGAAGCGGGTCAGGAACTCGGCCATCGCGGTGTCCATACCGCCGTCGGCGACCCAGTCGCGCCCGTGGGGACCGCCCGGTACGAGATCGAGGCGCAGCCGGTTGAACTTGCGGATCGCGAGGTACGGCCCCCCGACCGGAGGGATCACCGCGTTCACCCGCGACCCATCGGCCATCCGGGCGTCGACGATCGGGTGCGCCACCGAGAGCTCACGCCCGGCGAGGGCGGCGATCCGTTCGGCGATCTCGACGAGCTCGGCGTCCGAGGCGAGGGCGACACCGGCGGGTTCGAGGCGGCCGGCGCGCTCGACGAAGACCGCCGCCGGCGCGTTGACGAGGATGTCCGAGACCTCGGCATCCTCAACGAGCGGCTGGAGTGGCCCAAGTCCGCAGACCGCAGCCTCCACCGCGGCGATGACCGCCGGCACGGGGGCGAGATCAAGCTCGGGGTCCTCGAGCGTGGCCGCGATCGTCTCGCGCAAGGTCCGCTCGCGCTCAGGGGTCCGGTCGAAGGGATTGAGCACGTCAGCCGACAGGCGTGCGACGAGCATCCGGCGCACCTTGCCGAGGGTCTGGCTGGAGAGCGGTCGGACGCTCATAGCGCCGCTCGGCTCGCCAGTCATCGAACGGCACCTCCGACATGGAGCGCCCGACGAACGGCGCCCACGAGCCCGACCCGAGCCGCTCGTGGGGCACCCGCGCCAACGAGCGGCCAGGCGGCCGCGGCGACCGGCGAAAGCGCCCTGGCGAAGGCGGGATCGAGCCGCCATGCCGGCTCGCCTCGCTCGCCCGCGAGGGCGACCGCCTCGGAGCGAGGCACGACGCCGGCGATCGGGAGGCGGTCCTCGCCAAGCACCGCTCGGACAGGGCCGTCGTCGTCGGTCATCGCCCCGACGAGTGCGAGCTTGCGGCCCATGCCGAGCGCCCGGACGTAATCGGCGAGGCGCGGCACGTCCGGCAGCGATTCGATCGTCGGGCGCACGATCCCGAGGAGCACCGACGCCTGATCGATCAGGTGCCGATGCCCTGGCTCGTGGACCGAGCCCAGGTCGACCACGAGGAGCTGGTATCCGGCCTCGGTCGCGCCATCGAGGAGCGCCTGCGCGTCCACCGCTCCGAAAGCGGCCCCCTCGCGCTCGAGGAACCGCGACGGCGGTACGGTCACGACGTCGACCCGCCAGCGCGTCGGCGTGATCGCCGCATCGCAGGCGCCAGGCTCGGTCCAGGCCCGCCGCTCCATCGCCCGCGACACCGCGTCGGCGTCGAGCCCGAGGCGCAACCCCGCCGCGGGGCTCGTCCGGCTCGCATCGAGGAGCAGCACCCGGAGCGCCTCTTCGTCGCCGTCGAGCGTTCGATATCGGGCCCGGGCGGCGACGTATGTCGCGACTTCGACCGCGAGCGTCGTCTTGCCGACGCCGCCGGCGAACGAGAGGATCCCGACGACCCGGAGCCCAGCGAGGACATGGGGGATGGCGGGAGGACGCTCGAGCTCTTCCCGGGATGCGGCGGGGTCGTGATCCGACCCGGTCTCGTCCCGCCCGAGGACCCTCAGGCGGGGCACCTCCTGCTCCATCGGCGCTCGCTCCACCACATTGGGATGCGAGCCGGCGGCCGGGGGGACGTCCGTCCCGGGCCCTTCTGCCGACTGCGAACTGGCATCGTCATTGTCCCCCGCCTGCAAAGTTCCTGCCTCGGAGGTGCCTTCGACGACCGGAATGGGCGCCGTGGCGTCCTCGACGGACACGAGGGTGGCGTGCCAGACGCGGCGTCCCCGGCGGTGCCGGACCGCCCTGAGCAGCCAGCGATATGCCGGCTCGCCGCGCACCGGCAGCGCCGCGGCGAGGGCGACCGGCCCGGCACCGACGAGCACGAACACGACGCGGACTGGCTCCCACACCGGTAGGAGATTGAGGAGCGCCGCGACCGCGACCGCGAGCGCGCAGATCCCGAGCTGGACCGGCGTGAGGCCGAACGCGATCGGCTCGTCGCGGACGGCGTTCTCGGGCACCTCGACCAATCCGCGCTCGTTCATCGCTCGGTCCGCAACGGCCCTGGTCCCGACAACGCAAGCGGGACGAGGGCGAAGGGCAGCAGGAGCATGAGGAGCGCACATCCGGTCGCCAGCCCGAGCATCGCGTTCGTGTCGCCGACCGAGGGCGGATTGCCGGCCGAGATGTGCCCGAGCGACTCGAGGCTGAAGAGGACGAACACGATCGTCCAGGCGAAGCGCACGACGAGGATCGCCAGGAGCACCTTGAGCCAACCGTTCGTGATCCGCTGGGTCGCGGGGAGGGCGTACGCCGCGAGACAGACCGGGCCGACGAGGACGAGCAACCGTTCCAGCGCCGAGAGCGCGCCGTTGACCATCTCGAGGAACGTGACCAGGACCGCCGCGACGAGCCCCGTCGAGAGCCAGGCGCCGTCGTTCCAGTTCGCGGGACCCTGCGCGATCCGCGGATCGAAGCTCGCGTTCTGGAGGACCGCGAAGACGCCTCCCGCCGACGGCCAGGCGTCGGGGCCGCCGACGGCGTTGGCGGGGATCGCCACCTGGACCATGGCGAGGTCGGTCGCGGTGACGAACTGGGCGAACACCGAGACGAGGAAGATCCCGAGCACCGAGAGCGTCGCCCCGACGACGAAGCGGGGCGTGACCGCGCGGGCGGTGTAGGCCGACTCGCCGCTGGTCCGGCTGGTCATGATGAGGTAGCCGAGGACCGCGCCGCCCATCGTGAGGAGCGGGATCGTGATGAGCAGGATCTTGCCGTACAGGTCCCTGACGACCGAATCCGTTGCCGGGTCGAGCGGAGTGAGGAAGTCGCCCCGTAGACCGCCGAGGGCCGCCCGGTTGGCGTCCGAGAGGCGGTCCGACCACCAGATCGTGAGATCGCGGATCGGATCGCCGATGAACGGGATGTCGCCGACGGGCTGGACGGCGGAGGGAGCCGTCGTCAGCGGCGGGGACGTCGCCGCCGAGGCCGCCCATGTCGAATGACCCAGCATCGCGATGGCGACGCCGGCGAGCGCGACGGCGACCAGCACGAGCGCCACGGGCGCCACCGGCAGCCGTCCACCGAGCAGCCGGCGCACCGCTGCCGGGGTGGCAGCCGTGGGTCGCGCGATCGACGCCATCGCTCCACGCCCGGTCAGAACGGCTTCTCGATGAGGCCGTAAGCGACGGCGATCGCGGTGATCGTCGAGACGATGACACCCGCGAGGACCATCCAAACGAGCCCCGTGATCCCGTTGGTGATCCGCCGCTGGGCACGGTGCTCGGCGTCGGCGTTGGAGCCGGCCAGCGTCTTCTCGATGCCGCCCCACACGATCACCGCACCGCAGATCGCGATGCCGAGCCCGATCGCGATGGCGACGAGGGTGGCGATCATCTTGGTCACCGGCGCGAGTGCCTGCTGGGCGCCGGTCGGTACCGACCCTGCGGCCGCTACCGGATCGACGCAGACAAGCAGCAGGAGCGACGCGAGCAAGGTCGCGATAAGCGGCAGATAAGCGGCGGTGAAGCCAAGGACGCGGGGACGCATAAGAACGAGGCCGCTACGAGGCGGCCGACTCCGCTACTGTCGCCGGTCGCTCGCGGAATCGGCGCACGAAGTCCGCGATCTCCTGTTCGCTCGCCGAGGTGAGATCGAGCCCGGCCGCGCGGAACCAGCTCTCGATGCGGGCGAGCTCGCGCAGCCGGTCGAACTCGCCCGGGCTGACGAGCACCGCCGGCAGGCCGCCGTCGAGTGAGATCGTCATCGGCTGACCCGCCTGGACGCGATCGATGACGTCGGCGACGACCCGCTGCATCTCCCGAACGCCGACCGTCCGCAGCGGCGCCAGGATCTCGCGCCGCTCGCCCGCCAGGCGCCGGATCGCGCTGAGGGTTGGGCGGACGCGACCGCTGACCAGTGCGGCAAGCTCGCTCGTGTCGCGGGCGAGCTCGGGATACACCTCGAGGCCATGGAGCGCCGAGAGCGCGCGTTCGAGGCGGATCGCCCTTTCGACCTCGTCGAAGCGGAGCATCACCGCGGCCGGGTGGCCGTGCTCAAGCACCATCACTGGTGCTCCGGTCTCGGCGACCTCGACCGCGACCCGCAGTTTCTGGCGGACCTCGTTCATCGATACCGCCCGCATCTCGCCTCGCAGCGTCATGAGTCCCACTCCTGGGCGATGTCAGCGGGCACCGGCGCGATCACCGCTGCCTCGCCGCCCCACCACGTCAGGAGAACTGGCCGGCTCCGAGCCGTCCGCAGCGCTACCCGAAGGGTCCGACGGAACGTGGAGACCGGGAGCCTGGTCGCCCGCTCGCCCGGGACCGGAGGCCGCAACAAGGCCGCTGGCCGGCCCCGTCGCAGGATCAGGATCGTCTCGCCTGCGGAGGCTCGGCCTACATACTCACTCGCCTGCCGGCGGAGAGTGGCTGTGTCCACGACGCATTCCATGGCGGAGACCGTAGCCCCGACGATGGCCGTGGTCAAGACCTGAGATGTACAAAATGTGTATCTTCCGTGAGGGCCGGGACGATTACGTCCACCAGCAGACAAAGGCAGCCCGCCGATGCCATTTGCCATTCAAGCTGACACCGGGGCCGCTTATCCTGACCAGAGCACGTACGGCTTGCTCCGAGGGACCCCGTGTCGCCCGTTTCGATCGAGAACCCGATCCTGAACTCGCCGTTCCGCGAGCCCACGCGCCACTGGGAGTTCAGCGACGAGGGCATCACGACCAACGTCGTCGAAGGCCGCCGTCGCAGCACGTACTTCATCCCGATCGCGAAGCCGAAGAAGACGACGCTCGCAGGCCAACTGACGCTCGCCATGCCCGACACGTGGACGGCCGAGCGGATGACCGAGAACGACTTCATCAACCGCGTCCGCGAACAGGTCGCGGCCTTCCGCCGCGCCCGCTATCCGGGCGTCACGCCGATCACCCGCGAGCTCCTCGAGTACTGGACGGATCGCGAGCGGCTCAAGCCGCTGTTCTTCTGCCAGATCGAGGCGCTCGAGACAGCGGTCTTCCTGGCGGAGGTGGCCGGCCGGACGCAGCCCTGGATCGAGAACCGGCTGAAGGAGGAGAACCAGGCCAAGAACGCGGGCCTGTATCGGCTCGCCTTCAAGATGGCGACCGGGTCCGGCAAGACCGTCGTGATGGCGATGCTCATCGCGTGGCAGGCGCTCAACAAGATCGCGAACCGCCAGGACCGCCGATTCGCCGACACGTTCCTGGTCGTCACGCCCGGGATCACCATCCGTGACCGCCTGCGGGTCCTGCTGCCGAACGACCCCGCCAACTACTACCAGGAGCGCGACCTCGTCAACCCTGAGCAGCTCGCACGGCTCCAGCAGGCCAACGTCCTGATCACGAACTTCCACGCCTTCCTGCGGCACGACACGCTCGAGGCGGCGACCCTGACGAAGAAGGTGCTCGTCGGGCCCGACGGCGATCCCGACCAGTACAAGGAGACGCCGGAGCGGATGGTCCGCCGCGTCCTCGGCACGCTCGACCGCAAGCGCAATGTCGTCGTCCTCAACGACGAGGCGCACCACTGCTACCAGGGCGCGCCGGCGGCCGCGGCCGAGAAGCTGACGGCCGACGAGCGGGCCGAGGCGAAGCGCAACGACGAGGCGGCCCGAGTCTGGCTCAACGGCCTGCGCGGCGTGCGCGCCAAGGTCGGCATCCGCCAGGTCTACGACCTCTCGGCCACGCCGTTCTTCCTCAAGGGCTCGGGCTACCCCGAGGGGACGCTTTTCCCGTGGGTCGTGTCGGACTTCAGCCTGATCGACGCGATCGAGTCGGGCATCGTGAAGATCCCGCGCGTGCCGGTCATGGACAACGCCGACCCCGGCAACCCGGTGTTCCGCGAGCTTTGGCCGCGGATCCGGGACTGGGCCCCGCGAAGGGGCCGGGCGGACGCGGACCTGAGCGGCGACCCGGTCCTTGCCAAGGAGCTCGAGGCCGCGCTCGTCAGCCTGTACGGCAACTACCGGCGCTCCTACGAGGCCTGGCGCGAGGTGAGCATTGGCACCCCGCCCGTGTTCATCGTCGTCTGCCAGAACACCAGCCTGAGCAAGGTCATCTTCGACTGGATCGCGGGCTACGACCGCACCCTGCCGACCGGCGAGACGGTCGTGGTCCCCGGGCACCTCGAGATCTTCAGCAACGTTGAGCGCGGGGCCTGGCGCGACCGACCGAACAGCCTCCTCATCGACTCGGCGCAGCTCGAGTCGGGCGAGGCGATGGACCCCGCGTTCAAGAAGATCGCGGCGGCCGAGATCGAGGAGTTCAAGCGCGAGTACGCCATCCGCAATCCGGGCCGATCGGCCGATGAGCTGACCGACGAGGACCTGCTGCGCGAGGTCATGAACACGATCGGCAAGAAGGACCGCCTGGGCGAGCAGGTCCGCTGTGTCGTGTCGGTGTCGATGCTGACCGAGGGCTGGGACGCCACGACGGTCACCCACATTCTCGGGGTGCGGGCGTTCGGGACACAGCTCCTGTGTGAGCAGGTCGTCGGCCGTGGCCTCCGGCGCATCAGCTACGAGGCCAACGCCGAGGGCATGTTCGAGCCCGAGTACGCCGAGGTGTACGGCGTCCCGTTCAGCTTCATCCCGACCGCGACGGTGATCCGCGTGCCGGTCCAGCGGCCGATCCACCGGGTCCGCGCGTTGCCGGAGCGCGCCGAGCTAGAGATGGCGTTCCCCCACGTGGCCGGCTACCGCTACGACCTGCCGACGGAGCGCCTCGACGCCCGCTTCGGCCCGTCGTCGGTCATGACGCTCGCCACCGACGAGGTGCCCTCCTGGGTCGAGCTCGACCCGATCGTCGGCGAGAAGGCCGTCCACAACCTCGACGACCTGCGCGGCCGGCGGCTCCAGGAGGTCGCCTTCCGGATCGCGCGCCGGATCCTCGACGACAAGTTCCGCGACCCCGACGGCTACGTCCAGGGCTGGCTCTTCCCGCAGCTCGTCCCGATCGCCGAACGCTGGCTCACCGACTGCGTCGTCTGCAAGGACGGCACGTTCCCCCAGCTGCTCCTCCTCGCCCAGTGGCAGCACGCGGCGGCCGACCGCATCTACCGGGCGATCGTCACCGGGACCGAGGGCGAGAAGCGCCTGGCGCCGATCATGCGCGCCTACGACCCGATGGGCTCGACACGCTCTGTGAGCTTCGACACGACGAAGGGCGTCTACGCGACGGAGCGGAGCCACCTCAACTACCTTGTCCTCGACAGCAAGTGGGAGGCCAAGGTCGGCGAGGTCCTCGAAGGGATGGACGAGGTCGAGGCGTATGTGAAGAACCAGGGCCTCAACTTCAAGGTCCCGTACACGTTCGAGGGGCAAGCCCGCAACTACCTCCCCGACCTGCTGGTCCGGATCCGCGACGCTGGCGGCGCGCCGCTGACGCTCATCGTCGAGGTAACCGGCGAGCAGAAGAAGGAGAAGGCCGCCAAGGTGGCGGCGGCGCGCGACCTGTGGGTCCCCGCCGTCAACAACTCAGGCCGGTACGGCCGCTGGTCGTTCCTCGAGGTGACCGACCCCTGGGACGCCGCGAGCCTCATCCGGTCGCATATCGCCGAGCTCGCCGCGGGGACGACCGAGGCGCTCGCATGAGGCAGCGAGATGAGTCGGAGTTGATTCGTGGCGAGTAGGATCCCGAAGCCCGCCGGTACTAACACGCCCATCGAGGCGACCCGCCACACGGGAGACCGGCGCGTGAACATCCCGACCGCCCAGCTCGAGTCGTTCGCCGAGGACGCGGAGAAGCGCCCGACGAAGCTGCGCTATCCGCGCGACCCGTCGCTCGACCCGCAGCTCGTCTGGAATGGCAAGGACGAGCAGGACGGGTCCGACCTCGAGGTGGACTCGGTCCCGATCTACATCCAGGAGCATATCGATCCGCGGGCGATCGTCGAGGACCTGCGCGCGGTGTCGTCGGCCCGGCGCGAAGCGCAGCTGGACCTGTTCAGCGACTTCAACGGCCTGCCGTTCGAGGAGCGGGTGGACTTCTATCGCCACCCGATGCACTGGACGAACCGCATGATCCTGGGCGACTCGCTCCAGGTGATGACGTCGCTGGCCGACAAGGAGGGTCTCAAGGGCCAGGTCCAGACGATCTATGTCGACCCGCCCTACGGGATCAAGTTCGGCAGCAACTGGCAGGTCAGCACGCGGAAGCGCGACGTGCGCGACGGCAAGGCCGAGGACGCGACCCGCCAGCCTGAGCAGGTCCGCGCCTTCCGTGACACGTGGGAGCTCGGGATCCATTCGTATCTGGCGTATCTCCGCGACCGGCTCGTCGTTGCGAGAGACCTGCTGACCGACAGCGGCTCGATCTTCGTCCAGATCGGCGACGAGAATGTCCATCTCGTTCGCGGCATCCTCGACGAGGTTTTCCGATCCGGCAATTTCGTCGCCGAAATCGTGTTCCGGACAACCGCCAATATCTCCGGCAACTACCTCGGGAGAAACAGCGACATCCTGCTGTGGTATGGACGCGATCGCGATCGGCTGAAGTACCGTCAGTTGTTCAAGCCTCGAACGCTCGCGGACGACGTTGGCGAGCGGTACACACGCGTCCAACTGGCCGACGGTTCACATCGTTTCATGACTGTGCAGGAGCGAGAAAATCCCGCTCTTCTCCCCCCACAATCCCGTATCTACCGTCACGACAACCTCACATCTCAAGGTGCGACGCCGGCGGGCACCGTCGGCTTCGAGTTCCGCGGGAATTCGTTCCACCCCGGACCGAACAGCCACTGGAAGACCACGATCGACGGGCTCCGACGACTCGAAACGGCAGCGAGATTGGCCGCGCCGACCGCCAACTCGCTCGCATACGTGCGCTATCTCGATGACTTCGCGGTCGCGGAGCAAACGACCGTCTGGCCCGACACGCAGACCGGAGCCTTCACGGACGAGAAGGTTTATGTCGTCCAGACGAACACGAAGGTCGTCGAGCGCTGCCTGCTCATGACCACCGACCCCGGCGACCTCGTGCTCGACCCGACGTGCGGCTCCGGGACAACGGCCTACGCTGCCGAGCAATGGGGTCGGCGCTGGATCACGATCGACACCAGTCGGGTCGCCCTTGCCCTCGCGCGGACCCGCGTGATGGCCGCACGCTACCCCTACTACCTGCTCGCCGACTCTCCTGAGGGCAGGCGGAAGGAGATGGACCTGACGGGCGACGCAGCGCTGCTCGATGTGCCGTCGGAGCGCGACATCCGCAGGGGCTTCGTCTACGGGCGCGTGCCCCACGTGACCCTCAAGTCAATCGCCCAGAACCCCGACATCCACGAGGGCATGAGCCGGGCGGAGATCGACGCCGCGATCGCCCGCCACGCCGAGACCGAGCTCCTCTACGACCGGCCCTACGAAGACCGCAAGGTCGTCCGTGTGTCCGGGCCGTTCAGTGTCGAGAGTCTCTCGCCGCACCGCGTCATGGCGGACGGGCCGGAGGATCGCGCGCTCGATCCGGCGCCGGCACCGGTCGAGGAGTCGGGCCGGTTCGTTGAGATGATCCTGGACAACCTCCGAGCGTCGGGCGTCGACAACCGCACCAAGGGCGAGCGCCTCCGGTTCGAGACGCTCGACTCGTACCCGGGGACGTGGGTCCAGGGTTCGGGAACGTACCTCGAGTCCCTCGAGGAGAAGCGCGTCGCGGTCGCGATAGGCCCCCGGTACGGCACGGTTGGGTCCGACCTTGTCCGTGAGGCGGCGAAGGAGGCGGTCCGCTTCTTTGACACGCTCGTCGTGTGCGGCTTCGCCTTCGATGCGCTCGCCGGAGAGGAAGCCGGCAGGATGGGGCGCCTGACGATCCTCCAGGCCCACATGAACCCCGATCTCTCGATGGGCGAGGACCTGCTCAAGAAGACCGGGCAGGGCAACCTGTTCACGGTGTTCGGCCAGCCCGACATCGAGGTCCGCACGAGCGCCGATGGCCAGCTCCAGGTCGAGATCCGTGGCCTCGACGTGTACGACCCGACCACCGGCGAGATCCGCAGCGAGGGCACGAAGGACATCGCCTGCTGGTTCGTCGACACCGCGTACAACGACGAGGCGTTCTTCGTCCGCCACGCCTACTTCACGGGCGACGACGACCCGTACCAACGACTGCGCACCGCGTTGCGGGCAGAGATCGACGAAGCCGCGTGGTCGTCGCTCAACACGACGGTGTCGCGCCCCTTCGTGCGGCCGGCGTCCGGCAGGATCGCCGTCAAGGTGATCAACCACTACGGCGACGAGATCCTCAAGGTGTACGCCGTGTAGCTCGAATGACCGAGTCGTCGGCGACTCAAGGAGGGGCTCGCATGGAAGTGGTGACTTGGGCAGCCGACAAGTGGGCGAACAGGCAGCGATTGGTCATCCGAGCCAACACCGAGCGCAAGTTCCTGGTGGGAACCGTAGGCGGCCCGTGGCTCTAGATGTAGAGCTCTCGCGCCACGCCTCGGTGAGCGCCTGCCAGTCCGGCCGGGCCGGCCGCTCAACTTGAGCTCCCGCCACCCCCGATGGTGGCGAGATCCTCCTGGGCGCAACAAGCCTCGGCCCGTCATAGGCGCCGAAGTTGACGTTGTAGGACCTGATGTGCGATTATCGCACAACGCATCGAGGGAGTGGCTGTGGCGCGAGCGGGGGACCGGATCCGGCACGAGCGGGCGAAGTGGGGATACACCCAGCAGCAGCTCGCCGAGATGACCGGCATCGACCGGGACAAGATCGCCAAGATCGAGCGGAACTACCGCGAGATCCAGGCCGCCGAGATCGAGCCCCTGGCCTCCGCGCTCCGCCTCGATGTCGCCGCGCTGCTCGCGGCACCCGAGCCGGTCAAGATGCGTGTGAACCCCGAGCGCCCGGCGACGCAGCGGGCGATCGAGTGGTTCGAGCGATGCGTCGACAACTCCCTCTTCGTCGAGGGGCTCGGCGGGCGTGATGGCCGCTAGGGGCCAGGGCCGCGAGGCCGCCAGGCTGCTCCGCTCGGAGCTCGGCCTCGGCACCGGGTACGTCGATATCTACCAGGTGATCCGGGAGCTCGGCATCGAGCTCTACACGAAGCCCTTCCGCGACGGCCTCGACGGCGCCTACAAGCGCGACCATGGGCGCGACTTCATCTTCGTGAACACGGCCGCCGAAACGCCCCTCCGGCACCGCTTCACGGCGGCGCACGAGCTGGGCCACGCCCAGCTCCGGTCCGCCGGCGAGGCCGGTGGGGTCTTCGAGGACGACGTCGAGCGCGATGAGGGCGAGGGCGAGGAGCAGGAGGCCAACTCGTTCGCGGCGCATTTCCTCATCGACGAGGGCGGCGCCAAGCAGCTCTGCTCGACCATCGACGGCCCCGACCGCCGGGTCGCGGCCACGGTCCGGCGGTTCGTCGTCAGCGCTGAGAGCGCGGCGATCCATCTCGCCACCCTTGGACTGCTCTCCGACTACGCGCGGCGATCGCTGCTGGCCCGCGTCGCGGCGGGCGAGACCTCAACCCGGGCCCTGCTCCGCGAGCACGGCATGGTGCTCCCCCAGACCCCGGACTTCGGCGAGCACCCGAGGCTCGACCCGACGTTCGAGCAGCGGGTCCTCGACGCGTACGAGCAGCGCTGGCTGCGGATCGATGCGGTCGCCGACCTGCTCCAGACGAGCCAGAACCGCGTCCGCGCGCTCCTCGAGCACAACGGCCTGCCGGTCTTCGAGGACGAGGAAGCCGACAAGCCGGTCGAGAGCGACCTGCTCGGGCTGCTCGAGCCGTGAGCGGCCCCGGGGGGAAGGGCGACATCCTCACCGCCCTCACGGCGGGCAGGGTGGTCTTCGACGCGACCGTGCCCCTGTACCTATCCGAACTCGGGCAGTCGGCTACGCTCGCGGGCGCGTTCCGCGACCGGGCCTTGATCCCAGGCGGCGTGTTCCGCGAGCTCGACGGCCTCAGCCACCACGGCTTCCCTGCGGCGGAGACCCTCCTTCGCCCGCGCCCCTTCGCGCGCGTTGTCGAGCTGTCGGGCGACGAGCTCGAGGACGTCATCAAGCGCCAGCGGCGGTGGAACGGCGAGCGGGCGTACGAGGACCCGACCGAGGACCGTGGCGAGGCCGAGTGCCTCCAGCTGTGCATGCGCGACGTGGAGCGGACGATCGCGCTCTGCGCCCACGACCACAAGGTCCGCAACGACCCCGACTCTCGCGGCATCACGATGCTCGACGCGGTCAGCGTGTGCCTGCTGTTCGCGCTCCGCGGCACCGCCGCCGACGCGGCGTGGCGGCTCTACACCGACCTCGTGCGCCGGGGCATGAACGAGGTCAGGCACTTCCCGCCCGACCGCCGCGGCGAGCACCTGTTTGCCCAGGTCGTCGACGCCTCGCGCCGCAGGCTCGACCTCGTGCGCAGCTCTCCCATGACGCGGAAGGGGGCGACTGCTTGAACCCGCTCGAGGTCAGCTCGCGCATCGCGACGTCCTACACCAACTACCTGCGCACGGCGTTCTCGACGCAGCGCGGCGACTGGCGGGCCGAGTTCGCCAGCAGCCTCGAGCGCGGGATGGAGCTCGTCAAGGGGCCGTATCTCCAGGCGACGCCCCCGTTCGAGCGGGCGTCGTCGTTGCGGGAACTCGTCCGCGAAGGTGTGCTGTCCGAGGGGTTCCGGCGGCTGCCGGCCAAGGCGTTCCCGCCCGACCGGCGGCTGTACGCCCACCAGGACACCGCCATCCGCAAGGCGCTCGACGGCCGGAACCTGCTGATCGCCACCGGCACAGGCTCGGGCAAGACCGAGGCCATCCTCTTCCCGGCCATCGAGATGCTGCTGCGCGAGCAGGCGGCGGGCACTCTCTCGCAGCCCGGCGTCCGGGCGCTCCTGCTGTACCCGATGAACGCCCTGGCCAACGACCAGGTCCGCCGATTCCGGTCGATCCTGGCGGCGTTCCCGGAGATCACGTTCGGGCGCTACGTCGGCGACACCCGCGAGAAGGCTCGCGACGCGCAGAACGTGTACGACGCCCTGTTCCCGGGCGAGCCGCGCCTTCCCAACGAGCTGCTCAGCCGCGAGGAGATGCGGGAGGCCCCGCCGCACATCCTCATCACCAACTTCTCGATGCTCGAGTACATGCTGCTGCGGCCCGACGACCAGCCCTTCTTCGACGGCGACAAGGGCTCGCACTGGCGGATGGTGTCGCTCGACGAGGCACACGTCTACGACGGCGCCGACGGCGCCGAGATCGCCATGCTGCTGCGCCGGCTGCGCGACCGAGTCGTCCGCTCCGAGAAGGGGCGTCTCCGCTACATCGCGACGTCCGCGACCCTGGGCTCGGACGCCGACTTCCCCGCCCTCGTGGACTTCGGCCGTGCCCTGTTCGACGAGCCGCTCGAGCAGAGCGACATCGTCGGCCCACGGCGCCTGCCGCTCGCCCGCATCCCCGCCGAGTACGAGCTGCCCGCTGACGCGTACCGGGCCCTCTGCGCTGCCGACGACGTCGCGGGGGTCCGGCGGGTCCTGGCCGGCTGCTGCCCCGAGGCCCTCGCGCGCGTCGAGGGCGCCGCCAACCGGGGCGCCGTGCTGCACGCGGCCCTCGGGCCCGACCGCCGGATCGCGCGCCTCCAGGCGGCGCTCGACGGCTCGATGCTGCCCCTCGGCGAGGCCGCGCAGGTCGCCTTCGGCGACCCGGGCGCCCGGGCGGACCTCGTGTGCCTCGTTGAGCTCGGCGTCGCCGCCCAAGCGGACGAGAACGACGCGTCGCTGCTGCCCGCACGCTACCACTTCTGGATCCGCGGCCTGGAGGGCGCCTTCGTCTGCCTCCACGACCGGCACCCGGTGGACGCGCCGCGGCTGGCCCTCCAGCCGGCCGACCGCTGCCGCGCCTGCGACGGCGCCGGCGTCCACGCCGCGCTGTTCGAGCTCGGCTCCTGCCGCCGCTGTCAGGTGGAGTACCTCATCGGCGTGCAGCGCGGCAGCGTGCTCCGGCGGGCACCGGTGGGCATGAGCCCGCAGGTCTACCTGCTGCTCGGCAAGTCCGCAGTCGACGACGAGGAGGAGGACGAGGACGAGGACGAGGACACGGGCGGCGACGAGCTCGCGGGCGACCCGGTGCTGCTGTGCGCCGGTTGCGGCGCCATCCTCGACGACGCGGAGCAGCCCTGCACGTGCACCGCACCGGCGAACCGGGTGACGGCCCGCCAGCAGCCGCTGCCCGGCGACGGCGACGACAAGGTCCTGCGGCGGTGCGGCGCCTGCCACCAGTCCCGCAGCGGGGCCGAGATCGTGGGCCGGTTCCTGACCGACACGAGCGCACCCGCGGCCGTCATCTCGACGGTGCTCTACCAGGAGCTGCCGACGGCGGGCGATCCAGCCGTCGCCGAGAAGCTCGGCGGCGGGCGGAAGCTCCTCGCGTTCGCGGACTCGCGCCAGGAGGCGGCCTTCTTCGCGCCGTTCTTCGAGCGCACCTACGAGACCCAACTGCGGCGCTCGCTCATCCTGCGCGCGGCCAGGGACCTCTACGAGGACTCGCCGGTCTCCTTCGAGCTCCTCGCCGGCCGACTCGCCACCATCGCGCTCGAGGAGCGCGTCATCGACCCGTCGCACCAGGCGTCGGAGCACCGGGCTGAGGTGCGCCGCTGGCTGATGCAGGAGCTCCTGTCATTCGACCGGCGCATCAGCCTTGAGGGCGTCGGACTCGTGCGGACCGGCCTGGGGATCCCGAAGGCCGTCCCGGCGGCCATGGCACCGCTCGGCCTCTCGGACGACGAGGCCCGGGCGCTGCTCGAGATGCTGCTCGGGACGCTGCGGGCAGACGGTGCGCTGACCTTCCCGAGGGACGTGGCCCGGACGGACCCGGCCTTCGCGCCGCGCAACCGTGACATCGCGATGCGGGGGGCCAACGCGATCGCCGCCAAGGCGATCCTCGCGTGGTCCCCGTCGAGGGGGCTCAACCGGCGGCGGAACATCGTCGAGAAAGTCGCGGCGGCTCGCGGCGTCGCGGTAGACGCCACATCGCTCCTGTCCAACCTGTGGACCGAGCTCACGAGCCCGGGCTCGCCCTGGGACGCCCTGCTGCCCCAGACGATCGAGAAGGGCGAGCGTGGCGCCGTCCGGCGGCTCGCGCACGACCGCCACTACTTCACGCCCGCCGAGGGCGCCGGGGAGCGCTGGCGGTGCGGCCGCTGCCGGCAGGTGTCGTGGGCCAACGTGGCCGGCGTGTGCCCCGCCTACCGCTGCGACGGCACGTTGGAGCCGATGCGGGACGAGGAGGGGCGCAACCACTACGCGGTCCTCTACGAGACGCTCCGCGCGCTGGTCATGAGCGCCCAGGAGCACACCGCCCAGTGGGCGATGGAGCGCGGCACCCAGATCCAGAACGACTTCGTGAAGGGCGACATCAACGTCCTGTCATGCTCGACCACCTTCGAGCTGGGCGTGGACGTGGGCGAGGTCGAGGCCGTGCTGCTCCGGAACGTGCCGCCGACGCCCGCGAACTACGTCCAGCGCGCGGGCCGCGCCGGCCGCCGCCAAGGGTCGGCCGCGATCGTCGTGACCCTCGCCCAGCGACGGAACCACGACCTGTCCTGGTTCCGCGACCCGGCCCCGATGATCACGGGCGCCGTGCGGCCGCCGGTCATCGTCATCGACAACGCGGTCATCGGCCGCCGCCACGCCCACTCCACCGCGCTCGCGGCCTGGCTCCACGTCGAGCAGATTTTCAAGGCGGGCCCCTTTGCGCTGCCCGGCGAGACGGGCAGGAGCGGGTCCGACCGGTTTGTGGAGTGGCTGCGAACGGAGCCGCGCGAGCTCGGCGTGGCGCTCGAGCGGATCCTGCCCGACGCGGTCGCCGAAGTCGTGGGAACCGGAACGTGGTCGTGGGTCGACGACCTCGTCGTGTCCCGGCCGGACGACCCGTCCACCGGCTGGCTGAGCCGGGCCGTCGAGATGACGCGCGACGACTTCCAGCAGATCGAGACCGCGCGCGCCGCTGCGGTCGAGAAGGAGGACTACGGCCGGGCCAAGGTCCTCAAGGGCCAGCGCGAGACGCTCGCCGAGGAGAATCTCGTCTCCTTCCTCGCCCGCCGGAACGTCCTTCCGAAGTACGGCTTCCCCGTCGACGTCGTCGAGCTCGACCTGTCACTCACCGGTCGTGACGACGCTGCGGGCATCAAGCTCGACCGCGACCTCCGCCTCGCGATCGCGGAGTACGCGCCGGGTGGCGAGGTGGTCGCGGGCAAGCGCGTGTGGCGTAGCATCGGGCTCAAGCGCCACGCGCAGCAGGAGTGGCGGCTCCGCGACTGGGCGATCTGCGGCGAGTGCGGGCGCTACCGCGACGTCCCCGCCGAGAGCGACCTGCCGGAGGTCTGCGAGACGTGCGGTAGCGACGAGCGGCGCTCCGGCGGCACCTGGATCCAGCCCATCTTCGGCTTCATCGGCGCGCCGTCGGACACCGCCATCGGGGAGACGCCGGTCATGCGCCGCGCCTCGATGCAGTCGTGGTTCGGCGAGTACGGCCGGGAGGAGGCGCGCCAGATCGGCACGCCCGCCGGGATCCGCCCGGGCACCGCCGAGACCGTGCTCTCGCCGCAGGGCAGGATCGTGGTCATCAACCAGGGCTCGCTCAAGCGGGGCTTCCGCGTGTGCGGCTTCTGCGGCTGGGCCGAGCCGGCCCCGTTGCAGGTCTCCAAGCGGGCGGCGGCCAAGAAGCACAACCGCCCCGGCCGCGGCGCCGAGTGCTCGGGCACCCCGCACCAGCGCCAGCTCGGCCACGAGTTCCTGACCGACGTCGTCGAGATCCGGCTTGGCGCCGTCCACGAGGACTCCGCGCTCCGCAGCGGGCTCTATGCCATCCTAGAGGGCGCGGGCTCCATCGGCATCAAGCGCGACGAGGTCGACGGGACGCTGCACCGGTGGCGGGCCGGGTCGTCGTCCGCCCTGGTCATCTACGACACCGTGCCCGGTGGCGCGGGCCACGCACGCCGCATCCGCGACGAGCTCGCGGCGGTCGTCGACGCCGCGATCGCCCGGATGGAGCGCTGCGACTGCGGGCCCGAGACCTCCTGTTATGGCTGCCTCCGGAGCTACGGCAACCAGCTGTGGCACGACGAGCTGGTGCGGTCGGCCGCCGCCGAAGTCCTGCGGCCGCTCCGGATGTAGCGCGGTGGCGGGGGTGATGACCTACACGCAGCTCGACGGCGAGCTCCGGCGCCGCCTCGCCGGGGCTCGCCTCGTGTGCGAGGTCGAGCTCGAGGACGACCTCGTGTTTGAGATCAGAAAGGCCTGGCTCTTCACCCAGGCGAAGAAGAGCGCGTTCGTTCGCGAGTACCCGGCAATCGGCGTGGTATTCCTGGCCCAATGGGGCGTCGACCACTACCAGGAGCGCGAGTTCTGGCCGGGCCTGAAGCTGGGCTCCGAACAGAATCGGGTCGGCGAAGCCTTCGAGGCCGCGTTGCCCACGCTGGGCCTCGAGACTTTCCCACAGTTCCGCGTTCCTGGTCAGCCGTCCGCTCGCCGGTTCGTCGCGCCGATCCTCGCCCACGGCGGGATCCCGGGCTCGCTCGCCCACGACTTCCTGACCGAGGTGCTGTTCCCAGCAGCTCGGCGCGCCCCGGGCGCCACTGGCGCCGAGCTCATCGCCCGCTGGCGGCGGGACCCGCCGCCGGGGCTCCGCACCACTGTCGGCCGGTTCCTGCTGTACGGCGGCAAGACCGCGGTCGACCTCGTCGACCGGCTGATCGGGCTCGCGGCCATCCCGCGCGCCGACCTCGAGGCCGGCGCCGAGACGGGGGTCCCGCGGCACCTCGTCAAGGCGTACCTGGCGGTCCCCGAGGCGCTCGTGCCCGCCGCTCGCCGGACACTGCCGCGGCCCTCGATCGAGCTCGACCCGTGGGGCGACGAGGGCCCTGTCCTCCGCCTCCCGCAGCTCGTGCGGGAGGACGGAGAGGGCCTGACGTGGAGCATCGAGGACGGATCCGGGGCCGCCCAGTCCGAGCGCGGCTACCCTCGGCGCGACCTCACCCCGCTCCCGCTGTTTCCGGCGGACGAATGGTCAGTCACAGCCCGCCGCGGCGGCGAGGCAATCCTGGAGCGCACGTACGAGTGCTTCGGCGGGAACCAGATGCTGTGCTTCGACGACGGCCGGGACTACCTGTCAGACGTCGAGGGGGTCAGGGCAGACGCGGCCTGGATAGTCACCCGCAAGGGCGTCGCGCTCGCCTCGCTCGAGGCGGAAGGCTACCGCCCGCTCAGCGGCGAGACCAAGACGTTCCACGGCCCCTGGTCCAAGCACCAGGCCGTCAGGCTCGACCTCTCGACGGTGGCCGTGCTGTGCGCCCTCGAGGGCGGCGCCGAGATCGGCCGCGTCCAGGTTCTGCGCGCCGGCTCGGGCCGCCCGCAGTTCTCGACGGGCGCGATGGCGGACGTCCACAGCCGGGAAGGCCTGGAGGTCCGCGCCTCGCTGCCCACCATCGTGCTGCCGCCCCGCGCCACCTGGCTGGTTAGGCTGTCCGGTCCCAGCGAGTCGTTCTCTCGTACCGAGACCGTGGGCGACCTACCGGCGACCGTCGACCTCGCCGAGCTCGCTGGCGCGGCGCCGATGGGGCCGTGGGACGTGAGTGCGACCGGGCCGCTGGGCTCGGACTTCCGCGCCTCGTTCGTGCTCGTTCCCGGCCTGTCCGTCGGCAGCCCTGCCGCCCCGGTCGGCCCCGAGGTCGGCGAAGTCAAGGTCGAGGTCTGGTCGAGCGACCGGTCCCTCCGGTTCCCCGGCCGGGCCCCGGGCGAGCCGTATGCGGTCGTGTTCCTCGCGGGCGAGACGCACGGCGAGGCGTGGGTCTACTCGCGCGACCACGACGCCAAGACCGGCCTCCTGATCAGCATCCCTCGCATCCGGTGGGCGTTCCGCGGCGGCGCGGTGGTCCCGGAGATGGGGAGCCGGGTCCTCGCCTTCGCGCCGGAGGACCTCGGGGAGACCATCCCGGCCCTGCTCCTATCGGTCGGCCGTGGCGACGTCGCGGTGCGGGTGCTCCTCGAGGACGCGGAAGGCGACCGGCTGCTCCTTGCCGGCGCGGGCCGGACGACGCCGGACGGCACGTTCCGGGTCGACCTTGGCGGCACCCGCGACACCGCCCGCGCCTGCGCCGCGCGGGGTCTCCGCCTCGAGGCCGTCGCCGGGGAGACCTCGGTCCTGGTCGGCTACCATCTGCCCGCGCAGCAGGGCCGGCAGCCGAGCGCCGGCGGCGAGGTCAGCGTCTTCCAGCGCGACTTCACTGTTACCGTGATCGAGGTGCGGCCGAGCTCGCTCGCGGTGTCCACCGAGGAGTGGGACGGGACGATCTACGAGGACCGCCTCCCGGAGCCCATATCCTCGTACAAGCCCGGCGACACGCTGACCGCGAGGATCACCGCGATCGGCGAGAAGGTCCGGTTCGACGCCCGCGTCTTCGACCCCTCGGCCTTCCGGCTGGGCGAGACCCTGACCGGGCGCGTCAGCAAGGTGGTCGGCGCCGGGCTGCGGGTCTCGGCCCGCGGCCACGAGCTCATCGTCGACGAGCAGCGCCTGCCCGCCGACCGGCCCGCCGCGAGCTGGCGCACGGGCGAGGAGATCACGGGCAAGGTGGTCTCGATCAACCCCGTCCTGCGGAAGATCCGGCTCTCGGTCGCCCCGTTCGACCCCGGGTCGCTCAAGCCCGGCGACCCCGTCCAGGCGCGCGTGACCTACGCCGCGGAGGTCGTCTTCGCGACCGTCAACGGGCAGGTCGGCTACATGCGGAACGGAGATCGTCCGCCGACCCCGGTCCGCACCGGAGACCTCGTCTCGGCGCGCGTCACCCGGATCGACCGCAAGCGGGACCAGATCGACCTGACGTGCCGCCCGTTCAACGCCGCCGGGTACGCGGCTGGCGACCGCGTGGCCGGCGAGATCACGGGCGTTCGCGACCGCGAGGCCTGGGTCAGGCTGCCGGGCGGCGAGCCCGCCTGGGTCCCGCTCCACGGGCCCCTCGAGGAGGCCTTCGTCAACTCCATGGGCGTCGGCTCGACGCTCGAGGTCGTCGTCACCTCCGTCGACCGGGTCCGGAGCCGCATCGCGGCGACAGTCGCGGACGTCCCCGCCGCAGTCGTCGGCGATGCAGGGCCGGCAGAGTCGCCCTTCGCCAAGCTCTCGCGGTTCCGCCCCGCGCGCAACCCGTAGGTAGGGCCGTCAAGCCTGTTGCGCGCACGCCCCTGTCAACGGCGCGGCCTAGCCTCGCGGCTCCGCGGGACGGCCTGCCCGGCGACGTTGGTGAGCGTCGCGGCAGCAGCGATAGCAGCGGTGACACGCGCTTCGACTGACCGTCCTCAAACCGGTGCGTGGCCGCCCGGGCGTCGAAGCCACCGAGGGCGCCGCCACCGGATCAGCCGAGTCGGGCGACGCTGGCGAGGATCTCATCGCCGTAACGCTCGAGCTTGGCTGGACCCATGCCGCGGACACGTCGGAGAGCCGGGATCGAGCGGGGACGGGCCTCGGCGATCGCGGCCAGCGTGGCGTCGTGGGCGATCACGTACGCGGGCACGGCGTCGGTCCTGGCCCGGTCGCGGCGCCACAGTTGCAGCCCCTCGAGCAGCCGCCGGTTGACATCGGTGTCCGAGCCCGTGGCAACCACCTCGGACGACGCCACGACCTGGCGCAGTGGCCGCGCTGGCCGATCGAGAGCGACCAGGAAGCGCGATCGATCGCGGCGCGCCTCCTTACCGCTTGGTCCTACCCGTCGCTGGGCCCACGACAGGGCGAGATACCGTCGAGCGCGCGTGACCCCGACGTAGAGCAACCGACGCTCCTCGGCGATCGCCGCCTCGGTCTTCGCCTGGCGGATCGGCAACAGCCCCTCTTCGAGGGCCGGCAGGAAGACCGCGTCCCACTCGTCGGACCATTGGTCGGGGGCGACTGGCGCGCCCGGCGCCGTCAACCGGAAGTCGATCCGCGTGTCGGCGGATAGCGCCATGCGGATGCGACCCGGGCCGCGTCTGCTTCGCGTCTTGTCCTCGAGGGCGATGCGGCCTCGATGGAGCGTTATCGGGAAGTTGGGCCTCGGTGTGGCGTAGACGGGCTGCAGCGCGTGTGGGGTGGTCATCGTGGCGTCCGGGATCAAGCGTGGCCTCGCGCGCTAACAGTAGGTCGGTCGGTCGAGCCGAGCTAGCCCGAATGCCTGACCTCATGGCCCATCCGAGCATGAGCCGCCATTGGCTCGCATCCTCGCGCACCGGGCGGCTCTCCAGCGATGCGACCGCGCACCCGACGCCGAACGGCGTGGCCGAGGCTCCGCTTGTGTTCGATGATCGCGAGCGTTACCGGCGTGCCCGGTGACGGTGCTTCCGCATCATTGGCCCCGGTCGATCTTCTCAATGCGGGTCTCGAGGTTAGCCGGCAGGCCGCCCTTCGAGATGACCTGCTCTCCGAAGTTGACGGGAGGTGTCCCAGCCATCGAGTCCTGGGTGCCGAAGTCCGATGGCGGTGCCTGAGTTGGCGCAGGTTGGGGCGCAGACTGCTGAGGCACATCCGACGGGGCCGGCTGTGGTGCCGGCTGCTCTTCGCTCATTTCCACATGCCTCCGACCAATCGGGCGACCGCCAGGAGTAGGATCGTCGTCCCTGCGAACCAGAACGCGACATTGAGGCGCGTGCTCTTCCAGATGGCAACCGCGGACAGCTTATCCACCGACAAGGCGAGCGATCCGGCGACCGCGTTGTTGAAGTCGGCAGGCCCATAGTGAGTGCCGTTTGCCGTCGTCTTCGCGTCGGGGCCGACGCTCACCCGCCGCGCCCATATGACGCGCAACGCGCAGAAGACGGCCACGATGCCGGTCGCGATGGCAACGAGGAGGCTGGCTGACTCCGCGACGGTGAACGTACCGCCGGGAGCGATGAAGATGCCAGCCACTATGCCGAGGGTCGCGGGCACCAGCGCGGCCTTGCGGTCGATGCTCTCGAGCGACCCGTTGACCAGCTCGAGCTCGGCGCGCAGCGTCTCGACGGCTGCCTTGGCGCTCTCGGGGTCGGGTGCCACGCGAGGCCCTACAGCAGCGGGAAGGTGTTGCGGATAGCTCGCCGCAGGTTCCCTTGCGTCGGTCGGTCGAGGTACGTCAACCACGCCGACGCCGCCATCACCAGCATCAGCAGGAACATCGCCTTTCGAAGAGTCATGGCGTCGGCCTCACTTCGCCTTCTTCTGCGAGAGCGCCGAGCCCGCCGCGCTCTTCGAGGTTCTGCTGAACCGGCCATCCCGGAGGACCTTGGAGGCCGCCTTCGCGGCCTTCTTGCTGGTTGCCATCTGACCGCTACCTCATCTCTTCGGCTTCCTGCCGATCACCTGCTTCTCGACCCAGTGCCCGCCGGCCGTGGTCGGCGGGCACCGGTCGCCCTTCTTGAGCACGATCTCCATCCCCCCGGGCGACGCCTTGTAGATGCCTGCGGCCGGGGCCTTGGCGCCCGGCTTGTGGCTCGCCATGCATTCGTCTCCTCGTCCGGTTCGCGAACGGCCGCTGCCGGCAGCGTAGCCCTTCCATTTGCCTTGTCAATCCCTTTGATGGGACGCCGACCGGCGCTCTGGTACTGCATGTAGCGGTCTGCCTAGGGTTGGACGCTACATATAGTAGCAATGCTCATGGTCGAAGGCCGTCAAAAGGCTGCACGATGGCAGGGACGGCTGCGATGTTCATCTCGGCGCCATACCATTGGGAGGCCGAGCAGGCGGACAACCGTCGCGTTGAACAGGAGCGCGGGGAGCGTCACCCTTCGAAGAAGCGGCCGCGATCCAAAAGACCGGTGACTCGCCTCCGCCTGGATTCAGGGTTCGTTCTGTCCCGAAGATCGCCCTCGGGATCGAGGGAGGGTGCCTTCACTTCAGAGTCGAACAGTCGCCAGGCTGTCTTCCCGCCCCGACACCCTTCGTACAATCCGCCCAGTGCGCCGCATTGGGGCTGGCGTTCCGCTGCGGCTGTCGTTTGGGGGAAGCGAGCCCTCATGTCGAAAACGGACCCAACGCTCTGGCAGTACACCGAACACACGCGGGCGAAGCACCACCTGCTCGTCGGCTACCTCCACGCCTGGTTCCCGATCATCGCCAGCACAAGTCGGGCCATCAACGTCATCGATGGCTTCGCCGGACCGGGAAGGTACGAGGGCGGCGAGCCCGGCAGCCCGCTTCTGATGATCGACGCCTTCGTCGGGCACAAGAACAAGACGCCCAGGATGGAGGCCGCCCAGGTCTACTTCGACTTCATCGAGGAGCGACACGATCGAGTCGTCTACCTGCAGAACGAGCTCGCGCAGCTGACGCTGCCGGCCAACGTCCACCTCGAACCCGTGCATGAAGGGTCGTTCGACGTGGTGATGGGAGACATTCTCGATGCCATCCCGGCCACGTCCGGGCTGGCACCGACCTTCGCCTTCATCGATCCGTTCGGCTATACCGGCCATGGGCTGCAGCTCTCGAGCCGCATCCTGCAGTTCGAGAAGTCCGAGGTCCTGATCTACGTCCCGTGGCCGCACATCACCCGCTTCATCAGCGAGGTGTCGATCGAGCCCGCCCTCAACAACCTGTTCGGCGACTCGTCCTGGCAGGCAGCCAGGGCAGAGAAGGGCAAGGCGGCCGCGCGGATACTTCACGGCCTCTTCCTCGAGCGGGTCCGCCGAGCGGCCGGATTCGCGGCGCCGTTCGAAATCGATGCCGCGCCGGGCCGCGGCTGGGCGGGCTACACGCTGTACTTCGGCACCGGCAGCGTGGTTGGCCTGGAGAAGATGAAGCAGGCCATGTGGCGGGTCGACCCCGTTGCGGGATCGGGCTTCGCCTACGCAGCCAATCCCGACCAACTGATGCTGTTCTCGGCAAGTCCGGACTTCAGCCTTCTCGAGGCTGCGCTTCGGAACCACTTCGGCACGGAGCGCTTCACCATCCGACAGGCGGAGACCTTCACGACGGTCGAGACGCCGTTCGCGGCCGAGATGCACCTCAAGAAGAAGACCCTCGCGGTTGCGGAACGCGCCGGCCGGCTCGAAGCCTCGCATCCGGCGAACCCGAAGCGTCGGGCGTGCACCTATCCGCCGGGGACTGTGCTCCGCTTCAAGTCGTAGGTGCCGCGACCTCTGACCGCCAGCGCGTCAGCCTCGAGAACCCGACGGCATCTGGCGCAATCGAAGGTCCGCCGGCCAATCGTCGGGATGGACGCCCTTGCGATCGCGGCTGTTCGCTGCCTTCGCGAGAGTGGTGCCGAGCTGCTTGAAGAAGAACGAGGTGCCCGCGGCCTGGCAGCGGTCCCGGATGTCACGGGCCCACTCGAGGTCCATCGGCCGGTGGTTCGAACCCGACTCACCGCCGACGATGAGCCAGTCGATGGCCGCAAGGTCGAGATCGGGCAGCGGCCCCAGAAGCGGTTCGGCGCTGATGAAGCGGATGGCCGCTGGGGTTTCGCGCAAGGCGACGGCGCGGTGCACCCAACGGTTGAGCTCGATCGAGGTGCCGAGCCAGACGTTCGGCAACGGCTCCGCCGCCCAAGGCCGCCCAGCGTCCGTCCTGAACCAATCTCGCATGCGCTCGGGGCGCTTGGTCAGGATCTGGTACGTGTGATGGCGGGCTACCCGCATGGTCTCGAAGACCCGGGCGATGAACTCGTCGGGCACGAGCTCATGGAACAAGTCGCTCATCGAATTGACGAAGATCATTCGTGGTTCGCGCCAGCTCACCGGGACCAGGAGCCGACCTTCGTGCAGAACGACGTTCTCGGCCGCGTTGGCCGGCGTCCAAGGCAGCATCGAGTGTCCGAAGCGCAGCGAGAGCCGCTCGGCGTAGCAATGGGCACAGCCGGGGCTGACCTTCGAGCAACCCGACACAGGGTTCCACGTGGCGTCAGTCCACTCGATGTCGCTCTTCTGGCTCACATGGTTCCTCCCGTCGCGATACTAGCTGCCGAGTGCGCTGCCCACCCTCGACCATGACAGTGCCACGTTGCCCGACACAGCCCCCGCGTGGTCCATAGGTCGACTTGTCACGTTCTTTGGCACGGGCGGCGTGGTGCGGGCCGGCGCCAGACCTATCCTTTCGATGGGTGACGCGAGATTAGACCCGACTGGACCCTTCAACCGGCGACGGACATCGACGTGAAGGGACACTGAGCCCCAGCTGTGGACCAAGACGACATCCAGCACGACATCGATCACGCGACCGCGATTGGTCTGGAGAACCTCGAGATCCTGAAGCTCGCGGAGGCCTGGTGCGAGAACATCGGCCTCGATCGTGGGCCGATGGGCGTCGGGATTATCGAGCAGATGACCAACCTGCCGATCAGCGGCGGCAGTCTCCGATGCGACCACGCGACCCACCCCCGCGCCTACGGCATGGTGCTCAAGCACACGGCGGTCGGCTTCTATGAGGCGAACTGCATCGGTTGTCCGCATCACAAACCGACGGGAAGGACCCCGAACCTGAGCACATGGGCTGACACGGTCATCGCCGAGCGAAACGACGCGGTTCGGCAGGCCGACGAGCAACGACGAATCGAGGCCGAGCAACGGGTCGAGCGTGCCCGACGTCGCCGCTTCCTCATCGGAGCGCCAGATCCGAGCGTGCAGGCGATCCTTGACCTCGTAGATCACATCGATGCCGAGAGCGCCGATACCGAGGCAGAGAGCCTGCTCCTCAAGAACGCCGAGCTCTCGCCCCAGGACTTCCCCGACCAGCTGCTCGAGCACCTAGCCCGCGAAGCAATCGCGATCAAGCGCGGCGTCCTTCTTGAGGTGGTGTTCAAGGTATTCGAGCTCTCCGGCCGACCCGCCGTGGAGATCGTGTTGCCACTCGCCTTCGCCGCCGTCGCGAACCGGACAGCGGCGGCTGCCGGCGGCGATGTGATCGCGGCGCACGCGACCGACATCCCGGCAGATCAGCCAATCCGGCTCGGCATCATCCAGCTGGCTGCCGGGACGTTCAGTTTCCACGGCGGACACTGGACGGGCGGCAAGCCCGCGGCCCTCCTGCGGTTCTTCGACGTGGACCGGACGGGTGCCGTTGATGCGCTTGGACTCGTGCTCCGGCATGACGAAGCCGCCGCTCGCACGGTGGGAGCGCACGCCGCTCGGCACCTTGTACGCGCTCGTCGTTCAGCCGGCCAGGCGCTCCTCGCTGCGCTGCTCGACTGCGTCCAGATACCTGATAGCAGCCGCTACCACGGTGACCCGTTCGCTGCATCGACGGCCGCAGACGTCGTTGCGGATGTCTTGATCGCCGATCCGGCGACCGATCAGGCGATCGCAGCCCGGATGGCAGGCACGGGCGAGCGGGAAGGCCGAGCTCTATGGAAGTGCTACTGGCACGCCGGCCCGTCGCGGTTTAGGGGGCCGGTGCCAGACGCGACGATCGCCCTCATCGAGCAACGCGCGGTCGCGGTCTTGCGCGAGGACCGCCCACCGGGCCTCCTCGCGGAGGTGTCCGAAACCCTCTCACACCTGACAGACGATCGTGGGCCAACTATCGGCGTGCCGCTTGGTGACGTGATCGACCTTCTTCGTTTCTGGAAGGGCAAGGTCAGGGAAGTAGAGGGTCGTCGGCCGCCCGACCCGTCACCGATGCTGGCATTCCTCGAGTGGGACAACGAGAAGATCCGAATCCGTGGCATCGCCCGGAACGTCGAGGAAGCCGTAGAAGGGAAGGCGAAGCAAGACTTCGGCGCATACGTCGACGCAATCGAGCCCCTCTTCGCGCTCAGTGGGGCCGCCGCTCTCGGCGGCGACGACAGGGAGTCACTCCTCGACGCGCTCGCCGTGATGCGATCCGACCAGGACGTGGTCAGGGCAGAGCCGTTGCTGACGCAGGTGCTCACGGGCGGCGAAACGCTCGAACGGGCGGCGGCACTCGGAGCTCTCGCGAAGGCTGGCCAACGGATCACCATCCCCGCACCCATCCAGCGTCTGATCGTGAGCAACCTCCTCAACACCGACCGCCTTTGGGTGCGGATCTCTGCGATCCGTGCCCTTCGCCACGTTGAGGTCGAACCGGCGGAGCGCCTCGATCTCGTCAACGTGCTCGTCGGCTTCGCGTTCGCCTACAAGCGCGAGGCCCTCCGCTCAGACGACGTCGAGCGAGCCCTCTCAATGGCACTCGAGCTGTCTGAGCACCAGGACTACGAGCCGCGGGTCAAGGAGCTTGCGCTCAGGATCGTCAACGAGATGCCCAGCTCTGAGGCCGCGGACGCGCTGGAACACCTGCAGCGGCTCCGCACGGGACCGGAGTGGGTGGCGGCGGTGATCCGCGCTCTCGAGCCCGACGACCGCGGAGGTGAATGGTTCGGCGTCCACGAGCGGAAGAAGGAGGACCTGCTTGGACTTCTGGCGGAAGCGCCGCCAGCCTGGCTCGAGACGAACTGGGATGCTCTCGAGGCCGCTGCGTTGCGGAACGTGGACTTTCGTAGCACGTGGACGTGGGCGATCGCTGACCTGTTCGGTCGGCGCGGTCAACATGAGCGGGCGGCGAACCTGGCCCAGGCCGTCGTCGATGGCACGCCGGATACCCGCGAGAGCGGCCCTCGCCGGCGGCTGGCTCGGCTGATCACCTACAGCCACCGCGTCAACGCGGCCGCCGATGATCCAGCCCAGATGAGGCGTCTCCTCGACGAGGCGGCAGCCCTTGCGGCAGCGGACTCATCTGACGATGGATGAGATTCACCTCTCCAGGGACGGTCGATCCCTCGGGTCGCTCTTCGGACTGCGCCGCGACATCGACGAGCGACTTGCTGCCGTTGCGCGTGGCCGCGTCGTCGAGTTCAACGAATTGGCGGACGACCTAGCCGAAGCGCGCGAGGCGGGCACTGCGGGGTGGGCAATGGGCGGTGCTCTTCGAGCCCTCGATCGGGCGCAGCGCTGGGAACAGGCCGTCGCGGACGCCGAGCCCGAAGCCGAACGCTTCCGCGCCTCAGCGCGGTATCTGGCCGAGCAGACGTTGGCGACGACACCAATTGATGCTTGGAGTCCGGGGCTCCGGGAGGCGCTCGCAATCCTCGCAGCCCTCGGCTCGTTCGAAGATCCACCGCGCGCCGCCGCTGCCCTGCGACGGACGGCCGTTTCGTCGCCGGTGACCACCCTGTTCGAGCGTCCCGAGCGATGGGCCCCCTCCGAGGATCCGACGGAGGCTCCGCGCCCTGTCGTTCACCTGCGCTTCGACCTGGACGAACGGGCGGTGGCGTGGCCGCTGGCCGTCGAATCGAATCGCGTCTACCGACTGGGTGCGACAGCCCAGGTCGACGCGTGGCCCGCGGGAGCCGAACGAATCGAGATCGCCCTCGAGGGAGTCCCGAGCGCGGTCCTCTCTGTGAGTCCGATCGCGATCCCGAGAGGCAGTCCACGGAGCGAGACTTACATGGTCTCGCACGCCGAGATCGGCATTGACCACCCAGCGGAGCTCACGGCCACGGCACGCTTCGTCGGGGCAGGGATGGATGAGCCGGCCCGCGTGGTCGGGCATCGGCAACTCCGGGTAACCACGCTCGATCCCGGATTGGCGACCGGACAACCGTTCGTTGCCCAGAAGATCGTCGAGATGCTCGGCGAGCTCAGCGCCCGGATCCCAACGCTTCCGACCAAGGACCGAAAGGACTTCGTGGCGCTGCTCGACGCGACGCTCGCGTTCGCCTCGCTCGCCCTGGAGCGCGACGATCTCGTGGGCATCGACGAGCGCACCTTCCAGCGGAAGCTGAAGCTGGCCTTTGCGCAGGATCTCCGGATCGGCCGCGACATCGGGGAGGGTTCGCGGCTTGGCGGAGGCGTCATAGACCTCGTGCTTCGCCGGGTCAACGAGGAGCTGAAGGTGATGCACGAGCCCGTGGACATCGCAGACGCGGAAAGACTGGTTGGGCAGCCAACCCAATACGGCAGCGCGACCGACTCCCCTGTGTCGATCCTGGCCGTGCTGGATGATTCGCCAAAGACTGAAGCCCCCGGTATCCCGGCCAACTACGTCCGGTGGGTCTACCCGCGCCTGCATGGCGCGGCACAACCGGCGGTGCCATCGATGGTGGCCGTTGTGATCATCCAGGTCGGGTATCGACTGCCCAGCGAGTGGACGAAAACGCCGACCGTCACCTCGCCCGAGGGCTCTCGGAATCCCGATGACTCATAGGAGAAGGGGAGTATCCACGTAAGAACTGTTGGGAGGCGGCAGCCTTGGACGCCTCCAGATCGTTGGCCAGCTCCATCAGTCGACACGACGGCTTGAGTCGCTCCGGCGGGACGACCAGAACGGGTCGTTCCGCGCAGCGCCCCGTCACGCGCCCGCGGCAACGAGGATGAGGTCGGTCCCGACACCGGCCAGGAAGCCGAAGAATAAGAGGCCGCGCGAATAGGCGCGTCTGGCAGGGCTGCCCGCGTCACTCGGAGCGGGCCCGCCGGCTCGTCGGGGCCCGAGGGTGCGCCGGCTCGGCGTCCGGCTCGACGATCGCGAGGGTGAGCGCCT
>JAJZRG010000019.1 GCA_021802825.1 Chloroflexota bacterium
GTGCTGAAGTCCACATTGCCCAGGAGCAGCCCGATGGGCGGCATGATGATGTCCTTGACCAGCGAGGTCACGACGTTGCCGAGGGCGGTGCCGATGACCACGCCGATCGCCAGCGCCAGGGCGTTGGTCTTGGTAAGGAACGTCTTGAACTCGCTGAACATGGCGCGCACCTCCCTGCAGCCGATCTGCCGTCCGGCGCCGCTACGGTAACGCGCGGAGCGGCCGCCTACAGCCCGAAGCGGCCGATCGCCTCCGCTGCCAGCCGGTCGCCGATCGCAAGCGACGAGGTGGCTGCCGGAGACGGTGCGTTGCGGACGTGGAGGACCCGGTCCGCGCCAGCGAGGTCGAAGTCGTCCACGAGGGTGCCGTCACGCCCCAGCGCCTGCGCCCGGACGCCGGAGGGGCCGAACGTCACCTGGTCACCGCGCAGCTCGGGCAGGAAGCGCTGCACCTCGCGGACGAAGGCGCCCTTGGACCAGTCGCGCCACATCTCTGCCGCGCCCGTGCGCCAGAAGCGGCGGGCAAGCGAGCGGAAGCCGGGGTTCGCGATCGCCTCACCGAGGTCGCGGATCGAGACGTCGCGGCGGCGGTACCCGGTCCGCCGGAAGGCCAGCACCGCGTTCGGCCCGGCCCACACCCGCCCGTCGACGCGTCGGGTGAGGTGGACGCCGAGGAACGGGAAGCGGGGGTCGGGGACGGGGTAGACGAGCCCGTTGACCAGGCGCCCCGCTTCGGGGCTGAGCGTGTAGTAGTCGCCCCGGAAGGGGACGATCCGCGGCGAGTCCTCCGTCCGATCGCCCGTGAGCGCGGCAACGCGATCGGCCCACAGCCCGGCGCAGGCGATGACGCTCCTCGCCCGGACGGGGCCCCGCGGCGTGGTCAGCACCAGCGCGTCGGTCCGACGCTCGATGGCGGTCACCGGTCGCGCCAGCTCGATCTCGGCGCCGCCCGCACGCAGATCGTCGGCGAACGCCCGAGTGACGAGCGTGAAGTCGGTGATGCCCGTGCGCGGGCTCCACAGTGCCCGGACCCCGCGAATGTGCGGCTCGATCTCGCGCATGCGCTCCGGGCCCACCTCCTCGAGGCCGTCCACACCGTTCGCGAGCCCGCGTTCCCTGAGGGCGGCGAGGCCGGCCAACTCGCTCTCGTCGAGGGCGACCACGAGCTTGCCCGGCCACGCGATCGGGATCCCGTGGGCCTCGCAGTAGCGCTCCACCAACCCCTTGCCCTCGCGGCACAGGAGCGCCTTCTGCGACCCGGGCGCGTAGTACAGGCCAGCGTGGACCACGCCCGAGTTGTGGCCCGACTGGTGGGCGGCCACCTCGGCCTCGCGCTCGAGCACAACAAGCCGCAGGTCAGGGCGGCGCTCGAGCAGCCGCAGCGCTGTGGCAAGCCCGACGATGCCGGCCCCGATGATCGCGACGTCCACGCGGCCAGTGTCGGCCTGGGAGGTGCCCATGGGTTGAGAGTAGCGCCCTTCGCAGGCCGGGCGCCGCGCGGGTCGCGCGCGGGCTCGGGCTGCGTCTCGCCAACGAGTGCCCTCAGCTGCGGGCGAGCGCCGCCAGCAGCCGGTCCACGAACTCGGCCTGCGCGGGGTTGAGCCGCCGGCGCGCCTCGGCTGGGCGCGCCCACACCACGCGGTCGATCTCCGGCACCACAATGGTCTGGCCTGTCTTGGGGGGCCACTCGACCACGGCCTCGAGGCTCTGCAGCTGGCTCGGGTCCATGTCGCCTTCGTACGCCCACGCCCGGACCACCTTGCCGGACCGCATCCGGACCTCGCCCAGGTCGATCGGGGTGCCGTCCGGGGGCCGCTGCCCGGTCTCCTCCTCGAACTCGCGGCGGGCGGCGTCGATCTCCGCCTCGTGGTCGAGTGGGGCGCCCTTGGGGATAGACCAGGCCGCGGTGTCGCGGCGGGCCCAGATCGGGCCGCCGGGGTGGCCGATCAGGACCTCGACCGAATCCTCCGATCGGCGGAAGAGGAGCAGGCCCGCGGAACGCTTCGCCATCGTGGTGGGCAGTGTGAGGCCTCGGGCGGGTCGATGGGACCTCGGGCGGGTCGATGGGAGGGGTGAGCGCGGCGGAAGGACCTCCCGGGCACAGCAAAGCGCCCGAAGGAACCATGCGCACCGCCTCGCCCACAACGCACCCGAGCAAGCTCGGCCTCGTCGCAGCGGCTCCGGCTCCGTCCACCTCAACGACCTTGCGGCCACCGTGGCGGAGGTTCCAGAGACCCGGTCCGTTGATTGCTCACCGGTCCGGTGTCGGTGTCACTGGCCCCTTCGGGCAAGACGAACCATACGCGGCAGCCACCCCCGGCTCCAATGGGCTTGTCCACGAATATCGGGGAGAACCCCGACAAGTTGTCCACGATTCCACGCGTGCGTGGACAACTTGTGGAGAAGTGGCTGGGCACGGGCGCGCGGCGAGCCGATCGGAGCGTGGCGCTGGCGGGGAGCTGCGGGGGAGCTGAAGCTCGACGCAGCCAGGGCTCAGGGCGAGCGTCACCCCTCGTCCACGACGACCCCGCGCGCCGATCTGGCGGGCGCGACCTCGTGGTGCCGCAGGCAGCGCGCCTCGTAAGTCTCGATCGCCGGCGCCTCGAACCCGCCGATGACGATGAGCGGGTCGTCGATAGCCGCCGGCCGGCCGCCGACCAGGCGCTGCGTCCGGGTCGCGGTCTCGCCGCACACGACGCAGATGGCGGACAGCATCGTGATCTCGTCGGCGAGCGCGAGCAGGTTGGGCATCGGGCCGAAGGGGCGCCCGGCGAAGTCCGTGTTGAGCCCGCTGGCGATCACGTGGCGGCCGCTCTGGCGCAGCGTCTCCACGGCCCGGACGAGGCTGTGGTCGAAGAACTGGGCCTCCTCGATCCCGATCAGGTCCACGTCGCGCTCGCGGGCCAGCGACAGGATCGCGACGGGCTCGTCCTTGGGCACGGGCGTGGACGGGTAGCGGGCGTGGCTGCGGCTCTCCGCGTACTCGGCCGGCGTGCGGTCGTCCACGTCGGGTCGGACGAGCAGGATCCGCCGGCGCGCGATCTCGGCACGGCGGAGCAGGCGGAGCAGCTCGTCGGTCTTGCCCGACGACATGCACCCCGCGATGACGTGGAGCCAGGGATCGGCGCGGAACAGCACGCTTCGATCCTACTGGCTCTGCCGCCGATCTGGTGGGCTCTCCGGGCCGTCCCCGACGCCGCCGCGCCCTCGCCGACAACCTTACGATGTGCGGGATGAGCACCCCAGCCAGCCGGCCCGGCATTGGCCTCAGCCTCCCCACCTGGCCGCGGGCCGACCGGACCAACGCCACCTGGCCGGAGATGCGGTCGCTGGCCCGCGACGCCGAGGGCCTCGGCGTGGAGATGCTCTGGGTGCCCGACCACCTCGTCCGCGTCCTGCCGTCCGGTCGGTCCGTCGGCTTCCGCGAGTGCTGGACCATCCTCACCGCGACCGCCGAGGCGACAAGCCGGGTCGGCATCGGCCCCCTCGTGGCCTGCGCGGGGTTCCGCAACCCAGCGCTCCTCGCGCGCATGGCGGAGACGCTCGACGAGGTCAGCGGTGGGCGCCTCGTCCTGGGCCTCGGCAGCGGCGTCCCGGACGGGGACACGAGCTGGCGCATGTTCGGCTTCGAGGCGGCACGGCCTGTTGGCCGGTATGCTGAATCGGCCGAGGTGGTGGCCCGCCTGCTCCACGGCGAGACGGTCACGTTCGCCGGCGAGCACGTCCGAACCGATGGCGCGACGCTCGAGCCTCGCGGGCCCCGGCCTGCCGGCCTGCCGCTGTGGCTGGCCGCCAAGGGCGATCGGACGATGGACGTGGCCGCGCGTTGGGGCGACGCGGTCAACGTCAACACCGCGCTCGCGAGCGCTGCCGACGTCGTGGCCGCCGCGGGGGCCGCGGCTGCGGCGTGTGCGCGTGTCGGGCGTGACCCTTCGACGCTCGGGCTGACAGGCTGGGCCCGGATCGCACTTGCGGCGAATGGGCGTGGGGCCGATCGGCCTGGCTGGCTCTCGGGCTCCCCTGCAGAGCTGGCCGCGACGCTCCGCGCGATGGGCGCGGCCGGCCTCGTCCACGTTGCCGTCTACGTGGGGACCGATGACGACCCGAGCCCGCTTCCCGCGCTCACCCAGCAGGCGCTGGAGCGCTTCGCACCCGTACTCGAGGTCCTGGCCGCGTCCTGAGGACGCATCCTGCGGGTCTCGTCGCGACTGAAGACCTGGCCCCTCACGGACCCCGACGGGCATGCAACTCTAGTGCCGACCCAGCCGCACGGAGCCGCCGATGACCGACCTCGCCCCACACCCCGCGAGCGGGCACAGGGCCGAGCCGCACCCCGAGTTCGACATCGTCGAGGCGTACCAGCGCGCGGGGCTCTGCCCCGGCCGGATCCCGATCGGCACGTCCGCGGCAACGGTGGGCGACCTGCGCGCGATGTCGATCCCGTCGATGTCCGAGGGGGCCAGATTCTCCGACGGCGCGGAGACGTTCCGCCTCGGGGGCCCGGCGCGAACCTCCGGGGAGCACGGCGATGCCTGGGCGGGCGATCCCAGGGCGGCGGACGACACCGGGGTGTCGCCGCGCGCCGAAGCCAAGACGGGCGGGTGGCCCATCCGATGACCGGCATCCGAGCGTCGATCCTGCTCGTCGTGGTAGCGGGCGTCCTGTTCGGCACGGCCGGCACCGCCCAGTCGCTGGGCCCGACGAGCGCCGCGCCGATCGCCGTCGGCATCCTGCGGATCCAGGTGGGCGCGCTCGCGCTCCTCGCCGTGATGCCGCTGCTGGGCGCGAGCCGACGGCGCCTGCCCGCGCTCTGGCGTCGCCCCCAGATTCTGGTCACCGCCGTCGCCGCCGCGCTGTACCAGCCTTGCTTCTTCGGCGCCGTCAGCAGCGTGGGTGTGGCCCTGGGCACCCTGGTCGCCGTGGGCAGCGAGCCCGTCTTCGCTGGGCTGCTCGGTTGGGTGGCGCTCCATCACCGCCCGACGCCCAGCTGGCTCGTGGCAACGGCCATCGCAGTCGCGGGCCTCGCGCTTCGGTCGGTCGGACGGCTGGAGGGTGGCGGTGACCTTGTCGGCCTGGTGCCTGCCTTGGGCGCGGGGTTGTGCAGTGCCTGCTACACGGTCGCAGCCAAGCACCAGCTCGACCGCGACGCGACCGCAATCGAGGTGCCGGCGGCCAGCTTCGTCCTCGGCGGACTGCTCCTCGCCCCGCTCCTCCTCGGCCAGCCGCTGGCCTGGGTCGCGTCGGCGTCGGGCATCGCGCTCGTGGGCTACCTCGGGATCGCCACCATGGCGCTGGCCAATGTGGTCCTCGCGCGGGGCATCCACGGCTTGCCGCCCGGCCCGGCCGCCACCCTCATGCTGACGGACCCGGTCGTCGCCACGCTGCTGGGCGTGGTGGTGCTGGGCGAGACGCTCACGCCGCTCGCGGGGCTGGGCGTCGGCCTGGTGCTCGCGGGCCTCGTGCTGCAGGGGCTGGTAGTGGCCCGGTCCGAGCCGAATGACCTCGAGCCGGCGCCGGTCCTCTGACCGTGGTCGAATAGTCCGCTACCGCAGCCGCCAGGAGGCCAAGCCATGATCGTTTGCGTGCCAGTCACTCCCGATGGCCAGGTTGACCCCAGCTGGGGCCGGGCAGCCCGGGTCGCCGTAGCCAAGATCGAGGACGGGCGCATCACCGCCTGGGACGAGCATCCGGTCGCGTGGGACGTGCTCCACGACGTGGGCACCGATGGCGGCCACCACGCGCGCGTCGCGACCTTCCTGCGCGACCACGACGTTGACGTAGTCGTTGCCGGCCACATGGGCCCGCCGATGGCCCAGATGCTCGCGAAGCTGCGGATCCTCGCTCGGACCGGCGCCCAGGGCGACGCACGACGAGCCGTCGAGGTCGCGGGGCGCCTGGACGCCTAGGCCGCGAGCGCCTAGCGGACGAGGTCGGCGGGCGTGCTGTACGAGCGGAGCGCGGTCATGTAGTTCGCCCGCTCGAACGCGGTGGGGTCGAGGATGTTAGCGGCCGTGGCCGAGCCGCGCATCTGCGCCACGGACTCGTACTCGTGCTCGGCCATCCACGCGGCCAGCCCGTCGGCGATCACCTTGACTCGCCCAACGCCGTGCTGGAGCACCGCGGACGTCGTCATCGCCACGTCGGCCCCGACCAGCAGTGCCTTCGCCGCGTCGGTCGCCGTGTGGATCCCGGACGTGGCGGCGAGCCCGACGCCTTCGCCCAGCTGGGGTCGCAGGATCGCGATCCAGCGCAGGGGCAGGCGCAGCTCGGCCGGCGTCGAGAGCGACACCTTGTTGACGATCTCGAGTGACTCGAGGTCGAGGTCCGGCTGGTAGAACCGGTTGAACAGCACGAGGCCGCTCGCGCCGGCCTTGACGGCGCCGTGCGCGAAGTTCGCGAGTGCGGTGTAGTACGGGCTGAGCTTGACCGCGAGCGGGATGGAGACCGCGGCTCGGACCGCCGCGATCAACTCCAGGTCTCGTGCCTCGCGGTCGGTCCCGTTCATCGCGGGGTCGGCCACCACGTGGTACAGGTTGAGCTCGAGCGCGTTCGCGCCGGCGTCCTGCATCAGGCGCGCATAGCGGACCCAGCCGCCGAGCGTCGTGGCGTTGAGGCTCGCGATCACGGGGATCGCCACCAGGGACCTGGTCTTCTCGAGGCGAGCCAGGTACCGGTCGCCGGTGTCCTTGTAGTCCTCGATCTGGGGGAAGTAGGAGAGCGCCTCGCCGAACTGCTCGTCGCCCTGCTCGAGGGACCGGTTGAGCTCGATCTCCTCGTTGAGGATCTCCTCCTCGAACAGCGACGGCAGGACGACGGCGCCCACCCCGGCCTCCTCGAGCCGCTTGACCACGGCCGGGTCGCCCGTCCACGGGGAGGACGAGGCGACCACCGGGTTGTGGAGGTCGAGCCCGAGGTAGCGGGTGCGCATATCAACAGCCATGGACCCGACCCCTTTCAGCCTTCGCCGACGACGACGTCGTCGTCCTTGGGCGAGTGGAGGTGCGGCACGTTGCGGTGGATGCCAGCGAGCTGCTGGTAGTAGCGCCACTTCTCGTCGGCGTCGGCCTGCATGAGCTCGGCGAGCTCAGCCGCCTTGTCGGGGTTGGTCCGCTCGAGGATCGCGAACCGCGTCTCGCTGGAGACGAACTCCTTGATCGGGATCGACGGCTTGCTGGAGTCGAGCTTGAACGGCATGCCGTCGTCGTCGGTGACCACCGGCGAGTAGCGGTAGAGCGGCCAGTAGCCGGCCTTGACCGCGTCCTTCTGGTGGCTCATCGACTTGCTCATGTCGATGCCGTGTGCGATGCAGGTGGCGTACGCGATGATCAGGCTCGGCCCCGGCCAGGCGTCCGCCTCGAGCAGGGCCTTGATCGTCTGGGCGTCGTTGGCGCCCATCGCGATCTGGGCGACGAACACGTTGCCGTAGGAGCGGGCGATGGCGCCCAGGTCCTTCTTGCCCGTGCTCTTGCCGGCGGCGGCGAACTTGGCGACCGCGCCGCGCGGGGTGGACTTGCTGGCCTGGCCGCCCGTGTTGGAGTAGACCTCGGTGTCGAGGACCAGGATGTTGACGTTGCGCCCCGACGACAGGACCTGATCCAGCCCGCCGAAGCCGATGTCGTAGGCCCAGCCGTCGCCGCCGATGATCCACACGCCCTTGCGGACGAGGTCGCCGGAGAGCGAGGCCAGGGAGCGGGCGTCCTCGGAGTCGAGCCCGGCGAGGATGCCGCGGAGCTGGTCGACGCGGGCGCGCTGGGCGCGGATCTCGGCCTCGGTGGCCTGCGGCGCTCCAACGATCTCGCTGGCGAGGGTCTCGCCGATCTGCGGGGCGAGCCTGGTGACCAGCGCGCTAGCCTGCTCGTGCTGCTTGTCCAGAGCGAGCCGCATCCCGAGCCCGAACTCTGCGTTGTCCTCGAACAGGCTGTTCGCCCAGGCCGGGCCCTCTCCGGCAGCGTTGGTCGCCCACGGCGTGGTCGGCAGGTTGGCGCCGTAGATCGACGAGCAGCCGGTGGCGTTGGCCACGACCATCCGGTCGCCGAACAGCTGGGTCACGAGGCGCAGGTACGGCGTCTCGCCGCAGCCGGCGCAGGCACCCGAGAACTCGAACAGCGGCTCCAGGCGCGCGGCGCCCTTGACCGTGTCCACCGCGATCGCATCGCGGGGGAGGGGCTCGATGGACTCGAACTTGTCCCAGCGCCCGCGCTCGACGTCGCGGTTGTCGAGGTAGCTGGCCATGTTGATCGACTTGTGCCCGACGTCGGTCTTGCTCTTCGCGGGGCAGACGTCCACGCACACGCCGCACCCGGTGCAGTCGTCCGGGGACACCTGGATCGTGATCAGATGGTTGGGCAGGTCGCGGGACTTGAACTCCTTGCTCGGGAGCCCGTCCACCGCCTGCGCCTCGGGGTAGACCTTCATCCGGATCGACGCGTGCGGGCAGACCATGGCGCACTTGCCGCAGTCGATGCAGATCGAGCTGTCCCAGACGGGGATCGTCGGGGCGATCGCCCGCTTCTCGAAGCGCGTGGTGGCGCTCGGGAAGGTGCCGTCCACCGGCAGCGCGCTCACGGGAACGAGGTCGCCGTCGCCGGCGATCAGCCTGGCCGTGACGTCGCGCACGAACGCAGGCGCCGTGGCCGGGATCAGATGGACCAGCTCGGATTCGGTCTTGACCGGGCCCGGCGTGACGTGGGCCATCCGGGCGAGCGAGGCGTCGATGGCGGCGTAGTTGCGCTGGACCACCGCCTCGCCGCGCTTGGCGTAGGTCTTCTTGACCGAGTCCTTGATGCGCGCGATCGCCTCCTCGGCCGGGAGCACGCGCGACAGCGAGAAGAAGCAGGGCTGCATCACCGTGTTGATGCGGTTGCCCATGCCGACCTCGGTCGCGACGGCGAACGCGTCGATGACCCACAGGTCGATGCCCTTGTCCACGATCTGGCGTTGGACCGAGGCCGGCAGCTGGTCCCAGACCTCGTCGGGGCCATACGGGGCGTTGAGCAGCAGCGTGGCGCCCGGCTTGGCCAGGGCGAGGATCCGCTTGTTGCCGATGAGGCCGAACTGGTGGCAGGCGACGAAGTCGGCCGCCTCAACAAGGTAGGTGCTCTTGATCGGCTTGGGCCCGAATCGCAGGTGCGAGACGGTGATCGAGCCCGACTTCTTGGAGTCGTACTCGAAGTACCCCTGGGCGAACAGGTCGGTCCCCTCGCCGATGATCTTGACCGAGCTCTTGTTGGCGCCCACGGTGCCGTCCGAGCCGAGGCCGAAGAACAGCGCCTGGACCTCGCCGGCCGGGCGCCGGTGCTTGAAGTCGTGGTCGATCGGCAGCGAGAGGTGCGTGACGTCGTCGTAGATGCCCAGCGTGAAGTGGCGCTTCGGCTTGGCGGTGGCCAGCTCGTCGTAGACGGGCTTGACCATCGAGGGGGTCATCTCCTTGGACGCGAGCCCGTAGCGCCCGCCCGTCACGCGCGGCATGGCGGCGAACGGCGGGTTGTCGCTGTCCATCGCCTCGGCCAGGGCCGACACGACCTCGAGGTAGAGCGGCTCGCCGACGGCGCCCGGCTCCTTGGTCCGGTCGAGGACCGCGATCGATGTGACGGTCTCGGGCAGCGCGGCGATCAGCTCGGCCGACGGGAACGGGTTGAACAGGCGGATGGCCAGCATGCCGACCTTCTCGCCCTTCGCCACCAGCGCGTCCACGGTCTCCTCGACCGCGCCCGCCGCGGAGCCCAGCACCACGATCACGCGCTCCGCATCCGGCGCGCCGACGTAGTCCACGAGGTGGTACTGGCGGCCCGTCCTGGCGGCCAGCTCGTCGAACACGGTCTGCACGACGCCCGGCACGGCGTCGTGGTACGGGTTGGCCGCCTCGCGGGCCTGGAAGTACACGTCGGGGTTCTGGGCCGTGCCGCGGACGACGGGCGCCTCCGGCGAGAGCGCCCGGGCGCGGTGGGCCAGTACGTCCTCTTCGCGGATCAGCGCGCGGAGGTCGTCCTTGCCCAGGATCGAGATCTTGTTGATCTCGTGGCTGGTGCGGAAGCCGTCGAAGAAGTGGAGGAACGGCACCCTGCAGCGGAGCGTTGCCGCGTGGGCGACCAGCGCGAAGTCGTGGGCCTCCTGGACGGAGCCGGCCGACAGCATCGCGAAGCCGGTGGCTCGGGCGTGCATCACGTCGCTGTGGTCGCCGAAGATGGACAGGGCGTGGGTGGCCAGCGCGCGGGCCGCGACGTGGATCACCGACGGGGTGAGCTCGCCCGCGATCTTGAACATGTTCGGGATCATCAGCAGGAGGCCCTGCGATGCCGTGAACGTCGTCGCCAGGGCGCCCTTCTGGAGCGCGCCGTGCATCGCGCCCGCGGCCCCGCCCTCGGACTGCATCTCGACAACGTCCGGGATGAGGCCCCACAGGTTGGGTTTGCCGGCCGCCGCCCAGTCGTCACAGTGCTCGGCCATCTGAGAGGCCGGCGTGATCGGGTAGATCGAGATGACCTCGGACAGCGCATAGGCGACGCGGGCCGCCGCCTCGTTGCCGTCGAGGGTCTCCCAGTGCTGGTCCATGAATCGCTGCTTCCTTTCGGGCGGCGCGGGCCACCCGCGATGGTGGCGGTGGCTGGAGACGCAGGCGCGCGGGGGTGTCCCTCCTGCACACATGGCGAATTGTGCGCCTCCCCGGGCCGTCAAGGCCGTCCGGATGGACCCCACATCACGGACCGCAGGTCGCCCGATGTGGGGCCATCGGGCGTGATAAGGGTCCGATCGGCCCGGTTCGGCCCCGTCGCGCCGTCGCGGCCGCGGCCGGCGCCGCGCCCAGGCTACCGTGACACCAGCGGCTGTGACACCACCGGCTGTGAACACCACCGGCTTGACCGGGCAGCCGACTCCCCAATACGCTCCGTCTGTCGGCGATGGTGCCCGCCGAGACGCCCAGGCGTCTGAACCGCCCCGCGGCTGATGGCCCCTGGCCTGCGAGTGCAGGACCGGGGCCTTTTGTTGTCCCGCAGACGGAGGCGACATGACGTACCTGGCCATCTCCATCGGCGCCATGCTCGGCGCGAACGCACGCTTCCTGCTCGGCGGCTGGGTGGTGGACCGCATGGGCGCGGAGTTCCCGTACGGCACCCTCCTCATCAACGTCAGCGGCTCGTTCGCCATCGGGCTCGTGTATGCGCTGATCGAGCGCCATGGAGCGCCGGACTGGGCGCGCCCGCTGCTGATGGTGGGCATCCTTGGCGGCTACACGACGTTCTCGACGTTCTCGCTCGACGCGCTCGCGCTCGCAGAGCGGGGCGCCTGGCTGGCCGCGGGGACGTACGTCCTGGCCAGCGTTGCCGCCTCCCTGGGCGCGGTCTGGCTGGGCGTCACCCTCGGCGGCCTCGGCGGGGCCAGCTGACCGACGGGAAGCGCCAGCGCGACGTAGGAGATCGGCAGGGTGCGGTCCCCAGGGGCGTTCCGCGGACCGGGCGAACGGACGAAGACGCACTAAGAGCCCTTAATGTTTCGTGCAGCTCCGCTCCAATACTGGTAACGTCCGCGACGTCAACCCGACGACAGGGGCATCAGCTGCATATACGCCGTCCGGCAGGGTGACCTGTCGTCCGTTCGTCGTCCACACCCGGACGCGCGATCGCCCCTTGGCGTGCTGCCCCCGCAGCCGCCTAGCCTCCTCTGCATGGCCGGCGTCATCCCATCGCCACGACGGTAGTACCGCCGTGCCCTGGTAGAGAGGAGAATTTTGGGGTTCACCGCTGGCCTCCGGGCTCTCGGGATCGCGGCCGTAGCCGCTGCATCCATCGCCACTGTCGCCGCGCCCTCCGCGGCCGCCAGTACGTCCATCTCCGCCCCGACGGCCGCCGCGCGCGTCGTCCAAATCGCCGAGCAGCAGCGTGGCAAGCGCTACGCCTTCGGCGCCGCCGGCCCCTCCGCCTTCGACTGCTCCGGTCTCGTTGTGTACGCCTACCGTCGCGCTGGCGTTGCCGGCCGCCTCGGTGGCGGTCACTCGGGCCGCGGGATGCTTGCCTGGGCCATCGCCCACCACCGCTTCAGCCGGTCCAACCCGCAGCTGGGTGACGTCGTGGTCTACGGCGGCGGCTCGCACGTGGGGATCTACATCGGCCAAGGCGAGATCGTCAGCGCGCTCAACCCGAGGCAGGGAGTCCGGACCACGGGCCTGCACGCGCTGAGCAACTCCGTCACCGGCTACATCCACACCGGGCTCGGGAGGCGCGTCCTGCCGTTGACTCCTGTGGCCGCGAAGATGCAGCTGGCCGGGCACACCGTGAAGACGCTCTTCTTCACGAATCTCCGGGTCGGCGCCTCCACCGCGTCTCGCGTCCTCGCCGTCGTTCGGCCGGGCACCCATCTTCGCGTGATCGGCTCTGCCGTCACCACGGGCAAGCGGTGGGACCACGTCGTGTACCTCCGGCGCACGTACTGGGTGCGTGCCGACTTGGTGCGCGCCGTCTGACCGCACGGCCGGTCTGGATCTGGGCGGGGGCCTGATCCCTCGGGACCGGCCGGTCCAGCGTCGTGGCGCCCGAGGGGCGCGACGACCAAGACACGCGCGAGCGGGCGCTTCGGGACCTTCCCGGGGCGCCCGCTCTTTGTGTGCGTCGGGCAGGTCGGGGTGCATGCCCCCGCCGCCAGCCGGGCCGCTGGCGACGACGTGGTCGCAGGGGCGCCGAGTCGCGTGGTTGTTGGCCGGGGGTCAGCGTTCCCGGACGGTCGCGTCGCACCAGGCGGCGAGCACGCGCGTGGCGGCGTCGGCGGTCCCCACCACGGGGATCCCCGCGGCCGCCAGGCGGTCGCGGAGCGGGTCGTAGAGCGGCCCGGCGTCGACCACGGCGATCCAAGGCTTGGTCGTCGTGCCCCACAGGTCCGCCACCACATCGGCCAGGGCGCCGGGACGGCCCAGGTCCTCGCCGTGGCCGGGCCCGGCGGGCAGCGTGTCGAGCGTGTCGGTCATGGGCACCAGCCCGAGGATCCCCACATCCACATCGTCGGCGGCGAGGATCCCGCGCATCGCCTCGCCCACGGTCCGCGCATCGGCGATGGGCGTCAGGTCGAGCGGGTTGCGCACGTCCACGACCGAGCTGATCCCGGCTGGGGCGAGCAGGTCGCCCAGGGCGTGCTCGGTTGCCGTCGGGAACGGCGCCAGCGCCAGCGTCCCTGCGTGGTCGGCGATCGTCACGCACTCGGACCCGGCGTTGCTGACCGCGCCCAGCCGCCGCCCCCGCGCCGGCCGCGCGTCGAGCAAGGCGAACGAGCGGAGCAGGTCGTCGAACTCTGCGGGGGTCTCGGCCCACGTCACGCCCACCTGGCGCGCCAGGGCGCGGGTCACCGCCGCGTCGCCCGCGATCGCCGCCGTGTGGCTCGCCGACGCACCGGCCCCGGCCGCCGTCCGACCGGCCCGGTACAGCACCACCGTTCCGCCGTCCGCTCGAAGCCGCGCCGCGGCCTCGAGGAACCGCAGCCCGTCGAGCCGCACGAACCCCTCGACGTACACGCCCACCACGCGCACCTCGGGGTCACCGGCGAGGCTCGCGAGGTAGTCGCCCGCCGTGAGGTCCGTCTGGTTGCCGATCGTGATGACGTACCGCGGATCCAGCGGCGCGAGCCGCGACAGCCGGGTGATCGCGAACGCGCCGCTCCCGGTGATGAGCGCCATCGGCGCGGGGCGCGAGCCCGGCGGGAGCTTGGCGTGCGGGATGAACAGCGTGTCGTACCGGCCAGGGCGCGAGCGGATGCCGAGGCAGTTGCCGCCGTTGATCACCGGGCCGCCGTCGGGTCGGGTGCGGGCGGCCGCCAGCGCCTCGCGCATCCGGGCCGCGAGGGGGCCGCCGCCGCTCTTCTCCTCGAGCCCGCCGGGGATCACGATCAGCGACGCGGCGAGGTCGCGTTCCACCGCCTCGGCGACGAACCCGGGCGTGGCCGCCGCCGGCAGGACGACCACCAGCAGGTCAACTCGGGCGGCCAGCGAGGCGAGGTCGGGTACGCACCGCACGCCGTCGATCTGCTCGGTGCGGGGCTTGATGACCGTGATCGCAGCCGGGTCGAAGCCCTCGCGGAGCACGTTGTGGAGGATCACGCGCCCGGAGTTCGTCGCCGACGAGACCCCGACGATGGCGATCGACCGAGGGGCGAGGAGGCGGGCGACGGCGGCTGCGGGCCGGGGCGCCCGGACGGGGCGGGGGCCGTCGCCGAGGCGGACCAGGACGTCGAGCGCGACGAGGCCGTTGGCGGTGACAGCGGCCGGGTTGACCTCGACCTCCGCGATCTCGTTTGGCGCGAGCGGGGCCAGGGCGAGCAGCCGCTGCACAGCCTCAGCCAGGCGGGCAGGCGCGAGCCGCGGCGGCTGGCCGCGCACGGACCGGGTCGCCAGCCGCACGGCCGTCGCCTCGGCGAGCGCCTGCTCGACGCACTCGGGGGGCGTGAGCGCGAGCGACACGATCCCGAGCTCGCGACCGGGCCTCAGGTCGGCGGCGAGGGACTCGGTTGCGATCCCGCCTGCGCCCACCGTGGCCAGCGGCCCGAAGTCATCGGTCCAGCGGAACGAGAGCAGGAGCTCGCCGCCGGGGTCGCGGTCGTGCGCGACCAGTTCGGCCACCGTGAACCCGGTGGGCGGGGATGGGAGCCGTGCCCGCATCGCGGCCATCGAGGCTCGGACCGCCTCGACCGTGCGAGCCGGGAAGGCGACCCCACCGTGCTCGGTCTTGTGGGAAAGCCCGAGCACGACCGCTTTGACCACGACCCGCTCGCCGGCGAAGGCCGCGAGGAGCCGCCGGTCCACCGCACTCTCGTCCGCGACGAGCCGCCAGGTGGGGACGGCGATGCCCAGCGCGCCGAGCAGCGCGAGTCCCTCGGGCTCGCTCAGGGTGTCGCGGCCCTGGGCGCGGGCGACGGCGAGGAGCGCGCGGATCGCGCCCAGGTCGGGGTCGTGCACGATCCTAGAGTGCTCCGCCCGCCGGCCCTCGTGCATAGCGCCGTTCGGACCCCATTTGGCGGGCCGGGCTAGCTGTGGGCACGGCTTCGGGCCGCGACTTCGACGAGGTGGGTGCGGTGGGACCCGTCATCCTGCGCCGAGAGCAGCGGGAGGCCCAAGCCGGGACGACAAGCTCGCATGGCGGCAGCCCGCACGAGGCGAGCTCGCGTGGTCTCCTCCGGCACCCTACCCGGCCAGCAGCGCCCGGACCTCGGGCAGGCGCTCGATCGTCTCGGCGTCGTACGGGCGGCGGGTGTCCACCAGGATGTGCGTGAAGCCGGCCTCCACGAAGGGCCGCAGGCGTTCCGCGACAAATGCCGGCGACCCGCACAGGTCGCCCGGGTCGCTCTCGTCGGAGCCATTGGCCGCGCGGTGCTCGGCGAGGACGCGGGTGGCCTGGGCGGGGTCGTCGCGCAGGATCGCGTCGATCGTCAGCACCCGCTCGATCTCGTCAGGGTCCCGCCCCAGGTCCGCACAGTGCTGCCGGAGGATCCGGTCGTGGCCCACGACGTCCTCGACGCTGCCGCTCGTGTTCCATGCGTCGGCGTATCGCGCCGCCGTCCGCAGCGTCTTCCTCGGCCCGGACCCGCCGATCAGGATGGGCAGGCGGGTCTGTACCGGGCGCGGCTCGCACAGCGCGTCGGCCATCTGGTAGAAGCGGCCGTCGTGGCGCACGATGCGCTCGCCGTCGAGCAGCCGGCGGCTGAGCATGACCGCCTCGTCGAGGGCGTCGAGCCGCTCCCCGAAACCGGAGCGGAAGTCGATCCCGAACGCCTCGTGCTCGCGCTCGAACCACGCGCCGCCCAGGCCCAGAACGGCCCGCCCGCCGGAGAGGTGGTCGAGGGTCGTCGCCATCTTGACGGTGAGCCCGGGGTTGCGGAACGTGTTCGCGCCGACCATCAGGCCGAGCGTCGCGCGGTTCGTGACCTGCGACCACGCGGCGAGCGTTGTCCAGCCCTCGAGGATCGGCTGCTGCCAGGGCCCCACGATCGCGTTGAGGTGGTCCCAGGTCCAGATCGAGTCGATGCCGGCGCGGTCGGCGCGGACGGCGGCGTCCCGGATCTCGGGCCAGCTCCTGGTCTGGGGCCAGAGGAGGACGCCGGTGCGAACGGGGTGGCGGGTGGTGGACATGTGGACCTCTCGGCAGGCAGGCGTCGAACGCTACCGGGAGCGTAGCGCGGGTGCCGGGGCGAGGCCCCGTCGGGCGCGGCGCAGGAACGTGTCGAAGCCGGCCAGCTTCCCGGACACGACGACAACACTTCCGGACCCGCGATGCGCTCGCGTTCATCCCATGTTGACGCCCGGTCGGTACCATCCGCGCATGATCCCGCCCACGATCCGCAACTGGCTCATCGACATGGATGGCGTGCTGGTCCACGAGGAGGTCGTCATCCCGGGCGCCGACACCTTCCTCGCCCGTCTGGGCGAGCTGGGGATGCGGTTCCTGGTCATGACCAACAACTCGATCTACACGCCCCGCGACCTGTCAGCGCGCCTCCGAGCGAGCGGTCTCGACGTGCCCGAGACGGCGATCTGGACCTCGGCCCTCGCGACAGCCCGCTTCCTGAGGCTCCAGCGCCCCGGAGGCACCGCGTTCGTGATCGGCGAGGCCGGCCTGACCACCGCGCTCCACGATGCCGGGTACACCCTGACCGAGCGGAGCCCGGACTACGTGGTCCTGGGCGAGACGCGGACGTACAGCTTCGAGCGCGTCACGCGGGCCATCCGGCTGGTGGCCGAGGGCGCCCGGTTCATCGCCACCAACCCGGACGCGTCGGGGCCAACGCCAGACGGCCCGGTGCCGGCCACGGGTGCGGTCGCGGCGCTGATCTCCATGGCAACCGGCGTCCAACCGTACTTCGTCGGCAAGCCCAACCCGCTCATGGTCCGGAGCGCGCTCAACGCCCTCGACGCGCACTCGGAGAACTCGGGCGTGATCGGCGACCGGATGGACACCGACGTGAAGTCGGGCCTCGAGGCGGGCATGTTCACGGTGCTCGTGCTCACGGGCTCGACAGCCGCCGGAGAGGTTGACCGCTTCCCGTACCAGCCCTCGCTGATCGCCGCCTCGGTCCGCGAGCTGGGCGAGCAGCTCGCGTAGGGAGGCAGCGATGGGTCTCGGCTTCGGCCTCCTCTCCGCGCAGCTCCGGCCCGGCGAGACCGACTGGACGCGCGCCTACGACGAGACGATCCGGCTCGCGGTCGACGCGGAGCGCCTGGGCTTCGACACCGTCTGGACGACCGAGCACCACTTCGTCGACGACGGCTACATGCCCTCGCTGCTGGTCGTGTCGGCCGCCATCGCGCAGGCCACCTCGAGGATCGGCATCGGGACCGGCGTGATCCTCGCGCCGCTCCACCACCCGCTGCGCCTGGCGGAGGATGCCGCCACCGTGCAGCTGCTCAGCCACGGGCGCCTGACGCTGGGCCTGGGCCTCGGCTGGTCCGAGACGGAGTTCGCGGGGTTCGGGGCGGACCTCCGCCGGCGCGGCGCGGCCATGGACGAGATCCTGCGGATCCTGCCCCAGGCCTGGTCGGGCGAGCCGTTCACGCACGAGGGCTCCGTGTACTCGTTCCCGACCCTCGGCGTCCGGCCGACGCCGCCGTCGCGGATCCCGGTGCTCGTCGGCGGGGGAGCGGAGGCGGCCATCCGCCGCGCGGCCCGTCTCGCGGACGGCATCTTCGCCAACGTCCCGGCCGACGCGTTCGTCCAGCAGGTGGGCTGGGTGCTCGACGAGTGTGAGCGCGTCGGCCGCGACCCCGCCACGTTCCGCTTCGTCCACTACTCGGTGCTGCTGCCGGGCCCGTCGCGCGCCGAGGCGATGGCGCGCTACCGCGACGCGCTGTGGGCGATGCAGTGGAAATACGCCGACATGGAGGCGTCGACCGCGCGCCCGCTGCCGGCAGCGGCGCCGCCCCCGCTGACCCGTTCCGACGACGAGCTCACGCGCGGCCGAGCGACCTTCGCCGGCACCGCCGATGAGCTGGTCGAGGCGCTTCTTGACTTGCGCCGGCGGGCCGGCGTCCCCGTCGAGCTGGCCGCTCGCAGCCACTTCCCGATGCTGGACTACGCGGCGCAGGTGGACCTGATGGCCCAGCTGGCCGAAGGAGTGGCACCGCACCTCTGATGGCGCTGGCGGGGGGGGGCCGACGCGACCTGCGATGGGCGGGGTGGTGCCCCTCGCTACTCCGTGGCCAGCAGCCGTCCGTCGGTTGACCAGAACTCGCCCTGTTCGCCCGACGAGCAGCTGAATGTCCATTCGGCGGGATTGGCGTGGATCAGCTTGCCCGTGAAGGCGACGGGCCCGCAGGTGAGCGACAGCGCCGGGAACAGGCACATGACCCCGTGATCGCCGGTCCCTCGCTGGAACCCGGGGATGGCGAGACCGGACAGCTCAAGGTCGCCCCCGCGCCGGATCGGGAGCCCGAGGGCGCCAGGGCTCGGGTCCGACAGCCTGCTCACGACCTCGTTGCTGAGGCTGCCGATGGTCACCGTCGATGACCCCGCCGTCGGGCACCCCTCCCACGGCTTGGCGAGCGTCCAGTCCACCTTGGCGTGGCTGCCCGACGCGAACACGAGCGCGGCGCCGACGTCCTCGATGATGATCAGGTCGAACACCGCGTGCGCGCGATCGCCACGGTCCGAGACGTGGTCCAGCGTGAGTTGGCCCGTGATCCGGTGCAGGACGCCGCGTGGCGTCGGAGCATTCGCAATGCCCGCACAATCCGCGATGTCCGCGAATGTCAAGCCCGGGCTGGCGGCAGCGCCGACCAGTTGCAGGAACCGCTCCAGCCCGAGGATCAGCGCCGGGTCCACGGGCGCGTCCTTGCACGTGCGCAGCAGACCGCTGCGGACGCGCGCGAGCAGGTCGACCATCTTGGCGACGCCGGCCGTCTCCGGGCCGCCCAGCAGCTGGATCTGTCGGTCGAGGCCGGCGATGAGCTGGAACAGGTCCAGCATCTCGCCGATGTCCGACACGCGTCCCGAATCGGCGGCCCTGCCGATCTCGGCGCTGTCGAGGACCTTGGACGTGATCGCGGTCTCGTACCTAACCAGGACGTCGACCGCCGGCGCCAGGGAGCCCAGGTCGGCATCGTCACCCGCCGCGGCTCGTCGCGCCTCGAACTCGATGATCCGCCCCACCTCCGCGCTGAGCGCGTCCAGGTCCGCTGGCCGGCCGCCGTCGGCGAGCGCCAGCATGTCGGGATCGGTGGCGAGCCGGTCGCGCTCGGCGGCGATCCAGTCGCTCGCCGCTCGATCGCGGATCCCGGCGGCCGTCTCGGGGCTGACCCGGCCGCTCTGCTCCGCCATCGTGGCGGCGCTGTAGCGCACCTCGGCTGCGGCCTGTCGCCCCGTCGGCGTGTCGTCGCCCCGCGTGCCCGCCCATTTCTCGTACAGCGAGTTCGCGTTGCTCCCCAGATCGACGGCGACGCTGCCCGAGAAGTGGGGGATGACCATCTCCACGACCTCGGCTTCGGGGTAGGCGGCCATGGCCAGCCGCGCGCGCGCGCCTGGCGCACTGCCCCGGTAGTCGAACGCCGCCCAGCCAGGTCCGATGGCCGGGCTCTCGATGGTCAGCATGGCCGGACGCAGCAACCGGAGGCCAGCCGGCAGGAGCTCGGCACCGGCGATGATGGTCCCGAGCTCAGTCGAGCCGTGCAGGGGCCGGATCGAGACCGTGACGTCGCTGGTGACCGAGAATCGCGCGACGGTCAGGCTGTAGGCCGTGCCGCTCGCATCCTTGCCGCGCACGACCCCGCCATCCTCGGGCGTGATCCTGCCCGTGGCCACCACGCCATCGACCTCGGCCGAAAGCGTGGCCGTGGGGATGTCCGCTGGCAACGGAAGCTGGGCGCGGCTCGACGGGAGCTCCGTCGCGATCGACCTGCCCGGCGATGGGACGGCGGCCGGCGCCGGTCCCGACGCGCTCGCCGGCGATGCGTCGCCCCCGCCGCAGGCACCCACGGCGAGCGCCAGCGACGTGACGAGGGCCGCGGCCGTCCTGCGGTGCGCAGAATCGTGGTGCATCGAGTCTCCCCCGTCGGGCAGCGTGGCGGTCGTGGGAGGCGCCTTGGTGCGAGCTCGGGTGGCGAGCAGGCGGGCCCGGGAGGCGATCGTGCGGGGTGGTCGCGCGGCTGTCAATGGTTCCGCTGCAGTGCGGTTCCGCTGCACGGCGCACCAACGCCCTGCTCGTTGCGGGCTATTGGCTCCTGACCATGCCATGCTCGGCAGGGTCGAGGTCGGCGTGGGATGCTGAGGTCCCTTCGGCCTGCGAGGCGTCCCTAGCCTCGCGCCTGCACCTTCGCCCAGGTGTCCTTGAGGGTCAGCGTCCGGTTGAACACCAGGGCGCCGGGCCTCGAGTCCGGGTCCGCGCAGAAGTAGCCGAGGCGCTCGAACTGGACGGTCTCGCCCGGGCGCGCGTCAGCCAGTGACGGCTCCACGAACCCGTGCACGATGGTCTCGGACTCCGGGTTGAGGTCGTCGAGGAGGTCGCGCCCACCGGCGCCCGGGTCCGGGCGGCTGAACAGGTAGTCGTAGAGGCGGATCTCCGCCGGCAGGGCATGGCTTGCCGAGACCCAGTGGAGGGTCGCCTTGGGGCGCCGCCCGTCGGGCGAGTCGCCGCCGCGCGTCGCCGGGTCGTACGTGCAGCGCAGCTCGGCCACGGTCCCGTCGGCGTCCTTGACCACCTCGGCACAGGTGATGAAGTACGCGTTCCGCAGGCGCACCTCGCGGCCCGGGGAGAGGCGGAAGAACTTGGGCGCCGGGACCTCCATGAAGTCGTCGCGCTCGATCCACAGCTCGCGCGTGAAGGTCACCGGACGCTCGCCGGCGTCTGGGTCCTCGGGGTTGTTGACCACCTCCATCGTCTCGGCGCGGCCGTCGGGGAAGTTGGTGACCACCACCCTGAGCGGGTTCAGCACGCCGAACCGGCGAACCGCCGTCCGGTTGAGCACATCCCGGACGCAGTGCTCGAGGAGCGCCATCTCGTGAGTCGAATCCGCCTTGGCCACGCCGACCTCGGCAGCGAAGTTGCGGATGCCCTCGGCCGGGAAGCCCCGTCGGCGGAGGCCGGAGATGGTGGGCATGCGCGGGTCGTCCCAGCCCCGGACGCGGCCATCGTTGACCAGGCGAAGCAGGAAGCGCTTCGAGAGCACGGTGTAGGTGAGCTGGAGGCGGGCGAACTCGTACTGGTGCGGGATGTGGGCCACCGGCAGGTGCTCGATGAGCCAGTCGTAGAGCGGGCGGTGGACGTCGAACTCGAGTGTGCAGATCGAGTGGGTGACGCCCTCGATCGCGTCGGACTGGCCGTGGGCGTAGTCGTAGGTCGGGTAGATGCACCAGGCGTCACCCGTGCGCGGGTGCGTGGCGTGGACGATGCGGTAGAGGACTGGGTCGCGCAGGTTGATGTTCGGCGCCGCCATGTCGATCTTGGCCCGCAGGACGCGGGAGCCGTTGGGGAACTCGCCCGCCCGCATGCGCGCGAACAGGTCGAGGTTCTCGTCCACGGACCGGTCGCGGAACGGTGAGTTGGTCCCGGGCTCGGTCAGCGTCCCCCGCGTCTCGCGGATCTGGTCGGCCGTCAGGTCGTCGACGAAGGCGAGGCCGTTGCGGATGAGATGGACGGCCCACGTGTACAGCCGCTCGAAGTAGTCCGATGCGAAGAACAGGTTGTCTCCCCAGTCGAAGCCGAGCCAGCGGACGTCGGCCTGGATCGAATCGATGTACTCCTGCTCCTCCTTCATCGGGTTGGTGTCGTCGAAGCGCAGGTTGCAGTGCCCCCCGAACTCGGCCGCGATCCCGAAGTTGAGGCAGATCGACTTGGCGTGGCCGATGTGCAGATAGCCGTTGGGCTCGGGCGGGAAGCGGGTGACCGGCGCGCTGATCCGGCCGGCGGCGATGTCCGCGCTGACGATGTCGCGGATGAAGTCGCGACGCTCCATGCTGGGGGCGGCGGGCTCGGCTGTCGGTTCGCTCATCGGGCGGCTCCTGCTACCGGTCGGAGGGGAGGAGCCGCGTCACGCGAACGGGCGCACCACACTCCCTGCGGAGTTGGCTGACGCCCCGGGATTCGAACCTCGGCCCTCCCGGCTCAGCACCGGGCGCTCGTCCAAGAGCCACGCATCAGCGACCTGCCGCCGATTCTAGCGCAACGCGGCTCCCTGCCCGACCCGGCCCCGTGAGTCAAGCCAGACTCGAAATGGGGGGTCGGCGAGCGTGGCGCACTCGCCGACCCCGCCCCCCCGCGCCTCCGCCGACGCTTGGGCACCCGCAATTCGAGTCGGTGGAGACTCAGCGCGCTGGCGCTCCCTCGCAGCCTGTTGACAATATACGTATAGTGATACATATATCGACGCCCGAACCAGGAGGCTAGGATGTGCCCGTGCCGAACAAGACCATCTACGTGTCCGACGGAGACCTGTCGCTTTACCAGCGTGCCCAGGAGCTCGCTGGGGGCAACTTGTCCTCCGCGATCGCAAAGGCGCTCCGCCGTTGGGTCGACACCAGCGAGAGCCTTCAGGGCGGGTTCGAGGAGATCACGGTCCGCGTTGGCGTTGGCGCCGGGCGCAAGGTCCGGTTCGTGGGCGTCCTCGTCGGCGAGTGGGTGGGTGCCGGCGCAAGCCGAACGGGCATGCCCGACGCCTATCGCGTCTACCGCGGCAGGACCGGCAAGTACGTGGTCCACGTGGAGCGGAGTCCCGACTGGTGGGCGGTTGACGCCGAGGGGAAGCCGGCCGGCTGGCGAGGCTGGGTGGGCGTCGGCGACGTCCGCTACGGCTCGCGCCCCAAGGAGTCGACGCTCGAGGTCGTGGACACCCTCGAGCAGCTCCGCGAGAAGGTCCCCCCGGAGCTGTTCGACATGGTCTCCCGCGCCGCCCGCCAGCCAACGGTGGAAGAGCTCGACATCTGAGGCGTCGCGCCCGTCGCGCCTCCCGCGAGTCGAGCGATGAGCGCGCAGCGCAGCACGGCCGGCCCCGCGATCTGGGTGCGCGGCCTTCGCAAGTCGTTCGAGAAGAGCGTCGTCCTCGACGGCATCGACCTCGACGTGGACGCGGGCACCGTGTTCGCCCTGCTGGGCCCCAACGGCGCCGGCAAGACGACCGCGATCCACATCCTCACCACGCTGCTCGCGCCCGACGCCGGGGAGGTGCTCGTCGGCGGGGTGGATGTCGTCCGCCACCCCGACGCGGTCCGTCGGCTGATCGGCCTCACTGGGCAGGTGTCGGCGGTCGACCAGCAGTTCACCGGCACGGAGAACCTGCTCCTGATGGCCGACCTGCACCACCTCGGCCGAGCCGAGGGTCGGGCGCGGGTGCACGGCCTGCTCGAGCGGTTCGACCTCGTGGCGGCCGCGGATCGGCCGGTCCAGACCTGGTCGGGCGGCATGCGACGGCGGCTCGACCTCGCGATGACCCTGGTGGGCGACCCGCGGATCATCTTCCTCGACGAGCCGACGACCGGGCTCGACCCCCGCAGCCGACGCGTGATGCACGACATCGTCCGGGAACTCGTCGGCGAGGGCGTGACGGTGTTCCTGACCACCCAGTACCTCGACGAGGCTGACCGCCCCGCGAGCCGGATCGCCCTGCTCGACGCGGGCCGGATCGTCGCCCTGGGCACGCCGGCCGAGCTCAAGCGGCTTGTCCCCGGCGGCAGCGTCCGGCTCGAGTTTGGGTCGGCCGCGGACCTCGAGCAGGCCGCTCGGGTGGTCGACGGCAACGGTCCCGTCCGCGACGAGGCCTCGCTCGCGCTCGAGATCCGCGGCGAGGGCGGGGTCCATGCCCTGCGGACGCTCCTCGATCGACTCGACGCGGCCTCGGTCAAGGTCGAGGCCGTGACCGTACGGGCCGCAGACCTCGACGACGTCTTTCTGTCCCTCACCGGACGCAGCGGCAGCCAGGAGGCCCCGAAGCCATGACCGCCCACGCTCTCGCCGACACGGTGACGATGCTGCGCCGCAGCCTCCGCCGGATGCGGCGCTATCCCTCCCTCACGCTGTTCATCGCCGGCATCCCGGTGGTCCTGATGCTGCTGTTCGTCTATGTCTTCGGCGGCACGCTGGGAGCCGGCCTCGGGAGCTCGGGTGGCGCTCTCGGCGGCGGGGCCGCGAATGCCGGCCTCGACCGCGACGCCTACCTTGCCTACGTCGTGCCGGGCATCCTGCTCATCGGCGTGGCCGGGGCTGGGCATGGGACCGCGATCTCGGTGGCGATGGACATGACGGCCGGGATCATCGCCCGCTTCCGGACGATGGCCATCGCCCGGGGCTCCGTGCTCGCCGGGCACATCCTGGGGTCGGTGGTCCAGACGCTCCTGGCCACGGTGATCGTCGTCATCGTCGCGCTGGCGATCGGCTTCCGACCGACCACCGGGCCGCTCGACTGGCTTGCCGCAACCGGGCTGATCGTGCTCGCCGCGGTCGCCGTCAGCACGCTCTGCGTGGCGCTGGGCCTGGCCGCCAACAGCGTCGAGACCGCGAGCAACTCGCCGATGTTCCTGACGCTGCTGCCATTCCTGGGCTCAGGCTTCGTCCCCGCCTCCACCATGCCGGGGCCCCTCCGCTGGTTCGCCGAGAACCAGCCGTTCACGCCGCTCAACGAGGCGCTCCGCGGCCTGCTCATCGGCACGCCGATCGGGGGCACCGGGCTGCTGGCCGTGGCCTGGTGCGTCGGCGTTGCCGCGCTCGGGCTCATCTGGGCGCTCAGGCTGTACGAGCGGCTGCCGGTGCGGGTCGGGGGCTGACTCGATCGCTGCGTGCCGACTCCCGCTCGGGTGAGTCGCGTCAGACTCGGAATGGGTAGTCGGCGAGCGTGACTCCCTCGCTGGACCACGTGTTGGCGAGGGGGCGGACGAATGCGAACTGCCGATTCGAGTCTGCCGTGACTCGGGGGTGGGGCCATGCCCGCGATTGGCCCGGACAGGTGCCATGGCCGTGACTCAAGCCCGTCCGGTATCGCATCCGCGACTACGTGCATGCCCCACCGCTCGGACGCCCCCGACTTGGCAACGGGGCGTGCCAAGGGCGCCTGGTCGGCGTCCGACGTGAGAGCGAGCCGCTCCAGAGGCCGAGCATGACCGAGGGGCAGGCTCACAGCGCCGTGCGCGTTGCGCGGAAGTGTCGAAAACGGGTTGCGGGCGGTCTGCGGATGCGCTACCGTTCGGCCCCGTTACCGATAACCGTTACCCGTAACCGTTACCGGTAACCGAACCCTCCCGCAACGTCGTCAGCCAGACCTCCTAGAGGATCCGCGATGGGTGAGCTCCTGGTCGAGATGACGGGCATCTCGAAGTCGTTTCCCGGCGTGCATGCCCTGGACGACGCCCAGTTCGAGCTTCGTGCGGGCGAGGTGCATGCGCTGGTCGGTGAGAACGGCGCCGGCAAGTCCACGCTCATGAAGGTCCTGTGCGGGATCTACGCCCGTGACGCAGGTGTGATCAGAGTCAAAGGCGTTGAGGCGTATCCCGCCACCCCGAAGGCGGCCCAGGACCTCGGCATCGCGATCATCCATCAGGAGCTCAACCTGATGGGGCACCTCACCGTCGCCCAGAACATATTCATCGGCCGCGAGCCGCATCGGGGCCTGCTGCTGGACGAGAAGGCCCTCAACCGCAAGGCCACGGAACTGTTCGAGGAGCTGCACATCCTCCTCGATCCCCGCGTTCGCGTCTCGAGGCTTGCCGTCGCGCAGCAGCAGATGGTCGAGATCGCCAAGGCGTTCTCGTACAACTCGGACGTCCTGATCATGGACGAGCCTACTGCAGCCCTCACCGATACGGAGATCGACGAGCTCTTCCGCATCACGCGCACCCTCCGCGACCGCGGGCACGGGATCGTCCACATCTCCCACCGCCTCGAGGAGCTTCGGCAGATCAGCGACCGCGTGACGGTCATGCGTGATGGCCGCTACATCAACACGGTGGTGACCGCCGAGACGAACATCCAGCAGATCATCAGCATGATGGTCGGCCGCACGATCTTCGAGGCCGCGCCAGAACTCCCCGAGGATCCCAGCCAGGAAGTCGTGCTCGAGGTCCGCAATCTCAACCGCGGTCGGCAGGTGCGCGACGTCAGCTTCCAGCTGCGCCGCGGTGAGATCCTCGGCGTGGCGGGGCTTGTTGGCGCTGGCCGGACCGAGGTGATGCGCGCTGTCTTCGCGGCCGACAAGCCTGAGTCCGGGCAAGTCCTCATCAACGGCCAGCCGGTCGCAATCAAGAACCCCGGTGACGCCGTGCGACACGGCATCGCATATCTGTCCGAGGACCGCAAGCGGTATGGCCTGGCGCTCGGCATGGATGTCGAGCTCAACATCGTCCTTGCGTCCATGCGTCGCTTCATGAGCCGGTTTGGCTGGATGCACGCCAGGGCCGCGCGCGCGCAAGCGCTCAAGCTCGTGGAGACGCTTGCGATCAAGACTCCGGGGATCGGCCAGCGGGTGAAGAACCTGTCGGGCGGCAACCAGCAGAAGGTCGTCATCGCGAAGTGGCTGACCGCCGACACCGACATCCTGATCTTCGACGAACCCACGCGCGGCATCGACGTGGGTGCCAAGAGCGAGATCTACAGGCTGCTCAATGACTTGGCGCGCCGAGGCAAGGCCGTGATCATGATCAGCTCCGAGCTGCCCGAGATCCTGCGGATGAGCCACAGGATCCTCGTGATGTGTGAGGGCCGCATCACGGGTGAGCTGAGCGCGGCCGAGGCGACCCAGGAACGGATCATGACCCTCGCCACCCAGCGTCAATCGGTGGCTACGGCCGGCCCCGAGACGAGCACCGCCATGAGCGTCGGAGCGAACTGATGCAGACCACGACGGCGTCTACCTCCCGGATCCGCACACTCGCGACGGGCGAGTCGGTCCAGCGGCTGCTCGCGCTCGGTGCCCTCGTCATCCTGCTCGTCTTCTTCTCGATCATCGCGCCCAACTTCGCGACCCTCGAGAACTACCGCAACATCCTCACGGCAACGGCCTCGAACGGCCTCCTCGCCACCGGCGTCACGTTCGCGATCATCACCGGTGGGATCGACCTCTCGATCGGGACTGGCACGGCCTTCACCTCCGTGGCGATGGGGATCGTCGCCGTCAACTGGGGGCTGCCGCTGCCGCTCGGCCTGCTCGCCGGCTTGGCGTCAGGCGGGCTCGTCGGCCTCATCAACGGCACCCTCATCGCGAAGGCCAAGCTCCCGCCGTTCATTGCGACCCTGGGCATGCTCTACGTCACACTGGGCATGGCCCAGGTCCTCTCGGACGTCCATCCGATCTACTTCACCGACCCGCAGCCCGCCCTCCAGGACTTCTTCATGGGCAAGCCCATCGCGGGCATCCCGAACATCGTGTGGGTCATGTTCGGCGGCGCTGCGGTCGCCTGGGTCCTGCTCAACAAGACTGTGCTCGGCAGGTACACCTTCGCCATCGGCTCGAATGAGGAGGCGACCCGCCTCTCCGGCGTGAACGTCGACCGCTGGAAGATTGCGGTCTATGTCGTCGGTGGCGTGTTCGTCGGCCTCGCCGGCATCGTCCTCGCGGCACGCAGCGCGTCGGCCCAGCCGAGCCAGGGCATGGGCTACGAGCTGAACGCCATCGCCGCCGCCGTCATCGGCGGCACCTCCCTCGCGGGTGGCGAGGGGAGCATCGTCGGCACGCTGATCGGTGCCTTCCTCATCAGCACCCTGGGCACAGGGCTGTCGGTTGACAACGTCCCGCAGCAATTCCAGTACGTCATCACCGGCCTCGTCGTCATTGGCGCGGTTTGGCTCGACATCTTCAGGCGACGCTCCAGGGCTTGACCCTCGTCGCCCGCGCTCTCGCGCCCCCACATCGGGCCATGGGTCGGGTCCAGAAGGACCTGGCAGATCGGTCAGCGAAACACTAGTCTCGGATGGAGGAGATATGAAACTCACGCGCATCCTTGGCCTCGCCGCCACGGCCGCGATCGCGGCAAGCGCCTGTTCGGGCGCGGCCGCATCGCCGTCGGCAGCACCTGCCTCGCAGGCTGCGGCATCCCAGCCGGCCGCCTCGTCGGGCACGGGCGCCGCCTCTGCCTACACGCCGCCGACGGACGGCGGCGCGGCCAAGGGCAAGACGATCGCCATCGTCTCGAAGGGCGAGCAGCACGCATTCTGGCAGGCCGTCAAGAAGGGGGCCCTCGACGAGGCTGCGAAGCTCGGCGTCAACGTCACCTATCAGGGCCCGGCGAATGAGACCATGGTCAACGACCAGCTGCAGATGCTGCAGAACGCGCTGACCAACAACCCTGCCGCGGTGTGCTTCGCCGCCCTCGACAGCAAGGCCGCGGGCGACCTGCTCAACCAGGCCAAGTCCAAGAACATCCCGGTTGTCGGCTTCGACTCCGGCGTTGACAGCACCATCCCGGTGACCACCGTTGCCACCGACAACATCGCCGCCGCCGGCCTCGCCGCCAAGAAGCTCGCGGCCCTCATCGGCGACTCGGGCAAGGTTGCCGTCATCGTCCACGACCAGACCTCGCAGACGGGCATCACCCGCCGCGACGGCTTCGTCGCCGAGATGAAGAACCACCCCAACATCCAGATCGTCTCGATCCAGTACGGCGCCGGCGACCACCAGAAGTCGGCCGACCTCGCCAAGGGCATCATGACGGCCAATCCGGACCTCAAGGGCTTCTTCGGGGCCAATGAGGGCTCGATCGACGGCGTCCTCGACGCCCTCAAGGAGACCGGCAACACCGGCAAGATCGTCGCCGTCGGCTACGACTCCGGCCAGCAGCAGCTCGACGCCATCAACAGCGGCGCCGAGGCTGGCGCGATCACGCAGAACCCCATCGGCATCGGCGCCAAGTGCGTTGACGCTGCCGTCGACGCAGTCAACGGCAAGACCCTGCCCAAGACCATCGACACCGGCTTCTTCTGGTACGACAAGACCAACATCAACAACCCCGAGATCCAGGCCGTCCTCTACAAGTAGGACCCCTCTCAGGCGTTCCCTATCGGGGGCCGACCGTTCCGCGGCCGGCCCCCGATCTCCCCGCGGCCGCCCAGCGGCCCCCCACCGGTGGTACCACCCCTTCCATGAGCACGATCAGCGACGTCGCCAAGCGGGCCGGCGTGTCTGCCATGACCGTCTCGAGGGTCCTCAACGGCACCGGCCACACAAGCGCCCACACGCGCGCCCGGGTCGAGGCCGCGATCGAGGAGCTGGGCTACGTTCCCAATGCGCTCGCCCGCCAGCTGCGGTCGAAGCGCACCAAGACCATCGCCCTGGTGGTCGCGGATATCTCGAACCCCTACTTCACGACGATCGCCCGCGGCGTCGAGGACTTCTTCGTTGCCCACGGCTACTCGGTCATGTACTGCAACACCGACGAGGACGAGGCCGAGGAGGAGCAGTACCTCCTGATGCTGATCGAGCGCCAGGTGGACGGCGTGCTTCTGGTCCCCGCGCGCAGCTCGGGCGAGTCCTTCCGCCTGCTCCAGTCCCACCGGACCCCGGTCGTGGTCATCGACCGCCGCGTGACGTCGCGCAACGTGGACAGCGTGCGCTGCGACTCCGAGGCCGGCGCCCACTCGCTCGTGGAGCACCTCGTGGGGCTGGGCCACCGCAGGATCGCGATGCTCACGGGCTCGCCGTCCATTTCCACCTCGATGGACCGCGTGCTGGGCGCCCGCCGCGCCCTCGAGGAGGCTGGCCTGGAGCTGCCCGAGTCGATGATCCACTACGGCTCGTTCAACTACGGCAAGAGCAACCAGGCCGACGGCCACCGGATGGCGATGGACATGCTCGCCGGTCCGGAGCCGCGGCCCACCGCCGTGTTCTGCGCCAACAACTTCATCGCGTTCGGGGCCATCAAGGCGCTGCGCGAGTCGGGTCTCCGCGTGCCGGACGACATGTCCGTCGTCGCGTTCGACGACCTGCCCGAGGAGTGGGTGAGCGAGCCATTCCTGACGGTCGCACGCCAACCGGCGTACGAGATCGGCCACCGCGCGGCGTCGCTGCTCATGGACCACATCACCGGCAGCCAGGCGCCGACGGGCCAATCGGTGATCCTGCCGTTCGAGCTCGTGCTCCGGCGATCGAGCGCCGCTCCGAACCCTGATGTCGCCGCCGCCGTGGTGACTGCCCGGGCTGCTGGCCCGGTGGGGGGACGGGCCACGCTCCCCAGTCCCGCACCCGTGGCGATCGCGAACGCGGGTCCCGCCCATCGGGGCTCCGGTCCTGACGAGGCCATCGCATGACCGTTGCCCAGACCGCCCTCCGCCCCGGCACGCGCCGCGGGCTCGACGCCTGTGCCACGGCGCGCGGCACCTTCGCCGTGCTCGCCCTCGACCACCGCCAGAACTTGCGCCGGGAGCTCCACCCCGAGGCGCCGGAGACGACGACCTACGAGGAGATGGTCGCGTTCAAGCGGGCCGTCATCCGCGCCCTCGCGGCGCACGCCTCGGGCTCGCTGCTCGACCCCGAGCTCGGTGCCGCGCAGTGCATCGCCGACGGGTCGCTGCCAGGGAGCGCCGGGCTGCTGGTCGCGATCGAGGCCACCGGGTACCTGGGCGAGGCGAACGCCCGCGTGAGCCGCGTCCTGCCGGGCTGGTCCGTGGAGCAGGCGAAGCGGATGGGCGCGTCGGCGGCCAAGCTCCTCGTCTACTACCACCCGCGCGCGAGCAACGCGGCCGACCAGGAGCGGTTCGTCGCTGGCGTCGCGGCTGCATGCCGAGCACACGACCTCGCGCTCTTCGTGGAGCCGCTCGGGTTCGACCCCGTGACCGGGGGTAAGCTCACCGGGGAGGCGCGCCGACGGTGCGTCATCGAGACGGCGCGGCGCCTGACCGCGATCGGCGGGGACATCCTCAAGGCCGAGTTCCCGTACGACGTGGGCGTGACCGACCGGGCGGCGTGGGCCGACGCGTGCGCAGAGCTCGACGCCGCGAGCGCGGTGCCCTGGGTGCTGCTCTCTGGCGGAGTGGACGACGCCACCTTCGAGCGCCAGGTCGAGGTTGCCTGCGAGGCGGGCGCCTCAGGGGTCCTCGTGGGTCGAAGCGTGTGGTCCCCGTCCGCCACCATGGCTCCCGCCGAGCGGGACGCCTGGCTGGCCGGCGAGGGCCGCCGTCGCCTCGAGCGCCTGGTCAGGCTCGTTGACGCAGCCGCGCGCCCGTGGCACGAACGCCCCAATGCGATCACGTCGGCACCCCAGCCGCTCGACGGCTGGTACCGCGCCTACTAGGGAGTGCGATGGCCGCCATCGCGATGACAGCCGCCGCGACCGCGCTGGCGAGGCGCCTCGTGTGCGTCGCCCCGAACGCCTCGGTTGACAAGATCGCAGCTGTCGATGCGCTGCGCCCAGGGGAGATCCACCGCCCGCAGGTGCTCTCGGTGGTCGCCGGCGGCAAGGCGCTCAACGTCGGCCGGGCCGCAGCGGCGCTCGGGATGCCCGTGGTGGCGGTGCCGGTGCTCGCCGGGCACGCCGGCGCGTGGATGGCGGACCGGCTCGCGGCCGACGGGATCGAGGCCCGGCCCGTCTGGGTGTCCGGCGAGACGCGCGAGTGCCTCTCGTTGCTCGACCGCTCGACGGGCCGGCTGACCGAGTTCTACGAGACCGGGCCGCGGATCGACGACGCAGCCTGGGCGGCGGTCGAGGCGGCGGTCGAAACGGCGGTGGCCGAGGATCCCGCCGGCACGCTGGTCGTGGTGTCGGGCTCGCTCCCCTCGGGCGCGCCCGCCGACGCCCACGCGCAGGCCATGCGCATCACCCGCGAGGCGGGCGCGCGCGGGGTCGTGGACGTGGGAGGGCGGGCGCTGGCGGGGGCCGTCAGCGAGCGGCCGTGGCTGGTCAAGGTCAACGCGCTCGAGGCGTCCGAGGCGACCGGCCTGCCGCAGGGGGGCCTCGCGGAGACCCTGGCCATGGCCCGGGCGCTGCGCGACAGCGGCGCCGCGATGGCGTTCGTGTCGCGGGGCGTGGACGGCGCGGTGCTCGTGGACGCCATGGGGCGGGCGTGGCGGATCGGCCCGCCGCCGGAGGTCGGCTCGTTCCCGGTGGGCAGCGGCGACTCGCTGATGGGCGGCTTCGCGGCCTCGCTCGCCCAGGGCCATCCCGTCCCCGAGGCGGCGCGCCGGGGCGCGGCGGCGGCCGCCGCCAACGCGCTGCATCCCGGCCAGGGCCGGATCGACCCCGAGGACGTGGCCCGGCTGCTGCCGGGGATCGCACTGGAGGCGCTGTCGTGACACTCGACGTCGGCCGCATCGACCCCGCCCTCGTCCCGCAGCGCCAGCTCCCCGGCGGGGGCCGCATGCCGGGCATCGGCCTGGGGACGTTCGGCTCGGACCACGCGCCCGCCGACCTCGTCGCGGCGGCCGTCGGCACGGCGCTCGAGATGGGCTACCGCCACGTGGACTGCGCCTCGGTCTACCGCAACGAGGCGGAGATCGGCGCGGTGCTCGAGACCGCGATCCGCGGCGGCATCGCTCGGGACGAGCTGTGGGTCACCTCCAAGCTGTGGAACGACAAGCACGCCGTGGCCGACGTCGCGCCCTCGTTCGAGCGGAGCCTTCGCGATCTGCGGCTCGACTACCTGGACCTGTACCTCGTCCACTGGCCGTTCCCCAACACGCACGAGCCGGGAGTGGACGTCGGGTCGCGCGACTCCAACGCGAAGCCGTACCTCCACGACCGCTACATGGAGACCTGGGGAGAGCTCGAGAAGCTCGTGGAGGGGGGCCTGGTCCGGTACATCGGCACCTCCAACATGACCGTACCGAAGCTGCGGCTGCTGTTGCGCGACGCGCGGGTCAGGCCCGCGGCCAACGAGATGGAGCTCCACCCGCACTTCCAGCAGCCCGAGCTGTTCGAGTTCGTGGTGGGCGAGGGGATCGTGCCCATCGGCTACTCGCCGATCGGCTCGCCGGCGCGCCCCGAGCGCGACCGGACGCCCGAGGACTCGGTGGACATCGAGGACCCGGTGATCGTCGCCGCAGCCGAGCGCCTCGGCGTCCACCCTGCGGTGGTCTGCGTCAAGTGGGCGATCCAGCGCGGCCAGGTGCCGATCCCGTTCTCGACCAGGCCATCCAACCTGCTCGCCAACCTGCGCGCGTCGGTCTCCGAGCCGCTGACCGAGGCCGAGATGGCCGCCATCGCCGGGATCGACCGCAACTGCCGGCTCATCAAGGGCCAGGTCTTCATGTGGAAGGCCGGCCAGTCGTGGGAGGATCTCTGGGACCCCTCCGGCGAGATCACGCCGCCCTAGGCCATGCACGTCCTGACGATCGACCAGGGGACCTCGAGCCTGAAGGCTGCACTGTGGCGCGCCGACGGGACGGTCGCGGCCGAGGCGCTCGAGGCGTACGAGCTCAGCCACCCGGCGCCGACCTGGGCCGAGATCGATCCGGCGCGCTGGTGGGAGGCCCTGTGCCGCGCCACGGCGTCGGTGCTCGCGGCTGCGGGCGTCGCGGCCGACGAGGTCGCCTGCGTCGCGCTCGACGGGATCGGCTGGACGCTCGTGGCGACCGACGAGCAGCTGCGGCCGGTCGTGCCCGCAATGACGTGGCTCGACCGTCGCGCCGAGGACGAGGCCGTCGCGCTCCGCTCGCGCCCCGATGCGCCCGCGCTAGTGGACCTGGTCGCGAACCCGCTCGACGCCGCGTACCTCACGCCCAAGATCGCCTGGCTCGCCGGGCACCGGCCCGAGGCGTTCGAGGCCACCCGCTGGCTGCTGACGGCGTCGGGCTGGCTGGTGGCGATGCTGAGCGGCGAGGTGACCTGCGACCTCACGCAGGCCTACGGCTTCCATTGCTTCGACATCCGCCGCGAGTGCTGGGACGAGCGCGTGGCGCGCGACCTCGGCATCCCCATCGACCGGCTGCCGCCGCTCCACCGCGCTGACCACGTGGCCGGCGGCGTGACGCCCAGCGCGGCTCGCGCGACCGGGCTCGCTGCGGGGATCCCCGTCCTGGTGGGCGGCGTGGACGCCGCGATGGCGGCCCTCGGGGCGGGCGTGACCCGGCCCGGGCTCACCCAGGACCAGGGCGGCTCGGCGGGCGGGTTCGGGATGAGCGTCGGCGAGGTGGTCGTGGAGCCGCGGCTGATCTTCAGCCACCACGTCCTCGACGGGCAGTACCTGCTCCAGGCGGGGACCGTAGGAGGCGGGGCGCTGGGCTGGTTGCGCGACGTGGTGGGCCGCGAGGACGCCACGTTCAACGAGCTGACGGCCGAGGCGCAGGCGTCCCGCCCCGGCGCCAACGGGGTCCTGTTCCTGCCCTACCTGGCCGGGGAGCGAACACCCCTCTGGAGCAGCGCGCCGCGGGGCGTGTTCGCCGGACTCGCCTACACGACGACGCGGGCCGACCTGGTGCGCTCGGTGATGGAGGGGTGCGCGTTCGCCGTGGTGGACAACCTGCGCCTCGCCGAGGAGCGCGGCCACCGGGTGACCGAGTGGCTGGGGCAGGGTGGCGCCTCGCGCTCGGCCCTCTGGAACCAGGTCAAGGCCGACGCCACGGGCGTCCCGTTCACGGTGGCCCGGCTGGCGGACGGCGCTGAGGGCGGGACGGGCCTGGCGCTGTTCGCCCTCGGGGCGCGGGCCGCGGGGTTGGCCGGCCCTCCGTCCGAGACGGTGGAGCGGCTCCTGGTCCAGCGCACGACGCTGGAGCCAGATCTCGCGCGCCACGCCCGGTACCGCGAGCTGTTCGAGGTCTGGCACGGCATCTCGCGCGCGATGCTCCCGCAGTTCGACCGACTGGCGGCCGTGGCATGAGGGTGCTCGCGCTCGAGGATCGCCTCCGCATCGCCATCCGCGAGGTCGCGGAGCCGGAGGTGGGCCCGGGGGACGTCCTGCTCGAGATCCACGCGGCGGCGGTGTGCGGCTCGGACATCCACCGCTTCGTCCGGGGCCACCGGGAGTACCCCATGATCCTGGGCCACGAGGCGGCAGGGATCATCACGGCCGTCGGGGCGGCGGCGGACCCCTCGCTCGTCGGCCGCCACGCGGCGCTCGTGCCGCTCATCCCCGACCACACCTGCGACCAGTGCCTCGCCGGCCGGTTCTCCGCCTGCCGCGCCTACTCGTTCGTCGGCTCGCGCCGGCCCGGGGCGTTCGCGGAGCGCGTGGCCGTTCCCGCCCGCAACGTGCTGCCCGTCCCGGACGAGCTCCCCTTCGAGCAGGCGGCGCTGATCGAGCCCTCGACCGTCGCGCGCCACCTCCTCGACTTGGGCGGCTTCAGCCGCGGGCAGACGGCGGTCGTGCTGGGCGCCGGCTCGATCGGCCTGATGCTCGTCCAGTGGCTCCGCGTCCTGGGCGCCTCGCTGATCGTCGCGACCGACGTCGCCGAGGCGAATCTCGAGGCGGCGGCCGCGCTCGGCGCGCACGTGACGCTGAACCCGGCGAAGGTGGGCGTGGCCGACGAGGTCCGCCGTCTGACGGGCGCGGGTGCCGACATCTCGGTCGAGGCCGCGGGCTCGCCGCAGGCCCTCGCCTCGACGGTGGAGGTCACGCGCCCCAAGGGGACGGTCGTGCTGGGCGGGAACCAGCCGGCCGACGCGTCGCTCCCGATGAGCTTCGTGGAGGCCCTGATGCGCCGCGAGCTCACGCTCACCGGGGGCTTCATGTCGTACTCGGCGCCGTGGCCCGGCCACGAGTGGACCGACAGTCTTGCGGCGGCCCTCGACGGCGGCCTCGACCTGCCCGCGATGATCTCGCACCGCGTCCCGCTCGCCGCGGCGCCCGCGGTCTTCGACGAGATCGCCGCCCACCGACTCGCCCACCGCAAGATCGTGTTCGACCCGGCCGCAGGGTCGTAAGGAGGCTCCGTGCTCACCACCCGTCTGCAGCATCCCGAGATCCTGGCCGCACTGGGCGCGGCGGGCCACGGCGCCACGGTGCTGATCGCCGACGGCAACTACCCCCTCGCGACCCGCTCGAACCCCGACGCCCGCCGGGTGTACCTGAACCTCGAGCCGGGCAAGCTCACTGTCACCGACGTGCTCGACGCGATCGCGGAGGCGATCCCGGTCGAGGCGGCCCACGTGATGGGCCCGGACGATGGCAGCGAGCCGTCGATCTACGCGGACTTCCGCCGCCTGCTGCCGGACAGCGAGCTCACGAGGCTCGGCCGGTTCGCGTTCTACGACATGGCCCGCGCGCAGGACTGCGCCCTGGCCGTCCTGACCGGCGAGCAGCGCACCTACGCCAACATCCTGCTCACCATCGGCGTGGTCAAGCCGGCGTAGGCGCGGCAGACCACCACGCGTCCCAGAGGGAGACGAAGGCACATGACCACCGTCAACACTTCCGGCCGCTTCGTCGGCGACTGGCCGAAGATCGGCATCCGCCCGGCCGTGGACGGCCGGCAGCACGGCGTCCGGGAGTCGCTCGAGGCCCAGACCCGCAACATGGCGCTGCGGACGGCCGAGCTGATCACGTCCACGCTGCGCTACCCGGACGGCAGCCCCGTCCAGTGCGTCGTGCCCGAGCACAACATCGGCGGCGTCTACGAGGCCGCCAAGGTCGCCGAGCTGTTCCGCAAGGAGGGCGTCGGCGTCTCGATCACCATCACGCCCTGCTGGTGCTACGGGTCCGAGACGATGGACATGGACCCGCTCACGCCCAAGGCGGTGTGGGGCTTCAACGGCACCGAGCGGCCGGGTGCGGTCTACCTCGCCGCGGTGCTCGCCGCCCACACCCAGAAGGGGCTGCCGGCGTTCGGCATCTACGGCCGCGACGTCCAGGACGCCAGCGACGGCACCATCCCCGACGACGTCCAGGCCAAGATCCTGCGCTTTGCGAAGGCCGGCCTCGCGGCGGCGATCCTGCGCGGCAAGTCGTACCTCTCGCTGGGCGGCGTGTCGATGGGCATCGCGGGCTCCATCGTGGACCAGCCGTTCTTCGAGAAGTACCTCGGCATGCGCGTCGAGGCCGTGGACATGTCCGAGATCTACCGCCGGCTCGAGGAGGGGATCTACGACCCGGTCGAGTTCGAGAAGGGGCTCGCCTGGGCGAGGGCCAACTGCCGCGAGGGCGCCGACCGCAACGAGGCGGCCAAGGCGAAGTCGCGTCAGGACCTCGACGCCGACTGGGCGACCGTGGTCAAGATGTTCCTCATCGCCCGCGACCTGCTGGTGGGCAACCCGCGGCTCGCCGAACTCGGGCACCTCGAGGAGTCGATGGGCCGCAACGCGATCCTGGGCGGGTTCCAGGGCCAGCGTGCGTGGACCGACCACAGCCCCAACGGCGACTTCATGGAGGCGATCCTGAACTCGTCGTTCGACTGGAACGGGATCAGGGCGCCCCACGTCTTCGCGACCGAGAACGACTCGCTCAACGGCGCGGCGATGCTGCTGATGTACCTGCTCAGCAACCGGGCCCAGATCTTCGCCGACGTGCGGACGTACTGGAGCCCCGAGGCGGTCGAGCGCGTCACCGGGTACCGGCCCGACGGCCTCGCCGCCGACGGGTTCATCCACCTGATCAACTCCGGCGCGGCGACGCTCGACGCCACGGGCGCCATGACCGACGCGGACGGCAAGCCCGCGATGAAGCCGTTCTGGGAGATCACCGAGGCGGACGTCGCAGCGGCGCTGGCGGCCACGACCTGGTACCCGGCCAACCGCGGCTACTTCCGCGGCGGCGGGTACTCCAGCCAGTTCGTGTCCCGCGGCGGCATGCCGGTCACGATGGCGCGGCTCAACCTGGTTAGCGGTGCCGGCCCGGTCCTCCAGATCGCGGAGGGCTGGACGGTCGAGCTGCCGCCCGAGGTGCACAGGGTCCTCGACGAGCGGACCGACCCCACCTGGCCGACCCACTGGTTCGTCCCCCGCACGACGGGCGTCGGCCCGTTCCGCGACGTGTACAGCGTGATGGCCAACTGGGCCGCCAACCACGGCGCGATCAGCTACGGGCACATCGGCGGGGACCTGATCTCGCTCGCGTCCGTGCTCCGGATCCCGGTCCACATGCACAACGTGCCCGAGGAGGACGTCTTCCGGCCGAGCGCCTGGGCGAACCTGGGCACGGCCGACCCCGAGGGCGCGGACTTCCGCGCCTGCGCCAACTTCGGGCCGCTGTACGGGCGGAAGTAGGGGGGCGCAAATTCCTCGGCCCGTCGGGTGTGCCGCTCCTCCGGCACCCGGCGGGCCTTCTGATTCCCGGCTCGCGAGGACGCGGCAGCCCCTTCCGCGGGTCCCGAGCGCGTCTGCGCCCCTCAGGACCCCTCAAGGCTGAGCAGATCGCCCGGTGCACACGACAGGGCCTCGCACAGCGCGGTCAGCGTCGAGAATCGGATTGCCCGAGCCCGGCCGTTCTTGAGCACCGAGAGGTTGGCCTGCGTGATGCCGACCCGCTCGGCGAGCTGGGTCAAGGTCATCCCGCGCTCGGCGACCAGCCGGTCGATGTTCACCCGGATCCGGTGCTCCTCGTCGGGGGGCATGGTCAGATGACCCCCTCGAGCTCGTCCCGCAGCGCGACGCCGCGGCGCACGATCTCCCCGACCAGGCCCAGGCAGGCGCCGATCGTGGGCCACCAGAGAGCGGGCCCAACGGACGAGAGCACCGATGCCAGGGAGGGGCTGCTCGCAACCCCATTCGGAAGCACGTCCCAGCGAAGCATGGACGCGGCGGTCGTCTCGAGGAAGTACGCTCCGATGCCCGCAAGCACCGTGACCTGACCGATCCGGGTCAGCCGACTCGCGGCCGAAGCAGCGAATGTCGCGCCCTGCCGCACCGACCGGGCCCACCGTGCGAGCAGGGCCAGCACGGTCGCCAGGACGAGCGGCTGCGGCACCACCGCCAGCACGGCGAGCAGCCTCTCGCCCGCAGTCGGATCCGCCAGCACCACCGTCACGTGGTCGTCGGCCGCGCTGAGCTGGGCGCCGGCCGGGATGGACCCGGCGAGTGCCGTGATCCCGAGCGCCATCGCCGGAACCTGCGCGGTCACCGGCCCGATGACGGACCAGGCGACCCGACCCACAACCCAGGCAATCAGCACGGCAGCGCCCAGCCAGAAGACCTGCTCGGCCTCGCGCGCCCAGTCCCGCTTCCGCTCGATCGGCGTCTGCCACCCGGTGGACTGGGTCATGGGAGATCCCCGTCTTATCGATTGTCGATACATCGAGTATCGATAAGACCGACGCGAACGTCAAGACCATCCACGAGCGAAGGCATCCGGCCGCGTCGGCCGCGAGCGGAGGAGCTGCCCCCGGCCGACGCGGCCGCCTAGAAGTTGATCGAGCGGGCCCGGACGGCCATCGCCGCCTCGCCCAGCACCTCGGACAGCGTCGGGTGCGGGTGGGTGGCGGCCCCCACCTGGTCAACCGTGGCGCCCAGCGCCGCGGCCAGGGATGCCTCGGCGATGAGCTCCGTCGCATGGGGACCGATCACGTGGACGCCCAGGATCGCGCCGGTCTCGGCGTGCGCGATGACCTTGGCGAAGCCCTCGCGCGCGCCGTGGATGACGGCCTTGGCGATGGCCTGGAACGGGACCTTGCCGACCTGGACGGGGAGCCCGCGCTCCGCGCACTGGGCCTCGGTGAGGCCGACCGATGCGATCTCGGGGCGGGTGTAGGTGGCGCGCGGCTGATTCACGTAGTCCATGGCGTGGACGTCCGGCTCGCCAGCCATTGCGTGGACCGCGGTCAGGCCCTCGTGCGCTGCCGTGTGCGCGAGCAGGAGCCCGCCCACGAGGTCGCCGATAGCCCACAGGTGGGGCTCGTTGGTGCGCATCAGGCCGTCAACCTTGACGAAGCCGCGCTCGAGGACCGCCTTGGTGGTCTCGAGGCCGAGGTCCTCGGCGTTGGGCGCCCGGCCCGTGGCGACGAGAATCGCGTCGGCGCTGAGCTGGGCCCGTTCGCCGCCCTCGGGGCCGACCGTGATGCGGATGCCGTCCTCGCCGGCGATCACCGACGCGGCGTCGAACCGGGCGCTGGTCATCACGGTGATGCCGCGGCGCTCGAAGCTGCGCTGGAGCTCGCGCGACACCTCGGCGTCCTCGAGCGGGACGACGGAGGGGAGGTACTCGAGCAGCGTGACCTTGGTGCCGAGGTCGTGGAAGGCGGACGCGAACTCCGCCCCCACGGCGCCCGCGCCGATGACGATGAGGCTCGCGGGGAGCTCCACCATGCGGAGCGCGTCGTCGGACGTGAGGATCCGGACGCCGTCGGGCACGAGGCCGGGCAGGCTCTTCACGCGCGACCCCGTGGCCAGGATCACGTCGTTCGCGGTCAGGACGCGCTCGCCGCCGGCGCCGGGCGTCCCGTCCGCCCCGTGGAGCAGGACGCGCACGCGCCCGGGACCGTCGAGGCGCCCGCGCCCGCCGACCCACTCGACCTTGTTCTTGCCGACAAGCGACTTGAGGCCGGTCCACATGCGCCGGACGACCGCGTCCTTGTTCGCGGCGACCGCGGCGTAGTCGATCGCCACGCCGGTCGTGTGCACGCCGAGGCCCGCGCCGGTGTCGCGGACTCGGTGGGCGAGGTCGGCCGATTCGAGGATCGCCTTGGTGGGGATGCAACCGCGATGGAGGCACGTGCCGCCGATCTTGTCGGCATCGACCAACGCGACCTTCATGCCCAACTGGGCTGCGCGGAACGCGGCCGAGTAGCCGCCGGTGCCGGCGCCCAGCACGACGACGTCGAACCAGTCGGGGTCGTCGAGGAGGCGCGGGCGTGCAGGCTCGGGCGGCGTCGCCGTGCCGAGGCGGAACGCGTCCGCGCCCTCGAGCCTCGCCTGGAGCGCGCGCATGAACTGGGCGCCCATCGCCCCGTCGACGATCCGGTGGTCGGCCGACAGCGTCAGCTTCATCACATGGCGGACCTCGACACGATCCTCCACGGCCATGGGCGTCGGGATCGCGGCGGACACGGCGAGGATCGCCGCCTCGCCCGGGTTGATGATCGCGCTGAACTCCTCCACGCCGAACATGCCCAGGTTCGACACCGTGAAGGTGGAGCCGGTCAGGTCGTCGACCGACGCGGTCCCGGTACGGGCGGCGGCGGCGAGAGCGGCGGCGCGGTCGTGGAGCTCGGCCACGGTGAGCTTGTCGGCGTCGCGGATGACCGGCACGACGAGTCCACTCGGGACCGACACCGCCATGCCCAGGTGGACGCGCGAGCGCGGCCAGACCGATGTGCCGTCGGTTCGGGCGTTGACGTCGGGGAACTCAGCGAGGGTGTCGGCGGTTGCCGCGAGGACGAAGTCGGTGACGGTCAGTGCGGAGCCGGCCGCCTTGAGCTTGGCGCGCAGGGCGAGGAGCCTGGTCACGTCGGCGGCGACGGTGACCGTGAAGTGGGGCGTGGTCTGCCAGGAGGACGTGAGGCGCTCGGCGATGACGCGGCGCATCCGCGACATCGGGCGCGGGGCCTCCTCGCCGGGGACCGCGGGACCGGTCGCCGCCGCCTGTGCCCCGCTTGATGCGCTCGCCGCGATGGCCGACTCGACGTCACGCTCGACGATTCGACCGTCGGGACCCGTGCCGGTGATCGAGGACGGGTCGATACCCCCTGAGACGGCGAGGCGCCGGGCTCTCGGGCTGATCCGGAGGTCGCCGACTGGTGCCGGGGTCGACGCAGGCGATGCGGGCGAAGCCGAAGCAGCCGAAGCGGAAGCGGGCGAGGCCGCAGCCGGAGCCGACAGGGTTGCCGATGGGACCGGGGCCGACGCGGGTGCCGGCGCCGCCGGCGCGGACGGAGCGGGCGCTGCCGATTCCGGGATCGCCTCGCCCGGCTGGCCGATCCAGCCGCACACACCGTTGACCGGGACGGTCTCGCCCTCGGCCGCGTTCTGCGCGAGGAGGACGCCCTCCTCGAAGGTCTCGACCTCCATGGTGCTCTTGTCGGTCTCGATCTCGAACAGGACGTCGCCCCGGTGGACGGGGTCGCCCACCGACTTGCGCCAGACGGTAAGGGTGCACTCCTCGGTCATCTGGCCGGGCTTGGGCATCAGGATCGGGCGGGCCATCGGTGGGGCTCCTTCCGGCGGGGCGGGCGGTCAGACGATGGCGGTGACGGCGGCCACGATGTCGGCCGGCGTCGGCAGGAAGGCCCTCTCGAGCGCCTCCGCCTGGGGGCTGATCCCCGGCGCCGCGCCGACGCGGCCCACCGGCCCGTCGAGGTCGTCAAACGCCTCGGCTTGGATCCGCGCCACGATCTCGTTGACGAAGCTGCCGGTGATGATCGCCTGCGCGGCCACCACGACGCGCCCGGTCTTGCGCACCGACGCGAGCACCGTCTCCATGTCCAGCGGCACGAGCGTCCGCAGGTCGATGACCTCCGCAGCAAGCCCGTGCTCGGCGGCCAGGGTGTCGGCCGCGGCGAGCGCGTCGGGGACGGCCGGGCCCCAGGCGACGATCGTCGCATCCGTCCCCTCACGAGCGACGCGTGCCACGCCGATCGGCGTCGTGTACTCGCCGTCCGGCACCACGCCCTTGGTGGCGTAGAGGCTCTGGCTCTCGACGAACACGACCGGGTTGTTCGTCCGGATCGCGCTCTTGAGCAGGCCCTTGGCGTCCTCGGCGGTGGCCGGGTAGACCACCCACAGCCCGGGGATGTGCGTGAACAGGCTCTCGAGGCTCTGGCTGTGCTGGCCGCCGTAGCCTTTGCCCGCGCCCACCGAGCAGCGGTAGACCACCGGCACCTCGACCTGGCCGCCCGACATGTAGTGCCACTTCGCGGCCTGGTTCGCGATCTGGTCCGAGGACATCAGCGCGAAGTCCATGTACATCAGCTCGACCACGGGCCGCAGGCCCACGATCCCGGCGCCGACCGCCGTGCCGCAGATGCACGCCTCCGAGATCGGCGTGTTGAACACGCGGCGTCGGCCGAAGGCCTCCATGAGGCCCTTGGTCAGCTTGAACGCGCCGCCGTAGTCGGCCACGTCCTCGCCGTAGAACAGCACGCGGTTGTCGCGCAGCATCTCCTCCACCAGCGCCTCGCGCAGCGCGTCCCGGTAGAGGATGCGCCCGTCGCCGTCGCGCTTGGCCACGGGCGGCTCGGCGGCGACGACCACCTCGCCCGCGCCCTGCGGGAGCACGTCCGAGGTGCCGTCGGTGTAGAGCAGGTCCAGCAGGCTCGAGGGGGCCGGGTCGGTGGCGGCGGCCGCGCGCCGGGCGGCGCGGGCGTTGCGCTCCGCGGCCGCGGCCGCGACGGCGGCCACCTCGTCGGCGGTCGCCGCGCCGGAGGAGGCCAGCTGCGCCTTGAGCCGCTCGATCGGGTCCACAGCCCGCCAGGCCGCCTCCTCGTCGCGCGTCCGGTACTCGTTCCGCGGGTCGGACAGCGAGTGGCCGTAGTAGCGGTACGTGGACGCCTCGATGAGCACCGGGCCCTCGCCGCGCCGGCACAGCTCGGCGGCCCGGGCCACCGCATCCCGCACGGCCAGCACGTCCATGCCGTTGACGACCTCGGCGTGCATGTTGTCGTCGGCGAAGCCGGCGGCGCGCCGGGCGAGGTGCGTGACGCCGGTGACCTCGTCGTCGGTGCGGTGGGTCATGCCGTAGTGGTTGTTCTGGATGAAGAAGATGACCGGCAGCCCGAACGGCCGGTCGCCGGCGTAGTGGTTGGTCCACTGGCTCTGGGCCGCCCAGTTGAGCGCCTCGAGCACCACGCCGTTGGCGTAGGCGCCGTCGCCCGCGAAGCAGCAGACGACGCTGTCCGTGCCGGCGTAGCGGTGGGCCATCGCGGCACCGGTGGCGATGGGCACCGAGCCGCCGACGATCGCGTTGGCGCCCAGGTTGCCCGTGGAGAAGTCGCCGATGTGCATGCCGCCGCCGCGGCCCCGGCCGTAGCCCTCGTCCTTGCCGAACAGCTCGGCGATGACCTTGTACAGGTGCTCCTCGAGCGCGGCCGCGACCAGCTCCTCGCGCGTGCCCTCGGAGCGGCCGAGGCGGGCGCGCAGCTGGTCCTCGCCCATCTGGCGGATCGCCGAGAAGCCCTTCGCGATGGCGTCGCCGTGGCCGCGGTGCGAGGAGGTCACGTTGTCCGAGATCCGCAGCACGGAGGAGGCTCCGACGGCGGACGCCTCCTGGCCGATCGAGACGTGGGTGGGGCCGCGGTAGTCGTAGGCGGGGAGCGGCTCGTAGCCGCCGCCACCCCGCAGCCGGACGATCATCTCCTCCATCTCGCGGATGGCGAGCATGTCGTCGAGGAGCGCCAGGGCCGAGGCGCGGTCGAGGCGTCCGGCGGCGAGCTCCGCAGCGAGGTCGCCCTGGTAGGCGAAGCCGCGGAGGGTGCCCAGCTGCTCCTCGAACGGCTCGAAGTCCGGGCGGGCGTCGCTGTGGTGGACGATGGTGGGATCGGGCCGGACGTCGAGGGTCATCGCGATCTCCAGGGGGTGCGAGCGGTGAGGGCGGGGGAGTGGGAGCGGGAAGCGGTCATGCGTCGGCTCCGGGGGTGGGCCGGACGATGACCTTCGAGCCCGCACGACTGGCCGCCTCTGCCATGGCACGGTCGGCTTCGTCGATGGGGTGGGCGGCGGTCACGACCTCGCCCGGCCGAATCCGGCCCGCGAGCGCGATCGCCTCAGGGTAGACGTGGTTCATGCGGCGCGAGAACCGCAGGTCGAGGCCCTTGCGCCGCAGGAGCGACGCCGGGATACCCGTCGTGTCCCCGGCCGGGATGCCGGCCACGACCACCCGCGAGCCGGGCTTGACCAGCGCCGCGGCCGTGCGCACGGCGTCGTCGTCGCCCGCGATCTCGACGGCGGTGTCGAGGGGCCGCCCGCGGAGCGCCTCGCGCAGGACGTCGATCTCGCGGCCGCCGTCGACGAGCGCGGCCGTGGCGCCGTCAGAACGCGCCGCCTCGACGCGGTGGGGGAGCCGGTCGGTCGCCACCACAGCGGACGCCCCCGACACGAGTGCCAGCCGGATCAGCAGCCGCCCGATGGGTCCCGCGCCGAGCACGCCGATCGTGTCGCCGGGGCGCAGCTGCGCCAGGCGTAGGGCGTGGATCGCGACGCCCAGGGGCTCCAGCATCGCGCCGGCGACGTCGTCGATCGAGTCGGGGAGCGGCACCAGCCGGCCCTGCGGCCAGGCGATTAGCTCCCGCATGGCGCCGTCGGTGATCCCGTGGCCCAGGAACCGCACGTCGGGGCACAGGTGTGGCAGCCCGCGCGCGCACACCTCGCAGCGGTCGCACGGAACGTTCGGGTCGATCGCCACACGCGTACCCGCCCGCGGCCCGCTCGCGATCACGCCCGCAGCCTCGTGGCCCAGGACGAGCGGGCGCTCCAGCACCGCGTCGCCGATCGACGACTCCTCGTACCAATGCAGGTCCGAGCCGCAGATCCCCACTGCCGTAACGCGCACAAGGACCTCGCCGGCCCCCGGTGTGGGCACGGGCTCGTCGGCGACTCGGACATCACCGCTGCCATGGAGTCGGGCGACCCTCATCGCGTGGCCTCCGCCGCCCGGCCAGCCTCGGCGAGCAGCGCAGCCTCGGCTTCGGCGTTCCAGCGCCCGTCGCGCAGCCTCGCCGCCACGGCCGGGAAGCGCTCGGGGAGCTCCGAGAGCCGGACGAGCCCAAGATCGTGGAGCACCGGGTAGACGACGATCTTGCCGCCCGACGACCGGGCCTCGACGGCAGCCAGCGCCGCCTCGACGCCATCCATGCCGCAGACCGCATCGAGCGAGACGTTCGTGTCGAGCCGCCCCGCCTCGAGCCGCCCGAGCACCGCGTGCATGTCGCTGATCTCGGAGCCGCTCGTGCCGAACAGGTAGAGCCCCTTGCCGATCACCGCGTTGAGGTCGAGCGAGGCCCGCGTCCCGACCGGGAAGCCGGCGAACAGGTTGAGGCGCGCGCCGGGCGCGGCCATCGCGACCGCCTGGGCGACCAGCGCAGGCGCCGGGACCATGACCCCGACGTAGCTCGCCTGTCCCTCGGCCGCGGGAGTCACCCGGCTGTTCTGGAACGTTGCCTCGACGCCGTTCGCGGCGGCGACGGGTGCCGCGACGTCGGCCAGGTGCGCGAGGCGAGCGTCGTCGATGTCGATCGCGGTCACGCGCAGGTCGCGGCGCCCGATCGTCGCGGCGCGAACCGTGTGCATGAAGCCCATGGGCCCCGCCGCGCCGACGATGGCGACGCTGTCCCCGTCGCGCAGCTCCCCGTCGGCCGGGATCCGCGCATAGCCCTCGGCGGCCGAGGAGCCTGTCGTCCCGGTCAGGCGGACCGGGTCGTAGTGGATACGGCCGACGTCGATCGCCACATCGCGGTCGATGCGCGCGCCGCCGGTCACGATGTCGAGCACGCCGCCGGGGGCCAGCAACTCCTGGAGCGCCTCGATCCGCGCGGCGTTGGCGCCGGCGTAGACGATGTCGTCGAAGCGCCGATCGGCCAGCCCGGCGAGAGTGGCCAGCGAGCCGGCGTCGGCAGGCTCGATTCGTTCGACCGAGCCCGGCGCGGCGGCCGCCAGCAGCACTTCGAGGCCCTCGAGCGGCGCGCCCGCCTCAACGGCGACCAGGAGGCGCCCGCCGGCGAGCAGCGTCTGCCGCTCCCGGGTCGAGTACGACTTCTCGACGCACGCCCACGGCTCGAGCAGCGCGACCGCGGATCCGGACGGCCCCTCCTCGACGGGGATAAGGAACCGCTCCCCGGTCACCGGGTCCAGGATCATGCGCTCGTCGAGCAGCACGTACTCCTGGAGACCGCCCTCGAAGTTGTAGCCGAAGGCGGCGTTCGCGCCCTTCGTCGGGAGGTGGCGGTAGTCGGCCTGGACCAGCACCCGCTCGCCGAGCGTGTGGTGCCGCACGTCCGACCCGACCGCGACGATGCGGGCGCAGCACTCGTGGCCCGGCGTGCTGGGCTGGTCGCCCGGCGTGTAGGACGAGATCTCGGCGAGCACCTCGGGCGCCACGCCGCCGAGCACCGGACCCTTCCGTGGGTGGCTCGTCCAGGCGTGCAGCAGCTTCGTGTCGGAGAAGCAGATCCCGGTGGCCTCGACCTTGAGCACCAGCTGGGTCGGTCCGGGGACGGGCACGGGCTTCGCCCGGTTGTGCGTCACCTGGCCCGGCCCGGTGAACAGGATCGCGTGCTGGGTGGCAGGGAGGTCGGTCATCGCGGCGGTCCTTCCGGTCGGGTCAGGAGAGCATCACCTGGCCGCCAGTGACGGGCAGGGCCTGGCCGGTCTCGTATTGCTGGGCGACGAGGTAGAGCAGGGCCTCGAGCACGTCGGCCGGGTTGCAGCCGCGCCCCATCGGCACCTTGGCCTCATAGGCATGGCGCACGTCATTCACGGTCTTGGCGTCAGGCACCTTGCCCTCGCGCAGGTACTGGACGAAGAGCCCGTTCTGCGGGTCGCTCCACAGCGGGCCGTCGAGGAAGTTGCCGGGGCAGATGGCGTTGACCTTGATCCCGTCGCCCACGAGCTCGAGCGCGAACGATTGAGTGAGGCCGATGCCCCCGAACTTGGAGCCGGCGTAGGCGCTGTTGCGCGACGAGCCCTGGAGGCCCGACTTGGAGTTGATCTCGATGATGTCACCCCACCACTCGGCGTTGGCCTGGTGCTGCCGAGCCATAACCGGCGCCGTGTGCTTGACCACAATGAAGTAGCCACGGTAGTTGACGCGGGTCACGAGGTCGAAGTCGGCGACGGGCTGGGTGGTCACCCCGGCTGCTCGCAGGACGCCCGCGTTGCTGACCACGAGGTCAAGGCCGCCGAAGCGGCGGACGATCGCGGCGACGCCACCGGCCACGCTCGCCTCGTCGGTGACGTCCATCCGGATCGCGATGGCGCGGTCGTCGCCCGCCTCGTCCGAGAGGCGTCGCGCGTTGGCTTCGGCGAGCGCGATGTTGAGGTCGGCGAGCACGACGAACGCGCCCTCCGTGACGAGGCCCTCGGCGATGGCGAGGCCGAAGCCCTGGGCCGCGCCGGTGACGAGCGCCACGCGGCCCCCGACGCGCCCCGCCGGCTGAGAGCGGTCCACGAGGAAGGCCCCGGCGCCCGGGACGACGACCCGCTCCGGGGCTGCGCCGGTCTGCACGCGGTAGGCATCGACGGCTGTCGAGGGATCGTCGGCCTCGGCCGCGCTGAGCACCAGGTTTCCCGGGCCAGGCGCCACGTCGCCGTCGCTGAACGACAGCCGCGGCAGGGATCGGCCCTCGCCGAGCAGGCCGCGGAGGGTCGGGGCCAGCCCCGCCACGAGCGCGTCAGTCCTCGCCGGGTCGGTCATGCCGGGACGCTCCTGCGTTCGATGAGCTCCGCGCCGATGACGGCGAACCGCCGGATCCTCGCCTCCGTGTCGCCCGGCCCTGGCTGGCCGTCGGCACCCACGAAGCCGGGGCGGCCGGCGGCGCGCTCGGCCTGGTGGCCCGCCACGACGCAGGCGCCCTCGTAGAGGATCGCGCGCGTCGCGTCGGACAGCGCCGAACCGCCACGCGCGGTGGGCTCAACCGGGATTCGCGCGGGCGTGTTGTGCTCGGTCCCAGCCGTGACGATCATCCCCGCGGAGCGGCAGGCGTGGACGTAGGTGTCCACCGTCTCGGGCGCGTTCCGCATGGGGATCAGTTCCGCGGCGTGGATCCCGAGGTCGTGCAGCCGCCGCACCAACTCGCGGGGGTCCGCCTCGAACGGGCAGAGCGGGGAGGTTCCGTCGGCGAGGGTCGGGTACGCGGGGATCCCACCCCACTCGAGGATCAGGTGGTAGGCATCGTCGAACGAGAGCGCCGTCTCCTCCACGAATGCCGGGCAACCGGCGCGCATCAGGCGGGAGCGGATCTCACCCTGCACGGCCCCGGCGTCCTCTACGGCGGATGGCGCGGCGCCGTAGGCAGCCTCGAGGCGGGCGGCGCGGTCGTCGGGCCCCACGGCTTCGAACAGCGCCCGCTGGAAGGCCCTCGCGAGGTGGCGCTCCTGGAGCACGACCCAGTCGACAGGCACCCCGGCCCGGCCGGCCACGTCGGCGGCGATCGCGGTGTCACTCAGGTCGAGCTCGACGCCCGCGGACGCGAACCGCTCGCGCAGCAGCGAGGTCATGCGCGCCGCCCGCTCGCGATTGGCGGCGCGGCTCACGGCATCGATGCGGCGGGCCGCGGGCGTGGGCTCACGGAACGGGTCCACGCCCTTGCCGCACAGGTACATCCGCCCGGGGTTGGCCGGGTCGTTCACGCGGATGCCCGCGGCGCGCAGTGGCTCCACCACGGAGATCAGCTCGAGCCCGTAGAGCGGGACGACGCCTGCGGCGCGGGCCGCCTCGGTGAAGCGGCGGTAGACGCGCAGGTCGTGGAAGTTAGACGCGCCCATCACGCGGATGCCCTCGCGCGCGGCCGCGGACACCGCGTCCTCGACATCGTCGAACGCGGAGAAGTTGGGCGGCAGGTGCACGTGGGTGTTGGCAGGCAGGCCCGGGGCGGCCTCCGCATCCGGCGGGGCCACAAGGCTCGGCGAGCTCATGCGGCACCTCGCCCGCACACCGCCGCGAAGCGCTCGCGCGCCTCTGCCCAGTCGCCCGCGGGCTCGTACTCGGTGCACGGGAAGGACCGCGCCGCGAGCTCGCGCGCCTCGGCGATCGACGCCAGCTCGCCTGCCGCGATCGCCTGGACGGCCAGGTTGCCGATCGCGGTCGCCTCCACGGGCCCCGTCTTGACGGGCAGGCCGGTGGCGTCCGCGGTGAGCCCGCACAGCAGCCGGTTGCTCGACCCGCCGCCGACGACCCGCAGCGAGTCGATCGGCCGGCCCGACGCGGCCCGGAGGCTCTCGATCCCGGCGGCGTAACGCAGGGCGAGGCTCTCGAGGATGACGCGGAACAGGGTGCCGGCATCCTGCGGGACGGGCTGCCCGGTCTCGGCGCAGAACTCGCGGGCCCGCGCCGCGAGGTCGCCGGGGCGCAGGAACCGCTGGTCGTCGGGGTCGATGAAGGCGGTGAAGGCGGTGGCGCCCTCGGCGAGACCGGCGATCGCCTCGTACGACGGCGGCTCGCGGTCTGGCCACAGCGCGCGGCGGCTCTCCTGCACGAGCCACAGCCCGACAACGTTCGAGAGCAGGAGGTTCGTGCCGTCGGTGCCGCCCTCGTTGGTCAGGTTGGCCCCCAGCGAGACGTCGTTGATGACGGGCTCGCGCGTCTCGATGCCCAGCAGCGACCACGTCCCCGACGAGAGGAACGCGGTCGATGGCGAGGCGAGCGGCGTGCCGGCCACGGCCGAGGCGGTGTCGTGCGAGCCCGGGAGCACGACGCGGGTGCCGCCGAGCCCGCGGCCCGACGCGAGTTCGGGGACCAGGCCGCCGACGACGCTGCCGGGCGGCACGATCTCGGGCAGGAGGCCCGTGGGGATCCCCAGCCGCTCGAGCATCGGGCGGGCCCAGTCGCGGGTCCGGGCATCGAGCGCCTGGCTGGTGGAGGCGAGGGTGTACTCGGCGACGGACGAGCCCGACAGGAAGTGGGCGAACAGGTCGGCCGTCATCAGGAGCGTGTCGGCCTGGCGGAGGAGGGGATCGTCGTCCTGCGCCATCGAGAGCAGTTGGTACAGCGTGTTGATCTGCAGCAGCTGGATCCCCGTGGTCCCGTAGAGCTCGTCCCGGGGGACCGTCTCGAGCGCCCGCTCCACCATGCCCGCGGTCCGCGCGTCCCGGTAGTGGACGGGGTTGGCGAGCAGGCGGCCCCGGCCATCGAGCAGGCCGAAGTCAACGCCCCAGGTGTCAACCGCGCACGACGCGAGCTCGCCGGCGGCGCCCGCCTTGTGCAGCCCTGCGGTGATGTCGCCCCACAGCCGCAGCGCGTCCCAGTGGAGCGTCCCGCCCAGCCTGACCGGGACGTTGGGGAAGCGGTGGACCTCGTCGAGAGCCAGCTTGCGTCCGTCGAAGGAGCCCACGACGACGCGTCCGCTCTCGGCGCCAAGGTCGATGGCTGCGTATCTCACCGCGTGCTCCGTGGAGGGTGGCTGTCCGCGTGGGGACGCGGCTGTCATTCTGACAGGACTTTCGAATGCTTTCAATACCTTTCTTGACATTGCACACTCTGGCCTCGTACCGTTCGGCCGTGGCTACTGACAACGGCCTGGGCGAAGTCTTCGCCGAGGAGCGCCAGCACCAGATCGGGCGGCTCGTGGTGGAGCTGGGCCGCGTCCGCGTGGGCGACCTCGCCCAGCGGTTCGGCGTGTCCGGGGTCACGATCCGCAAGGACCTCGACGCCCTCGAGCGGCAGGGGCGGATCGTGCGGACCCACGGCGGGGCGGTGTCGCCGGCAGGCGCCGGGATGGAGCGCGCCTTCGACGTCCGCGAGCGGCTCCAGCACGCCGAGAAGGAGGCCATCGGGCGCGAGGCGGCTGCCCTGGTCGCCGACGGCGAGAGCATCGCGCTCGACGCCAGCACCACGGCCTACGCGATGGCGCGACACCTCCGCGCCCGGGGCGGGTGGCTCCACCTCACGGTCGTCACGAACGGCCTGCGGATCGCGCTCGAGCTGGCCGGTGTCTCTGGCGTGACCGTCGTCATGCCGGGCGGGTTCATCCGGCCCGAGGCGCTGTCCCTGGTCGGGCCGCTGGGCGAGGGGCTGCTCGAGCGGGTCAACGTGCAGCGGGCGTTCCTCGGCGCCACCGGGTTCTCTGTGGAGGCCGGCCTGTGCGACGGCACCGAGGAGGAGGCGCAGATCAAGCGGCTCCTGGTCGCCGCGGCCACCGAGACCATCGGCCTCGTGGACCACACGAAATGGGCGCGCCGCTCGCTCGCCACGTTTTGCCCGACGTCGTCGCTCACCGCGGTCATCACGGACGCGCCCGTGGCGGGGGGCATGGCCGAGGCGCTGCTCGCGGCCGGGGTTCGGCTGGTGGAGGCGTCGGTCCGCGGGGGCTGAGCGCGAGGCCGCTTCTGTCACGCTGGCGTGAGCCCGAGGGGCCCCGCTGGGGAGCGGTTCGAGGTGCTCCTGGTTGACCCGGTGGGCGGAGCGCACGGCCTTGTCGGGCTGCCTGCTCGGGGTCGTGCCGCTTCTGGCCGAGGGGTTCGCCATCAATCGGCTGGCCGGCATCGACTACCCGCTCTGGGCTCCGTCCCGCGCCGCCGAGGCGACCGCATCGCCGTCCGCGACCTTCCGCGAGCGGGATCGTCGGCCCGGCGGAGGCGACGGCCTGGCTGCGCTTCCTCGCGCTCGAATGCCCGGCGTGCGGCAACGACGTCACATGGCCGGAATGAGGTCGCCCGGCGAGACGGCCGCGTGGGCGGCAGCCTCGAGGTTCGCGAACAGGCCTGCGGCATCCTCAGGGGTGAGGCGCTCGTCGAGGAGCGGCAGGTAGACCTCCTCCTCCTTCGCGAAGTGCAGGCTCACGAGCGCGTGCAGCCCGTACAGGATCCGCTGCGCATCGATCCGCTGCGCGCCGGCCGGTTCCGCCCTCCCGATCCCCAGCTGCCCGACGAGGCGATCCAGCCGCCCGCTCAGCCCCTCGATCTCCCGATGGTCGCGCGACATCGTCGCTGTTGCCTCGGGGGCGCCCATCAGCTGTCCGACGACCGGGTAGAGCGCGGCCTCCTCCGCGGCCGCGTGGCGCAGCAGGTCGTGCCGCAGGAACGACGCCACCCGGGCCAGGCGGTCGAGGAGTGCCTCCGGAGGTCGATCGGCGAGCTCATCGGCGAGCGCCAGGATCTCATCGACGTGGGTGTAGAGCTCGCGATGCTCGTCGCGCAGCGGTTGTGTCGGGCGGGTCATGGTGTGTGGCTCCGTGTTGTGCGGTGGATGTCATCGGCGGTTTCCGCGTGCATCGAGCATCGGGAATCGCGCAGGGCGGGCAGTCAGTGGTGTTCGTGAATGGCGGGCTCCTCGTGTCGTGTGCGCTGTCGTCTACCTCGCTCACGATGCCCACCCGGGCAGGCGCGCGCCGTGACCGAAGTCACAGGGCGCCGCGCGCCGAAATGGCACGGCGGCGAGACGTCGACGAGTGCGCCGGCGTAGGCCCCAGACGCGCCGGTGCTCTGCCGCGCCCTGCCCGGGCAAGGCCGTCGAGCCGGCCGAGGCACGAGTGGCGTAGGATCGGTCAATGGCCATCGACCGATTCGAGGCCCTCGCCGATTCGACCCGCCGCCAGATCCTGCTCGCGCTCGCGGCCAGCGGATTGGCGGGTCGCACCGCTGGCCAGCTCGCCCGCGACCTCGGCCGCGGCCGGCCGCTGGTTTCCTACCACCTGGCGCGGCTCGTCGAGGCGGGCCTGGCGATCGCCGCGCGCGATCCTGCTGACGGGCGGCGGCGCATCTACCGCGCCGCGAGCCGCGTCACCGCCGCGAGTCCCGGCCCAGCGCGTCAAGGCGTCGCCGATGCGTCACAGCCGTCGCGCCGCCATCCTCGGACGCTGGTCCCGCCCGCGGACGCCGTGCTCGGGACCCTTGCCGACGGATCGGGCGCCGCAGGCTCCCGCGCCGCAGGAACCCGCGCCGCAGGAACCCGCGCCGCCGGCGGCCCTCAGCCCCTGCTCGGCAGCGGGCTCCCTCCCGAGACACGCGCGCGGCTTGGCGGGTTCTTGCGCGGGCACCGTGTCCCCGCGGGTCAGCTGCTGTTCTCCCAGGAGGACCCGCCGAGCGGGATCTGGTTCGTCGAGTCCGGGGCCGTGCGCCTCTACACCTCCGACGCAGACGGTCGCGAGCAGACGCTCCAGATCGCCCGGGCTGGGTCGTCTTTCAACGAGGTTCCGTTCTTCGACCTGGGGCCCGAGCCCGCAACCGCGCAGGTCCTCGATGACGCGCAGCTGATGGAGCTCCCGATCGCGCGCCGCGACGAGATCCTGCGGGCGGTTCCCGACCTCTCGACGGCGGCGGCCGCCAGCTTCGCGTTCCGGCTCCGCCAGGCGATCGCGCTGGTCGAGGACCTCTCATTCCGCCAGGTCGCAGGACGCGTGGCCCGCGTCCTGCTCCAGGCCGTCGCCCCGCACCCTGGGGTCGGCGCGGGCTCCGGCGGACGGCTTCTCACGCAGCGCGAGATCGCGGAGATGGTGGGGTCCAGCCGCGAGGTCGTGGCGCGCACGCTGCGCCAGCTCGAGCGCGACGGGCTGATCCGCGTGGAGCGCGGCCGGATCGTCCTGCTCGACCGAGAGGGGCTCGCAGGCCACACCTAGCACCGGCCACCTAATGGTTGACCGATGCCCGACGCATGTCACAGCCGGGATCGGGCGACGCCGGCATCGTGGCGCCATGTCGTTGTGCCGCATCCCCGCCGCGCCGACCGCCGTGCCGCCGGGAGACGCGCAGGAGCGCGCGCCGAGGGTTGAGCTGTCGGTCTGCACGGCCTGTGGGCTGTGCGTGATGGTCTGCCCGGCGGGAGCCGTCGGCATCGCCTTCGCGGCCGACCGGGCATGGGTGCCGTCGATCGACGGCGCGCGATGCATCCGGTGCTTCGACTGCGAGACAGCCTGTCCCGAAGGCGCCATCGAGGTGCCGTTCGAGATCGTCGAACAGGAAAGGACCCAGTCATGAGTGATCGACCCGTCAGCAATCCCGCCGTCGCCGCCGAGCCGCCCACCGCCGCCCGCGGGGTCGTGCGCGAGATCCGTGCGTCGGACATTGACGTCAGCATTCGGCACCAGACGATCCTCGGCGCCATCGAGGCGCTGGGGCAGGGCGAGGCCGTGCGGCTGCACGTGGACCACGAGCCCAAGCCGCTGTACTACATGCTGCAGGCAGAGCACCCGGGGCAGGTGAGCTGGGAGCCCGAGGAGAGCGGCCCCAGCGAGTGGGTCGTCGTGGTCCGTCGCATCGCCGGTCACGCTGGGTAGGTGGCGGTTGAAGCGGGCCAGCACCGGGTCGGCCGCGCACCTGTCCGCGCCTCGCAGCCTGCGCGCCTCGGGGGATGACCGCAGGGTCGTTGACCGGGACTGAGCCCAGCACTACGCTGGCCCCAATCCGGCGATGGTGTCCGCCGAGGCGCTCAAGCGCCTGAACCGCCCGCTCGGGCTGATGGCCCCTGGACTGCATTGGCAGGCCTGGGGCCTTCCTTGTGCCCGAAGCGGAGGACGGTGCGTGGACAACGTCTACTTCGTCGCTGCGGCGTGGATGGGGCTGGCGCTCGCCGCGTCCCTCATCTCGATCTGGCTCGGCATCAGCGTGGCGCTGGTCGAGATCTTCGTCGGGGTGCTCGCGGGGAACTTCCTCGGCTTGACCACGAACGCGTGGATCGACTTCCTCGCTGCGTTCGGCTCCGGGCTGCTCACGTTCCTCGCCGGTGCCGAGATCGATCCGGCCTCGCTGCGGCGGAACCTCAGGGTCTCGCTGACGGTCGGCATCGTCTCGTTCGCGGTCCCCTTCGCGGCGGCGTTCGCCTTCGCGTACTTTGCCGCGGGCTGGAGCCTCCAGGCGGCGGAGATCGCCGGGGTCGCGCTCTCCACGACCTCGGTCGCGGTCGTGTACGCCGTGATGATCGAGTCGGGCCTGGCGGAGGTCGACCTCGGCAAGACGATCCTCGCCGCCTGCTTCGTGACCGACCTCGGGACGGTCCTGGCACTCGGCGTCCTGTTCGCCGCCTTCAACCCGCTGCTGCTGGTGTTCATCGTCGTGATGGCGGTCTCGCTGTGGTTCATGCCCCGCTGGACGCGCTGGTTCCTCGTGCACGTGCCGGGCCGCGTGTCGGAGCCCGAGATCAAGTTCCTGTTCCTGGTCCTGTTCGTGCTCGGCGGCCTCGCCCAGACCGCGAAGAGCGAGGCCGTCCTGCCCGCCTACCTCGTCGGGCTCGCGGTCGCTGGCGTGTTCGTCCGGGATCGGGTGCTCGTCCACCGGATGCGCTCGATCGCCTTCTCGCTGCTGACGCCGTTCTACTTCATCAAGGCCGGGCTGTTCGTCTCGCTGCCGGCCGTGGTCAGCGGCCTCGGCCTGATCGTCGTCCTGTTCGGCATCAAGGTGACCGCCAAGGTGGTCGGCGTGTGGCCGACGACGCGGGCCTTCGGGTTCCCCGTCCGGCAGGCCAACTACACGACGCTGCTGATGTCGACTGGGCTGACATTCGGCACGATCTCGGCCCTGTACGGCCTGACGAACCGCTACATCGACCAGGCGGCGTACACCGTGCTCGTCACCGTCGTGATCCTGTCGGCGGTGGTGCCGACGCTCATCGCCACCCGCTTCTTCGAGCCGGAGACGGTCGACGAGCTGGCGGCCGAGGAGGTCGAGGCGGCCGAGGAGATCGACGCCGGTCCGGTGCCGCGCCCGCACACGGCGGAGCCCGCATGACGGCGCCGGCACTCGAGGCACACACTGGACACGGCCGCGACGTCGCGGCGGAGGAGGCTGGACGATGAAGGGGTACGCGCGGGGGATCAGGGTGACGGTCTACCTGAGCCAGACCGACCACACGCGCCAGGCCGCGAACTACATGCGGATCGTCGAGTACCTGCGCAGCGAGGGGGCGGCCGGGGCCACGGTCGTCCGCGGCTTCGCCGGGTTCGGCGCGAGCAGCCGCGTGAGCACGGCCACCCTCGTCGACATCGCGCAGCACCTGCCGGCGATCGTCATCTGGATCGACGCGCCCGAGCGCGTGGAGCGCCTGCTGCCCGGGGTTCGCGAGCGGGCCGGCACCGGGCTCGTCGTGCTGGACGAGGTCCAGATCGTCGGGTACGGCGGCCGCGGCGTCGACCAGCTCCGGTTCGACCTGCACGTCGAGGACGTGATGCGGACCGAGGTGGTGAGCGTGCGCGACGACGCGCCGCTCCGCGAGGCGGTCGAGCTCCTCGTCGGGCAGGAGTTCCGCGCGCTGCCCGTCGTGGACAGCGAGCGGCGCCTGCAGGGCATCCTGTCCAACACCGACCTCCTCGCGAGGGGCGGCCTCACGGCCCGGCTCGAGCTGCTCTCGGCGATGCCGGCCGGCGCGCGCGAGGCTGTCCTGGACGCCCTGCCCGACAGCAGGGTCTCCGACGTGATGCACCGCGAGGTGCAGGTCCTCAAGCTGCGCGACACCGTCGAAGCGGCGACGCGCCGGATGAGCGAGCTGCGCCTCAAGCGTCTGCCGGTCGTCGACGACGAGGGCCGCCTCGTGGGGATCCTGTCGCGGGCCGACGTCCTGCGCGCCGTCGCCGAGTCGTTCCCGCGCGAGTCGACCGGGGCGCCGCAGCCCGGCGCGCGGACTGCGGGGGAGGTCAT
>JAJZRG010000078.1 GCA_021802825.1 Chloroflexota bacterium
CGGGTGCTCCACCTCGACGGTCATTCCCCGGGCCTGCGCCTGGGGCTGGGCGAAGGCCGCCACGACGTCGTTGATCGGCCCGGCAGGGATCTCCGCGGCGTCCATCTCGGCCAGCCAGTGCGCGCTTGTGTTCGTCTCGAAGCAGTCCGCGAGGATGGGCCGGAGCGCGGCGCGGTTGACGACCCGCACGCCATTGGTGGCAAAGCGGGGATCCGCCGCGAGCTCGGGCACGCCGAGGCTGGCGCACAGCCGGGGCCACTGCCGCTCTGAGCCCACCGCAATCGCGATCTCGCCGTCCACGGTCCGGAACGTCTCGTACGGGACGATGTTGGGGTGCGCGTTGCCGAGCCTGCCCGGCGCGCGGCCGCTGACGAACGCGTTCTGCGCCTGGTTGACGAGGACTGCGAGCGTGGACTCGAGCAGCGACACGTCAATCCGCTGGCCGGGAGCCGTCGAGCGGACCCGTCCCAGGAGCCCGGCGAGCACGCTCACGGCGCCGAACAGGCCGGTGACGACGTCGCTGATCGCCACGCCCACCTTCGTCGCGCCGCCGCCCTCGTCGTCGGGGGCGCCCGTGATCGACATCAGCCCGGCGGAGGCCTGGATCACGAAGTCGTAGCCTGGCTTCTGTGCGTCCGGGCCGTCAGTGCCGAAGCCGCTGATCGCGAGGTGGACGAGGTCCGGGTTGAGCTCGCGCAGCCGATCGTCGTCGAAGCCGAGCCTGGCCAGCCCGCCGACCCGGAAGTTCTCGACGAAGACGTCGCTGATCCGTAGCAGGCGGGCGAGCACGTCGCGGCCGGCGGGCTGCTTCAGGTCCAGGCGGATCGAGCGCTTGTTGCGGTTGACCGCGAGGTAGTAGGCGGCGGTCCTGCTGCCCGCCTCCTCGTTCCCGACCCACGGTGGGCCCCAAGCGCGCGTCGCGTCGCCCTCGGGCGGCTCCACCTTGATGACCTCCGCGCCGAGGTCCGCGAGCAGCATCGTGCAGTACGGCCCGGCGAGCACGGCGGAGCAGTCGGCGACGCGGATCCCGGCGAGCGGCCCGGGGCTGGCGACGCGATGGCGTTCCGCGTTGTCGGCGGCGCCTGCGCGAGCGGCGGGGCCATCGGGGTTGGTCATGGCTCTCGATGGTAGCGATGTGCTGCCCGGTGGACCCCGTTCTCCCGCGCCGCGCACCAAATCGAAGTTCGGGCGCAGACTCGGCGGCTGCGACGCCCTTCGTCACGGCATGCCGTCGCCCGCTCACGCCTCGGGCACGGTGATGTCCACGACCTCGGCGCCGGTGGCGGCCACAAGGTCCGCAGGCGCGAGGTGCACGTTGACGCCGCGCGCGCCGCCGCCGATCGCGACCAACGGCAGGCTGATGATCGACGCGTCCGCGATGACCGGCCAGGGCCGCCGGGCGCCGAACGGCGTGATCGCGCCGCGCTCGTAGCCGGTCTCGGCCTTCGCCTCGTCGGCATCGGGAAGGCTGATTCGATTCGTGCCCAGGTGCGCGCGAAGCTTCGGCCAGTCGAAGCGGCGGCCGCCGGGCACGAGGACGAACAGGTAGTCGTCGGCGGCGCGGCGGACCAGGATCGAGCGCAGGAGCGACCCGAGCGGGATGCCCTGGAGCTGGGCGCTCTCCACCGGCGAGTGGGGGATCTCGGTGCGCACGTAGCGGAACGGGACGCCCGCCGCGCGCAGGGCGGCCAGCGCACGTGTGGCGCGGACGGAAGGCTCCTTGGGCACGCTCATCGGCGGATCGTAGCGCCGGGCGCTAGGATGCACCCCATGGCCGAATCGACGTCCCCGGCGGGTGCCCGCCGCCTCACGCTGATGACCACCCACGCGCACCCCGACGACGAGACGATCGGGACGGGCGGGACGATGGCGATGGCCGTTCGGGCCGGCCGGCGGGTCGTCCTGGTGACGTGCACGCGCGGCGAGCAGGGCGAGATCGTGGTCGCAGAGATGGACACGCCCGAGAACCACCGGCGGCTGGGCGAGATCCGGGCAGTCGAGCTCGAGCGGGCGATGGCGGCGCTGGGCGTGACCGAGTGGGACAACCTGGGCTACCGCGACTCGGACATGATGGGCCGCGCCGGCAACCGCGACCCGCGCTGCTTCTGGCAGGCCGACATCGACGAGGCCATCGGCCGGATGACCTGGATGGTCCGCCGGTTCAAGCCCGACGTGATGACCACCTACAACGACTTCGGCGGGTACGGGCACCCGGACCACATCCGGACCCATGTCGTGGCGGTCGGCGCGTTCGAACGCGCGGGGGATCCGGCCTGGTATCCCCAGCAGCTGGCGCCCGAGCACGGTGGAACCGGCGGGCCCCAGGCCGAGGGGGGGCTCGCCCCGTGGGCGCCCGCGAAGCTGTACGAGCAGGCGATCCCGCGCTCGGTCCGGATGGCGCTCCAGAAGCAGCTCGAGGCGATCGGCGAGCGCTCGTTCTGGTCGCCGCCCGAGGACGCGACACCCGAGCAGATGGCCGAATACGAGGCGCACATGGCCAAGATGCTCGTCCCCGACGAGACGATCACCGCGTGGGTGGACATCAGCTCGGTCATCGACGAGCGCTGGAACGCGATGCAGGCGCACGTCACCCAGATCAGCGACCAGAACCCGTTCGTGCGGTTCGGCCGGGACGCGTGGCGCGACTACTGGTCGAAGGAGGCGTACATCCGGCGGGCGTCGCGGGTGCCGGCGCCGGAGCACGAGACGGACCTGTTCGAGGGTCTCGAGGGTCGCGAGCCGGGGCCCTACGGCTGGGGCTGAGGGCCGCCGCCCGCGCGTGAGTGAACCCCGGCCCGCGCGTGAGTCACGACAGACTCGAGGACCGGGCGCCGCTGCGTGGGCGCCGGCCGGCGCTCCCGGCCCGTGCCTGAGTCGCGACAGACTCGAGGGCCGGGCGCCGCAGCGTGCGCGCCGGCCGAGACCCCCGGCCCGGGGCGTGGGCCGCGCTCGGCGGGGCCGCGGGTGAGTCCGGCGCGACTCAGCGCGGTGGCCGGGTGCCGCGGTGGGCCGGGGCACGGGGCCCGTGCGTGAGTCGCGACAGACTCGAGGGCCAGGCGCCGCAGCGTGCGCGCCGGCCGAGACCCCCGGCCCGGGGCGTGGGCCGCGCTCGGCCGGGCCGCGGGTGAGTCCGGCGCGACTCAGCGCGGTGGCCGGGCGCCGCGGGGGGGCCGGGGCACGGGCCCCAGCACGGGGCGGGCCCCAGCACGGGGCGGGCCCCAGCACGGGGCGGGCCAGCCAGGGAAGTGCCGCCGAGTCGCGGACGAGGCGCCCGACGCAGGAACGTCCTACCAGGGCAGGTTCTTCGACGCTTTGAAGATCTGGTTCAGCACCACCTTGCCGGAACCCGCGGGGTCCATGAGGTTCGGCTGCGCCCAGTCGAGCACGATGTGCGGGTGCAGCCAGACCTGGACCAGCCGCGAGCCGGAGAAGGTGAACTCGAGGCTGATCCCCTCCATGGTGGGCTCGGACCAGTTCTGATCGAAGGTGAAGTTGCCCAGGGCGTACCAGATCGGGTGGCCCCTGTAGACCTCCATCGCCTGCGCCCAGTGCGGGTGGTTGCCGATGACTAGGTCCGCGCCGGCGTCGATCGCGTCGTGGGCGAGCGTCTGCTGCGTCTGCGTGGGTGCGGCCGTGTACTCGACGCCCCAGTGGGGCCAGACGATCACGACCTGCGCACCGGCGGCGCGGGCCGCCTTGATGTCGCGCTGGAGCCACGCCCTGGTCATGCGGGCCGAGCCCGCCTTCGTGGCCGTCGCGTTGTAGATCGGGGCGATCGTGTCGTACGAGAGCAGCGCCAGCACGACTCCGTGGACCGTCACGATCGAGGGCTTGTGCGCGGCAGTGGTGTTCGCGCCCGCCCCGCCGTGCAGCAGCCCGTACTGAGTGAGGTAGCCCATCGACTGGAGCACGCCCGCCGCCCCGAAATCCCCGACGTGGTTGTTCGCCATCGAGACCCAGTCGAAGCCCGCGTCGCGCACCCCGGCGAGATAGGCGGGATTGCCCGTGAACACGGTGCCGTGGCGGTGGAACGTCCAGTTCTTGACGGCCACCTCCTCCATGTTGGCGATGGCGAAGTCGGCACCCTTGATGAGCGCCCGAACCGCGCCCCCGCGGCCGAGGCGCTCGACATACGGCAGGTCCCAGCCGAACTGCGAGCAGTTCTTGCAGTGGCCGGTGATCTTGGCCGTGCCGCCGTCGTAGAGGTAGTCCGGGTCGTTGCCGTGCTGCTGGATTGCCAGGGAGGCGCCTCGGTCGAGGCCGAGGTCGCCTGCGGCGGCGAGCGTCCAGGCGTTTGCCGGGTCGTAGGCGATGCTGTCGGCGGCGACGGGCAGCTGAGCGTGGAGCGGCCAGTCAGCCAGCGAGGCCACGCGCGCCTCGCCGAACAGGGAGGCCCGGCCCCAGGCGAGCGCCCGAACGCTGGGGCCCACTTGGTCGGCGCGCAGGAAGCCCAGCCACGTGCGCTGCTTGGCGAGCGTGGTCATCAGGGCGTCTGCGGAGGCGACGGTGACGAGATGGTTGCCCAGCGCGTCGGCGCCGATGCCCAGCGCCGCGAGCTCCGAGGCCGCGTCGGCCTTGACCAACACGAGCGACACGAACTGCGAGGAGCCCGACGCGATCCCGATGACCTCCGCGGCACTCGTCGCGGTCTCGCCGGTCCGGAATGAGGTGACCGGGACGAAGGCGGCGTCGGCGATGGCCGCGCGAGGCGATGCCGAGGCGGCGACGGACGCAGCGGCCGAGGCAGCCGGCGAGCTCGCGCCCGGCGAGGTCGCCGGAGCGACGCTGCCGCCCACGGGCCCAGCCATCAAGGTCGCTCCTGGCGATGCGGTGGGCGAGGAGCGCGATGCGAGGCCCAGCACGTCGGACGCTGCCACGACGACCGCTGCCACGACGACGACCGCCGCGAGGGCAGCGACAGCCCTGGCACCCGCACCCGTCCGCCGCGGCCCCGCTCCTGCAGACCCCTGGCCGCCGGGCGACGTCGACGAGCCCGAGGCTCGCCAGGCACCGCCGACGGGCGGGTCGCCCAACTGGTGCCCGCTCGCGCGGGTGCCCGACGTCCGGGGGTCGTAGCCGCGATCTCGCACGCTCATCCGGCCAAGCCTACCCCGTGGCTCAAGGCCGACGTTGTCCCGTCGAATGCCGCCGCACTCAGAGAGGCGCTGTCGCGGGAAAGGCAGCGCCCCGTCCGGGCGGGCGGACGGGGCGCGAGGGGATGCGAGAGATGGCGGACCCGACCGGATTCGAACCGGCGATCTCCAGCGTGACAGGCTGGCATGTTGGGCCGCTACACCACGGGTCCTCGGCCGGTGGCGGATCATATCAGGCGACCCGCCGAGGCCGCCAGCCGCCGAAACCCGCGCGCGGGTCGTCGAGCCCCCTCGTGAGTCCCCCCCCACACGTGAGTCACCTCGGACTCGAACGACCGGGCGGCGAGCGTGGACGACGCCTGGAGGGCGGGTCTTGGCTCGCCACCCATGGTCACGGCTCCCCAATTCGAGTCTGACACGACTCAGGGCCGGTCTCGGAACTGCGGCTCGCCGGCGCAGTGCCAACCCGACGCGATCGGGCAGCACCCGCGTGCATCTGTGGCCGAATTGGGAGAACTCGGCCACAGGACGGCAAGGCGGGCCGCGCCAAAGCGAACCCGGCGACTCTCGCCGCGCGGGCAGCCCTCCTCGCCGCCCCGCGATATGCTCGCCGGGCCATGCCCAGCACGATCGACCTGCGCTCCGACACCGTCACCCACCCGACGCCCGCGATGCGCCGAGCCATGGCCGAGGCGCCCCTCGGCGACGACGTGTTCGGCGACGACCCGACGGTCAACGCCCTCGAGGCGCGCGCCGCCGAGCTGCTGGGCAAGGAGGCGGGCCTGTTCGTCGCCAGCGGCACGATGGGCAACCTCGTCTCGCTGATGGCGCATCTGCCCCGCGGCCACGAGGCGATCGCCGGCGCCTCCACCCACACGGTCATGGACGAGGCCGGCGGCCACGCCGTGGTCGTGGGCGCCACGATCCGCGCCCTGCAGGAGCGCCTTGACGGGACGCTCGACCCGCAGGCCATCGCGGACGCGTTTCGCGATCCCAGCGACCTCCACGAGCCCCTGACCGGCCTCGTCGTCCTCGAGAACACCCACGCGCACACGGGCGGCCGTCCGCTGAGCGTCGCCTACGAGCGCGAGGTGGCCCAGATCGCCCACGACCGGGGCGTCCCGCTCCACCTCGACGGCGCGCGGTTCTGGAACGCCGTCGTGGCGCTGGGCACCACCGCGCGCGAGCTCGCTGCCCCCGCCGACAGCGTCACCTTCTGCCTGTCGAAGGGCCTCTCGACGCCGATCGGCTCGGTCGTCGTCGGCGACGCGGCGTTCGTGGCGCGCGCCCGTCGCGCCCGCAAGCTGCTCGGCGGCGGGATGCGCCAGGTGGGCGTGCTGGCCGCAGCCGGCCTGGTGGCGCTGAGTGACGGCCATGACGGCATGGTCGCGAGACTCGCCGACGACCACGCCAACGCTCGGCGCCTCGCCGAGGGCCTCGCGCGGCTTGACGGCGTCTGCTCCCCTGGCGGCCTCGGCCAGGCCGGCGACGGCCCCCTGGACCCCACCCGCGCCGTCACCAACTTCGTCCTGTTCCGCGTCGCCCGAGACCGTGCGGCCTTCCTCGCCGCCCTCGAGGCGCGGGGCGTGCTGATGGTTCCGTACGCGGGCGGTTCGATCCGCGCCGTGACGCACTACGGCGTCGAGGCAGCCGACGTCGACCGCGTCCTGGACGCCGTCGCGGACTCGTTGCGCGCCACCGCCTGACGGACAGGCCGAGGACAGGCCGAGGAGAGGCCACACAGCGGCCACGGAAGAGGACCCATGACCCACCCGACCAGCGAACGAAACGACGCGCTCATCCTGCCCCGACCCGCGCCGGCCCCCGACGCGGGACCGCTCGACGAGCGCCTGTACGACCTCGCGGAGGCCCGGGCACGGCGGCTGTTCCGGGACAACCCCATCCTCGCGAGCAGCTTCGGCGTCCACGCCGAGGACTCGCGCCTCGGTGACGCGTCGCGCGACGCTGTGGAGGGCGAGATCGCCGCCGAGCGGGCGCATCTGGCGGCCGTCGAGGCGCTGGGCGCCGACGGGCTGTCCGCCACGGCCCGGTTCGAGCGCGACCTCGAGCTGCACAACGTGCGCCTCGGCCTGTTCCACCTCGACGAGATGCGGACCTGGGAGCGCCGGCCCACGGCCGCGAGCGACGTCGGCGACGCGGTCTTCCTGCTGTTCGCTCGCGGCGCGGCCCCGCTGTCGGAGCGCCTGGAGCGGATCGCCGACCGGCTCGAGGCCGTGCCCGCCTACCTCGAGGCGTCGCGGACGCGGGCCGCCGGCACCCCGGTCGCGACGTGGCTCGAGACCGACCTGCGCAACGCCCAGGACCTGCCGTTCCTGTTCGCCGAGGTCCGGGCCGCCGCGCAGGGGCTCCTCGAGGGGACCGCCGGCGCCAGGCTCGAGCGCGCCATCGCCGGCGCCCAGACGGCGCTGGACGGGTGGATCGGCTGGCTGCGCGACGGTCTCGCCCACGCAGACGACAACTGGCCGCTGGGGCGCGAGCGCTACGACGAGCTCGTCCGGCTGCGGGCCTTCGGCGACCTGGACGCGGACGCGATCCTCGCGATCGGTGAGGAGCAGCTCCGGCGGAACCGCGAGGCGCGGCGCGCGGCCGCCCGCGAGGTGGACCGCGAGGCGGACGAGGCCACCGTCATCGAGCGCCTCAAGTCGAACCACCCGGACACGTTCGAGGCGGCGCTCGAGGGCTACCGGGACGCGATGCGGCGGGCCCGCGCGCACCTCATCGGGCACGACCTGGTCACCGTCCCCGACGACGAGGTGATCGAGGTCATCCCGACGCCTGAGTACCTGCGCAGCGTCATGCCGTTCGCCGCGTACTTCCAGCCCGCCCGCTTCGACGCCGACCAGCGCGGCCTGTACGTGGTCACCCCGGCGGTGGACAACGACCCCAACGCGATGCGCGAGCACTATTGGGCATCGATCTCGAACACGAGCGTCCACGAGGCCTACCCGGGCCACCACCTCCAGCTCCACGTGGCGAACCAGCACCCGAGCGTCACGCGGATGCTCGCCGACGCCCCCGAGTTCGTCGAGGGCTGGGGCATGTACTCCGAGCAGATGATGCGCGAGGAGGGCTTCGACGACGGCCCGGCCTTCCGGACGGCGATGTACACCGACGCGATCTGGCGGTCGTGCCGGATCATCCTCGACATCCGGATGCACCGCGCCGAGCTGACCGAGGAGGAGGCGACCGACTTCCTGGTCGAGCACACCTCGTTCGAGACGGCGAACGCCCGCGCCGAGGTCCGCCGCTACACCTACACGCCTGGCTACCAACTGAGCTACCTGCTGGGCAAGGTGCTGATCCTGGGGCTGCGCGAGGAGGAGCGCCGTCGGCTCGGTCCCGCCTTCTCGCTCAAGGCATTCCACGACACGCTGCTGCGCAACGGGTCCCTGCCCATTAGCTTCCACCGGCGGCTCCTCCGCGGCGAGGGCTAGGCCCGTGGATCTGTACCCGGCGATCGACGTCGTGGGCGGACGGTCGCGACTCGTGTACTGGCCCGGCGCCTCGGCCGGGATCGGCGCGCCGACGGATCGGCCGGACCGGATCGCCGAGCAGTTCGTGGCGCAGGGCGCGCGGCTGATCCACCTCGTGGACTTCGACGGGGCCCGCCGCGGGCAGCCGGCGATCCTCGAGGTGCTGGGCGCGGTGGCGTCGCGCGTCGCCGTCCCGCTCCAGGTGGCGGGGGGGATCGAGGAGCCGGACCACGTGCGGCTCGCGTTCGCCGCCGGGGCGACGCGTGTCGTGGTGTCAGCGGCCATCGTCGAGCGCCCGGAGGTCCTGCGCGGCTGCGTGGAGGTGGCGGGCGACTGGCTCGCCGTGGGGCTCGATCCCCGCCCGGAGCGCCTGGCGGCGTTCCCCTGGCGCCGCGCCGTCCCGCCCACGGTGCCCACGCTCGTCGACGAGCTGGCTGCGGCCGGCGTCCACCGCATCGTCCTCAGCCACGGCGGCTCCACGCCCGACGCCACGCTCCTGGCGTCGCTCGTGCAGCGCGGCGACCTCGACGTGCTCGTGGCGGGCGCCGCGCCGGACCTCGACGGCATCCGCCGCCTCCGCGATGCCGGGGTGCGCGGGCTGATCCTGGGCGAGCCGCTCCTCACGGGCGCGATCGACCTGCCCAAGGCGCTCGAGGCCGCAGCCTGAGGGCGCGATCCCCCGGGCAGGCCCGGATCGCGGGATCGCGCTAGGATCGCCTCCCACCGTCCGGGCCGACTTCGCGCCCCGGCGGCCGAACCCCAACGCACCTAGGACCGAACCACGTGATGCGCTTCCACCGAACGGCCGCCCTGCTAACGGCTGCCCTGCTCCTCGGCGCGTGCACCGGCGGCACCGCCTCGTCCCCCAGCCCGTCAGCCGCGGCCTTTGCGACGACACCGGCCCCCACGGCCGCCAGTTCCGCGCCCGGGGCATCAGCGGGCGCGCCGGACCTCTCCAAGTGCCCCACGGCCCAGCCGGCGCCGATGGCGGCGAGCGACGCGAAGCTCGTCACCATCCAGACCGCGAAGGGCACCATCGTCATCAAGGTCGAGGGCTCGCTCTCGCCGATCGCGGCCGGCAACTTCGTGGCGCTCGCGCAGTGCGGCTACTTCACGGGCGTCGTGTTCCACCGGCTCGTGCCGAGCTTCGTGATCCAGGGCGGCGACGGCACCTACGGCCGCGAGCCCAACCTGGACATGGCCAACATCGGCACGGGCGGCCCGGCCTACACCATCACGGACGAGCCCGTCACCGGCACCTACACGCGGGGCACCGTGGCGATGGCCAAGACGCAGGCGCCCAACAGCGCCAACGCGCAGTTCTTCATCTGCCTCGCCGACCTCAGCCAGAAGCTGCCGCCCAGCTACCAGATCTTCGGCCACGTCACGTCCGGCATGGACGTGGTGGACGCCATCGCCGCGATGCCCAACTCGGGCGGCCAGGCCAACTTGGCGGTCAACCCCGTCGCGATGGATTCGGTCACCGTCAGCAACCCGTAGCCAGCCATTCCCGCCGGCCACGCTCCCAAGGAGAACTCCATGACCCGCGCCGTCATCGCCACCGAGCTCGGCGACATCGAGGTGGACCTGTTCACCGAGAGCGCGCCCAAGGCGTCCGCGAACTTCGTGAAGCTCGCCAAGGACGGCTTCTACGACGACGTCATCTTCCACCGCGTCATCCCGGGCTTCGTCATCCAGGGCGGCGACGGGCAGTTCGGGAAGAAGGGGTCGCTGGACGCGGGCCGCGTCGGGAGCGGCGGCCCCGGCTACCGCTTCGAGGACGAGCCGGTCAAGGGCGACTACGTCAAGGGCGCGCTGGCGATGGCAAACGCCGGCCCCAACACCAACGGCTCGCAGTTCTTCATCTGCACCGCCGACCTGACCGGCCGCCTGCCGAAGAACTACACGCTGTTCGGCCAGGTCACCCGGGGCCTCGACATCGTGGACCAGATCGTCTCGGCGCCGCGCAACGCGCGCGACCTGCCGGAGAACCCGGTCGCGATGACCTCGGTGACGATCCAGGACGAGGCGTAGTCGAGCCCCCCACGCCCGCGGTCCCGGCATCCCGACCTGGCCGATGCGCCTCGATTCCCGGCCGCAACGTTCGTTGCGAGTTGGTATCGGTTAAGGCTTTTTTACCGAAGGGAACACAAAATCCCTTCCCTAATCCAAAGCGGATCGCTAGGATATGGATCGCTGTCAGTCAGCGAGCGCTGCCCCAGCATCGTGATCATGGGTAGGTTGGGTTAGGGTAGTCGGTTAAGCCGACGCGATAGATGATCACGGAGCGTGGCAGAAGGTCCGCCTTGGCGGACACCTTCACCGGGACAGCTACCGAAGCGGCCCTCTCGGGGGCCGCTTCGGACGTTTAACGCGCTGTCTGCTCGCCGACCAGCGGCACGAACGAGACCCGACCGAGCCGCTCCTCACGGAGCGTCCCGTCGCTCGCGCGGACCAGCTGCAGCAGCTCCTGGTGCTCCGGCCCGCCCACCGGGATCACGAGCCGACCGCCTGCGGCGAGCTGATCCAGGAGCGCCGGCGGAACGTGGGTCCCGCCGGCCGACACCAGGACGGCGTCGAACGGCGCCGCGTCCGGCCAGCCCAGGGTGCCGTCGCCGTGGCGGACGTCCACGTTGTCGAGCCCGACCGCCGCGAGCCGGTCGCGCGCACCCTCGGCCAACGCGAGGTGGCGCTCCACGGCGGTCACGTGACCGGCAACTCGCGACAGGATCGCGGCTGCATAGCCGGAGCCGGCGCCAACCTCGAGGACCCGGTCGTCAGGGCGGAGGCGCAGCGCCTCGACCATCAGCGCCACCACGAACGGCTGAGAGATCGTCTGGCCCATGCCGATCGGGAGTGGTGCGTCGGCATAGGCGGCGGCGGCCATGGCAGGGTCGACAAACGCCTCTCGCGGCACCTCGCTGAAGGCCGCGAGGACGCGCTCGTCCGTGATGCCCCGCGCCCGCAGCTGCTGCGCGACCATCTGCGCCCGCTCACCAAATCGGTCAGCCGGCTCTCGCTGATCCGACATCGCCTCACGATACGCGCGGGCCGGGCAGCAGGCGCGACGAACGCGCTTCCTACTGTGTCGACGAGGAGGTTGATAGGTGCATCCTTGTTTCCGAGGGCGTAGAACCAGAAGCCGACGCTCTATCCACGCTCGACCGCTACCATCGCGGCCCGCGCCTGTAGCTCAGCGGATAGAGCATCGGCCTGCGGAGCCTGACCGACCCAGCGTTGTGGCCGCCCGAGCGGGACCCCGAGCGAAACGGGTGGGGCCCCTACTCTCCACCTGTGGTGGCAACCGGATGACCGAGCTGCGGCACCCTGTCAGCAGCCAAGCGCGTAACTCACGGCCTTGCAGACCTGCTCCATCGTGTCTTCGCCCACGGATCCGGCGTACGTAGTCAGCGACGCCTTCGTGATCGTGTGAAGTCCATCGCAGTTGATCACGGATTGCCGGTCCAGGCCGGCCCGCTCGTGGTCGAAGGCGACCTCCGCGCCGATGCCACGGATGGAGGTGGTGACCTCGGCGACCGTCACGAGCGCGCGCACCTCGATCACCTCGGGGCGTGTCAGGACGAGAACCGGCCGTCGTTTGCGGCCGACCTGCGCGAGCCAAACCTCGCCGCGTGTCACTCCGCAGTCCAGGCTTCGACTTCGGACCAGAAGGGATCGGGTCGCTCTGGACGACGCTGATATGCGTCTCGGTCGGCCTGGGCCATCGCCTCTCGTACCGCCGCCTGCACGCCTTCGCGGGCGGCTGCGGACAAGTTGATCTTGAGCCGGCGTGCGCGCTCTGCGAGATCTCGGTCGATGGTGAAGCTGCTGCGCTCTGATGGCATCGCCAGATGCTAGCACAAGATGGCGGCAGTACAAGCATGCATCCGGCCTGTGGCGGACTCGAACGGAGGATCGTGGCGCAGGGACGCGCAACCCGGCCTTCGTCGCCCTGGCTCGACGCCAGCGTCCTGCACCCGTGGGTCGTCCGCGACCCGCTGCTGCTCCTCGCGGAGCGCGGCCTCTACCTTCGGTCCTCGAGCGCCGAGATCCTCGACGAGCTCGTCGGGAGCCTGACCCGGCTCCAGTCAAACCATGGGGAGGCTGAGGCGTCCGAAGGCAACCCGTT
>JAJZRG010000079.1 GCA_021802825.1 Chloroflexota bacterium
GACATCTTTGATCCTTCCGAGCGCGTCGGCGTCGTCGAGGACACGGCCGAGCTGGCGCTCGAGAACCCGAACCGGTTCAACCTCGAGACGATCCATCCGCACGACCTCGCCGCCGGCGAGGCGGAGTCGAGGCTGCTCGATGTCGGCGATCTCGTCGCGAACGCCTTGCGGATGCGGCCGGACCGACTGATCGTCGGCGAGATCCGCCTGCCGAAGGAAGCCTTCTACACCCTCCAGGCGCTCCACACGGGGCACGACGGGTCGGCGACGACGATCCACGCCAGCTCGGCCGAGGACGCGCTCTTCCGGCTGGAGCTGCTCGCCCGCCAGTCGATGCGCGACCTGACCGTCGCCGACCTGCGCTCCTACATCGCTCGGGTCTTCGACCTCGTCCTCGTCCTTCGCCGCCTCCGCTCGGGGCGGCGGATCGTCCGCCAGATCGCGGCCCTCGACGGTGTCGCCGCCGATGGCTCCTACCGGCTCGTCGACGTTTTCCGTGGCGAGCGCGCCGACGGCGACGCGTTCCGCTGGGTCGCGTCCGATGCCTGGCGGCCGCCGGACCGCCTGGCGTCGCGGATGGAGCTGGAGGGCTAGCAGATGGACACGCGATTGCTGTCGGCGATCCTGGCCGGCGTCGCCGTCTTCTTCGGCCTCCTGGCCCTCTTCCCTGGCAAGGCGGACGACGAGCCCGGCCTCGGCGAGGCGATCCGGGCCTGGCGGGCGCGCCGGGTCGCGGGCGCGGCCGAGCTCATCGCCAAGGCGCGCCTCGAGCTCGCCCCGCGGACGCTCCTCGCGATCACCATCGCCGGCCCACTCGTGCTCGGGGCGGTCGGGCTGCTGCTGTCGCCGCTCGTCGCGCTGGTCGGCGTGGGGATCGGGCTGCTGTTGCCGCGCGCCTACCTCGACTACCTGGTACGGGCAGAGGCCCGGGCGGCCGACGAGGATGCGCCGCGCATCCTGCGGGCGATGGTCAACCGGGCCGCCGCGGGCGGGACGTATCCCGATCTGTTCACGGCGGCGGCGGAGGCCGCCCGCCACCGCTGGGTGCGCTCGGACTTCGATGAGGCGACAGCCCGCTACTACGCGGCCGAGCCGCCACAGGAGATTCTGCTCGCGCTCCGCGGTCGCCAAGCGAGCCGGAACCTGCGCCTCGTCTGCGACGCGCTCGCGGTCGCGATCCGGACGCAGCAGCCCGCCTCGGCGGCGGGCCAGGTCCTCGCGTCCCTCGGCGAAGCCGCTCGGGCGAACCGTTCGATCGCCCGCCAGGCGGCGGCCGAGAGTCGAGGCCTACGAATGCAGGCTGCCATCCTCGCGATCGTCATCCCGGGCCTCTTCGTCTACCTCTCGGCGGTGAACCCCGAGCTGATCGCTCCGGTCACCTCGACCGCCCTCGGCCAGTACGTCCTCCTTCCGGCGGCGGTCCTCCTCGAGATCATCGGGATCGTGCTCTCCTGGCGTGTGACGAGGCTCGAGGTCTAGGCGTGGACACGGTGCTTCTGAGCTCGATCCTGACCGGCATCGCGGTCTTCAGCCTGCTGATGTTCATCTTCGAGCCCTGGCTGTTCCCGCCGCAGCCCAAGCTCGATGCCGTCCGCGCGAGCGTTCTGTCGCGCGAGCGGTACGAGCGGCTCGTCGTCGCCGAGCGGCCGTGGTGGGAGCGGCTCCTGGCCCCTTTGGCATCGCGGCTCGGATCGGCGATGCCGGCCCTCGCCTCGCAGGTCAGCGAGCGCGATATCGTCCGGGCAGGGTTCGATCCGGCGACGCTCACGCCCGCCGAGGTCTACGCCGCGAAGCTCGTCCTCGGCGTCGGGATCCTCGGCGTCGGCCTCGCCCTCACGCCTGTGTTCGGCTTGGCCCTCATCGTGGCTCTTCCGCTGGCCTTCGTCGGCTACGTCTTCCCGACCGAGTACCTGGGCTCGCTGGGTCGCCGCCGCAAGGCACAGCTCATGCGCGAACTGCCCGACTTCCTGGCGCTCGTTCGGCCGCTCGCCGAGAGCCCGGGGCTCGAACGCGCGATGGCGACGGTGGCGGACGAGCTCCACGCCGCGTCAGACGGCGAGAACCTGCTCGCCCGTCAGGTCCGCTCGGCCATCGCTGCGTACGGAACGGGGATCAACTTCTACGCCGCGCTCGCCGACGTGGCCGCAGCGGCCGACCTCGAGGAGCTCGACGAGCTCGCCGCGGCGCTCGGCCAGGCCCGCCGGACCGGGAAGGGCGTACCAGACGTCCTCGCCGAGCAAGAGCGCTCGCTCCGTGAGGGGGAACGGAACCGGCTCCTCGGAGCCGCCTCGACGGTCCAGCCGAAGCTCGCGGCGATCCTCGCCGCGGTCTACCTGCCCATGTTCATCGTCCTGGTGGTCGTGCCCCTGTTCCTGTCGACGTTGGGGCGAATCTGAAGGGAGGCCAAGCGTGTTGCAGAAGATGGGGTCACTTCTCGGGAAGGCCTGGAGGGCCATTCGTGCCGATGAGCGCGGCCTGACCACCCTCGAGTACGTCATCGCCGCGGGGATCATCCTCGTCGTCCTCGCCGCGGCAATCGTCGCCTGGAACAACGGCCTCGCCACTCGGATCGGCGAGCTCGTCGGGCAGCTCCTGGGCCAGTGAACCGAGTGGTGCGACCTGGAAGCCGCTCGGATCCTCGCCGCGGCGAGCGTGGCTTGGCGACGGTGGAGGCCGTCCTCGTCGTGCCGCTCGTCCTCGTGCCGGTCCTGCTGGCGGTCGTCGTGTTCGGCCGACTCGAGCACACCCGGCTCGTCCTCGACGCGGCTGCTGCGGCCGGTGCGCGGCAGGCGGCGGTCGTGGGTGGCGACAGCTCGCTCGTCCGGACCCGGATCATCACCGAGCTCTCGGACGGCGGCCTAGACCCCGATCGTGTGCGAATCGTCATCGAACCGGCGGTTGCCTCGTGGGGCGAGCCGATCCGCGTCCAGGTCTCGATAGACGAACAGGCGGCGATCCCGTTTGCCGGGACCTGGGCGGTCCCGCTCGAAGCCGAGTTCGTGACCCGGAGCGAGGTGACCCGATGAGGGCGCGGCGCGCCGGCGAGCGCGGCCAGGTCGCGGTGTATGCGGTCCTGCTCTTCCCGATGCTCATGCTCGTGCTCGCGCTCGTCCTCGCCGTGGGGACGATCGAAGGACTGCGGACACGCCTCCGGGCGCAGCTCGACATGGCCGCGCTCGTCGCGACCCAGGCGCTCGATCCGGTGGCCCTCGCGGCGGGGGAGCCGCCCAGGCTTCAGATTGCGGAAGCCGAGCGGCTGGCCCGCGAGTACCTGGCGCGGAACCTCGCCGCAACCGGCGACACGCTGATTGCGACGCCTTCAGAGATCGCCGCGGCCGCCGAGGTCGTGATCTCGAACGTACCTGGCACCGATCCCATCACCGGCGCCGCGAACACTGCACCGACGGTGAGCATCCAGATCTCCGCACCAGCGCGAATCCCACTTCTGGGCCTCGCGGGGATTGCGCCCGTCGTGACGCTCACGATCGATGGCTCGGCGTCGGCGAGGACGTGACGTGAATCGCATTCCGGAGCGCAACCGGCCGCTCGTCGTCCTCGCAACGGGCGTTGTCGTGCTACTCCTCGTTGCGGGGGCCGTCCTGCTCGTCGGCCAGCTCGGACCTTCGCCCACGCCGACGCCTCCGGCCTCGCCGACTGCGACCGCGTCGCCGTCGGCTGATCCGTCCACTCCCGAAGGCGCGGTCCGCGCGTTCTTCGAGGCATTCGCCGAAGCGCGTCGCACCGACGACCCAGCGACAGTCCTGCCGTTCACCGCAGGTGAGAGCTCAGACGCCTACCGCTCAGCGGAGGCGTTCCTTCGAGGCCAACGAGAGGTCGGCAAGGCGTCAGTCATCACGCGGCTTGAGATCACGAACGTCGCCGTCGACGTGCAGGGAGATCGGGCCACGGTCGGATTTGACTATGTCCAAGTCGGTTACGACATCGATCTCGACACGGGCGAGCCCCTCGAATCTCCGGTTGCGCTGCCGCTCGAGCGGGTGTCCGCGGTGGTGGTTCGGCGCGAGCAGGGGTGGCTGGTGGAGTCCTATGTCTCTCAGTAGACTGCGCCGCCTTATCCTGCCCGCCCTGCTCGCCGTCGCCGGGCTTCTCATCAGCGCGGGCGCAGTCATGGCGCTCGACAGCAACGTGACCGTGAGCCTCAATACCTGGACGACCGAGGACGGCCACGGGTACGTCGGCGTTCAGGCGAACGGTGAGTGGAGTCCGCCGGCGGAGTCGCGGGCTCGAGTTCGAACCAAGTTCTACTCCGAGTGGCAGAACATGGGGAATCCAGGCGCCTACTGCCACGCATGGTGGGTCTTTGTCCATCGGACGGCCGACGGCAGCACGGTGAACTTCGACAGCCCGGTCTCGCTGGTCCTGTGTGGCCCGGAGCCGACCATCGGGATCAGCCCGTCCGGGTTCGGCGATCTGAGCCTGTACCTGGCGGTGGGCGTAGAGCCAATCACTGCGCCGGCGCGCTCGGAACGGTCAGTGACGGCGGAGCTGACCGCTGGTTGGCGGGACTGGATCGACGACGCGATCAGTGCGTACATCCGCCGAGATTCTGTCCGCGTCCAACGCTGGACCGTCGACTTCGGCGATGGGACCCGCCGGACCTTCCCCGGCGATGGCACGGATCGGCTCGTCACGACGCACGCCTACGAGGCCGGCGAGTTCGAGGTCGTCGTCACGGCCCGCGTCGTCGGCGAGGCCTTTGGAGCGTTCTTCACACCCGACGGTGTCCCGTACGAGGAAGTCGTGCCCTTCGAGTTGGACATCAGCAACAGCGCGTCGGGGGTGTCCGCGCTGCCGATCGAATACGTGCCGCCGGTTGTCTCGCCGGGAGGCAGCCCGTCCGGAAACCTGCCGGGCGGCCAAGTGATCGCCGCTGACATCGACGGCCACGCGCAGATCTACTGGCCGCGCGGCCTGCCCTGCGCCCTCTACATCCGACCGATCGTCGAGCAGGAGGGCTTCATGCGCTCGGGCGGCGTCGTCATCGGGGGCGCGACCACCCGACTTCTGAGCTTCCGTTACCTGGGCGGCGTGAACGACGCATCGGACGCCTCGCCGCCAGGCGCCTACGAAGCTGGAGAGCCCATCCGGATCCAGTGGAATACCCCGCTGCCCAACAGCGGCTCGTATCCGATCCGGGTCGAGCTGTCGGTCGAGACGACGTATGACGACGGGACGGTCCAGACGTTCGAGTTCTCGGGCTCGATCGCCGCCACCGTCGTCTACTCAGCGATCAGTCACTGAAGGAGGCCGGAATGAGAGCGCGCCGCGGCGTCTACATCGCCTTCTTCCTCATCGCGGCGCTGGGCGCCAGCGCCCTCGTCTACTTCGCCCAGCCGCGCAATGGCATCGTCCGGGCCAAGGTCGACATCGCGGTCCTGACGCCGATCACCGCCGAGATGGTCGAGCTCATCAGCGTCAGCCCGGCCGATGCCCCGGCGAACGCCGCCCGCACGCTCGATGCCGTCGTGGGCCGCTACGCCTCGGTCGCGATCCTCGCCGGCCAGGACGTCGACGTCCGGATCCTCGAAACGAACCCCGGCCAGCTTGCCTTTGGCTTCGGGGCGCCGCTCGAAGTCGGCCAGGTCGCCTTCGCCCTCCCGGTCGAGCCCGCCCAGGCGGTCGGCGGTGCGCTCGCTCCCGGTGCGCGGGTCGATGTCGTGGCCGTCCCGAACGCGCTCAAGACGCAGTTGTCTGGCGCCGACTCGCCGTCGGCCGTCATCCTCGGCCAGGGCCTTGTCGTGCTGACGATCCGAACGCCGGAAGGCGAGCCGCTGACCGATGCGCCCGACGCCGGGCGCGGCACGGTCGTCATCCCGCCGAAGCTCGGCTCGGTCGTCGTCGCGATCCCCGAGGCTCGGCTGGCGGAGTTCGCGGAGGCCGCCCTGAGCTCGACGTTCTACCTCGCCCTCAGCCCGGTGGCCGCGCCGTGAGATCGCCCCTCGCCGTGCTCCGCGACAGGCCGGCGGCATCCGACGCCCCGCCGGCCACCTGGCCGGCTGCCGCGGTCGAGGAGGATGGGTTCCGAACCGGCGGCCGCATCTGCGGCGGGTTCGAACTCGCACCGCTGAACCTCGACCTGATGGCCGAGGCCGAGCGCGAGGCGACGCTCGAGAACCTCGCCGCCCTGTACGACGCGATCCCCGGGCCCTTCCAGCTCCTGTCGGTCCAGACCGGTCGCAGCTCCGCCGACCACCTCGACGCGATCAGGCCCGCCGTCGATGCGCTCGGGGAACGGGTGTTCCGGCCGTACGCGGCCAACTACCACGGGATCGCCGATGCGCCCAGCCGGCCGCCGCGACGGACGATCCTCCTCGTCGAAGCCGCCGCTCCGACGGAACTCGCCCGGACCGTCGATCTCGTCCGGCGGGTGGCCGAGGAACGCGGGCTCGCGGCGCGACCGATCGATGGCGCCGCGATCGGGGCGCTGTGGGCCGATGTCGCCCGCTCGGGCGCGACCTACCGCCTCCGCGCCGGGTTCGCCGAGGGGCCGGAGTGCGTCACCGCGCTCCACGTCGGACGCCGCTGGCCGGCCGAGATCCGGCCGGGCTGGCTGGCGGGCCTGATCGCGGTCGACGGGCTGGCGGCGGTGTCGATGCGCATCCGCCCGCTGTCGCGCGCCGAGGCGATGACCTTCATGACGACCCGGCTGCGGGTGGTCCGGGCGGGCGAGCGCCTCGCCGCCGAGCGGGGCGAGGTTGCCGACGTGGAGCGCGAACGGCTCGGCGCGACCGCCGTAGCCGCTCGCCGCTCGGTCGCTGCCGGCGCCGGCCGGATCTACTTCGTCGACACCGTGTTGCTCCTCGAGGCACCCGAGCGCGCCACCCTCTCAGAGCGGCTCGAGACGGTCCGCCTCGAGGCCCGCAGCCTCGGGATCGAGGTCGACGAGGCGACGCTCCGCGTCGGTGAGGCCTGGGCGGCGGCGCTGCCCGGACCCGCGTCCGGCTCGATCTGCGAGCGGAACCTCGACAGCGCGAGCCTGGCCGCGTCGCTCCTCCATTCCGCGTCCGAGCTGTATGAGCCCGCGGGGCACCTCTACGGGAGGGCCCGGACGAGCGGCGCGCCGATCGTGCTCGATCGGTTCGCCCACGAGAGCCACAACGCGATCGTCCTGGGCCAGACCGGCAAGGGCAAGACGATGTTCACCGGCGCCGAGATGGCCCGCTGCTTCATGCGCGGCATCCGAGTCATGGGCGTGGACCCGCTTGGCGACTATCGGCGGCTCACCGAGACGCTCGGCGGCACGTATCTGGAGCTCGGCGAGAGCGGCGGGCTCAACCCGTTTGCGATGAGCGGCACCCGATCCGAGGCCGCCTTCGCGGCGAAGCTCACCCTCGTCGGCCGACTGGTAGCCGCGATGGCCGGCGGCCTCTCGCGCGACGAGCATCCCGCGCTCGACCGCGCACTCAGGGCCACGTACGAGGCGGCCGGCATCGGCCCCGACCCGGCGACCCAGGATCGGCGGGCGCCGACCCTCGCCGATCTGGTCGAGCGACTCAACGAGAGCCGCGGGGCGCAGGTCCTGGCCCACCGCCTCGAGCGCTGGGCCACGGGCTCGCTGGCCGCGATCTTCGCCGCCGATGCTTCCCTGCCCGAGGACGAGCGACTGCTCATCATCGGTCTCGCCGCGATCTCCGATCCCGACGTCCGGGCGGTCGCCCAGCTCGCCGCGCTCAGCGTCCTGTGGGATCTGATTCGGCGTGACAAGCAGCGGAAGCTCGTCGTCGTCGACGAGACCTGGAAGGTGATGCGCCAGCCGTCGGGCGCGGAGTTCGTGGAAGAGCTCGCCCGCTCGGCCCGCCACTACCACGCCGGGCTCCAGCTCGCGACCCAGGACATCGCCGAGTTCCTCCGCTCGGACTTCGGCGAGGCGATCGTCAAGCAGTGCGATATCCGGGTCCTGCTCGGCCAGACACCCGAGGGCGTCGACGCGCTCGGCCGCTACTTCGACCTGACCGCGGCCGAACGGCGCTCGCTCCTCCACGCCCGGCCCGGCGAGGGCCTCCTGTTCGTCGGCCACAGTCACGTCGCGTTCGAGGCCAAGGTCAGTAAGCGCGAGTACGAGTGGCTCACGACTCGTCCAGCCGACCTGCTCGGCCAGTCCCATTCGAGGTACGACGCCCCGAATAGCTCGTGAGGCGCGCGGGGTGCGGCTGCGCGGCGACCGGCTGCGCGGTCCCGCTCGTCTGCATCCTCATCCTGTTCGGTGCGGTCGGGATCCTGACCGGCCGCTGGGCGGCGCTCGCGGCGCCGAAAGTGCCCGACGCGCCCCTGGCGGTCGCCGACATCCCGGCTGAGTACCTCACGCTGTATCGCGACGCGGCCGACCGGTTCGGGCTCGACTGGCCGGTCCTGGCCGCGGTCGGGCGGGTGGAGACGAACCACGGCCGCAACCGCAACGGCTGTGATCCGAACTACGCCGGCGCCCGCGGCCCGATGCAGTTCCTCGAGCCGACGTTCGTCCACGCGGCGAAGCTCGCCGGCATCTCGAATCCCGACATCTGCGACCCGGCCGACGCGATCCCGGCCGCCGCCGCCTACCTGAAGTCGAACGGCGCGCCGTCCGATTGGCAGCGCGCCCTCTACCGCTATAACCCGGCCGACTGGTATCCGCCGCTCGTGATGGGCTGGGCCGAGCGCTACGGCTATGGCGCGCTCATCGTCTGGCCCGTCGACGGCGGCCGGATCACGCAGGGCTTCGGGCCGACATCGTTCGCCCTCGAGCCGGCCGGCTGCTTCGAGGGGAAGTGCTACCCGCACTTCCACGACGGAATCGACCTCGCCGCGCCGATCGGCGCGCCGGTCCGGGCGATCGCCGCGGGCCGGGTGACGATCGCGGGCCGGATGAGCGACGGCGCGGTCGTCGTCGAGATCGAGCACTCACCCGGCGTGTTCAGCCGCTACGGCCACCTGGAGCCCGACCTCGCGGTCCGAGTGGGGGAGTCGGTCTCGGCCGGCGAGCTCCTCGGCTCGGTCGGCCTCACCGGCAACACGACGGGTCCGCATCTGCACTTCGAGATCTACGCCTCGGGCGAGCCGGTCGACCCGCTGCTCGTCCTGCCACCAATGCCCTGAAGGAGACCTCCCATGGCTGACACGTTCCTTAGTCCGATCTTCGAGATCTTCAACCTGCTCGCCATAGTCGGCGGAGGCGCGCTTGCGATCGGTGCCGCGGTCGCCGTCTCGCCCAGGATCGTCGGCCTGCTCCGACAGCGGAGCTACGACCGCGCGACCGAGAAGGAGCGCCGGCGCTGGTTGCTGCGGCTGGACGCGACGGCGGCCCGCGACCCGGACGCGGCCGGGCGGCTCGCCGCCGCCCTGCACCCCGGCGGCCGGCGTGGCGTCTCGCGCTGGGCAAGTGGCTGGCCGCAGCTGACGCTCGCCGTGACTTGGACCGGCGGCCTCGCCCGCTGGGAGATCGAGGCGCCGCGACAGCTGACGCGGGCGGTCGAGAGCGCGGTCGCCGCAGCCTATCCGGGCGCCGAGTTCGAGGAGATCGAGCCACGAGCGGAAAGCAGCGACGGCCTGCGGCTCGGGATCCGCGGCTCGGCACCTGTTGACGACGGTCAGCGATCGGCCGACTTCGGCGCGCTCCTCATCGAGCTGCTCGCCCGCCTGCCTGCCGGCGCGGAGGCCGCCTGGACGCTCCGGATCACCCCGCTCCCGGATGGCGAGGAGGCGACGTCGGACGATCGCATCGGCCCGGGCGAGATGTTCTTCGATTCGCTCCTCAACCGACAGCCGCGCCACGTCAGCACAACCCGGACGCAGCGGACGATCCGGGCGCCTCGCCCCAGCTTCTCGGTGACCGCCTCGCTCGAGGCCTCGTCCGCACCAGCGGCGGCCCTCCGCGCCTGGCTGTTCGACGCCGTCGGCGGGGTCGGCTCGCTGCGCGCCTCTGGCTGGTGGATCGAGGCGAGCGTCGGGGGGCGTTCGGGCCCGATGCGGCTCGGTGCGAGCGACCTCGCCGAGCTGTGGGGACTGTCCGTGGCGGCCGCCGACGCGCGGGCCGTCGACGTCGTCCGCAGTCGCCGACTGCCGGCCCCGCTGGCCGCCGCGGCCCCCGGTCTGCGGCCGATCGGGCTCGATGCCGGCCGACCGGTCCTCGTGCCCGACAGCCTGTTCGCCCGGCATGTCATGCTGCTGGGGCGGACCGGATCGGGCAAGAGCACCGAGCTCGTCGCCCTCGCGGCCGACGACCTGCGCGCCGGGCGTGGCTTCACGTTCATCGATCCTCACGGCGACGCGATCGCCCGCCTGCTCGACTCGGTGCCCGAGGACCAGGCCCACCGGGTCCATCTCCTCGAGCTCGCCGAGAAGGACCATCCGCGGGGCTTCAACCCGATCGAGCTCGATGGCGCCGACCCCGAGCTCGTCGCAGCGCAGTTCGTCGACACCATGAGCGATCTGTACTTCGCGCACCTGGTATCGCCGCCGTATCGCCAGCTCCAGTATCTGCGCTCGGCGCTCCTGACCCTCCTGACGAAGCCCCACGGCCCGGAGGGACCATGGACGCTCGAGGCGCTCCATTTGCTGTTCGTCGATCCGCGCTTCCGCGCAGAGGTCATCGCCGGCCTCGACGACCCGGTCCTGGCAGCCTTCTGGACGCACCAGTGGCCGCAGCGCTCACGCGGCACCACCGACTCGTCGGCCGACGCCCTGATCTCCAAGCTGGCCGCGTTCCTCAGCTACCCATCGATCCGGGCGATCGTCAGCGCGCCGGTCTCGACGATCCGGCCGCGCCGGATCATGGACGCGGGCGAGGTCCTGCTCGTCGACCTGTCGCGCGCCGGCGGCGACAACGCCTGGCTGTTCGGCGGTCTCGTCATCGCCCGCTACTACGTCGACGCCCTCGGCCGCCAGGCGCTCCCGCCAGCTGAACGCGTCCCGCACACGCTCTACGTCGACGAGGTCCAGAACTTCGACACGAGCGCCCTGCGGGGGACGACCGGCGAGGGTCGCAAGTTCGCGCTGCGGCTGGCCATGGCGACGCAGTACTTCGGCGCCCTCGGCCGGGAGCTGCAGCAGGCCGTCCGGGCGAACGTCGCCACAGTCATGCTCCTCCAGCCGTCGGCCGACGACGCCCGGCTCCTGCGCGACGAGATGGCGCCCCTCACCGAGCGCGATCTGATCAACTTGCCGCGCTTCCGGATGGCGGTCCGGACCGAGCTCGAGGGCAACGCGCGGGTCATCACGGCCGACGTCCTGCCCGAGCCGCCGAGTCTCGGGTCCGGCGCCCTCGTCCGCCGGCTCAGCGACGCCCGCGACGGCCGGGACAGCCGCGCCGGAGAGCCGCTGTGAGGGTGTCGCGACTCCCAACGCGCTTACGACCGCGACCGCCAACGCGTAACGCGACAGTTGGGTGACGATGAGCGCGACACCGAATCGTGCTCAGACGGGCTCGAGTCGAAAAGCCCACTCGCTTCGCTCTCTGCGGGCGGGCGCGATCTGGGACGTCCTGCCGCTCCGCGATCGCGCGCTGCTGCAATGGCTCCTCGCCGGCGACATCGTCACCGCTCAACTGGCCTCGCTCCTCGTCTACAGCCAGCTCCGGACCGCGCAGCGCAGGCTTCAGCGGCTCGTCGAGCTGGGGCTGGTCCACGGCTTTTGGACCGGCAGCGCGCAGCGCCCTCGCGGCCGTTATGCGGTCGTGTCCCTAGAGTTGGTGTAACAGCGGACCTGGCCGGGCATGGAAACGGCCACCGCGTCATCCTCGCGTCGTTGGAACTGAGAAACCGACGACACGGAGAACACCACGATGGCCGACGACA
>JAJZRG010000080.1 GCA_021802825.1 Chloroflexota bacterium
TGCTGGTCCAGACCCATCGGCTCAAGACGATCCACCCCGGGCTGATCCTCGCGTCCCTCGACGTGGTCGGGCTGCTCATCGCGAGCTACCTCTCGACGGTGGAGCTGGGGGGCGGCGTGCCCTCGTGCGGGGTTCTGCACGGGTGCGAGACCGTCGCCCTCTCGAAGTACGCCAAGATCGGCCCCATCCCAGTGGCCGTGTTCGGCGTCGTCCTGTCGCTCATCCTGCTGTCGCTGGCGATCGCGTGGATCCGGACGAACAACCCCGGCCTGCTCGACCTGCACTACGGGCTGTCGTTGGTGGGCGTGATCTTCGAGATCTACTTCATCAGCGTGCAGGCGTTCATCCTCCGGGCGATCTGCATCTGGTGCGCCTCGTACGGGCTCTCGCTCATCGCGCGGTTCCTGGTGGCCCTCGTGATCTGGGTGCGCGCGGGACGCTTCCAGGCGCACTTCGGTCGAGGCGCGACGGACTAGCCGTCCGGCTCCCGCCGCCGCAACCGCGCGGCGGCCCTGCGCTGATCCTGGCCCGGAGCGAGTCGAGGTCCGCGTGCTCCCAGTCGGCCTCGATCCACCACGTGGCCCCCGCCTCGGCGAGCGCCCGTGTGATCGACGCCGCGCCCGCCGGATCGCCCGCCGGGGTCAGGCCATTGACGACCACTTCGTACGGCCGGTCGGGCGGCGAGTCCGGGATGGCCAGCGCGCCGGCTTCGGCAACCACCCGCTTCGCCGCGATCCAGGCTGTGACCTCGCGCAGGAGCGCCGGGTCGGCGGGCCGGTCGGCGGCCTGGACGATGACGCCGTCCCAGCCGAGCGCGCGGTTCATCGCCTTGGCATGCGGCCAGGCGCCGACCGGCCACACCGGGATCCGCGGCTGCTGCACACGCGGCGGCCGGATCGTCATCAGCCCGAAGCCGTAGTGCTCGCCATGGAACGCGAACGGCTCGCCGCCCGACAGCCCCTCGACGATCGCCAGCGTCTCGTCGAGCAGCGCGGCCCGCTCCCGTGCCGTCACCGCCTCGCCGACCGTGCCGAACGCGGCGTCGTCGAGCGCACCCAGGCCCACGGGTAGGACCAGTCGCCCATGCGAGAGCCGGTCGATCGTCACGGCGGCCTTGGCGAACAGCCAGGGTCGGCGACGGGTGGGGGCGAACACCATCGCGCCCAGCGTCGCGCGCTCGGTGCGCAGGGCCATCGCCGCGAGGATGACCCACGGGTCGTCGAGCTCGAGGCCGCCGATCGCCACCGCGTCGAAGGTGAACACCCCGTCCCAGCCCGCAGCCTCGGCCTCGGCGGCGAGGTTCCCGGCTGTCCGCGCGTCGCCGACCGTGAGCACGATGCCGTAACGCATGGCAGCATGGTCGCACGAAGCGGCGAGCCATCGAGAACGGGGGCGCCGCCGGTGCCGTCCGTGCCGTCCGGCCCGACAACTTCGGGACCGGCGGGCGGAGGGCGTCGCCGAGCAGTCGTGCGAGACTGCGCTTGACTCGCCGAGAGGACGCAGCGGCTTCGGCCTGCCGCGTCGATGTCGTCGAGCCGCCAGTGCGTCCCCCGGCACGGTGTCGCCGTCCGGAGAACACGGCGAACCGTGCAGCTCGCCGGAGGCAGGAGACCATGTCGCGCGCGATCGCGTTGCTTGCCGCCATCGTCGCGACGGTGGCGGTGGGCTGCGGCCCGGCCGGCTCCGCGAGCCAATCACCCGCCTCACGCGGGCCGCTGACGGTCACCGGGGCCTGGGCCCGCGCCGCGGCAGCCGGCGGCGAGACGGCGGCCCACTTCACCGTGGTGAACGCGAAGTCGGCCCGAGACACGCTCGTCGGCGCCTCCACCGACGCGGCCGAGCCGGCGAGCGTCCACCTGACCTCGACCGACGCCTGCGGCATGACCGGGACGCAGATGGCCCCGGCGGTCCCGATCCCGGCGGCGGCACCGTGCCGTTCGCGCCGGGCAGCTACCACGTGATGCTCATGAACCTCAACGCCGCCCTCAAGCCGGGCGACCGAGTCCGGCTGACGCTCACGTTCCAGAACGCGGGCGTCGTGACGGTGATCGCCGACGTGCGGGCTGGCTGAGTCGATGCAACCGACGGGCCCCGTCCCGCTCGACCCATTCCGCCCGCCCGCGCCGGTGCCGGACGCGCCGCACGGCCACGCTCCCGGGGCCGCCGAGGACCGGCCGGGTGCGCCGGGGCGAGCCGGGCGGATCATCGTGGGGCTCGCGCTCGCTGCGGTCAGCATCGGCTGCCTCGTCGTCGTCGCGCTCGCCATGACGGCGCCCAAGCGGCTCGCGACTGCGGTGGGTGTGGAGGCGGCAAAGCCGGCGCCGCCCCTCGAGCTCACCGACCAGGACGGCCGCCCGTTCAGCCTGGCCGACGACCTCGGCCGACCCGTCATCGTCTTCTTCGGCTACACGCACTGCCCCGACGTCTGCCCGGCCACGATCGGCACCCTCAATGAGGCACTCACGAAGACTGGGCCCGGCGTCCGGGTCGTGTTCGTCTCCGTCGACCCCGAGCGGGACACCGTCGCGGCCATGAAGGCGTACCTCAAGTACCTGCCCGGTGTCTACACCGGGCTCACCGGCACGCCGGCCGAGGTTCGCGCGAGTGCCGACGCGTGGCACGTCCAGTACGCCAAGCAGATGAGCACCACCGGCGCCTATGCCATGGCCCACACCGCGGACGTGTTCCTCGTGGACGCGCAGGGCAGGATCCGCACGACGTTCCCGTTCGGGACGCGGGCGCAGCCCATCGCCGAGGCGCTCACTGGGCTGCTTGCCGAGACGCCCATGCCCAGCGACGCCCCGGCCACGGAGCCGATCGCCGACGTCGCGCCCTCGGCGCCCACGCCCGCTTCGGCACCCGCGGCGTCGGCCTCGGCGACGCCATCGACGCCTGGCGAGCCGAGCTCCGGCGGGACGGCTTCGCGGCCCGGCGCAGGAGCCACGCTCGTGCCGCTGATCATCTCGTCGGAGGTCTGGGCGGGCGGGCCGGACCCCGTCATCCTGACCATTACCGACACGCGCGGCGTGCCGATCGACGGCTCGACCCCCGTCGACGTCACCGTCACCGGCGCGGCGAATGCCGCCGCCGGACCATCGGTGCGCGCCGTGGCCGTCCAGCCATGGGGCGAGAAGACCGTCTACTTCGTGGCCACGGTCAGCATCCCGTCGCCTGGTGGCTGGCGCCTGGTGCTGACGACGCCGTCCGGGGCTAGCGGATCGGTTGACGTCACCGCGCTTGACCAGGGCGCGACCACCCCGCTGGGCGCCCAGGCGCCGAACGTCCACACGCCCACCCTCGCCGATGTGGGGGGCGTGGTCCGGGCCGTGACTACCCAGCCGAACCCCGACCTGCGCCTGTCGCGGACGTCCACCTCGGACGCCCGGGCGCAGGGCAAGCCCTACGTGATCATCATCGACTCGACGCGGTTCCGGGTCTCGCCGCTCTGCGGGCGGGCGATCGTGATGGTCCGCTACCTGCTCGACCGCTGGCAGGACCAGGTGGCGTTCATCCACCTCGAGCCGTTCGTGTACACGATCGTGACCGAGGAGCCGGTCCTCTCGGGCGACATCGCCAACCCGCCGCTCAATCAGTGGGCCGCGGCATGGGGGCTGGGCCCGCAGCCATGGGCCGCGAACACGGTGCCGTGGGCGTTCGTCGTGGACGGCCAGGGCGTGGTCCGGGCGAAGTACACGGGGATCATCGGCAGTGCCGACCTCGATGTCATCATCTCGCTGATCGAGAGGAACGGGGTCCTCGCGGGCAGCTGATCCGACACGATCTTGGGGAGCGCGATGACCGCACGCTTCGGCCGAGGGCGACTGCTGGCGCGCCGGGCTGGGCTGCTCGGAGCCGTGTGGGCTGCCGTTGTCGCCGCGGGCGCGTGCGGAGCTCCGGCAACGCCGCCCGACACCCAAGGGAGCGGTGGGCGGCTCGGCTCGCTGGCCAGCACGCCGGGCGACGTGGGCACGGCAGGGCCGAACGCGTCGCCCCGCGAGCTGACCGGCCTCCGACTTCCCGCTGGCATCGAGCCCGGTGGCCTCGACGGCGACCGCTTCGTGTTCGCCGACCGCGATGGTGTCGCTGTGCTGAGCCTCGGCACCAGCAACGTGCTGCGACTCCCGCCGCCACCGCGGGGACTCGCCTTCCGGCCTGCCGCGCTGGCGGGGAACATCGTGGTCGGCGAGGTCTTGGGCACGCGGGCGGATCCGCGCGCGATCGAGGCGATGGCCTACGACATCGCCGGCAGAACATGGGCGGACATCGGCGCGACGCTCCCCACGGGCGACAGCTCGTCCGCCACGGCGACCGACGCCCTCTCGGTCGTGGGCATGGACCTCGGGCCGGTGGGCGGCCAGGACCCCGGGCGGGCGTACGTGTACGACATCCCGTCGGGCACCGTCACCTTCCTGCCGAGCTTGCCCGATGGCACGGTACCCGTCCCGGCGGGCGTGGAGGGCGGTCACATCGTCGGCTTCGCGGGGTCGGCCGAGAAGGGCGGCGGCTGGGTGTGGGACCAGGCGGCCGCCAGCTACACGTCGCTGTCTGCGGCTGCCGGGTCGGACCGGGCGAGCGCCCTGGCCGTCGCCGGGGACACGGTCGTGGGCGTCCTCAATGGCTCGGCGCCGACGGCCGACGCTGCCTTCGTCTACGACATACCCAGCAAGGCGTTCACGGACCTGAAGCTGCCGGGGTCCCGCGCGCTGGGCGTCAACGGGCGCCTGGTCCTGGTCGCGGCCGAGGCGGGCTGGAACGGATGGCTGCTCGACCTGGACACCGGCGCGCAGGCCGCCTTCGACAAGGTCCTCGTGGACGGCGTGGCGACGGGCGTGCGGCCGTGGGCCATGGGCGGCGGATGGGTCATCGCGCTCACGCCCGCGTCGGCGGGCTCGGGGGCGGACTTCGGCGAGGTGGTGGCCATCCCCGTTGCCGGCCATCCCTGACGGGGCGCGGCTCGCCCGCAGCCTCCCGGTCCCGCGGTCTCCCGGTCCACGCGGCTCATCGGCCTGCGGCTTCCCGGCCTGCGGCCCCCCGGTGCCGCGCTCGGCTGCCTCCCCAGCGGCACGGCATGCGCTACCGTCGGCGGATGATCCCCCGACGAACCGGCCGGCCCCTCGGGGTCGGCGTCCAGCTCCCTGAGGTGGAGCGCGAGGTCCGCTGGCCTGAGCTGCGCGCCATCGCCCGGATTGCCGAGCAGGCCGGCTTCGACTCCGTCTGGGCCGGCGACCACCTCCTGTACCGCTACGCCGACGGCTCGACGCGCGGGCCGTGGGAGGCGTGGACGACCCTGGCGGCCCTGGCCGAGGCCACCGAGCGCGTCACGATCGGCCCGCTGGTCGCCTCCACCGCGTTCCACGAGCCGTTCATGCTCGCCAAGCTCGCCGCGACCGTGGACGAGATCTCGGGCGGGCGGCTTGTGCTGGGTCTGGGCGCCGGGTGGAACGAGGTCGAGTTCGCGGCGCTGGGCGCCCCGTTCGACCACCGCATCTCGCGGTTCGAGGAGGCGTTCACGGTCGTCCGGACGCTGCTCTCGGATGGCGCGATCGACTTCCGGGGCGAGTTCTACACGGTCCGCGACGCCGAGCTGCTGCCGCGCCCGGCCCGGCCCGGCGGCCCGCCGCTCATGGTGGGCTCGATTGGCCCGAGGATGCTGGCGGCCACGCTGCCGCACGTCGCAGCGTGGAACGCGTGGTACGCCGACACCCGGAACACCCCCGACGGCGTGCCCCGTCTCCGCGCGCTCGTGGACGAGGCGTGCGCGGCCGTGGGCCGGAACCCGGCCGATGTGGAGCGAACGGTGGCGGTCCAGGTGCGGATGCCCGGCGGCACCGGCCGGATCATGGGCGACACCGACCCCAAGATGGCCGTGGCGCCGCTCACCGGCTCGCCGGAGGAGATCGCCGCTGGCCTCCGAGCCTACGCGGGCGAGGGGATCGGCCACGTTCAGCTGGTGGTGGACCCGATCACCGAGGCCTCCGTTGCGGCGCTAGCACCGATGCTGGAGCTGCTCGACCGGGCGTAGGCCGGGGTGCTTGCAGGTGCCCGGCGGCGAGTCACGCCAGACTCCCTTCCGCCGCCCCCGAGCGCGTCCCCCAACCCAAGGCCCCGGTTCGGGGCGTGTCCCGCGAACGGCCGCGCTGTCCGCGAGTCTGGCGCGACTCACGTCGGGGCGCGCAGCGACGAGCCCCGCCAACCCCGCCTCGACCCGCCCTGTGGGACCCTGTGGCGAGAAGGATTGCCCGTGCTAGCATCCGCCGCCACCGTACGCATGCGGAACCCTCCGATCAAGGAGTGGCTGGCCCGCCAGCAGGGCGAAGGAGCCTGGATGAACGAGGGGCGAGGTCGCAACGCCCGGGCGCACGAGGTCTCCGACCTCGACAAGCGCATCATCGAGCAGCTCCAGGAGGATGGCCGGCGGCCGTTCACCCAGATCGCCACGGACCTCGGCGTGTCCGAGGCGGCGGTCCGCGCGCGGACCGGGCGGATGATCAGCCAGGGGATCCTCCAGGTCGTCGGCGTCACGGACCCGCTCAAGCTGGGCTTCCAGCAGATGGCGATGATCGGGGTCAAGGTCCAGGCCGACCGGCTGATCGAGGTGGCGGAGGAGATCGCCGCGTTCCCCGAGACCGACTACGTGGTGGTCACTGCCGGGACCTACGACATCCTCGTTGAGTGCGTGTCCGAGGACAACGACGCGCTGCTGGTGTTCCTCTCCAGCAAGCTGCGCAAGATCCAGGGCGTCCGCGAGACCGAGACGTTCGTCTACCTGCGGCTCCTCAAGCAGAGCTACCAGTGGGGGACCCGGTAGGCCGGGTGCGCGCCGCGCACCGGCCACGCAACAGGCCCTGACGCCCCATCGGTGTAGCATCGGCCGGTGAGCGAGCAGCGCCCGTCCCCGCGCCAGCCGGTCGGCGCCGCCGGCCCCCTCGGCCCGTCAACGCGCGCCGTCCGCGCGGCCTCGCGCGTGCCGCCCGTCCGCCAGACGCCGACGAGCGTGCCCATCTACCAGACGGCGACGTTCTCCTCCGCGGACGGCGAGGAGCTCGCCGCGGTGCTGTCCGGCGAGCAGCCGGGCTACGCGTACAGCCGCATCGACAACCCCACGAGCGGGGCGCTGGGCGACGCCGTGGCGGACCTCCACGGCGCGGAGGCCGGGATCGCGCTCGCGACCGGCATGGCCGCGATCCACGCCGCGCTGCTGTCGGTGCTCCGGGGCGGCGACCGGATCCTGATCGGCAGGGTGGGCTACGGCACCACCCGCACCCAGGTGCGGAGCGCGTTCGAGCGCCTGGGCGTGCGCGTGGACGAGGTGGACACGACCGACACGGCCGCGGTTGGGCGGGCGCTCGCGGACACGCCGGCGCGGGTCCTCCACGTCGAGACCATCGCCAACCCGACCTGCGTCGTGGCGGACCTGCCCGCCCTCGCCGAGGCCGCCCATCGCGCGGGCGCCCTGCTGACGGTGGACAACACGTTCGCCTCGCCCGCCATCTGCCGGCCCCTCGAGCACGGTGCGGACCTGGTGATTGAGTCCGCCACGAAGTACCTCTCTGGCCACTCGGACGTGATGGCAGGCGCCGTCGTGGGCGGCCGCGAACGCATCCGAGCCGTGCGCGCCGCGCAGATCGACACCGGCGCCACGCTCGCGCCACTCTCCGCGTTTCTCGTGCTGCGCGGCATCGCCACGCTGCCTGTCCGGATGGAGCGCCAGACGCGGACCGCCCTCGCCCTGGCCGCGTTCTTCGAGGGCGCCCCGGGCGTGGCGCGGGTCATCTACCCGGGCCTCCCGTCGCACCCGCAGGCCGATGTCGCGCACCGGATCCTCGACGCCGGGGGCGCGATGCTGGCCGTGGAGCTGACCGGCGGCCGCGAGGCGGGGCGCATCGTCTTCGACACGCTCCGGATCCCGGAGCGAACGGCGAGCCTGGGCAGCGTCCACACGATGGTCGTCCACCCGCCATCGTCCTCGCACCGGGCGCTCACCGGTGAGCAGCTTGCGGCGGCAGGCATCACCGAGGGCCTGCTGCGGATCTCGGTCGGGCTGGAGGACGAGGCCGATCTGCTCGCCGACTTCGGCGCGGCCCTCGCGGCCGCCGAATCATCCGCAGCGCCGGCCGGCCAGGCCCGGTAGGAGCTCGCCCATCGCCACGCTCGCCACCGGCCGTCCCGCCGCCAGGCCCGTCGCCGCGCTTCCGTCCCGCGTCGGCAACGCCGCCTGGGGGCTGCTGACGTCGGTGGACTTCGCCGTCCTCCAGATCATCGTGCTCGCGCTGTTCGCGGTCGTGGGCATGACGCTCAGGCAGCTGCCCAGCTTCGCCTTCCGCTCGGCGACGGACTACGCGAACGAGATGGACAAGCTCCACGCGCTATACGACCCGACGCTGGGCGCGGGCGTGGTGGGCCTCCTCGAACGTCTCCAGCTGTTCCACGTGTTCACCTCGACCTGGTTCAGCGTGGGACTGGTGGTCCTGATCATCTCGATCGTCGCGTGCACCATCGACCGCACGCCCCGGCTCTGGCGCGCGGGCGCCGACATCCGCGTCGTCCAGCCGGAGCCGTTCTTCGACCCGCGCCTCCCGGACCGGGCCGCGCTCGACGGCGTGGACGTGACGGCAGTCGTCCGGACGCTGCGCCGGCACCGGTACGCGGTCCGCCAGGCGGAGGACGACGGCGTCACCTACGTCTACGGCGACCGGAACCGCTGGACGAAGATGGCGACCCTGCTGACCCACACGGGCCTGGTCCTGTTCCTGCTGGCGGCAGCTGTGACCAGCGCGCTGGGCGATGAGGAGCCGATGGTGGTCGCGAACGGCGATTCGCTCACGGTCCAGCCCATCGGCACCCCCGGCCTGTTGCTGGTCAAGAACCTCGGCTTCTCGGCGCCCGGGTTCGAGACAGGCCGCCCGACCGACTTCACGACGCACTTGGCCGTGTTCCAGAATGGCCAGGAGATCGCCGACAAGGTGATCCGCGTGAACGACCCGCTGGAGGTGGCTGGCTACACGTTCCACCAGAACGGCTTCGGGCCTGCGCCCTCCATCGTGGTCCGCGACGCGTCGGGCCGTCCACTGTGGAGCGGGGCCGTGCCGATGACCGACCAGGCGGCGGGCCTGCCGTTCGCCCAGTTCGCCGTGCCGGGCCGAGACGTCGCGCTCCAGCTGGTGCTGCAGAAGGACAGCAGCGGGACGGGCATCCTGCTGGTCCTCCCGTTCCGCGGCGTCGTCAATGCCGACGGCTCCACCTCCAGGGTCCCGCTCGGCCCGCTGGCGCTGGAGCAGGGCGAGGCCGGCGTCGCCAGCGGCACCGACTTCTCGGTCGAGTTCACCGGCGTGTCGCAGTACACGCTGCTGATCGCGAAGAAGGACCCCGGCGCCTACCTCGCCTGGGCGGCCTTCGGGTTCCTCATCGTCGGGCTGCTGATCACCTTCTGGATGCCCCGCCGGCGGATCTGGGGCCGGCTGGGGGCCGACGGCCGGCTGGCGCTGACCGTCAAGGCGGACCGGTACGTCGATGTCGGGCGCGAATTCGGCCGGTTCCTCGACGACCTTGTGGCCGCGCGCACCGCGACCGCTCGGCCTGCCCCGCCAGCCTGAGGTCGCGCTCGGCTTCGTCTTCGGGTGTCGCCTCCCTGTGGCCTTCGGCCATCGCACCAACGGGCCACCAGAGCGCTCCCCATCCGCAACCCGACTCCACGCGAAGCACGGCGGAGGGGCGGTCTAGACTCCAGGCAAGCACGCGTCCGGCGCGGGCCCGACAGGCGCCGGGATGCACTTGGCCACGGAGGCTCGCCAGCGTGACGGACGAACAAGATCCCAAGGTGCAAATCGAGGCGGCGCAGGCGCGCGGCATCCGATTCGTGCAGCTCCAGTTCAGCGACATCCTGGGGCTGGTCAAGGCGGTGACGATCCCCATCGGCCGGCTCGAGGACGCCGTCCTCCACGGCACCTGGTTCGACGGCAGCTCGGTCGAGGGGTTCACCCGGATCGCCGAGTCGGACCAGTACCTGGCGCCCGACATGACCACGTTCAACGAGATCCCGTGGCAGCCGGGCTCCGGCCCCCGCGGCACGGCTCGCGTGATCTGCGACGTGTACACAACCCGTGGCGAGCCCTTCGCCGGCGACCCGCGCTACGTCCTGCGCCGCCAGGTGGCGCGGGCGCGCCGGATGGGCTACATCGTCAACACCGGCCCCGAGCTCGAGTTCTTCCTCCTCCGGCGCGGCGAGGACGGATCGATCCAGCCCCTGCCCCACGACCAGGCCGGCTACTTCGACTACTCGACCGACCTCGCGCAGGAGGTCCGCCAGGACATGGTGGACGCGCTCGAGGCCTTCGGCATCCGGGTCGAGGCCGCCCACCACGAGGTTGCGGCCGGCCAGCACGAGATCGACTTCGAGTACGCCGACGCGCTCAAGACCGCCGACAACGCGGTGACGTTCAAGTTCGCGCTCAAGGCGATCGCGCAGCAGCACGGCCTGTACGCCACCTTCATGCCCAAGCCGATCCACGGCATCAACGGTTCGGGCATGCACACGCACCAGAGCCTGTATTCGATCGAGGAGAGCCGCAACGCCTTCGCCGACCCGACCGCGCCCTACGGCCTGTCCGACCTCGCGAAGTCGTACATGGCCGGCGTCCTCGCCCACGCCCGCGGCATGTCGGCGATCCTGGCGCCGCTCGTCAACTCCTACAAGCGCCTCGTCCCGGGGTACGAGGCGCCGACGTACATCACCTGGGGCCGTACCAACCGCTCAGCGCTCATCCGCGTGCCGATGATCTCGCCCGGCAAGTCCATCGAGGGCACGCGGGCCGAGGTGCGCTGTCCCGACCCGTCCTCGAACACATACCTCGCGTTCGCGGCGATGATCGCGGCCGGGCTGGACGGCGTCGAGCGTGGCCTTGAGCTGTCCGAGCCGATCGAGGAGTCGCTGTTCGAGATGGACGCCTCGCGCATCGCGGAGAAGGGGATCCGCGAGCTGCCCGGGAACCTGGGCGAGGCGATCGACGAGCTCGAGAGCGACCCTGTCATCGGCGAGGCCCTGGGCGACCACGTGCTGACCCACTACGTGTCAGCGAAGCGCGCCGAGTGGGACGAGTACCGCACGCAGGTCACGGGCTGGGAGCTCGACCGCTACCTCGAGGCGTACTGAGAGGCGGGCGTGGCCGTTGAGCCGTGCCCCCTCGAACGAACGGTGGCACGAACGTCGCACGAATTCCTTTCGTGACTGCGACATTCGTCCATGGTCGAGCCGTCGGCAGCGCTGTAGTCTGGCTGCACCCGCCGGGGGGCGGGAGATGAGCCTCGGGCGCCCGGGGGGTGTCGCCCGCTCCATCGGGGAGAAGCAGTCGAGCCTACCGTCACCCGCGGTGGGCTCGAATGCTGTCTGGGGCCAATGGCCATCGGCGCCTCGGGCCAACTCGCCCGCACCACCGTCTTCCCCCCCCGGCGACGCTTACGGCCTCGCCAACCCACCATCGCTGCTCTGGGAGGAGCCAGGGAGACGGAGCACTTGCCCAAGTGCCCTCTCCGGAGACGTCAGGGCGGCCCATGAGCACCTCCCGGAGGGGGTCCTGTGGGCGAGCACGGCCACTGCGACCGACTCCTTCGACCCCGGCGCCGATTCGGCTGCCTGAGTGGTATGCGCTATCATTCCCCGGCCCTACACGGGCATTGCGGTCGGGGCGTGGCGCAGCTTGGTAGCGCGCATCGTTCGGGACGATGAGGTCGGAGGTTCAAATCCTCTCGCCCCGACCATTTCGACCTCATCAGGTCCGAACGCCT
>JAJZRG010000020.1 GCA_021802825.1 Chloroflexota bacterium
TTCCGATTTGCCATGCCCAGGCCCCATCATTCGGGGCCCCGCGGCGCCGGGGCGCGAGCAGGCCGATGCCGACCGATGCAAGACTCGCGATAGGGCGCAACGGGAGCACTCCCCATGTCGCGCAAGGCGACGCCCCCATCCTCGGAGCAGGCCCCCGATGGGGCCAGAAGATGGAGGTTGCCATCATGGACGAGCTGAAGCACGTTGCCCGCGAGGTTCGCGACGACGCCAAGAAGGCGTGGCGTGGCGCCGACGGGGAGGACCCTGGCGACAAGGCCGCGAACCTCGGCGATGACGTCCGCCGCAACGCTGCGAACGCGGGCGACGACATGCGCCGCGCGGTTCGCGATACCCAGGACAAGGCCCACCACACTGGGCACGACCTCGACGACGACCTCCACCGCACCGGGCGCGACCCTGCCGACATCGAGCCCTGGGACGTGCCCAGGTGAGCGAGCGGCGGGAGCCGATACCGACGTCGGCTCCCGCCGTCGTCTCCTTCGAGGGCGTCACCTGCCGGTACGGCGACCTCGTCGCCGTGGACGACGTGACGCTCCGGCTACCCCCCGGCGTCGTCGTCGGGGTGGTGGGCCCGTCGGGCTCGGGCAAGACGACGATCGTGCGGACGATGCGCGGCGCGGTCAGTCCCGAGCTCGGGACCGTCAGGGTGTTCGGCCGCGATCCCCGGTACCTTCCCCAGTGGGATCGTCGGCGCCTCGGCTACATGCCCCAGACCTTCTCCCTGTACCCCGACCTGACCGCGGAGGAGAACGTCGACTTCGTGGCCAGCCTGTTCGGGCTCCTGTACCCGAAGCGGCGGCGCCGCACCCGCGAGGTGCTGCACGCCGTGGACCTCTGGTCGGTGCGGAAGCGCCGGGCCGAGCATCTCTCCGGTGGGATGCAGCGGCGCCTCCAGCTCGCCTCCACCCTCGTCCACGACCCCGACCTGCTGCTCCTCGACGAGCCCACGGCCGGTCTCGACCCGCTGCTGCGCGCTCGCGTGTGGGAAGAGGCGCGACGCCTCCGCGAGGCCGGGCGGACGATCCTGGTGACCACGCAGTATGTGGGCGAGGCGGAGGAGTGCGACGTCGTGGCGCTGATCGTCGAGGGCCGCCTCGCAGCCATCGGCACCCCAGACGAGCTCCGCGACCAGGCGGTTGGCGGGGACCTGCTGGTGATCGAGACATCGCGGCCCATCACCGAGGGCGAGTGGCGCGACCTGCCCGAGGTTGACGGTGTGCGCCCGATCGGCCCGCGTCGGGCCCGGGTCAGGGTCACGTCGGCTGCACGCGCCCTGCCGGAGCTGGTGGCCAGGCTGGCGGACAGGGACGTGAGGGTCGTGGAGGCCTCGGAGGAGCGCCCGTCGTTCGACGAGGTGTTCGCCGAGCTGGTGCACCGCGTGAGGGGGCAGGCCGGCGCCGGCGGACCGGACGGCGCACGGGCCGAGACGACGGCCGGGGCGGCGATGTCGGCGACCGTCCGCACGCCCCCGGACGTCCTGCCGGCCTCGGAGCATGTCGAATCCGAGACAACGAAGCCGGGTATGGCCTCCTCCGCGAACGGACGGCCCCAGCCGTGATCGTCCTCGAGTCCGTCACCCGCGTCCTCGCCTTCGTCGGCAAGGAGTTCGTCGAGACCACGCGCCGACCGTGGGCGGTGCTGAGCCTCGTCATCGGGCCGCTGGCCCTGCTCCTCGCGTTTGGCGCGGGCTACAGCGGCTTCCGCCGCCCCCTCAACGCCATCCTCGTGGTGCCGCCCGGCTCGGGCCTGCCCACCGATGCGGGCGCCTACCAGGCGTCGTCGATCCCGGGGCTCAACCTGATGGGCGTGGTGCCCGACGTCGGCCCGGCCGAGGCGCAGATTCACGATGGAACCGCCGATGTGCTGGTGATCGCGCCCGGTGACCTCCAGCAGTCATTCAAGGCGGGCCAGCAGTCGGTGATCCGCATCGAGTACTCGATCATCGACCCCATCCGCCTCGGAGACGCCCAGCTCCTCGCCCGGGAGGTGGCCAACGTCGCCAACCGCAAGCTGATCGAGGCCGCCGTGTCTCAGGGGCAGGCGGCCGTGCCACCGGGGGGGCCCGGCAAGGACATCCCGCCCCAGATCCTTGCCGCGCCCACACGTGCCGAAACCGTCAATCTCGCTCCGACGGACCCGAACGTGGTCAGCTTCTTCGGCATCGCGGCCATCGTGCTCATCCTCCAGCACCTCGCCGTCACGCTGTTCGCTCTCTCGCTGGTGCGCGAGCGCGTGCAGGGCCGCTTCGAGATCTTCCGGGTCGCGCCGGTGCGGACCATCGAGGTGCTCCTGGGCAAGGGACTCGCCTACTTCGCGATGACGGCGGTCGTGTCGCTGGTCACGATGCTCGTGTTCGTGCGCGTGATCGGCGTCCCCGATCTCGCTCCTGGCCCGACCGTCGCCTACGTCGTGACGCTCGTGATCGCGGCCTCGCTCGCACTCGGGGCCCTGGTCGCGGCCCTGTCCGACGGCGAGCGCCAAGTCGTCCAGCTGTCGCTGTTCCTGCTCCTCGCGAGCGTGTTCTTCGGCGGCTTCATCCTCTCGGTCGACGAGTTCCACCCGGCCGCCCAGGTCATCTCCTACCTGCTGCCCGTGACGCATGGCATCCAGCTGCTCCAGAACGCGATGCTCCGGGGGGAGGCGCAACCCGGGTGGGAGATCGATGCCCTGGGGATGATGTTCCTTGGGTTCAGCCTGCTGTCGTGGCGCCTCGTCCGCCGGACCATTGCGCGGGCCTGAGATGATCAAGGGGTCCTCAGATGAGGCTGGGGCCCTCGGGCGCGACACGGTCAGCTCGGGGGACGCCATGCGGCTCCGCGCCGAGGCCACCCGGCGGCCAGCCGTAATGCGTTCGCAATACTGATAACAACTCCAGAGAGCAGGCCGAACAACCGCCACCAGCATGCTGTGCATTCGGTGACCGCGTGTGCAGCGCGGCCATAGAACGAGGTGGGCCCCGTGGGAGCGCAACCGCTCATTCTTGTCGCGGACGACGAACCGCGCATCACCAAGCTCGTATCAATCGCCCTGTCCGAAGAGGGGTTCCGCGTCGTGTCGGCCTCGAGCGGAGCAGAGGCGGTCCGGCTGGCCGAGGAGTACCGACCCGACGTCGTCCTGCTCGACATCGTCATGCCCGACATGGACGGCATCGACGTCATGCGCCAGCTGCGCGAGACCCGGTCCGTGCCGGTGATCCTGGTCACGGCGAAGGGCTCGACCGCCGACAAGGCCCGCGGGCTGGACTTCGGCGCCGACGACTACATCTCCAAGCCCTTCCACCCGGACGAGATGGCGGCCCGCGTGCGGGCTGTGTTGCGCCGAAGCGGTGGGGGCGCGCCCGTGACCGGCGTGCTGCGCTTCGACGACATCGAAATCGACCTCGAGCGCCGGATGGTCATGCGCAATGGCGAGCTCGTGCAGCTGTCGCGCACCGAATGGCTCCTCCTCCAGCACCTTGCGCTCAACGCGGGCAAGGTGGTGCTGCACACCGAGCTGCTGACCAAGGTGTGGGGCCCGGAGTATCGGGACGACATCCAGTACCTGCGGGTGTGGATCTCGCGGGTGCGCCGCAAGCTTGGCGTGCGGCCCGGCGAGTCTGGGCGGATCCGGACGTTCCAGGGCATCGGCTATCTGCTCAACGTTGACGAGCCGACGGGCGAGAGTGCCACCGCGCCGTCGGGCGCACGCCCCGTCGCCGCGGCAGGGCTCGTGGGCTAGGCAGTCTCCCGCTCTGCCAGGCATGCGGCGACGGGTAGCCAAGCACGAGGTCCGCCACCGACACGGGCTCGCGACTGGTTGTCAGCCGCCTGCAACCGCCGCGGGCGGTGAGTGGCGTCCGCCTGTTGCCCGACCGATGGGAGGCTGATGGCATACGTCCGCCACCTCGACATGAGGAGGAGCCCGACTATGGCCGTGATTGACCAGACCATCGACGTCAAGGTGCCGCTCCACACCGCGTACAACCAGTGGACCCAGTTCGAGGACTTCCCCCGGTTCATGGAGGGGATCGAGCAGGTCCACCAGCTCAACGAGACCACGCTCGAGTGGCGCGCGAAGGTCGCTGGCGTCGAGAAGTCGTGGCGAGCGCGGATCGTGGAGCAGGTGCCCGACCGGCGCATCACGTGGGTCTCGACCGGCGGCGCGCGCAATGACGGCACCGTGTCGTTCACCAGCCTCGGGCCAGACATGACGCGCGTCAACCTGCTGCTCGAGGTGGAGCCCGAAGGCCCCGCCCAGCAGGCCGGCACCGCCCTTGGGGTGCTCCGCAACCAGGTCACGGGCGATCTCGAGCGGTTCCGCGACTTCATCGAGGCACGGGGCACCGAGACCGGGGCGTGGCGCGGCGAGATCCGCGAGGGCGCCGAGACAACCGCGGCCGGTGGCAGGACCCGCACCTCAAGCTGATCGAACTGTCCCTCCCGGGACTGCGTCCTCGATTCGCCCGGCGCCCCACCCGTCCCCCCTCCGGGTGGGGCGCATTCATGCGCCGGAGGCCCCGTCCGCGGCCGGGTGCCTCGGCCGAGCCCGGGAGGCCTCGCCGAGCCCCCGTCTTGCGGCCGATGGCGGTGACAGAGGGCCTCGCAGAAGCCAGATGGGCCACGGACGGTTGAAAGCCGGAATCGAGGATGCGTCCCCGTCCGTTCGGCGGGCGCATGAGGCCGAATCCACGCCATCTCGCCACATCTGTGAAGGATCGCCACCACGGTGCTGTAGCGCCCCCGAAACCCCGGCCGCGATGCGCCGGGGACGCCTGCAAGCGTTCCGACGTACCCTTCCGACGCATGCGGTCAGTACACAGCCCGCGCTCTTGGCGTGCACACAACAGCGTCCCTGATCGTGGCTGAGGGGTCCCCCGTGACGCGGGAGCTCCCGCCCACGCCCCGGCACGTCATCAAGGCCACCGACCTCGGGGCCACGGCCGTCCTGCGGCTGGGGGCCCTGACCTTGGTTGCAGACCCATTCGGCGACGTCCGCCCGGACTCGCGCGGCCTCGGGCTGTACCTCGGCGACACCCGTGTGCTGTCCACGCTCACCGTGCTGGTGGACGGTCGCCGACCCACGCTCCTCGAGCCTGACCTCGGCGGGCAGGAGCGCGGCGTGGTCCAGATGACCAACCCGGAGCTGCGCAGCGACCCCACGCAGCACGCCAACTCCCCCACGCTGGCCACCCAGTCACTGGGCATCCGGCGCGACCGAACGCTCGCCCGGGACGGCATGCACGAGCGCCTGTCGATCGCCAACTACACCCTTGCGCTCCAGCAGCTCACCGTGGACCTCCTGCTCGACGTGGACGGCGCGGACATTTTCGAGATCCGGGGCTACGCGACCGGGGACCGCGGGGAGCTGAGGCCGATCCAGGTCGACGAGTCGGGCGTCGTGTTCACCTACGTCAGCCGCGACGGGATGGCGCTGCGGACCGGCGTGCAGCTCGACCCGCCCCCCGACGTGCTCGGCAAGGCGCCCACCGACAGCGACGCGTCGGTACGTGCCAGCTGGCGGATCGCGATCGAGGCCGGCGAGACCGTCAACCTCGGCTGGCAGGTGACGTCGGGCTGGGAGGAGCTGCCGGGAGCTGGGGAGGCCCCGCCGGCGTTCGAGCGGCTGGAGGCGCGGCGCAGCCCCGACGGCGTGGAGACGTCGATCCCCACGCGCTTCGAGTCGGACGACGAGCTGGTCAACCTGATCCTCGCCCGCGGGCTCTCCGACATCCGCCTGCTCGAGACCGGGGGGCCGACCGCGAACGAGTCGTTCATCGCCGCGGGCGTGCCCTGGTTCGCCACGCTGTTCGGGCGCGACGCCATCATCACCGCGATGTTCATGCTGCCGGTCCTGCCGGACATCGCCCGCTCCACCCTCGAGGTGCTTGCGCGGCGCCAGGCCCGGGTCCGCGACGACTGGCGGGACGCTGAGCCCGGCAAGATCCTGCACGAACTGCGGACGGGCGAGATGGCGCGTATCGGCGAGCTGCCGTTCACGCCCTACTACGGCAGCGCCGATGCGACCGCGCTGTTCCTGCTGCTCCTCGCCGAGACCCATGCGTGGACCGGCGACGACGCGCTGGTTGACCGCCTGTGGCCCAACGTCATCGCGGCCCTCGAGTGGCTGCGCGGGCCCGCCGTCGTGGGCGGGTTCGTCCGCTACGAATGCCGCTCGGCGCGCGGGCTCCGGAACCAGGGCTGGAAGGACTCGCACGATTCGGTTCGCGACCGGATGGGCGGGGTGGCCGAGCCGCCCATCGCCCTGATCGAGGTCCAGTGCTACACCATCGCCGCGTTCCGGCTGATGGCGCACCACGCCACGCGGCGCGGTGAGCAAGAGCTGGCTGGAGAGCTCGAGAGCGCGGCGAAGGACCTGTCCGCTCGACTCGAGGACCGTTTCTGGCTGCCGGACCTCCAGCGGTACGCTATGGCACTCGACGGCGAGGACCGTCCGGCCGACGCGCTGGCCAGCAACGTGGGCCACGGGCTGTGGACCGGGGCGCTCGACGTCAGGCGCTCCGTGGCGGTGGCGCGCGACCTGGCCGGGCCGCGGATGTCGTCGGGATGGGGCCTGCGGACGCTGGCGCAGGGGCAGCCCGGGTACAACCCGCTCGGATACCACCTCGGCACCGTCTGGCCGCACGACACGGCGATCGCGGTGGCCGGGCTCAAGCGGTACGGGTTCGCGACCGAGGCCGCGGAGCTCGCGACCGGGTTGCTCGACGCGGCGCGGCACCTGCCGCTGTTCCGCTTCCCCGAGCTGTTCTGCGGGTTCCCCCGGGCCGAGACCGGCGTCCCGGTCACCTACCCGGTGGCCTGCGCGCCGCAGGCCTGGGCGGCCGCCACGCCGTTCATGCTGTTCCGCTCGCTGCTCGGACTCGAGGCGGACGCCCCGCACCGGGAGCTCCGCATCGTCCGGCCCACGCTCCCCCACCCGCTGCGCAAGCTCGTCGTCGCAGGGCTCCGTGTTGGCGATGCCGAGGTGGACCTGCTGTTCCAGTCCTGGCGCGGGACGACGGGCGCGGAGGTCCTCCGTCGGCGGGGCGACCTCTCGATCGTGGTCAGCCTCTAGCGTCCCGATCCGCCGGGTCCCTCGCGGGTTGAGTCGCGTCAGGGTCGGGAGCGCCTCCCGCGCGCACGGGTCGCGCCGCGAACCCCCTCCCCGGTCGGCGCCCGCGCACGCCGCTGCGCGCGGCGACCCCGGCACGACTCGGCCGCCGGCGCGCGGCGGGGGTCCCGGGCGGCAACCGGCGGGCGGCTTCAGGGACGGTGCAGTAGCGCAGTCACATCGCGCTCGGCGCGGGCCGGGCTGTGGATCGGTCCTCTTCCGCTTCGCGAGCGCGGCAGTGCCCGGCGCTCCGCGCCCTGTCCGAGCGCGCGCGGCCGCACCCCCTCGCAAGCCGCGTGATAGCCCCCCTCCGGCAACGCAACGGCGCTGGCAATGCCGCTCGGCGGATGCTCACCAGCACACCGAGCGTCGCCGACCCCTGGCGGCCCGTCGAGTGAGGTGTCACCATGCTCTTCTTCACCAGCGGCCGCGCCCCGAAGCTCCGCCGCTCCCGACCTTCCCGCCGCAACCTTAGGTCGTGGATCGATGCCGCGCCGTTCGCCGGTCCCGACGGCGCGATGAAGGACGCGACGGGCGCCCTCCGCCATGCGCGCGACGACATCGCCGAAGCCGCGCGTCAAGCCGGGGACGACCTGGCGACGGCCGCCCGGCATGCCAGTGACGACATCGCCGAGGCCGCGCGCCAGGTTGGTACCGAGGCCGCCCGCCAGCTCCGAGCCAACGCCGACGCTGCCCAGGAGGCAGGCGCCGAGGCCGCGCGCCAGCTCCGCACCAACGCGGCCGCGGCCAGCGCGGACGCCGCCCGCCACATCAAGTCCAACGCCAGAGCAGCGCGCGCGGAGGCGGCTCGCCAGCTCATGTCGAACGCCAAGGCCGTGCGGGCCAGCGCCGCGGCACTGCCCGACGAGCTGCTGCCCGCGGGCCGCGAGGTGATCCGCAAGTCCGCCGACAGGCTCGCCCCGTCCCGCAGGAGGCGGACGCAGCGCGGTCGGCTGCTCGGCCTCGCCATGCTCGCCTGCGCCGCCCTTACGTTCGTTGCCGTACAGGCGAAGCGCCGGTCGGGCCTGCGCATCGTGGGCCGCAGCGGCTGGGCGCGCAGCCCAGAGGGATCGATGGCCGGGCAGGCGGCCACGACGGGCATGGCCAGCACGAGCGGTGTCGCGCCGGCGGGCGTCACCGGGATGTCGGAGGCGCCAGGCGCGCCGACGCCGATCGGGACCGCGAGCCGGACCGGCCCGGGCGGGGGCCAACGCCCGCCGGCCGGCGTTTCCCCCGACTCGGCGACCGAGCCCTCCACCTTCGATCGCGACGCTGCCATCCGGGCCGCGACTGAGGGCATGGAGCCGCCCGATCCCGTCGCACCGGATTCCCCGCCTTCCGAGATCGCGGACGGGGCGTAGGCCGCGAGCGTGCAGCTCAGGGCCCATGCCATGGAAGTCGACAACACCGCCATCCGCGGGATCCTCGTGCCGCCCTCGGAGACGGATCGGGCGGACGAACTCGCGAAAGGGACGATCGAGCGCGGCTTCGGCGGCGACGCGGACCGCCTGCGGCGCTTCGTCGCGGCGCTCGTCGCCGCGCTCCCCGCGGGCACGATGGTCGCCCTGCGCGGCAGCACTGTCGCCGGCCGCTCGTTCCGGACCGGCGCGCCCTTCGACGGCCACGGCCCGGGCACGAGCGACCTCGACATCGTCATCCTGGGCGAGACCGCCGTCGAGCTGTTCAGCGACGAGGCGCGCTACCTTGGCGGCATCAACACGGTTCCCGCCTCCGACGCCACGCCGTGGGTGGCCCCGCAGCTGGAGGGCGCGCGCCGTCGCGCGCAGGCGATCGCGCGCCGCCCCGTGAGCATCCAAGCGCAAGCCGGCTGGTTCCTGGAGCTGCGCGCCCGGATCCAGAAGCAGCCCTACGTGATTCTGGCCCCTCACGGGTGAACCTCCGGATCGTCAGTTACAACATCCGCAAGGGGGGCCGGCGGCGGAGCCGGCTGATCAGCGAGGTCCTCCGCCAGCTGGATTCCGACCTCGTCGTGCTCCAGGAGGCGACCGACCCCTGGGTCGTGTCCGAGGTCGCCCGTGAGATCAGCGCGCACGTGCTGCTCTCGGCGCCGGGGCGCTCGGTCGCGGTGCTCAGCCGCATGGGCGACCTCGACGCCTCGTGGCATCGGGGCACACAGGGGCCGCGCTACGCGGAGGTCAGCGTCCCGCCCATCGAGGCGCGACTGCTGGGCCTGCACCTCACCGCTGGGCTGTCCGGCCGCGGCGAGCGCCGTCGCGCGCGCGAGGCCGAGCAGGTGCTCGCGATGGTGGCGTCCGGCGCCGGAGCGGCACCCGTCCTGCTCGTCGGCGACTTCAATGCGGTGGCACCCGGAGACCTGCCGACGGTCCGTCGGCTGCCGGCCTGGATCCGCATCCTGCTCCGCGTTGACGGCGGCATCTCCACCCGGGTCATGCAGCGGTTCCTCGGCGCCGGTTTCACTGATGCTTATCGCCACCGGAACCCCGACACGCCAGGCCCGACGATCCCGTCGGACGCGCCGGCCGTCCGGCTCGACTACTTCCTGCTCGGGTCGGCCCTCATGCGCCGCCTCGTCGAGTGCCGCGTTGCCACGATGGACCCAGTCCTGCTCGCCGCGGCTTCGGACCACCTGCCGATAACCCTTGACCTCGCGACGGACCCGCCTGCCGACGCGCCTAACGGAGCGTCGGAGGACGCAACAGATCAGCAACGGGAGGGCGAGGCGGCCGGGGCCGCTCGCAACCGTGGCCGCGAGACCATGGGCGCATGAGCGCACTTGACGCGGGACTCCTGCTGCTGGGCCTCGTGGTCGGCCTCACCCTGGCGTCCCACGGCGCGCAGAAGGCATTCGGCTGGTTCGACGGGCCCGGGATGCAGGGCTGGACGAGCGCCGTTGCGGGCATGGGCTTCTACCCGGCGGCCCCGTTCGCCACCGCCGCGATGCTCGCGGAACTGCTCGGCGGCCTGGGGCTGGCGCTGGGCTTCCTGACCTCGATCGCCGCCGCGATGGTGGTGGCGCAGTCGATCGTGATCATCTTCCACGTCCACTGGCGCCACGGCTTCTGGAACACCGAGCGCGGCATCGAGTACCCGCTCCTGCTCGGCGTCGTAGCCCTGTTCCTGGGCATCGTCGGCCGGGGGCTGCTCAGCGCCGATGGCCTCCTGTCCTCCCCGCTCTCGCTCCTGAGCGGGGGCCTCGCCCCCGGACACTCAGTCGTGCCACCGATGACGGTCCGGGTGGCGCTGCTGCTCGGCGGCGTCATCGCGGGCTCACTGGCGCTGGCGGCGCCCCGACTGGCGCACATGCGCCGGTCGCCAGATCGGCGGGGGAAGCGCGGTGATCGGGTCGGGAAGCGCGGTGCCGCTCGGTGAGCGCCCCCGATCTGCGGATCGACCCCCACGTCGCCAGAGCTTTGGGCAACGAGGAGGTTGCTTCCGGGGTGGAGCTCGACCAGGTGGTCGTGGCCCTGACCGCGACGCGTCTCATCGTGGCCGACCCTCAGCGCCTCCGGCTGGACCTGCCCTTGACCGAGCTGCACCGGGTCCAGCTCGTGGTGGAAAGCGACCGGCCCGGTCTCCTGACATTCGTCCCGGTCACCGACCGCTACCCCGCCGCCCTCGTTGCCGTGCCACGCGAGCGGTTCGAGGACGCGGGCGAGGTGGTGCTGGCGATCGGGCGCGTGGTGGCGAAGCGACGATGAGTGGCGGAGGGGCTCCGACGTGAACACGGCCAGCCAGCTTGGCGCGATCATCAGTGACTTCCTGGGTCCGATCATCCACAGTCCCGTCGTCGATACGAGCCTCCGCCTGGCGACGTGGGGCCTGGTGATCCTGTGGTTCGTCACGGTGCTCTGGGCGTTCCGCGACGCGATGGCCAGAACCCACAACCTGGTGGTCGTCCTGGGCGCCCCGGCGGTCGTCCTGGCCGCGACGCCGCTGGGGTTCCCGCTGGCCGTGCTCATCTGGCGCATCCTCCGTCCCCAGCACACCATGGCGGAGGCGCGTGAGCAGCGACTGACGATCGAGGCGCTCAGGGCCGCGTCCCGACCGCACACCTGCCCGAGCTGTCGGGCGACGGTGAACGAGAAGTGGCGACGCTGCCCGTGGTGCCGCACGTGGCTGATGGCGCCCTGTCCCCGGTGCGAGCGCCTCGTGGAGCCATCGGCCGCCGTCTGCCCGTGGTGCGTGCTGGAGCTGGCGCCCAGATCGCTCGCGCCGCGCGAGGGTGCGCCTGCGATGGTGCCCGTCATGGCGACGTCGGCGGTGATGGTGCCGGTCATGGACCCGGGCGCCTTCGAGCAAATTCCTGTCGAGCCTGCGAGCGGCGCGTGGGCCCATCGGGCACCCGAGACGCCACGCATGCGAGAGGAGCCGGCTCGCGCCAGCTCGGCACTCTGGTAGGCGGCGCGGGAGCGCCTGGCGCGGGAGCGCGCGGCGCGGGCACCGGGGCCGGTGCCACACGGGCGCGCACCGGAACCGCCAGGGGCCCCGCAAAGGCAATGCGCCTGACATTCCATCCCCAGCCGGGCTCGGTCGGCCGCAACCGACATGGCAGGACACTGGGCCGTCCACCCAACCGCCTCCAGGGAGACGTGCGATGACCGGATCGATGTCAGCCGGGAGAACCTCCGCCAGCGGAACGCGTGGCGAGGACTTCTCGTCCATGAGCTCGAGCCCCGGCGGCCGTCGCTAGCGTCGGCAGCGCGACTTGTCCCTCCACGTCGGCACATCGGGCTTCGACTACCCGGAGTGGGTGGGCCGGTTCTATCCCCGGCGACTCCCGGCTGGCGAGCGGCTCGCCTTCTACGCCACGCTCTTCCCCGCGGTCGAGCTCAACTCGACGTTCTATCGGCTGCCCACGAGGAGGCAGTGCGAGCGGTGGGCGGCGCAGGTCCCCCACGACTTCCGGTTCGCCGTGAAGGCTTCCCGGTACCTGACGCACATCCTCCGCCTGCGCCAGCCGGGGGAGGCGGTCGAGCGGATGCTGGAGCGGCTCGAGCCGCTGGGCGAGCATCTGGGCCCCGTGCTGGTCCAGCTGCCGCCTGACCTGCCCGTGGACGCCGAGGCGCTCGAGGCGACGCTGGCCGCGTTCGACGCCTCGTCGCCTGCCGGGCGCCGGGTCCGTGTCGCACTCGAGCCGCGCCACGGCAGCTGGTTCGGCCCCGACGTCGAGGCGATCCTGCGCGGCCATGGGGCGACCTTGTGCCGGGCGGATCGGCGCGGGGAGCGCTCACCCGAGTGGCGAACGGCTGACTGGCGGTACGTCCGGATGCACGAGGGCACGGCCGTCCCGGCAGGCTGCTATGACTCGGGTGACCTCGCGGCCCTCGCGGCCCGGCTCGCCAACGAGGGCACCGGCACCGCGGCTGATTGGGTCTTCTTCAACAACGACGGGCATGCCTGCGCGCCCGCGAACGCGCGAACCTTCAGCCGGCTGGCCGACCGCGCGGGCTTCGAAGTCCTGACGCCGAGCTAAGGGTGCGTTCTCTCCTGCCGACGGGGTCCGGCCCAGCTGCGTCAGGCCTCGTCGTCCGCCAGGACCTGCAGCCGGAACCCGAACTCTGCGCCGGTGTGCCCGTCGTCGCGGTTCGCGGCCCACACCTCGCCCCGCATCGACTGCACCAGCTGGCGGACCACGAACAGGCCGATGCCGGACCCCGAGGCGGCCAGGGACAGCCCAGGCGACCGGTAGAACAGGTCGAAGAGGTGCCCCACCTCGTCTGGGTCGATCCCCGGTCCCGAGTCGATGACGCGGACCACAACGCACCCGTCCTCGGACGTGACCCGAACCGTGATGGGCCCGCCGCTGCCGGCGTACTTCGCGGCGTTCGAGAGGAGGTTGTGGAGGACCTGCTCCACCCGCGCCTCGTCGCCTGCCGCGACGGGCAACCCATCCTCGGCTATGACCTCGACCTTGGCCAGCGGCCAGCGGCGCTGCACATCGGCCGCGACCCGCGGCACGAGGTGCTGGAGCAGCACCGGCTCCTCGTCGACCTCGGCGCCGTGCTCGGCCCGCGCGAGGATGAGCAGGTCGTCGATGAGCCGACGCAGCCGGTCGCTCTCGGCCTCCACGTCGCTCAGCAGCTCGCGCTGCGTCGCCTCCGGCACGTCCCCGCGCAGGAGGACGCGGATCGCCGCGTAAATCGAGGTGACCGGCGTGCGGAGCTCATGCGAGAGCACGCCGACCAGCGCCTCGCGGAGCCGCTCGCCCTCCTTGCGCTCGGTGATGTCGAGGTTGATCCCCGCCCAGCTCGTGGCCGGGGAGCCAGGCTCGGCGACGGCATACCCACGGGTGAGGATCGTGTGCAGCCGGTGGTCGGCCCCGATCACGGAGTACTCCGCCTCGAGCGCACTGGTGGACGCCGCGCGCTCCCAGGCATCGGCGACGCGCTCGCGGTCAGGCTCGTCGATCGCGGCCATCCAGCCGTCCCCGGCAGCCTCTGCCATGTCCATGCCGATGAGTTCGAGGAATGACGGACTCAGGTAGCGGATGCGTCTGTTGCCGTCGGCAATCCAGATCCCGTACGGGATCAGCTCCCCGATCGCGTGGGTGTGCGAGCGCGACTCGGCGAGCGACGCGACCGCCTCCTCGCGCCGCCGGCGCTCGCTGATGTCGGCGATGCTCAGCGTGGCTCCCACGACCGCCCCGCGCGCGTCGCGCATCGGCTCGGCGGACACGAGCAGGGTGACCGAGGACGGCGAGCCGAGGGCGACCTCCACGTCGCGGACGGGCGCCCCCTGGAGGACCCCCGACAGCAGGCCGGTCTCTGCGTCGCCGAGCTCGGGGATCAGGTCGGCGGCGGCCCGGCCAAGGTGCAGGGCCGCCGGCACGCCCGTGATCAGGGCGACCGCCGGGTTGGCGTACACGAAGCGGAGACCGGCATCGAGGACCGCGAGCCCGACATGCGCCGACTCTAGGAGCGGCGCGGCCAGCGCTGCGCGGAGCCGCGAGCGCTCGACGCCGAAGCGCACGGATCGCGCGAGCGAGGCGGCGTCCACCCGCCCCTTCACCAGGTAGTCCTCGGCACCGAGACGAACCGCCTCGAGGCCGGTCCTCTCGTCGTCCAGCCCGGTCAGCACAATGACGGGCTGGCGAGTCGCCGCGAGGACTGAGCCCAGCGTGTCGATGCCCTGGCTGTCGGGCAGCCCCAGGTCGAGCAGAACGATGTCGACCCCATCCGTTCTGAGCACGCGCAGCGCGTCGTCGAGGCGGCGGGCGGTCAGGAGCTCGATGCCAGCTTCGCGGAGCGCCTCGGTGATCAGCAGCACGTCGCCGGGGTTGTCCTCGACCAGCAGCACATGAACGGCCTCCGTCCCCTGGGCCACGACGAGAGCGGGGATCGAGGTGGTCACAGCAGTTCGCCCGCCTCGGGCAGCTGGACGACCGCCAGCCAGAAGTTCTCGAACGCGCGGATCGCCCCCAGGAACTCGTCGATGTCGACGGGCTTGGTCACGTAGGCGTTCGCCTGGCGATCGTAGCTCTCGAGGATGTCCCGCTCGGCCGCGGACGACGTGAGGATGACGACCGGGATCACCCGCAGCACCGGGTCCGACTTGATCTCGGCGAGGACCGATCGCCCGTCGCGCCTCGGGAGGTTGAGGTCGAGCAGGATGAGGGCCGGCAGGGCCACGTGTCGCTCGAGCCGGGTGCGGAGCAGCTCCATGGCCTCGTCGCCGTCCGCAGCGACCGAGAGGCGGTTGGCGATGCGGCCCTCCCGGAGCGCCTCGCGCGTCAGCCGCACATCGCCCGGATTGTCCTCGACGAGCAGGATCTCAATGGGCTCGGCCGTCACGTGCTCATACCCTTCCCTCGGGGCAGTGCAACCCAGAACGTGGTGCCCTTGCCGATCTCTGACTCCAGCCAGATGCGTCCCCGATGACGCTCCACAATCCTCTTAGCAATGGAGAGGCCGATCCCGTTTCCCTCGTACTCCTCGCGTGCATGAAGCCGCCGGAAGACGACGAAGATCTGCTCGTGGTGGGCGGGATCGATCCCAATCCCATTGTCGCGCACAAAGATGCGCCACTCGCGCCGATTGTGCTCGCCGCCGATCTCCACGACCGGCGGCACGTCGCCGTGGAACTTGATCCCATTGGCGACGAGGTTCTGCAGCAACTGGGCGAGCTGGCGGCGGTCGCCGTGCACCGTGGGCAGGTCGCCCACCCGCACCGTTGCCCCGGCGTCTGTGATCGCCGCCCTCAGGTTGGCGAGCGCCTCCTCGGCCGCGTCACGGAGATCGACCTCGGCGAGCGCGAGGCTTCGGCTGCCGACACGCGAGTACGTGAGCAGGTCGTTGATCAGCGCCTGCATGCGCCGCGCCCCGTCCACAGCGAAGCCGATGTACTCGTCGGCCTCGGGACCGAGCTTCTCGCCGTAGCGCTTGTGGAGCAGCCCGACGAAGCCGGTCACCATCCGCAGCGGCTCCTGGAGATCGTGGCTGGCCATGTAGGCGAACTGCTCGAGCTCTGCGTTGGACCGCTGGAGATCCTCGGCATACTGCTCGAGCGAGGCTCGGGCCTCGCGTGCGGCTGTGACATCGCGCACGATCGCGGACAGGCCGATCACCTTGCCGCCGGGGGACCTGACCGGGAAGGCTGTGAGCTCCGCGGGGAACGTCGTCCCGTCGGCCCGCAGGGCGCTGAACGCCTCGTGGCGCTGGCCGGTCTCGAGGGCGCCCCGCATCGCCGCCGCCAGCCCCTCGCGGTCCTGCGGCACCGCGAGGCACCCCGCGTCACTGCCCACCGCCTGAGGCCCCAGGCCGAACATCCGAGCCCCCGCGTCGTTCCACTCCTCGAGCTTCCCGTCCACGCCGAGCGCCAGGATGGCGTCGGCGCTCGAGGCGACGATGGCTGCCAGTCGCCGCACCGCCGCCAGCGCATCCTCGCGTTCCGTCACGTCCCGCCCGACCGCGAACGAGCGGCCGAGTTCGCGGTCGTGCTGGACGGTCCACTCGATCCAGCGCCGTCCGCCGGTGGCCTGCTCCGCCGCGGCGAGCGATGAGGTGCGAGCCAAGGCGCCGAGGGCAGGGAGGGGACCCACGCGCGCCGCCTCGGCAAACGCCATCCCATCGAGCTCCGCGGGGTTCACGCCGTAGATCCGCCGCCAGCCCGGACCCGCCTGGAGGATCCGCCCATCGGCGTCGAGGATGGCCGTCACGTCGGCCGCGGTCTCGAACAGCCGGTTCCGCTCTCGCTCGGCGGCGCGACGCGCCCGCTCGGCGCGGTCGAGGCCGTCGATCGTCCACGCGGCGACGATCGCGAGGACCACGACCTGGAACGCGACCATGAGGACGATGCCGACCTCCTGGTCGAACACCCCCGCCCGGGCGCCAGCAACTCGGAACCACCCGGCGACGGGAATGATCAGGAACGCCGCGGGCAGGATCCGCCGCAGGACCCTGCCCGCAGGACTCGGATCCCGCACGAGCTTCGCCAGCCCCTCGGTGACGTCGGTCGTCAGCCCCGCCACGCCCAGAAGCACGAGCGCCACGGCAGACGCCAGCGAGACGCCAAACGGCGAGGTCGAGTCGGTGAACAGGCTCACGCCGTACAGGTATCCCAGCAGGGTGACGAACGCGGCGACCACCGCCGCCGCGTAGAGCGCCTGCGCGGCAGGGCGCGTGCGCGGGTGTCCGCGGACCAGGATCGCGACGGCCACGCACGAGAGCGCGAAGGCGGTGGCTGGCGGGATCCGGATCAGATACCCGGGCGGCGTGCCGGCGGCGGGCACGAGCGCGAGAATGCCGTCAAACCCCAGATCGGCCCCGGTCAGCCACTCCGCGAGCGTCGCGGTCGTCAGGGCGGCCACCGCGAGCGCCGGCAGGGTCGCAACCCACGGCCAGCGCGACGGCAGCGCCATGAGCGCCAAGCCGAGGAGCAGGACGGACAGGGCGGAGTTCGGCCGTGCCGGCGCGGAGGCTGTCAGCGATGCGAGTGGTTCGCCGAGACCGGTGAACCACGAGAGGAGCGCGGCGACGCCGATCACGACAGCCGCCAGCGCGAGCGCCTGCGAGTAGGCGACGCGACGCCCGACCCGCGGCAGGACGGGGCGCTCTGTGTTCATCGTGTCACGCCGCGGCACCGTCCCTTCAGGCCAGGGTGGACGTCCGCACGGATTCTACGCACGCTCCAGCGAATCCAGGCGCCCCACGCGAATCCGCGGGCTCGGAGCGAGGGGCTGATGGCGCATGACGCAATGGAACCGCGGCCCCTTGCGGCGGCGGCCGCCGCGGGAGGCCGCGTCGTGTGGAGCGAACGAAGCGGCCGGCGCGCCTTACGTGGCCGACCGGCCACCTGACCCACTGGTCCTGGCACGCTCGAGCCGCACGAGATCGACGCGCTTCTGGGTCGAGCGCTCAACGACGAGCTCCCACTGGCCGACTGTCACCCGCTCGCCTGGCCGCGGGATACGGCGGAGCTTCTCAGTGAGGTAGCCGGCGACCGTCACGGCGTCGACATCGTCGAACAGGAGGCCGGGCAAGCTCTCAAGTTCGTGGAGCGGTGTGCTTCCGGCGATCGTTGCCGGCGCCGGTGCCAGATGGTGCTCGGCGACCTCGTCGAGGATGTCCTCAGCAAACAGGAGCCCGGCGGTCCCGCCGTACTCGTCGAGCACGAGCGCGAGCTCGGCTCCGGTCTGCCGCATGCGCGTGAGGGCGGCCGACACCGACACGCTCTCGGGCACCGCGACCATGGGGCGCACGGCCGCCGCCCAGTCCTCCACGCCCTGGGCGAACAGGTCGAACCACTCCACGAAGCCCGTCACCTCGTCGAGTGAGCCGCGGTAGACCGCGATGCGGGCGTGGCGCAGGGCCACGGCGTGCTCCCGCGCCTCGCCCAGGGGCAGGGTCACGTCGAGCGCTGCCATCGCTGTGCGCGGCACCATGACCTCGCGCACGGTGAGCTCTCCGAGGGCCAGCGAACGCGTCGCCAGCTCCTGCTCGATCGAGTCGAGCACACCCTGCTCGCCCGAGGATGCCAGCAGCAGGCGGAGTTCCTCCTCGGAGTGCGCAAGCTCGGTCTCGGACGCCGCGTGGAGCCCGATCAGGCGCAGGAGGCCGTTGGCGGCTCCGTTGAGGAGCCAGATACACGGCCGCATGACGGTGGCGAAGGCGTGCAGCGGCCAGGTGACGACGAGCGTCGTGGCATCCGGGCGCAGGATCGCGATGGACTTCGGCGCGAGTTCGCCGACCGTGATGTGGAGCAGGGTGATGAACGCGAACGCGACCGCGAAGGAGACGACGGCCACGGCATCCTCCGACAGGCCGAGCCGGTCGTGAAGCGGCCCCTCGAGCAGGACGGCAACCGCGGGCTCGCCGATCCAGCCGAGGCCGAGACTCGCGAGGGTGATCCCGAGCTGTGTCGCGGCGAGGTAGGAGTCGAGGCGTCCGACCATGGCCTGCGCCTTGCGAGCGGTCCCGCTGCCCGCGTCTGCGAGCTCAGCCAGCCGCGTCCCGCGGACCTTGACCAGGGCGAACTCGGCGGCGACGAAGAACCCGTTGAGCAGGACCAGCGCGAGCGCGAGGGGCAACCCGACGAACTCGGGAAGTGGGGCGGCCTCATCCATCCGTGCAGATGATACCGGCCGCTCCTGGGGCCTACGGGGTGGCCCAAGTCGCCCTGCGGGGTCTCCGCCCACAGCGTCCAAGCGACGCTGGAAGCCGCTCCGCGCCCGCCACCTCGCCGGGCGAGAGGACGGCCGAAGCTCGGCGTCAGCCGGCGAGCGCGGCGTCGGTGACCTTGGCCCTCCGGGCCGCTGGCGCGACCGAGGCGGGTGCGACGTGCCCGTCGAACCACGCCCGCTCCTCCCTCGTGCCGCCTGGCGATCTTGGCCTTGCGCTGGACTCGGATCCCCCGCGGTTTGGCCTCTGGTATCCTGCCGCCCGTGAGTTCCTCGAGCGACTCTCGGGCCCTCCTCCCGGCCAGGGACACCACGCCCAGACGGCCAAGAGTTGGACCCACTCGTGATCCCATCTCTGAGGTCACCAAGGGTCATCTGGGGTGACTCAGGAGACCAGTTCACGCTCGGTCTCGAACGTGGGTCGGTTGGGCAGGTGGTGAGCCCAAGGGTCTGTAAAACCCTCGCCTTCGGCTGTGGCAGTTCGATTCTGCCCCGGCCCACCAATCTCACTCGCAGAGTCCCCCGCACGGCACCGCACCAGCTGCTGGTCGATGACCCCTTGCCTTCCCGATCCCTGGGGTCTATCAGGACGGACGCCCCGCCTGCGCGCGCCCCCCGATAGTGACGCCCGGCGGTGGCGCTCTGCGCATGGGCGGCCCCAAGGGTGCTCGTCCGCCACTCCCAGGCGGCCGCGGCGCGCGAGCATCGGCCCCGCCTGAGGAGCAATCCACTGCGAACAGGAGCAGCGGTCAGGAGGCAGCCCGCGCGCCACGCCGCTCCCCCGCGACCGGCATCCGCGGGACGGACAGCGAGGCGTCGGCGACTGGGCCCGTGGGCCTACTCGACGGGATAGACCGCCCCTCGATCGACCGCAGGCATGGACCCCATCACCCTCAGGAGAGCACCCGCGTGAACGCGGAGGGTCCTGCGGAAGGGACCCGCCAGCTCCTTGTTCTTGGTGTCGACGCTGGTGACCGCCCGCCCAACGTCGGAGGCGCTGTGGTGCTGCAGGTGGACGGGGCCACCCCGCGGCCGTAGGCGTCTTTGCTCTGGTCGGGGCCCGAGGATGTCAACGCGTCCGCGCCGGAGGATGTCAATGGCTGCGAGGCCGCCCTCCGGGAGGTCGCGCCGCCGTTCGCACAGGAAGCGCCGGCCTGACGCCAGTCAAGGACCCCAGGGAAACGCGCTCGTCGTCGTCCAGGGTCCCAGCACGAACGGCTCGGCCGGCCAGGCTGCCGTCGCACCGGTCACCCAGAGGGCCGCGTTGGCGTCAGTCCTCCCGAGCTCGACGACGAGGGTCCCGTTGCCGTCCCGCGGCAGGACCACGCTCGCGCCCCGGAGGCACACGGCCACTGCCACCGAGCAAACCCGACCGGTCCTGGCGCCCGCCTCGAGCCCGGCCCGCTCCCGGGGCTCACCCACCACGCCGTTGATCGTCTCAACGGTGGTGATGACGGGCGCCACGTCACCGGTCTCGACGTTCAGCGCCCAACTGTCGGCGGTCCCCGCGCCAGCGCCAGCGCCCGAGACCGTGAGCTGCCATGCCTTGGCGACGGGGTCGGCCAGCGTGACGCGGATGGTGGACGCCCCGAGCGGCTCGACCGACAGGCCCGGGGTGACCGGGGCCTCGACGTTGCCGTTGTCCGGGTTCGCGGTAGGCGCGAGCGTGGGGGCGGCGGCGGACGAAGGGGTTTGGCGCTCAATGGCCGCGACAGGCGATGCGTCGCCTGTCCTCGAGTCAGCGGAAGGGACAGCGCCGACGGGCGCGGCCGGGATGCTCGCACAGCCGACCAAGCCGAGGGCAAGGGTGGCGACGAGGAGGACGGGGGTTGGCCGCGGGGACATGGGACCTCTGGCATCGTGGCACAGCCGGCGTCGCGCCGGAGCCCACGTGTGACGCGCGAGGGCTCCCATTTGTGCCCGCCCTCCGGCACGTTGTCAGGCGTTCTGGCAGTTCCCGACCTGTCTCACCGGCGGGACGCGGACCAGGGCAAGGGCTGCACCGCCAGCGGCTCCTCCGGGGCCGAGCCTCAGTCCAGCGCCGCGTGGAGCTCCGGCGCGTGGCGCTTGAGCCATCGCCGCCACGCCACGTAGTCGGGGACGCGCGTCTCGAGCAGCGCCCAGAACTTGGGGCCATGGCCGAAGACGCGCAGGTGGCACGCCTCGTGGGCGGCGACGGAGTCGAGGGCGCCGGGCGGGGCGAGCACCAGGCGCCACGAGAACGACAGCGCGCCCCTGCGCGAGCAGCTCCCCCACCGGCTGGTCGTGTCGCGAATCGTGATCGACGACGGCGAGACCGACAGCGCGAGGGCATGACGCTCGACTGCGGCTCCGAGGGCCACCCGAGCCCGCTCCCGGAACCACGCCTCGAGGATGTCGGCGGCGTCGCGACCGTCGCGCGGACCCACCTCGACCAGCAGTTCGTCGAGATCGTCGCCGCCCACGCGCGACACCCGGGTGGCGCGGACGCCGGCCGGCGCCACGACCACCCGGACGCGATGCGGGGCGCCGAGATACGGCACCAGACGCCCGTCCTCGAGTGGCGGGCGGTCATCGAGCCTTGCCCGCGTCGCCGCCTGTCGGTTGAGGTGGCGCCGCAGCCACGGCTCGCGCTCGCCCAGGAACTCGCGGATCACCCGGTCGGCACCCCCCCGGCCGAGTCGCGCTGCCGCCGGCAACGTCACCACGACGCCGCGCTCCGGGTGGATCACCACGCGCAGACGGCGGGCGCGCGGGGAGCGGCGAAGCGTATACGGCAGGTCGCCGCCCGAAAGCCTCACGACCTCGTCGGTCTCGATCGGCTGGGTCGCTGCGCGTGACATTGCGGCAGTCTAGGCGCCGCGAGGCGTCGCCGACGGCCAGCGCGGTCCCGAGGTGGATGGCGTCGAGCGTCCGGAGCACCTGGGATTCGAGCGTCCCGGCCGCGTCGAGGATTCGATCGTCGATCCCGACGAGGTCGACACGCCGGAGGCCCTCTCGCACCGTCGCCAGGACATCCGGCCCCAGGTGCCGGACTGCCCGCAGGGATTCTGCGCGCGGCAGCGCCGATGACACCCGACGCGCACCATGGCTGGCCAGGAATGCCCGCACGGCGGCGGATTCCGGCTCCTCGACGACGAGCTTCACGAATGCCGAGCTGTCGAGGTAGAGGGCGCTCAATCGGATCGCCCCTCTGACACCAGTCGCGACGGCGGCTTGGCGAAGGGCAGTCCGCCGAGCACTGCTGCAGCCCGCGCGGCGGTCCGACTCGATCCGCCGCTGCCGCTCGCGCGGATCGCCCGGCTCAGCCTCCCAGGTACGTGTGGGGAGCGACACCCCGTACGCCCGGGCGAACCCGGAACAGCGCTCCCGCCAAAGGCTGGTCTCGCAGATCATCGTCCGAGAGGCCCTCCCTGGCCGACGTGATGAACAGCGTTCCCAGGTCCTTATCGCCGAACGCGCAACTGGTCACCCGGCTGGCCGGCAAGCGGATCTCCCGATGCAGTCGTCCGTCCACATACTGGTGGACCGCGCCGCCGCCCCACAGTGCCACCCATAGCCCGCCATCGGCATCGATCGTCATGCCATCCGGGGTTCCGAGCTCCTTCGGGATCTGGATCACGGTGCGTCGGTCCCGGAGATCGCCCGTGGCCCTGTCGAACGTGAACGCATCGACCCGTTGCGTCGGGGAGTCGATGTAGTACATCGTCCGTCCATCACCGCTCCAGGCGAGCCCATTGGAGATCGTCGCGCCGTCGAGGACCCGGGTCGCCAGGCCACTTGCCTCCAGGCGGTAGAGCCAAGCTGCGCCTGGCGCCTCGTCGTAGGCCATCGTCCCGGCCCAGAAGCGGCCGGCCGGATCGCACTTGCCATCGTTGAAGCGGAGGCCCGGCCGTGCCTCCGCGACGGTCACGATCCGCCGGGGGGCCCCGTCACCGACGATCCAGAAGCCGTCCTGGAGCGCGGCTACATACCCGCCGGCGACGCGAGGCACGACGGCACCCACGTGGAGCGGCACGTCGATCGAATCGGTCTTGCCGGTTCGCGGATCGGTGACGTGGATCCGCCGGCCCAGGATGTCCACCCACACGAGCCGGGAGGACCGGACATCCCAGACCGGGCCCTCGCCAACCTCTGCGCGCTCTGTTCCCACGACCTCGATCCGGTCCGTGAGGTCCATGCCCGATGGCTCCTCTTGGTCTGCCGCTACCATTGCCTTGCGGGCGATCCCCCACCACCCGTGTCGCATGGATCATGCCGTGCGCCCGGTCCCTCCACCGATCGAGGTGACGTACGCCAGCCGCTTCCCGCCGTTCCTCGCCCCGCGGGTCTGCCGCTCCAGCCGGCGACGCCCCGCAGGTCCTCGTGACCCGGGCGTTTCCTGACACGGTTGTCGAGCCGTATCGTGCCCGCTACCGCCTCGACCAGGGACGCGCCGAGAGACCGATGCCCCGGGCGGAGCTTCTTGGGCGGCTGGGCCCGGTGGAGGCGCTCGTGTCGACAGGTGCCGACCGGATCGACGCGGCGCTGCTCGACGCCGCGCCCCGGCTGCGGGTGGTCGCCAACTTCGGTGTCGGCTATGACAGTGTGGACGTCGCTGCCGCGACATCGCGCGGCGTCTGGGTCACGAACACGCCGGGAGTCCTGACCGAGTCGACCGCCGACGTTGCGCTCCTGCTGCTGCTGATGAGCCTGCGCCGGGCCGGCGAGGCCTTTGAGCACGTGCGGCACGGCCGATGGCGCCGGGCTGATCCGGCCGCATTCTGGGGTGACGACCCTGCGGGCCTGACGCTCGGGATCCTGGGTATGGGCGCGATCGGCCAGGCGCTGGCCCGCCGGGTGCAGCCGCTCGGGATGTCGGTCATCTACCACAACCGCCACCCCGTGGCGCCGGAGACGCCCGGAGATCCGCCGGCCCGCTGGGTGAGCTTCGCGGAGCTGCTCGAGCGCGCCGACGTCCTGAGCGTTCACGTGCCGCTCTCGAAGGCGACGCACCACCTGATCGGGGAGGCGGAACTGGCCCGCATGCGCGAGGGCGTCGTGGTCGTGAACACGTCGCGTGGCGCGGTGATCGACGAGCCCGCGCTCGTGGCTGGGCTGGAGTCGGGCCACGTGGCGGCCGTCGGTCTCGATGTGTTCGAGCACGAGCCGGCCGTCCCCCAAGCGCTGCGGACGCACCCACGGGCCGTCTGCCTGCCGCACATCGGGAGCGCCACGACCCGAACTCGCCACGCGATGATGCGCCTCGCCCTCGACAACGCAGTCGCGGTCATCGAGGGCCGCCGTCCGCAGACGCCGGTCAACGAGCCGCGCCCGCGGGCCACGGGGTAGAGCATGCGCCGCCAAGTGGCCCCCAACCGTGCTGCGTCCGGTCGGCCGGCGCCGATCCAGCGGGCTCCTCGACCAGGGTTGACCCCCCGCAGGCACTACCGCTGGATCCGGGCCGAACCGCCCCGCGCGAGGTCCCGCACCTGGTCCAGCGTGGCCATCGTCGTGTCGCCCGGGAAGGTCGTCAGCAGGGCGCCGTGCGCCCAGCCGAGACGGAGCGCCTCCTCGGGCGCGGCGCCCGACAGGAAGCCGTAGAACAGCCCGGAGGCGAAGCCGTCACCGCCGCCCACGCGGTCGTAGACGTCGAGTTCCACGGTCGGCGCCACATGCACGGCGCCGTTGATCCACCCCACCGCGCTCCATGCATGCCGGTTGGTCGAGCGCACCTCCCTGAGGGTGGTCGCGACCACCTTGATGCCCGGGTAGCGGGTCACGACCTGTTCGATCATGGCCAGGAAGGCGCCAGGATCGAGGCCTGACGCCGCGGCGACTGATGGGCCGGGGATGCCCAGCCCATCCTGGAGGTCCTCCTCGTTGCCCACGAGGACGTCGACCTGCTCGACAATGCGGCCCAGCACCTCACGTGCTCGCGCCGGGCCGCCCTGCGATGCCCACAGCTTGGCACGGTAGTTGAGGTCGAAAGAGACGATCGCCCCCGCCGAGTGGGCCGCCTCAATCCCCTCGAGCGCAAGGTCGGCGGTGCCAGGGGACAGCGCGACGAAGATGCCGCCGGTGTGGAACCAGCGCAGGCCGGCCGCGAAGATCGCCGACCAGTCAAAATCGCCGGGACCCAAGTGGGCTGCCGCCTCGTCTGCGCGGTTGTAGAACACGATCGGTGGTCTCACGCCGAAGCCCCGGTCGCTGTAGACGGTCGCGATGTTCGGGCCGCTCACGTCATCGTGCTCGAACCGACGGTAGAACGGCTGCACACCCGCCGCGCGGATCCGCTCGTCGACGAGATCGCCGATCGGATAGTCGACCATCGCGGTGGCAATGCCCGTGCGGAGGCCAAAGCAGTCGGCCAGGTTGGCGGCGACGTTGAACTCGCCGCCGCTCACGTGGATGGCCAGCTCGCCTGCCTTCCGGAAGGGCACGATGCCGGGGTCCAGGCGGATCACCATGCCGCCGAGAGACAGCAGATCGAGGGCGCCCTGCTGCCGAAGCCCGAGAACGTTGGCCATGCCTGGCAATCCCTTCGAGCGGACGGACGAGGGGCGAGGCGGAGGGATGCCGATCATCTCCTCCGCCTCGTTCAAACGGAACGTTGGTCGGCCGGATCTGCTACTTGCATGCTCCGGTGGACGTGCAGGCCGCAGCGATCGTGGACTGCGCCGACTGGACGTTGAGGTCCGTCGTGAAGACGCTGATCGCATCGGTGATCGGTGTCAGGAATGCCGGGATGGTGGCGGGCCCGTTCGCCTCGCTGGGGACGAGCTCGTTGGTGGCGAAGTCCGTGATCGCAGACTGGGAGTACGCGTCGTAGATGCTCTTGTCGGCATCGACGCGAGCCGGGATCGAGCCCTTCTTGGGGTTGAAGGCGTCCTGGCCCTCGACCGATCCGACGGTCTTCAGCCAGTCGAGCGCCGAGGCCTGGTTCTTGATGTTCTTCGGCATGCCGAAGGTGTCGGTCACGACGATGAAGCTGCCAGCGGTGCCGGGAGCCGGCGCCCAGCCGAAGTCAGACCCGGGTGTCCAGCCGTTGGAGGTGTAGTAGCCCTTCTCCCAGTCACCCATGATGTTCATGGCGGCGGTGCCCTTGAGGACGAGCCCGGCTGCCTGGTCCCAGGTCAGGGTCGCGTGGTCCGCGTTGACATAGCTCATGACCTTGGCCATGGTCGTCAGGGCGTCCGTCACACGCGCATCGGTCCAGGGCACGGTGCCTGCCCAGATGCCGCGGTAGTCGGCCGGGCCGAGCTTCGAGAGCAGGATGTCCTCGAACAGCTGGAGCGACTCCCACTTGTCCTTGTCACCCAGTGCCAGGGGCGTGATCCCCTTCGCCTTGAGGGCGTCGGCAGCGGTGAAGAACTCGTCCCAGGTCGTGGGTGCGGAGATGTTGTTGTCAGTGAAGATCTTCTTGTTGAACCACAGGACGCCATTGCGATGGACGTTCACGGGGACGGAGTAGATGTCGTTGTTGTAGCTGACGAGGTCGAGCAGCTGCTTCGGGAACTTGTCCAGCCAGCCGTTGTCTGTGTAGAACTGCGTCAGCGGCTGCATGTAGCCGGTGGTCACCCAGGTGTCGATCAGCTCGGCACCACCGTGGATCTGGAAGGTGTCCGGGGGGTTGCCGCCGGTCATCCGCGTGGCAAGGACGGCCGTGGCGTTCGAGCCCGCCCCGCCTGCCACGACGGCGTTCGTGACCTTGATGCCGGGGTAGTTCTTGGCAAAGATGTCTTCGATCGCCGCCAGGCCCTGCGCCTCGCCGCCAGCTGTCCAGTAGGTGAAGATCTCGAGGTCTGACGTGGCCGCAGGTGCACTGCTGGAACCCGCCGACGCCGGTGTGCTGCCAGATGCGGCGGGCGCGCTTGGCGTTGCCGTCGACCCGCTCGAGCATGCGCTCACCACCAGCGCGCCGACCGTCAGCAACCCTGCGAGCCGCCTCAGCGAGACCATCTCGCTCGTCATGTAGCTCCTCCTCATGTCCGTCTGGTCATACCGGTCAGACCACTGTACAGTAGTGTAACGTTCAGGCACGAGGCGTCAACCAAGTTCTGTCGGGAGGGATCTCGAACGGTGAGCGGTGAGACGGGTGCGCTGCTGCCTGCGAGTCGACGGGACCAGCGCCGGACGAGACGCGGCGAGCCCGCCCGGAGCTCGAGCAGCGTGATCGCGAGCGCCCTGGCGGAGCGGGTGCTGTCGGGCGAGCTCCGGGCTGACGATCGTCTTCCGTCGGAGCGCCATCTGGCGGTCGAGTTCGGGGCCAGCCGCCAAGTGGTCCGCGAGGCGCTCCGCTCACTTGTCGAACGGGGCCTGATCGATGTCGAACCGGGACGTGGGGCCTACGTCCACGGGGACAACGGGCCCCGCCGGTTTCCGCCGCTCGACCTCGAGTACCGCCGCCGCGGCAGCACCGCGCGCCACCTTTCCGAGGCCCGCCTCATGCTCGAGACCGAGGCTGCCGTGCTGGCTGCGCAGCACGCCGAAGCCCATGATCTCGCGGTTCTCGAGCGCACGCTGGATCGTCTGGATGCGAGCGTGACGCCGCTCGATCGGGTTCGTGGTGACCTTGCATTCCATTCCGCGCTGGTCGCCGCCTCGCACAACCCCGTGATCGAGACGATGTTCGGGTCCATCCAAGGGCTGACGGTGGAGCTCATGGTGCGCAGCGCAGGCGATCCCGAAACCGTCCGGCGGAGCGGACCGCACCACCGGCTGCTGTTCGAGGCCATCCGGGACAGGGACCCGGAGGCGGCGCGCCGGACCATCCGGGCGCACCTGGGTATCGCGGCCTCCACCTACGGCGACGACTACGACCAGAGCCTCGACACAACGGCCGCGCATGCGCTGCGGTTGATCGGCTCGGGGGCCGGCCTGGAGACCTTTCTGCGCGCCATTCTCCCTGACCATCCAGGCGCCTGAGGACCGAGACGATGCGTGCGCGTTCGCTGTCGGTGATCCTTCTCCTGCCCGCGATTGCCGCAAGCCTGATCTTCGTCTACGGCTTCATCGCCTGGACGGGCTTCGCGTCGATCACGGGCTGGAACCAGATCAAGCCGCTCCACAACTTCCTGCCGGACTTCCCGCTCGTTGGACTGGACAACTACACGTCGCTGATGAGCACGCCCCGCTTCTGGACGAACGACGTCGTGAACAACGCGGTGTTCACCGTCTGCTTCGTGACCGTGAGCCTCGTGCTGGGGCTGGTGCTGGCCATCCTGCTTGACCAGCACATCCTCGGCGAGTCCTTCTTCCGGAACCTGTTCCTGCTGCCCATGTCGCTGTCGTTCGTCGTGACCGGCACCGTCTGGGCGTGGATCTTCAACCCCAACACCGGCATCAACCAGCTGCTCGACCCGCTTGGGCTTGGTGCGATTCGGGACGGCCTCCTGGGGATCGGCTTCCTGTCGCCGCTCTGGAGCGTCCTGGATTCGCTCCACGTGAACATCCTGCGCACGGGCCTCACGGCCGATCCACGGGCCTCGCTCGGGGCCGTGGTCGTGGCTGCGGTCTGGCAGATGTCGGGCTTCGTCATGGCGATGTTCCTGGCCGGCCTCCGTGGCATCCCGGATGACGTCCGTGAAGCGGCGCGCGTCGATGGGGCATCCGAGCTCCAGATCTACCGCCGAATCCTGATCCCGCTGCTTCGCCCGATCATGATCAGTGTGATCGTCCTTCTCGGTTACATCAGCCTCAAGATCTTCGACCTGGTGTTCGTGATGACGAGGGGCGGCCCCGGGATCTCGTCCGACTTCCCCTCGATCCTGCTGTTCGACAGCGCGTTCAAGGGGAACCTGTGGGCGCGCGGAGCCGCGATCGCGATGGTCATGCTGATCGTGTCGGCCATCCTCGTGGTGCCGTACCTCCGGTCGCAGCTGCGCGGCGAGCGGCAGTCATGAGCAGCGTGCGGGTGCCGGGCCGCCGTCGAGGGATTCGCCCGTCCCGGGTCCTCATCTACGGGTTGCTCATCGCGTTCTCGATCGTGTACCTCGTGCCCGTGTACGTCCTGGTCGTGGGCAGCCTCAAGACCCTGCGCGAGGTGAACACCACCAGCATCTGGACGCTCCCGACGGGCTTCAATCTGGGCGCCTGGGCCGACGCGCTCCAGCCGCCGCTCCAGAACTCCGGGGGCATCGCATCCGGGCTTGTCAACAGCCTCGAGATGACCATCCCGGCCGTCGTGATCTCGTCGGTCTGGGGCTCGATCAACGGCTACATCCTGAGCAAGTGGCGGTTCCGGGGGTCGGACACGCTGTTCGCGACGCTCCTGTTCGGGATGTTCATCCCCTACCAGGCGATCCTGATCCCGCTGGTGAACCTGCTGCAGCAGCTTCACCTGTACGACTCGCTCGTCGGGCTCGCCATCACCCACGTCATGTACGGCCTCCCGATCACGACCCTCATCTTCCGCAACTACTACGCAAGCATCCCGACCGAGCTCGTGGAGGCGGCGAAGGTTGACGGAGCCGGGATCGTGGCCGTCTACCGACGGGTCATCCTGCCTCTGTCCGTACCAGGCTTCGTCGTCGTCGGGATCTGGCAGTTCACGAACATCTGGAATGAGTTCCTGTTCGCGGTCACGTTGACGAGCGCGCCCTCGAGCCAGCCCGTCACGGTCGCGCTCCAGAACCTGGCTGGCAGCTTCGCGGCGCTGTACAACGTCCAGATGGCCGGCGCCCTGATCTCGGCGCTGCCGACCCTCGTCGTCTACATCCTGCTCAGCCGCTACTTCATCCGCGGGCTGCTGGCGGGCTCACTCAAGGGATAGAGCGAGGTGTGCTCGTCCGATCGACCCGGCATGCCACGACATGCAGGTGTCTCGCCATTCGCGGCAACTGGCGGAGGGAGCGACGGCGCGGCGTCGGTGAACGTTCGGTCGGCATCGACGACACACGGCATCGCGCGAAGGTCAGGCTGTTAACCCGTGAACGCCGGACCTCGATTCGCGGCATGACGCGGATGTTGGGACCGGTCCGACAGGCGAGGTGGCGACGCGCCGCGCGCGCTGGGCGACGGCACCGGACGGGCCCGGTCGTGGCTTGGGCGTAACGCCTACTTCGACAGGGTGGGACGAGCGTCGAGCCCGAGGCCCGCGAACGCGGGCAGGCGGCGGGCGTGCATGCGCGCGAGGACCGGTACGCGGACGTCGACGTAGTCGTGGACTTCCACCCGCGTCTTGCCCTGGGCGGGGCGAAGCACCCGGCCGGCGTACTGGACGATGCGACCCTTGAAGGCGATCGGAAACGCCAGGAAGAGCGTGTCGAGCGGCGGGCAGTCGAAGCCCTCGCCGAGGAAGCTGCCGGTGGCAACGAGGATCACGCCCCGGCCGGGCCGCACCAACGCCAGCTCGTCCATCACCTGGGTGCGGGCCTTCTTGCCCATGCCACCCTGGAGCACGAGGGGTTCCAGGCCGAGGACCTTCAGGCCGGCCACCAGCTGCGCGACGTGCGCGGTCCACCCGGTGAGCGCCAGGCAGTTGCGTCCCTGGCCCACCGCTCCGGCGATATCTGCGCAGATCTGACGGGTGCGCTCGTCGTCCTCGACGACGCCTCGGAAGACCCCTTGGATCGCCGATCCCGCCCCCTCAAACCCGTCGGCCCCCGCGAGGGCCATGGCGTGCTCCGTCGGGTGGGTCACCAGCACGCGCTCGAACTCCTCGGTGTCGAGCGCTGATGGGCCCATGCGATGTCGCACGGGGCCGCAGTACATCGTGATCAACCCCTCGAGGCCGTCGCGCCGATAGGGCGTCGCCGTCAGGCCGAGCCACGCGGGTGCCGCGATCTGGCGGACGGCCGCCTCGAAGGTCGTCGCCGGCACGTGGTGGCACTCGTCGACGACGACGAGCCCGTACCCCGCGGTCAGCTCGGCGAGGTCGTCGCGCCGCGCCAGCGACTGGACCATTGCGATGTCGATGACCCCGCCGGGCCGGCGGCGTCCGGCTCCGATGATCCCGATCCGTTTGCGGTCGATCCCAAGGTGGGCAGACAAACGGTCCCGCCACTGGTCCACGAGCGGCTGACGGTCGACGATCACGAGCGTGGGCACCGCTCGTCGCGCGATCAGGCCGCAGGCGAGCACCGTCTTCCCGGCGCCGGGCGGCGCGACGAGAACGCCGAGCTCGTGACGCGACAGGGCATCGAGCGCTTCGAGCTGGCCGGGTGACAGGGTCGCCTCCAGGCGGACATCGATCGGCGGCAAGTGTGGGCGCCCGTCCTGAACCACGAGCCGGCTCCCTGCCTCCGCGACGGCCGCCACGGCCGCCTCGCGGAGCCCTCTCGGGAGGAGCAGCCGATCGAGCGACTCGCCGTAGCAGCGCAGGAAGTGCGGCGTCTTCCACGTCGAGAGGCGAAGGCGCTCCTTCTCGTAGTAGGCCGGGTTGTGGAGCGAGGCCAGGTGCTTGAGGGCGGCGAGGAGCGCGGGCGGCATCCCGATCCGGTCGATCGACAGCATCGCCCCGGTCTCGGCCACGATGGTCTCGGGCGGCTCCGGCACCGGTTGGCCGTGCGGTGCCCGGTACGTTCGCTCGCCCGGGCCCGCGGCAACCAGGCGGACGGATTCCGCGAAGGACTCGATCGACGCGGCGGAGATTCGGCCAAGCGAGGCCAGGAAGGCCCACTGGTCCTCGAACGGCTGGAGCGTCGCCGGGTCGAGGAAGACCGTCGTGCCGCGACGCCGGCTCTCGCCCTGCAGCGGCAGGGCGATCAGGTTTCCGAGCGACCCGCTGGGCATGAAGTCCTGGGCAGGGAAGAGTCGGTCGTAGCTCGCGAGGTCGAGCTCAGCCCTGAGGGTCATGGCCTCCCGCAGGAGGAACGCGCCGATCCTGCGAGCGGCGGAGGCGCGGACTGCGCCGCCGAAGAACATCCAGGCGTGGGCACCGTTACCCGACCGCGATCGCTCCAGGGCGACCGGGATCCCGGCGGCACGCGAGGCATCGACATAGGCAACGGCATCGAGGGCCCATGACGGGCCGTCGAAGTCGCAGGCGAGCAGGCGGCACGTGTCGCCGCGCAGCAGCGGGTACAGGCCGACGTGAGCGCGGCCGGTCAGATGTGCCTCGACGACCGCGTCGGTCAGGGGCAGGTACTCGCGGTCCGGTGTCCGCGCGTTGGCGGGGCCGCCCACGACGACGGGGCTCCATCCCGACTTCCCGCTGCGTGGGTTCTCCCACCGGGCGGCGTACACGTCCTCGCGCCCGGCGAACAGCGATCGGAAGAGCGCGATCTTGGCTTCTGGCGACGAGCGGCCGTCCACCTGCGCCCGGTTGGTGGCGACCCCTGGATCGCGGAAGAGCGTGGGCTCCCAAGCAGGCGTTGGCGGCGGTGCCGGTTGGGCGGACGGCGATTCGGCGGAATCCAGGCCGAGCAGCGATCGCAGGCGCCCGTTCTCGGCGCGGAGGCGTTCGATCTCGCGGCGAAGCTCGGCAGGGCTCGCTGCGGTGCGCTCACCCATGCGCGCGATCCGGCACGCTTGTCAGCTCGCCAAGAGCGGGAGCAGCGCGTGGCGGAGCCACTCGAGGGCACGCGCCGGGTCCCAGGCCACCCCCGCTCGGAGGAGCGGGGGGACGTCCGCGAACGCGCCAGACGAGGCCTTGGCTGCGAGGTTCCGCTCGAAGCTCGCCTGGCTCGGCACGGATAGGCCAGCGTGCGCGACGTAGACGGCGAAGAGCCGAACGATCTCCCGCGGGGCGATCGCCGCCCGCTCGCCGGCGTACCACAGGTCGAACAGGTCGCGGCCCTTGCGACGCTGGTACAACGCACGGAGCTTGGTCGCCAGGAGCTCGTCGAGGACGTAGGTCGGGATCGACACGGTCGCGGTCAGCGGGCGCGATACGACGGAGAACGGTCGCTCGACCACGCTGCCGAAGTGCTCGTGGGTGTTGATCTCGATCTTGATCCGCCGGATCCGACCGGTCGCCTCCGTCATGAACGCAAAGACCAGTTTCGGGTGCTCGCCGATCTCCGAGCGACCCCGCCCGAGCCAGCCGAGGACGCCGCGCAGACGATCGAGCGTCGGTCCGATCGGCTCCGGCTCCCGCTGGACGAAGTCCAGGTCCTCCGAGTACCGCGCCGCGGGAGGGAGGTGGAGCTTGTGGAGCGCGGTACCGCCCCGAAAGGCGAGGTGCTCGCGGAGGAAGCCGTCGGCGAAGACGTCGCACAGGGCGCGCGTGAGGAGGAGGTCCTGCTCCACGTCGTCTTCGTCGGCCCACGGGGCGTGGTCCGCCCGCCAGGCCAGGATCTCGCCGCGGGGCAGCATCAATCGGGCTCGACCGACTCGTTGATGACGATCCGCCAGCGCCGATCGCGGACGCCGGCCCGGCCGGACCCCGGCACGAGCGGCACCCAGTGCTCCGGGCGCCCTTCGATCCAGCGGTGGAGCGGGGCCGCGCTGTCGGGGACGTCGAGCCATTCGAGCAGGTAGCCGAGCCGTGCGACATCGGCCACCGCCGGTCCCGTCGCGAGAACAGCCCGGAAGTGGCTGGGGCGCAGTTCCGGTGCAAGGTCGCGCAACACGGTGACGACGTTCCCCCACCCGCCGGCACGAGCGCTGTAGCGGACCAGGTCGAGAGCGGTGAGTTCCCGCGTCGCGATGCGGTACCGGCCCGACGGCGCGTTGACCAGCTCGACAGGCACCCTCGCGATGTCGCGATTGACGACGAACTCGATCCGGCTTCGGCCGACCGTGAGCGGTCGGCGCTGGAGCGGAACGACGACCTGCACGACCTGGGCCGCCTGCGGGGACGCGCCGTGGTGGGCGGCCGCGGTCAGGAGGCCGACGTAGTACGCCAGCCCTAGGTGCTCCATCATCGGATCGAGGAAGAGGCGCCAGGATGGCGCACCGACGCCGCGGTCCTCGAGCGGGACGACAACGTGGAAGCCGCGCACGGGCGTGACAATCAGGCCCGCCGCCTCTGCCCGCGCGAGTGCGGCCGTCGTGCTCGCTGCGCTGACGGAGGGTTGCCGTTCGCGAGCCTCCGCGGTCGTGAACGTGTACCGTCCGCGACCGGGTAGCCCAAGCAGCCAGGCCCGCAGGTCGCCCATATGCTGTATCCTACACTCTCCGTCGACTGGTGCATATGGTCGCACTCTCCGATCGAGGCCGGCGCGGCACCGACGGGAGCTGCCGTTCGTGCGCGGCGCCGTGCTTGACCTTGCGCGCTCGCCGGCCGGTCGCCTGGACAACCGGATCCAACCAGAGGTGATGATCGCGGGCGTGGCGTCGCGCCGCGCCCGCGTGTAGCCGCAGTTATCGTCTCTGCGAGCGCAGTGGCCAGGGTCCGGTCTGTCGGCTCGGCTGTCTTGGCCGTGCGCTATACTGCCGCTCCGGCGTGGGGCTATAGCTCAGCTGGGAGAGCGTCTGAATGGCATTCAGAAGGTCAAGGGTTCGAATCCCTTTAGCTCCACCAACACCCCGCTAACGCCGAGAACCTGACCCCTCGCCGGGACCGGCGGGGGGTCTCGTGTATCAAGAAGGGCTAGGGACGTGTCGACCACAGGCGAAGCCCGCGCTCGCGCTGAGCGCTACGAACCCCGAGCGTTCGAGCCCAAGTGGCAGGCGCGCTGGGACGAGCTTCGCCTGCACGAGACCGACCTCGACGACACCTCGCGCCCTCGCTTCTACCTGCTGACGATGTACCCGTACCCGTCGGGTGCGCTCCACATCGGCCACTGGTACATCGTCACGCCCACCGACGCGATCGCCCGCTACCGGCGAATGCACGGCGACAACGTGTTCCTGCCGATCGGCTTCGACGCCTTCGGCCTGCCCGCCGAGAACGCCGCGATCAAGAACCGGATCAACCCGCGCGTCTGGACCGAGAACAACATGGAGAACATGCGCCGGCAGTTCCGGAGCATGGGCGCCACGTTCGCGTGGGAGAACGAGGTCGTGACCTGCGACCCCGAGTACTACCGCTGGAACCAGTGGATGTTCACCAAGTTCCTGGAGACCGGGCTGGCGTATCGCGCGGTCTCACCGGTGGACTGGTGCCCCAATGACGGCACGCTGGCGCGGGAGCAGGTCGAGGGGGCGGACCGGCACTGCTGGCGCTGTGGCGCGAAGGTGGAGAAACGTGAGCTGCCGCAGTGGTACCTGCGGATCACCAGCTACGCCGACGAGCTGCTCAACTTCGACGGCATCGACTGGCCCGAGCCCATCCGGATCATGCAGACGAACTGGATCGGCCGGTCTGACGGCGCCGAGGTCGTATTCACGACGGCGCCCTCGGCGCACCACGCGGGCGGCGAGGAGCTGCGCGTCTTCACCACGCGCCCGGACACGCTGTTCGGCGCCACGTTCATAGTCCTGGCGCCCGAGCATCCGCTGGTCCCGGCGATCACGGCTCCCGACCGCCGGGCCGAGGTCGAGGCATACGTGGCGGCGGCGGCGGCGAAGAGCGAGATCGATCGGCTCTCGACCGATCGCGAGAAGACAGGGGTCTACACGGGCGGCGACGCGATCAATCCGGTCAACGGCGAGCGCATCCCGATCTACGTGGCCGACTACGTGCTGGGCGGCTACGGGACGGGCGCAATCATGGCCGTTCCGGCGCACGACGAGCGCGACTTCGCCTTCGCCCAGAAGTACGGCCTGCCGATCCGTCGCGTGATCATGGCCCACGGCGGGGACCCGGACGAGCCGCTCACTCAGGCGTTCGTGGACAAGGCCGCAGACCACGCGCCCAAGGGCCCGGGGCCGCGCGGCCCGCTGGCCGACATCGAGATGCTCCTCGAGGCGCGCGCTGCCGTCGGCGAGCTGGTGCTCGTCAACTCCGGCCGCTACTCGGGCGTCCCGGCGGCCACCGCCTGGGACCACATCGTGGACACGCTGGCCGAGGACGGGAGGGCCAAGCACGCGGTCACCTACCGCCTGCGCGACTGGCTGATCAGCCGCCAGCGCTACTGGGGCACGCCCATCCCGGTCATCCACTGCACCGACTGCGGCCCGGTCCCCGTCCCCGAGGGCGACCTGCCGGTGCTGCTGCCGGACACCGTGGACTACCGGGGCTCGGGCGACAACCCGCTCAACCACGACGAGGCGTTCCTGAACGTGGAGTGCCCGCGCTGCGGCAAGCCCGCCCGACGCGAGACCGACACCATGGACACCTTCATCGACAGCTCCTGGTACTGGTTCCGGTACCTGTCGCCGCACTACGAGGAGGGCCCGGTGGACCGGACGCTCGTCGAGCAGTGGACGCCCGTGGACCAGTACACGGGCGGCGCCGAGCACGCCGTCATGCACCTGCTGTACAGCCGGTTCTTCACCAAGGCGATGCGCGACATCGGGCTCCTGGACCAGAGCGAGCCGTTCCGCCGACTGTTCAACCAGGGCCAGATCCTGGGCGCCGACGGCGAGCGGATGAGCAAGTCCCGCGGCAACGTGGTGGACCCAGACGACCTCGTGGCGCGCTACGGCGCCGACACGATCCGCCTGTTCCTGATGTTCATGGGACCCTGGGACCAGGGCGGCCCGTGGAGCCCCACCGGGATCAGCGGCCTGTCGAAGTTCCTGGGCCGCGTCTGGGCGATCGCCACCGACCCGCACGGGAGGGAGCCGTCGGACCCGCAGTCCGGGGAGCTGCCCGCAGGCGAGAGCGAGTCGGACGCGCGCGACCACATGCGCGCCGCGGCGCACCGGACCCTGCGCGACGTCACGGTTGACTACGAGGGGTTCCGCTGGAACACGATGGTCGCCAAGCTGATGGAGCTCTCGAACGTGCTCTGGCGCTACCGCGGCACGTCGGTTGCGGGGCTGCCGGAGTGGGACGAGGCCGTCCGGCTGCTGCTCCTGATGCTGGCGCCCGCCGCGCCGCACATCACCGAGGAGATCTGGTCGCGCCAGCTCGAGGCCAGCGGCGAGGCCTGGGCGTCGATCCACACGCAGCGCTGGCCGTCGGTGGACGAGTCGGCGATCGCAGAGGCCTATCGCGAGGTCCCGATCCAGGTCAACGGCAAGCTCCGCGACAAGGTCACCGTGCCCGTCGGCATCAGCCAGCTCGAACTCGAGCAGATCGTGATGTCGCGTGACAGGGTGGTCGCGGCCATCGGCGAGGCGCAGGTCGGGCGGATCATCCACGCGGGCGGCGGCAGGCTGGTGAACATCGTCCTCAAGGGCTGACGCCGGACCGCGCGCCGCCCGACGTTCGCCCCGTGGCAGAGATCGCGACCCGGCGGCTTTGCGGACCCGGCCCCGGTACCGCCCGCGCGGACCGTCACTCCTGCGCCGCCGGAGCACCCGGTCATACTCCTGCATGCGACACAGGAGGAAGCGGTGGGCAGCGAACGGATGGCAGTCGAGACCAAGGGCGTCACGGTCACGGTCCTCGGGTCGGTTGACCTGGCCGGCGAGATCGAGGGCATGGCGGGTCGGCAACTCCGGCTGCGCCTGGTGACAATCGAACCCGGGGGCGTGTTCGGCCCCATCCACGACCACATCGGCAGGCCCGGAATTGTCTACATCCTGCAGGGCACGATCACCGACCATCGAAACGGCATCGTCAGGGACTACGGGCCCGGCCTGGGCTGGCCCGAGGACCGGGACACACTCCACTGGCTCGAGAACCGCGGGACGGTCCCGGCCGTGGAGATCTCGGTCGACATCGTGCGGCAAGACTGAACTGCGTCGGGATGGCGCTGTGAGGGCACGCGCCTTGCGGGGAGCATCGGCCCTTGACCGGGCCTTCGGCGGTCGCCGACACTTCGGTCGAACGTGGGTGCAGCAGCCTCCGGGGGTCGATTGATGGTCAAGGTGGCTCGCCGAATGGGCATTGCCTTCGGCTCGTTCGTGATCGCGTGGCTCGCGGTGTCGCTCGTGGCGAGGGTGCTCTTCGGCTCCGGTAACATCCTCGTCTGGGTGCTCGCCGCTGTCGTCGGTGCCAGCGTCTACCTCGACATCATGCGCCGAGACCGGCGCGACCGGCGCGACGGCTAGCGCCCTCTGGAGGCAATGGAGGCGACGTGTCCGAAGTCAGAATCGGCGCTCTTTGCTGGAACCAGTACACCGACTGGCCATCGCTGCTCCAGGCGGGCATCCGTGCCGACGAACTTGGATACACATCGCTCTGGACCTGGGACCACCTCTACCCCATCGTCGGTGACTCCAACGGACCCAACTACGAGGGCTGGCTGACGATCACGGCCTGGGCGCAGGCCACGAAGCGCGTCCGCATCGGGCTCATGGTGGGAGCGAACACGTTCCGCCAGCCCACCCTGACGGCGAAGATGGCCACCACGCTCGACCACATCAGCAACGGGCGCGCGATCCTGGGCATCGGCGGGGCCTGGTTCGAGGAGGAGCACGAGGCGTTCGGGCTCGAGTTCGGATCGGGGTTCCCCGAGCGGCTTCGGTGGCTGGGCGAGGCGCTGCCGGTCATGCGCGGCATGCTCGACGGGACCGAGCCGTCTGCCGCGGGCGAGCACTACCACGCGAAGAAGGTCCGCAACCTGCCCGCGCCGGTCCAGGCGCACCTCCCCATCTGCATCGGCGGGGCGGGCGAGCAGGTGACGCTCAAGCTCGTCGCGAAATACGGCGACATGTGCAACTTCGGCGGCACCGTGGAGGAGATGACCCGCAAGGAGGAGATCCTCCTCCGCCACTGCGAGACGGTCGGCCGCGACCCCGCGACGATCGAGCGCAGCACGGGTGTCGGGACGGTGTTCATCCGCGATGACCCCGCCGAGGCGCAGCGCCTGTTCGAGGCCGCCTTCGCCCGCAACCGGGTCGCCCGGCCGTGGACCGACCAGCCGGTCGGCACCGTCGATCAGGTTGTCGAGAAACTGGCGCCCAAGGTGCGGCTCGGCTATCGCCACCTCATTGCCGGCGTCCCGGCCGACTACGACGAGGAGTCGATGACCCGGTTCGCCACCGAGGTCCGCCCGCTGCTCCAGCAGGTCTAGTCAGGTTCCGGCGGCGCGCCAGGTTCCGGCGGCGCGCCAGGCTGCTCGGTCGCGCGCTCGGCCACCGCCTCGGCCACCCTGTGGCGCGCCCGGTAGCGGCGCGCCTTCGCGACGTTGCCGCACGAGGTCATTTCGCACCAGCGCCGTCGGCCCGCGCGCGACGTGTCCTCGAACGCCCATCGACAGTCGTCGTTCGCGCAGATCCGCAGCCGATCGGTCGTGCCTGCGGCCACCGCCGCGAGGAAGGGCTGAACCAGCCGCGCGAGGGCCTCACCCGTGGGGTCGTCGTCGGAGTGACGGTGGCCCACGCCGCAGCAGCCGTCGCCCATCACGAATTCGATGCGCGGCGCCTCGCGCAGGACGGCGTTGACCGCGCCGAGCGCAGCGGCATCAGGCTCATGGTGCTCCACCTCGGCATCCCAGAGCGCCCGCAGAGCCCCGCGCGTGCGGCGGACCCGCTCGAGCCAAGCGCTCTTGCCCGCATGCGCCATCTGCACCCGCAGGGCTGGCTCGTGGGCGAGGCCCCGCCCGGCCAGGAACGCGAGCCCGTCGTCGGGTGTCGGCAGGCGCTCAACGGTGGCGCCCTCGCTGATCGCGAGGGTGTTGAGGAAGTCGGCCGTCGTCTCGATGTCGGCAGCGTGCGTGTGCTCGTCGATCATGACGTAACCACTTTATTCCGCTTGACAGGTTACGCGCAAGTGGGTAAGGTCATAACCGTTCAGATCGTTCAGTCAGGTTATGTCTGACCACTCGGAGCCCATGAGATGGATGTCCCCTCCGCGCTCCTGCTGATCGCGATCATCGTCCTCGTCGCCCTCGGCGCCGTGGCCGAGGGCCGGCACGCCTGCCCCGCCAACCATCCCTGGGAGCACCACACATGATGTATCTGCCGGTCGCCATCGAGCTCCAGAGGCAGCGCGCCCGCGAGCTGGAGCTGCGTGCCCGCGCCGCGGAGGCATCGCACATCGCCATGTTGGGCAACCCCCGCGGACCTGTGCGACCGAACATGGTGCGACGCGTCATCGCGCGTCCCGTCCGTGCGCTCGGCGATGCCTCGCACGCGCTGTCCGAGGCCGCCTGCGCGGCCGCGACCCGAATCGAGGGCACTGCCCGGTAGTGCCCTGACCCACAGGCATCCACGGCCGGTGGCGCCACCCTGGGCCCGCCGGCCGTTCCGATTCCGGGGCCATCCGCCAGGCGACATAAGCCGGGCATAAGTGGGCGCGCCTACGATCCCGCGCAGGACGGTTGACACCTCGGAAGTGCCCCCGATGCGTCGACCGTCCAGTCGAGCCACCCGCCACCACCCGCCGGGGAGCCGCCCATCGTGGAGCCCTCCAGCGCGCCGTGGCGCGCCATCGACACGCTCGAGCCATCGTCGCCGCCAGACCAGGATCGTCGCGGCAGGCCCTGGCTGGCCGTGGCGGCCGTTCTGGCCGCGGTCGCGGTCGGCGTCGGGGCCCTGCTGGTCGCCGCGAGGCCGGCCCCGACCGGCGCCGCCGGGGGGATCGCGATCACGGATGCCGGGGTCGCGGACACGGGGGGATCGTCGTCCGCGGTCCCGGCGTCGTCATCCCGACTTCTCGTCGTCGAGGTGAGCGGCGCCGTCGCACGCCCAGGCGTGTTCCGGCTGCCGTCAGGCTCGCGCGTGGCCGATGCGATCGACGCGGCCGGCGGCTACGGGCCGCGGGTGGACGTCAGGGCTGCCGACCGTGCGCTCAACCTCGCGGCACCGCTCCAGGACGGCCAGGAGGTCCACGTCCCCGACCGGGACGAGGGTTCTGCGGCGCCGCCGGCGGGAGGCGGCTCTCGGGGGCCGAAGACCCCGTCTGGGAGCACGGTTGACGTCAACCGCGCGACGCCGGCTGAGCTCGATGCGCTCCCGGGCGTGGGGGCGGCGACGGCGGCCAAGATCATCGCCGGGCGCCCGTACGCCTCGCTCGACGAGCTCGTGAGCCGCAAGGCGGTCAGCGCCGCGACCTTGGAGAAGATTCGCGGGCTGGTGGCGGTGGGGGGCTGATGGGCGGCCCGCTGCCCCGGACGGCGTGGCTCGCCGTCGGCGTGGCGGCGGGCGCTGCCGCTGATGCCATCGGGGCCGGGCCGCTCCCGACGCTGGTCGCCGGGCTGCTCGGGGTCGCGCTGGGCGCCCTGCCGTTCCCCGACCGGCTCCGGGTTGGGCAGGCCCCGATCACGGCCGCGGGCATCGGCGCGGTGCTGCTGGCCCTTCGCCTGTTGGTCGGGCCCCAGGCGAGCGCCGCCCCCGCGCTCGACGCCGCGGGGAGCCCGCCGTGGACGGCCGAGGTGGTCTCGGTCGGGTCGCCCAGGGACGGGAGCCAGCTGGTTCGCCTCGCGATCCGCGCCGGAGGCGGGCCGGTGGTGGTCGCGGCCACCCTGCCGGCGTTTCCGACGGTCGCCGCGGGGGCGCTGGTGGAGGTGCAGGGGCGGATTGAGCCGCCACCCGACGACGACCCGTACGGCGCGTACCTCCGGCGGACTGGCGCCTCGGGCAGCCTCCGCGCGACTGGCGTTCGCATCGTGGGCTCACCGCCGTGGCCGTCGGTCCAGGCTCTGCGCGACAGCGCCGGGGACGCGCTGCGGCTGGCGCTCCCGGAGCCGGAGGCGGGGCTGGCATCGGGAATCCTCATCGGCCTGCGTGAGCGCGTGGACCGCGGCCTCGCGGCCGACTTCGCGACTGCCGGGGTCAGCCACGTCGTGGCGATCTCGGGCTGGAACATCGCCATCGTGGCCGCTCTCGCGGCAGCGATGCTCCGGGGGCGGTCACGACGCGTTGCGGGACTGGTGACCGGCGGCGTGATCGTGGCGTACGTCATCGCCGCGGGAGCATCGCCGTCGGTGGTGCGCGCGGCCGTCATGGCGGCCGTCGTGCTGCTCGCGCGAGGCTCGGGACGCTCGGTCCGGGCGCGCGCGGCCCTCTCGCTCGCGGCCGCCGGGCTGCTCCTCATCGACCCGGGCCTGGTGGCCGACGCCGGCTTCAGGCTGTCGGTGCTCGCCACCGCGGGTCTGCTGGCGTGGGCGACGCCGCTCGGCGCCTGGCTGGGCGGGCTGGGGGGCGGGCGGCTCCCCCGCTGGCTGGCGGAGGGCCTCGGGATCACACTGGCAGCCCAGGCCGCCACACTCCCCGACGTGCTCGCGACCTTCGGGCGGCTGTCGCTGGTCGCGCCCGCAGTGAACCTGGTCGTCGTCCCGATCGTGCCGGCGGCGATGGCGGGAGGGGCCCTGGCCCTCGTCGCCGGATGGCTGGTCCAGCTGGGGCTGCCCGGGCCCGTCGGCGTGCTGCTCGGGCTGCCGGGCTGGCTGCTCCTGCGCGCCATCGTGGCCGTGGTGCGGTTCTCGGCCGCGCTGCCCTTCGCCGCAGTCGCCCTGCCGCCCGATCTCACGGCACCCGCGGCCCTGGCGGCGCTGGCCATCGTGGCAGGGGTCCTCCTCGCGGCGCGCCGGCGACGGCGCGCCGGCGACCGCGCCCACCGCCGGCGGGCGCCGTCCCGAACGTCGACCCTCGGCACTGCCGCCAGGCGTCTGCGTCTTCGGCCGCCGACTGTCCTCGAGCGGGTCGCGCTCGCCGGTTCGGCGCTCGTCGTGGCGGTCACACTCCTGGCCGCTGCCGATGTGGTCGGGCGCGCGGACCGGGTCGTGGTGCTCGACGTCGGGCAGGGCGACGCGATCCTGGTCGAGAGCCGCGATGGGGCGCGCATGCTCGTTGACGGCGGGCCTGACCCGGACCGCGTCCTCGCCGAGCTGGGGGCAGTGCTGCCACCCTGGGACCGACGGCTCGACATTATCGTGCTCACGCACCCGCACGAGGACCACGTCGCTGGGCTCGTCCGGGTGCTGGAGCGGTATCGCGTGGGCCGCGTGTTCGAGCCCGGCATGCGCGGATCCGGGCCGGGCTGGCTGGCGTGGGACCGGGCGCTCGCCAAGGGTCCCCCGCGCGGGACCTTGGCGGCCGGGGCTAAGCTCGGCCTGGGCGACATCTCGCTCGAGGTCCTCTGGCCGCTGCCGGGCACCGTGCCACTGGCGCCGGCCAATGCGGGCACCGGCATCAACAACACCTCGATCGTCCTGCTGGGCACGGCGTCGGGCCGCCACTTCCTGCTCCTGGCCGATGCGGAGCAGGGCGTGGACCCTGAGCTGATCGCGGAAGGGCTCCCGCGACTCGACATCCTCAAGGTCGCGCACCATGGCAGCGCCACGGCAACGACGGCGACCCTGCTCGACGCCACGCGCCCCACCTACGCCCTCGTCTCGGTCGGTGCGGGCAATGACTACGGTCACCCGGCGCCATCGACCCTGGCCCGGATCCGAGCCACAGGCGCAACACTCTTCCGCACTGACCGCGACGGACGGATCGAGGCCGTCCTGCGACCCGGCGGAGTCGAGATCCACGCGGTCGGCGCCCGCCGCACCGCCGCGGTCCCCGACACCGGATACGATCGATCGCATGACCGTCCCGACGCGCCGCGAGGCCGCCCGCCTGCTGCTCTCGCTCGCTCCGCCCGCCTGGTTCCTCCAGCACGCGACGGCCGTCGCGGACGTAGCCGCGTGGCTGGCACGCCGGGCCGAGGCGCAGGGATCCGACGTGGACGTGGAGGCAATCGAGGCCGCGGCGCTGCTGCACGACGTGGACAAGCTGCCCTCGGTGACGCGGCCCGCCCACCTCCGCCATGGTGAGGGGTCGGCGACGTGGCTGGAGGCCCGCGGCTTCCCGGCCCTGGCCGCACTCGTGCGCGACCATCCCGTGACACGGCTCGCCGATGACGCCGATGCCGCCCGCCTTGCCGCGGCGCCACTCGAGGCGCGAATTGTCGCGTACTCCGACAAGCGGGCCGGGCTGCGCCTCGAGTCGATGGACGAGCGGTTCGCGTCTTGGCGGCGACGGTATCCGCGCGGACCGGAGCAGATCAACGCCACGCCGGGCGCGGCCATCGGCAAGCGCGGGTGGAGCGCCGAGATCGGCGACGTGGTGGACGCGCGCGCGCGCCAGCTCGAGGCCGAGGTGTGTGCCGCGGCAGGCGCGGCCCCGGACGAGGTGCGTCGGCTCCGCTGGTCGCGACGCGCGCTGGCTGCGGCCGCCGTGGACCAGCTCCAATGAGCGCCGCGGACCGCCCGCAGGTCGTCTACCTGTGGGGCGACGACGAGTGGGCGATGGAGCGCATCGTCGGGACGATGGCGGACGAGCTGGGACGCGATACTGGCGTCCCGCCGGAGCGCTGGCGGGTGACGGGTCAGGAGTCCAGCCCCGACGCCATCGCGGAGCGAGTCTCGGTCGCCCCGATGTTCGGCGGCGGCACGGTGGCGATGGTGACCAACCCGACACAGCTCGTCCGCTCCAGGGTCCTGCGCGAGGCGCTGGACCGGGCCATCGCGAACGTGGCCCCCGGCAACGCGCTCGTCTTCCTGGAGTTCGACACGACCGGCGGACGGAAGCGCCCGAAATCGCTGACGGACCTCGAAGCGGCCGTGATCAGGGCGGGCGGCACCGCCCGGCCGTGTCGGGCGCCGGGCATGGGCGAGATGCCCTCGTGGATCGGCGGCCGGGCGAAGGAGCTGGGTGTCGACCTGGGCCCGGACGCGGCCAAGGAGATCGCCCGCCGGGTCGGCGCCTTCGCGACCGAGGGCGACGTTGACCGCCGCCAGATGGGCGCCATGGCCGTCGGCGAGCTCCAGAAGCTCGCGCTCTACCGCGGCGCCGAGCCGATCACCGTGGAGGACGTGCGCGCCCTCGTCCCAGAGGTGGTCCCCGACTCGCTGTGGGCCCTGTCTGACGCCGTGGCCCTCCGCCGCGCCGAGCGTGCCGGCCCAGCGCTCGACCGCGCGCTGGAGAGCCAGCCCGAGCAGGTCCTGCTCGTCCTCCTCCACCGCCGGCTGCGGGAGCTGCTGATCGCGGCGGACGGCCGTGCGTCGGGGGCGAAGCCCGCCGAGCTGGTCAAGCTGATGGGCGGCAGCCCCTACATCGTCCAGCGGCGGGCGGAGCAGGCGGCGGCCTGGACGGTTCCGGAGCTCCAGGCCGCGCTCGAGGGGCTGCTCGAGCTCGACCGGATGGCCAAGCACGCGGACGTCGAGGGCAGCACCGACGGGCAGCGCCGGATGGCATGGGTGGTGTGGGTTGCCGAGCGGGTGGCGCCACGGGCGCGGGGAGGACCGGCGCCCGCGCGCCACGGGGCGTAGGCGGAGCCGTCGCGGCGGATCGCTCGGGGCCGAGCCGCGGATCAGTCGGCGGACGACCAGGCCTGCTCCTGGAGCACGACGTCGCTCTCGATCGCAAACACGCACCGACCCTCGCCCAGATCGAGCAGCTCGATCAGCTCGGGATCGATGTACAGCTGGTGGCAGTCCTCGCACAGCCCCCCGGGGATGCCGAAGCACAGCCGCTCGTTCCGGTCGGGCAGCCGGAACGTCGTGTCGAATCGGGTGATGATGAGGCGGCGACTGCAGCTGGGGCAGCGATCTCGCAGGCCCGACATCGGGGCTTCTCCGGTGGCGGCAGCCACGCTGGCTGTCGACCTGCGACGGATGCTATGCACCCTCAGCTCAACTGCACATGACCCAGCGGTACCGGCCCCAACGGTACCCCCGAAGCGGGGATCCCCCGCTACTGGACGCGAACCACCACCCTCGCCGCGGACCAGTACTTCTCGAGCCCGTAGTAGTCGCGCTCGGGCGGCGTGAAGACGTGGACGATCACCGAGCCGAAGTCGACGAGCACCCAGTGCGAGGCCGGCGTCCCCTCCCGCCCGATGGGCCGCACGCCCTCCTCGCGCAGCCCCTCGACGATCCCGTCGGCGATCGCGTCGATCTGGCGCTCGGAACCTCCGGAGCAGATGACGAACGCGTCCGCCAGCGTGGTCAGCTCAGCCAGGTCCAGCAGCACGATGTCGGCCGCCTTCTTGTCCTCGGCAAGCTCGACGATCCGGCGGGCAAGGTCGAGCGGCTCGCGGTCGGACGCGGGCGCCGCGCCGTCGCGATGCGGGAGGCCGTCCGGGCGGGGGGCGGCCGCGGTGGGCTCGGTCACGATAGTCGGGGTCCTCCAGGTGGGCTCAGGCGTAGAGGCTGTGCTGGGCGATGTAGGCGGCGACGGCATCGGGGACGAGGTATCGCACCGAACGCCCGGCGGCCGCCCTGCGTCGCACCACGCTACCTGAGATGGGCAAGAGGGGCCCCGCGAGGAACCGCACCCGAGCAGAGGCACCCGGGAAGCGGGCCTCGACCCATTCCGGGCCGAGCCGGTCGAACCCGCTGCGCGGCACGACCGCGACCCGCGCGAGGCCCAGGATCCGGACGGGCTCGCGCCACGTGGGCAGGCCGGCGAGCGCCTCCGACGAGAGGATGAGCCACGGGTCCGCGAGCCCCGCGGCACGCAGCGCCTCGAGCGTGTCCACCGTGTAGGAGGTGCCGCCCCGGGTCACCTCGAGATCGCTCGCCTCGAAGGCCGGGTTGCCCTCGACTGCCAGCCGGACCATCGCCAGCCGGTGCTCGGGCGAGGCCACCGGGCGTCCCGGCTTGTGCGGCGGCCCCGATGCGGGCATGAACACCACGCGCTCGAGGCCGAGCGCCTCGCGCGCCTCCTCGGCAATCGCGAGGTGGCCGTTGTGGATCGGGTCGAACGTGCCACCGATGATCCCCACGGACCCGGCCTGAACGGACGCCGGCGGCTCGACGGGCTCGCCCAGCGGGGCGTCGATCACACGCCCTCCTCGGACGGCTCCCAGGCGAGCACCACCTCCCCGATCCGGACGTCATCGCCCGGCCGCACACCCGCCTTCCGGAGCGCGCCGTCGATGCCCAGGCGGAGCAGCTCGCGCTGGAACCGCTCTGCGGATTCCTCGTTGTCGAAGTTGGTCTGCACGGCCAGCCGCTCGATCCGCTTGCCGCGCACCACGAAGCCCTCCTCGTCGCGCTCGATCGTGAAGCCGTCGCCAGCCGCCTCGAGGCGATGCACGACAACCCCGGCCGGCTCCGGCGCCTCCGCCATCGCCTCCGCGTCGGGCAGCATCGCGCCGACGGCCGCCCGCAGGGTGTCGAGCCCCTCGCCCGTGTCCGCGGAGATCGCCACCACGTCCCGGCCGGCCGCCCGCTGCCTCGCCGCGAACTCGGGCCAGGTCAGCTGCGCCGCGGGCAGGTCGAGCTTGTTGAACACGACGAGCATCGGCTTGGCGAGGAGTGCGGGGTCGTGCGCCTCGAGCTCGTCGCGGATCGTGTCGTGGTCCCACTGCGGATCCTTCGCCGCGCCGTCCACCACGTGGAGCAGCACGCGCGTCCGCTCCACGTGTCGCAGGAACGCATGGCCGAGGCCGGCCCCCGACGAGGCGCCCTCGATCAGCCCGGGGACGTCCGCGATCGTCGGCCGCCGCCCGTCGTCCTCTCCCATGTCGAGGACGCCCAGGTTGGGCTCGAGCGTCGTGAACGGGTACGGGGCGATCTTCGGTCGGGCAGCTGTCAGCGCGGCGAGCAGCGTGGACTTCCCGGCGTTGGGCAGCCCGACCAGGCCCACATCGGCGATCAGCCGCAGCTCGAGGCGCACCGTCCGCTCCTCGCCCGGCTCGCCGCGCTGCGCATGCCGTGGAGCCTGGTGCGTGGAGGTGGCGAAGTGCACGTTGCCCAGCCCGCCACGCCCGCCGCGCGCGATCAGCGCCTCCTGGCCCACCGCAACCAGGTCCGCGATCAGCGCGCCGGAAGCCTCGTCGATGACCGCCGTGCCGGGCGGGACCGGCAGGAACAGGTCGTCGCCCGCCTTGCCGTGGCGCTTCTGGCGCTCGCCCGAGCCACCGGGCGTGGCCGAGAAGTTGTGCCTGTAGCGGAAGTCGCGCAGGGTCGTCTGTCCGGCGTCCACGCGCAGGTACACGGACCCGCCACGGCCGCCGTCCCCGCCGTCGGGCCCACCGCGGGGCACGTGCGCCTCGTGACGCATGGTGGCCGCCCCGTCGCCGCCCGCCCCGGCGCGCACGGAGATGCGGACCTCATCAAGGAACATGCTGGGCATTCTCGCACGGGTTCTGCGCTCAAACGCTGACGCCCCCGGGCGAACCGGGGGCGCTGGGCTGAGGCGCGGATGGGCTAGAGGTAGTTGAGCGGGTTCATCCGCTGGCCGCCATTCCAGATCATCCCGAGCCACACCTCGAAGTGGAGATGCGGCCCGGTCGCGTCGCCGCTGGAGCCGATCCGGCCCACCTGCTGGCCCCGGCCGACAGAGTCGCCGGTGCCAACGGTGATGGCAGACATGTGGTTGTAGGTGGTGTACAGGTTCCCGCCGTGGGAGATCCAGACCTGCCAGCCGCCGCCGTTGCTCTTCCAGCCGGCGAAGATCACCTTGCCGGCTGCCGCCGCGACGACCGTGGAGCCGTACGCTGCGGCGATGTCGATCGCCCAGTGGCCGTAGTGGTAGTACTGGCTGATGTAGTTGCCGCCGCCGATGACCGGCCACGCCAGCCTGCCGCCCGTGTAGCGGCCACCGATCCCGGCCGCCGTTCCGCCGCTGCCTCGTGAGGTGCTGTGCGAGGACGACGTCTGCGACGCGGGCCGCGGCGTGGGCTTCGGGGTGGGGATCGGAGCGCCCAGCGCGCCCGGGATGATCAGGACCTGGCCCACGACGAGCGTGGGGTCCGTCAGTTGGTTGATGTCGATGATGCTCTGACTGTCCACGCCGTACTTCGCGGCGATCGAGTCCAGCGTGTCCGCGACAGCGACAGTGATCACCACGCCGTTGGCCGGCGGGACCCGCAGCGCCTGACCGATGTGGAGGTCTGTCTTGGACTTCATGGTGGCTTTGTTGGCCCACCACAGCGTCATCGTGGACACCTTGAACGCCGAGGCGATCCCCGAGAGCGTGTCGCCCTTCTTGACCTTGTACACGCGGAGCAGCGAGGACCCGTCCTCGACCGTTGTGTCGGGCGCGTAGCCGGTGATCAGCGTGCCGTCCTGAGTGACGCTGCCGGTGTCCGGCACGGTCTGGTCGGCCGACGGGAGGGTGGTGACGTCGGTCGGAACGCTCACTGGCGTGAAGCTGGCCTGTGCCTTCTGGGCGTCGACGTTGCCGAGGCCAAGGCCGTCCATGCTGTCAAGGAAGCGCACCCCGCCGTTGAGGGCCAGCCGGGGGCCGGTGCTGCTGCTCTGCGCGGCGCCGGCAGCGCCCGCGGGGGTGCTCGGCATGAGGGCGAGCATCGAGGCGATTGCGACCACCGCCGCGATGGCGACCGGCAGAGCGCGCTCAGCCGTGGAGAACGGGCGAACCACCGGCGCGAGCGTCCTGCTCAGCGTGCCGGCGGGAGCGGTGCGACGGCGGAGCCACGACCCGAGCGCCCCGAGGAAGGCGGCGGACCCGCGGCGAGCGCGGCTGGCGGGTGACACGCGGCAGGTGGGGCGCGGACGGTTGGGCCGACGACCGACGCCGTCGTTGGACTGCTGCAATACGGCCTCCTGGGGGAAGGATCGAGCCACAGGGGGCGGTTCCCGGCCGCCTGCGCCGATCCCCTCTCGGGGTGCTGGTCGTGCGATGGAGTGGCCGGAAATCGCGTCCCTCGGCCAACTCCGATTTCAGGACCCTAACAGACCCCGGACGCGTAGGTCAAACGACGCATCGCCGATTGGGGGGATGGGCAGGGGCCGTTATGCCCGGTCCAAATGGCATGAATCGGGAGATACCTACCCGAGATTGCGAATCCACAATGATTCCCTCGGCCCCGCGAGCATCACGCCGGCCGGGGTGTGGCGCGTCGCGGTCCGCCCCGGGGCCTCAGTCGAGCGGCTTGTTCAGCGAGCCCAGGAACTGGACGTTGTTCTCGGTCTTCGCGATCCGGTTGAGGAGCAGCTCGATGCCCTCGTTGGAGCCGACCGCGGACAGCATGCGACGCATCGTCCAGACCATCTTGAGGGTGCCCTCCTCAAGCAGCAGCTCCTCGCGTCGGGTCCCCGACCGCTGGACGTCGATGGCCGGGAAGATGCGCTTCTCGGCGAGCTTCCGGTCGAGGATGAGCTCCGAGTTGCCGGTGCCTTTGAACTCCTCGTAGATGACATCGTCCATGCGCGACCCGGTGTCCACGAGGCACGTCGCGATGATCGTGAGCGAGCCGCCCTCCTCGATCTTCCGCGCAGCGCCGAAGAACCGCTTGGGCGGGTACAGCGCAATCGGGTCGATGCCGCCCGAGAGGGTCCGGCCGGAGGGGGGCAGCGCGAGGTTGTACGCGCGCGCGAGCCGGGTGATGGAGTCGAGCAGGATCACGACGTCCCGGCCCGTCTCCACCTGGCGCTTGGCGATCTCGAGCGCCATCTCCGCGACGTGCGTGTGGTTCTCCGTGGGCTCGTCGAAGGTGGAGCTGATGACCTCGCCGTGGACCGACCGGCGCATGTCCGTGACCTCCTCGGGCCGCTCGCCGATGAGGGCGACCATCAGGAGGATGTCGGGGTAGTTGGCGGTGATCCCGTTGGCGATTGCCTTGAGCAGCATCGTCTTGCCGGCCTTGGGCGGCGACACGATAAGCGCGCGCTGGCCCTTGCCGAGCGGGTTGACAAGGTTCACGAGTCGCTGGGACAGGTTCTTCGAGTCCGACTCGAGGTTGATCAGCTCGATCGGGTGGATTGGCGTGAGGTCCTGGAAGAATGGGCGACGTCGGGCCGTCTCGGTGTCCACGCCGTTGACGGTGTCGACCCGGATCAGGCCCCAGTACTTCTCGCCCTCACGGGGCGCGCGCACGGCGCCGACGACGCGGTCGCCCACGCGGAGGCCGAAGCGGCGGACCTGGCTCGAGCTGACGTAGACGTCGTCGGCGCTCGGCAGCAGGCCGTGACGGCGCATGAAGCCGTAGCCCTCGTCCACGACGTCGAGGATGCCGACGGCGAAGTCGAGGCCGGCCCGCTCGGTCTGCGCCTGGAGGATGGCGTCGACGAGTTCCTCGCGCTTGTCGGCGCGCGTGTCGATCTCCAGGCTCTTGCCAACCTCGCGCAGCTCCTTGACCGACATCTCGCTGAGGTCGTGGATGTCGAGGTCGTTGCGCTCGCGCGCGGCCTCGAGCTCGGCGACCTCGTCCTGCTCGGTGACCGGCAGGCGGTTCGTCTGGGAGCGGCGGCGCGGGCGGCGGTTGCGGCTCGGGCGCTGGTCGGGGCCGTTCGGCATGGAGGGAGATGTCCTCGGGGTGGAGAGCGACGCGGGTATGGACCGGTCGGGATTGGCGCGCCACGGGCCATGCTTCGCGCGGAATCGCACCTACGTCGCGCGCAGCCGGTGGGGGTACTGCGAAGCATATGGGAACCCACCGCACGCCGTCAACGTTCGGCTTGCCCGCTGGTCGGTTTGCCCTCGGGTCAGCCGAGGTTCCTGGCCTCCCCCTGACGGGCGCGGGCGGATGGCCGCCTGCCTCGGCAATGCCCGTTCAGGGGGCAGCCTCCTGCGACCAGCTGTAACACGGTGTCGCGCTCCTAGCCGCTCTTCGCCGCGCTGTTTGTCGCAGCCGCGGCTCGGGCGGCCGTCCAGTCCTTCCGGAAACGCTCGACGCCCAGGTCGGTCAGCGGGTGGTGGACCATCTGCTGGAGCACCTTGAACGGCAGCGTGGCCACGTGGGCGCCGGCGAGGGCAGCCTCGGTCACGTGGCGCGGGTGGCGGATCGACGCCGCCAGCACCTCGGCATCCAGATCGTAGAAGTTGACGATCTCCGCGAGCTCCCGGATGCAGGTCATCCCCTCCTCGTTGATGTCGTCGAGCCGACCGACGAAGGGCGAGAGGAGCGACGCGCCCGCCTTGGCAGCGAGCAGCCCCTGGTTGGCCGTGAAGATCAGCGTGCAGTTGGTCTTGATGCCCTCGGCTTTGAAGCGCGACATCGCCTCGAGGCCGTTCTCGGTCATCGGCACCTTCACCACGATGTTGGGCGCGATCTTCGCGAAGTGGCGGCCCTCGGTGAGCATGCCCTCGACGTCGTCAGCGACCACCTCGGCCGACACGGGCCCCGGGGTGAGCCCGCAGATCTCGCGCAGGATGTCGTCGTAGGTCGCGCCCTTCACCTTGGCGTACAGGGTGGGGTTGGTGGTGACGCCGTCGATCACGCCCCAGCGGACGGCGGTCCGGATCTCGTCGATGTCGGCGGTGTCGAGGAACAGCTTCATGGCGAGCCTCCAGGTGGCGACGGCACCGGAGCGGGGCCCGCGGGACGCGGCGACCGCGTCAGGACGCGGGGACAGCCTCGGTCGCGCGGTCGTCCTCGGCCTGCTGGCCAACGGGGGTGAGGACCGGATGGGTCCCGTCGCGCAGGGCGAGAGCCGTGGCGACGAAGCCGTGGAACAGCGGGTGCGGGCGTTCGGGCCGCGACTTGAACTCGGGGTGGAACTGGCTCGCGACGAACCAGGGGTGGTCGCGCAGCTCGACGATCTCGACCAGACGGCCGTCGGGCGAGGTGCCCGAGAGGACCATCCCGGCGCCCTCGAGGGCCGCGCGGTAGCGGTTGTTGACCTCGAACCGGTGGCGGTGCCGCTCGTAGATCACCTCGGCGCCGTACACCGCGCGGGCCTTGGACCCGGGGGCGAGCTTGGCAGGGTAAAGGCCCAGCCGCATGGTGCCGCCCTTGTCCTCGAGGTCCCGCTGGTCGGGCATGAAGTCGATCACCGGGTTGGTGGTGAACATGTCGAACTCGGTGGAGTTGACGTCGGAGGTGTCCATGACCTCCCGGGCGAACTCGATCACCGCGCACTGGAGGCCGAGGCACAGCCCGAGGTACGGCTTGCCCCGGGTTCGCGCCCAGTTCGCCGCGAGCACCTTGCCCTCGATCCCGCGGTGGCCGAAGCCCCCCGGCACCAGCACCGCGGCCGCGCCTGCGAGGCGCCCGTCCACGTTGTCCTTGTCCAGCTGCTCGCTGTCCACCCAGCGGATCTTGGCGTCCACACCGTTCGCCCACGCCGCGTGGCGCAGGGCCTCGGTCACCGACAGGTAGGCGTCCGGGAGCTCGATGTACTTGCCCACGAGCGCGATCTCGAGCGTCGGCTTGGGCGCCTTGATCCGCTCGACCAGGGCGCGCCAGCCGTCCAGGTTGGGCACGGCGTCAGGGTCGCCCAGTCCCAGCTCGCGCACGACGAGCCGCCCAAAGCCGAACGACTCGAACTGGAGCGGGACCTCGTAGATCGTGGACGCGGTCGGGGCCGGGATCACCGCGTCGACGTCCACGTCCGTGAACAGGGCGATCTTCTCGCGGATCTCGTCGGGGACGTCGCTGTCCGAGCGCAGGACGATCACGTCCGGCTGGATGCCGATGCCGCGCAACTCCTTCACGGAGTGCTGGGTGGGCTTCGTCTTGAGCTCGCCGGTGGCGGCCAGGGCCGGCAGCAGCGTCACGTGGACGTACAGGACGTTATGGCGCCCCTGGTCCTTGCGCATCTGGCGGATGGCCTCGAGGAACGGCAGGCTCTCGATGTCGCCCACGGTGCCGCCGACCTCGACGATCACCACGTCCGGGTCGCCATCGCGGGCGACGCGCGTGATGCGCTCCTTGATCTCGTTGGTGATGTGCGGAATGACCTGGACGGTCCCGCCGAGGTAGTCCCCGCGGCGCTCCTTCGCGATGACCGCCGAGTAGATGCGGCCGGTCGTGACGTTGGAGACCTGCGAGAGGTTCTCGTCGATGAACCGCTCGTAGTGGCCCAGGTCCAAGTCCGTCTCGGCGCCGTCGTCGGTGACGAACACCTCGCCGTGCTGGTACGGCGACATGGTCCCGGGATCCACGTTGATGTACGGGTCGAGCTTGAGGATGGAGACCTTCAGGCCCCGCGCCTTGAGCAGGCGCCCGACAGAAGCGGCGGTGATGCCCTTGCCGAGTGAGGAGGTCACTCCTCCAGTCACAAAGACATACTTCGCCATGGGCACAGGTCCTCCGGGGTTTTTCTCATGCTACCGATTCGGGGCCCAGCGGACAAGCCTGTGCGGGTTGCGATTGGGGTTCGGCGGGCCGCGCCACCCTCGCAAGGCCATTGCCGGCCAGTGTCCCGTCCCTGAAGCCGTCCACCGGCTGCCGCCCGGGACCCCCGCCGCGCGCCGGCGGCCGAGTCGTGCCGGGGTCGCCGCGCGCAGCGGCGTGCGCGGGTCCCGGCCCGAGCCGGGGGCCCGCGGCGCGGCCCG
>JAJZRG010000021.1 GCA_021802825.1 Chloroflexota bacterium
GTCGCGGTGGAGGCGGGCGCACTCGGGGCAGGACGCGACCAGGGCCGCTGCGCGCCCGAGATCGCGGCCCGACGCGTCGCCCGCCGCGTGGGCGGCGACGAGCAGCTCGTCGTGGGCGGCGTGGCCCCGGGCGGGGTCGCGGGCGGGGTCGGGCATGCGGGTCATCCCTCGTCCCCCCGGAAGAGGCTCATCGAACCGGTGAGCCGCTCACGCAGGGCGAGTCGGCCGCGATGGATCCTCGACTTGACGGTGCCGAGCGACACGCCTGTGAGGTCCGCGATCTCCTGGTAGTCGTAGCCCTCCACGTCGAACAGCACGATCGCGTTGCGCTGGTCGGGCGTGATGGCCCCGAGCGCCGCCTGGAGCACGCGCCCGCGCTCGATCCCCAGCGCGGTCCGCTCCGGGTCCGCCTCGGGGCCGGCAGGCGGTTGCCAGTTGTCGTCCTCGAGCTCGGGGTAGGGCTGCGAGGGCCGCCGCTTGCGGAGGCGCTGCTGGTCCATGGCCGCGTTGATCGCGATGCGGCTGAGCCAGGAGCGGACGCTGCCGCCGCGGAACGAGCGCAGGTTCCGGAAGGCGGAGAAGAACGCCTCCTGGACCGCGTCCGACGCCTGGTCCCGGTCGGGCACCATGCGCACGACGAGGGCGAACAGGTGGTCCTGGTACAGCTCGACGAGGCCGTTGAAGGCGTCGAGCGAGCCGCCGCGGGCCTGCTCGATCAGGACCAGGTCACGACGCTGGACCAGTTCCTCCGCGGCCTCGAGCGGCCGGGCGTCCTCCACGACGGGTTCGACCCCCCTGACGGCAATGGTGAGGCGCGGCGAGTCTAGCATCGGGCGGGTCGGCCCTCGTGGCCGGGCTGGGAACGCAGCTTGAGCATCGCCGACCAGACGGCGCCCCCACGCGCGAGGTTCCCGCTCGGCTACGATGTCGCGGGGCGAAGTGGCGGAACGGCAGACGCGGCGGTCTCAAACACCGCTGGGGGCAACCTCGTGTGGGTTCGAATCCCACCTTCGCTACCAGCCCCGACGCGCCCACCGATCGTCCTCGAGGGCGGCGTCCTCGCCCGGGTCCCCGACGGCCGGCGCCGCGCCGCTCGGGATGGCGCGCGTGCCGGTTGTGGCCCCGTCGGCATCCACGCGGCCTCGGCGCACACCGCCGCGGCCTTGCACGCGGCTTTCGCGTCCGGTGTCGCAGCCGTCCGTGGCATCCTCGGCGCGATGGCCGACGACATCCCCGACTTCGACCTGTACGCGGAGCTGGAGGTCAGCGAGCGCGCATCGGTCGAGACGATCCAGGCGGCGTATCGGTCGCTCCAGCTGCGCAACCACCCCGACCGCGTGGGGCCGGGCGCCGGCGACCGCGCCGTCCGGCTGAACATCGCCCGGGCCTGGCTGACGGACCCGACGCGCCGGAGCTGGTACGACGCCCACCTTGCTGACCTGCGGCAGCACGCTGAGCCAGCCGACGCCACGGTGTCCGAGGAGGCGTTTGCCGATGACGGGGCGCCGGGGGACTCGCTCGCCGGGGAGGACGGGGCCGACGAGGCAGCCGGCGGACTCGACGAGACCGGCGGGCTCGACAACGCAGCCGACGAGAGCCTCCGCAATACGCACATCCAGTTGCGGCTTGACGTCGCCCGGCTCGTGCGGGTCTGGGCCGTCGGGCTGGCCTTCCTCGGGGGACTGGCGCTGTCGGCAGGGCTCGCGTCGGCCGTCCCGCTGCGGGTGGCCGTGGCGGTCATCGCGCTCCTCGTCCTGCTCGCCCTGACGACGCGCCGCATGCGCACGAGCCCGGACGCCGGGCTGATCACGAGGGCCAAGCGCACGGGCTGGTCAGTGCTCGGCTGGGTTGGGCTCGGGCTGCTCGCCGTGGAGGGGGTCTCGCTCCTCGCGTCCGCGCTGGGCGGGCCAGCCGGACGTTCGGGCCTCACGCTCGGCATCGGGGCGGCCCTAGGGCCAGTGCTCGCGGCGACTGCGGCGATGTCGCTGACCGCGTTGCGCCGCAGGGCGGGGCCCGTGCGGGCGTCCGTGGACGACTTTCTCGCGATGACGCCGACGCAGTTCGAGACGGCCGTCGGGCAGGTCCTCGGACGGCATGGGTATCGACTCACGCCCACCGGCGGGCCAGGCGATCTCGTCGCCGACCTCGTGGGGACAGCCCCCGGAGGGTGGGCGACCGTGGTCCAGTGCAAGCGGCACGCCCCGGGACATCCCGTGGGCTCGCGGGACGTCCAGCTGCTGATGGCTCTGGGCATCCGCCACCACCGCGCCGAGCACCTGGTCCTCGTGACCACGTCGGACTTCACCGATCCGGCGCGCGACCTCGCCGAGCAGCACGGGGTCGAGCTGATCAACGGCGAGGAGCTCGAGGACCTCACGCGCTGACCGGCAGCGGCTCCTCCATCGGAGGTCCTCCGAGGCTTGGCCCGCCGCCTCCCGCACGGGCCGGTCTTGCCGGCAGACACCGCGCTGGTCGCCGTGTGTCTGGAACGCGGAGGTGCCGCATGATCCTCCGCTACGATGACGGCTCTTGCAGCGCGGTCGGAGACCTCATGAGCCTGTTCCAGTCCATGTTCGGCATCGGTCGCGGCGCGGCCACGACGCCCGCCACTCCCGCCCCCGTGGGCGACACCGAGAGCGTTCGGCGGATCGCCGCCCGCCTGGGCGCCATGCCCGCCGACCGCGCCCGCTTCGTCGCCGCCTTCGCGTACCTGCTGGCGAGGGCCGCTCGCGTGGACGTGGCGATCTCGCCGGTCGAGGAGGCCGAGATCGCGCGGCTCGTGGCCGAGGTGGGCGGTCTCGACGCGGCGACGGCGGCGCTGGTCGCCGAGCTGGCGTCCACGCGGGTCGAGCACTTCGGGGCCACGGACGACTTCCTGGTCACCCGCGAGTTCAGGGCGATCTCCACGCCTGACGAGCGCGAGCAGCTGCTGCGCTGCTGCCTGCTGGTCGTCGCCGCCGACGACCACATCGATGCCACCGAGTCATGGCTCGTGAATCGGTTGGCCGAGGAGCTCGACGTCGCCCGTCCCGACCTCAACCGGATCCGGGCGGAGTTCACCGACAAGATCGCCGGACTGGTGGAGGTGCGGCGCCTGCGCGGTTCGACACCGACCGGGGTTGCGCGCACCGTGCCCGTTCCGGTGGCAGGGACGCCCGGGCCGCCGCCAGCGCAGGCTCCACTGGCGATGACCTCGGCGCCTGTTCCGGAGCCGGGCTCGGACCTCCCGCCCGGTGTCCGCATCGAGCAGGTCTGGCTGGTCGAGGTCCCCTACACGCCCGACGCGCGCGAGCGCCGGCCCGCATTCCGCGTGGAGCACCTGTCGCGGCTGGCGCGGCTCCGCGCCGAGGGCAGGGTCATCGAGGCGGGCGGCACCGCCGACTTCTCGAAGGCGGTCCTGCTCATCCGCGGCGCGAACGAGGCCGAGATCCTCGCGCTGATCGAGTCGGACGTCTACACCTCGGGCGGCGTGTGGCACAGCCCGACGGTCGTCGGCTACGGGCGCGTGGTCTCCGAGGGCTGACGCTCAGCCCAGGGTCAGGTCGATCACGCCGTCGCCAACGCGGCGGCGCACCTCGGCCTCGAGCTCGGCGTCGTAGGCCACGCCGCGGAGCTCCATCGGCAGCGCGTGGCCGCCCGGCGCAGGCACGTGCACCACGACGCGCGTCGCCCCGGGCCGCTCGCGGAGGACCGCTCGGAACACCTGCATGGCCGAGACCACGCGCTCCGTGCCGGCCTCGCGCGCGAACCGCACGTTGAGCACGGCACCTGGTGCCGCCTCGACGGGGCGCGAGGGCGCCTGCGCCGCAACCGCGGCCCGGGCCCGCTGCTCGTCGGGGAGCGCGGGCTCGTCGTGCTCGTCGGCGCCCGCGGCGTCCGCGAGGCCGGGCGGCTCGTGGTAGGTCGGCACCGGCTCGCCCGGGGCGACGCGCGGTAGGGCCGCGGACGAGGCTGGCGCCGACGCCGGGGTGCGCAGGGGCGAGACAGCCGGCGAGCTGGGACCGACGGCCACGGGCTCGCGACGATGACTGCTGGGACCGCCGCCGGTGCCGTTGGCGCCGTTCCCGCCGCCGAGTCCCGGAAGGCCGTTGCCGCCGCCGTTCGGGCCACCGCCCGGCCCGCCCGGTCCACGCCGGCTCCGCTTGTCGAGCGAGCCGACCTCTCTCGCGAACGCGTCGGGCCCAGCCTCCGCCACGGTGTCCCAGTCCCACACAGAGTCCGCGAGCACCGACACCTCCTCGCCCCGATGGTCCACGCGCCCCGCGACCAGCAGGATCGCGCCGTCGCGCCACACGCCCATGGTCTGCTCGTAGGTCCTGGGGAAGGCCACCACCTCGATCGTGCCCTGGAGGTCCTCAATCGTGACCACGGCCATCGTGGACTTCGCCTTGGTAAGCACGATCCGGATCCCGGTCACGATGCCGCCCAGCACCACGCGCTGGCCGTCGAGCGCCTCATCCTTGAGGTCGCCCGAGTACGCGGTCACGAACAGCCCGATGCGATCCGCCACCTCGCCCATCGGGTGGTCCGAGAGGTAGAGCCCCATCAGATCCTTCTCCCAGCGGAGGCGCTCGCGCACGGGCGTCTCGGGCGTCACGGGCAGCGGCTTCTCGAGCGCGGTGCCGTCGTCGCCGCCCATGTCGAACAGGCTGGTCTGGCCCGACACCCGGTCGCGCTGCGCCGCCTGGCCTGTGGCCAGTGCATCCTCGAGGCCCAGCAGCAGCTGGGCCGGGTGGCCGAAGGCGTTGAGAGCGCCGACCCGGATCAGCGACTCGAGGACCTTGCGGTTCACGAGGCGCACGTCCACCCGCGAGCAGAGGTCGGTCAGCGAGCGGAACTCGCCGTCCGCCTCGCGGGCGTCGATGATCGACTGGATCGCGCCCTCGCCCACGTTCTTGACCGCCAGCAGGCCGAACCGGATCGCGTCCTCCTCGACGGTGAAGCCGAGGTGGCTCCTGTGCACGTCGGGCGTGCGCACGTCGATCCCCAGCCGCCGGCACTCGGCGATCGCCGCGGCGACCTTCTCGGCGTTGTCGCGGAAGGCCGACAGGACCGAGGTCATGTACTCGACCGTGTAGTTCGCCTTGAGGTACGCGGTCTGGTAGGCGATCAGCCCGTACGTCGTCGCGTGCGCCTTGTTGAACCCGTACCGCTCGAACGGCTCGAACGCCTTGAACACGGCGTCGATCGTGGACGCCGAGACGCCGCGCTCGGCCGCCCGCTCGACGAAGGTCTCCTTCATCGAGCGCAGCACCGCCGACTTCTTCTTGCGGATGGCGTAGCCGAGCATGTCCGCCTCGGGGCCCGAGAAGCCGCCGAGCGCGACGGCGGCGGCCATGATGTCCTCCTGGTACACGAACACGCCGAACGTCCGCTCGAGGAACGGCTCGAGCAGCGGGTGCAGGTACTCGACCCGCTCCTGGCCGTGCTTGCGGCGGATGTAGGTGGGGATGTTGTCCATCGGGCCCGGGCGGTAGAGCGCCACCATCGCCGCCAAGTCGTACACGGCCGTCGGGCGCAGCTCGCGGATGTAGCGGCGCATGCCCGCGGACTCGAGCTGGAACACGCCTGTCGTCTCGCCCGACGCCAGGAGCTCGAACGTCTTGGCGTCGTCGAGCGGGATCGCGTCGAGGTCGATCCGGACACCGCGGTTCTCCTCGATCAGCTCCACGGCGCGACGCAGAATCGTGAGATTGGACAGGCCCAGGAAGTCGAACTTGAGCAGGCCCAGCGCCTCGATGCCGTGCATCTCGTACTGGGTCATCAGGGCGTCCGAGTTGGTCGCCTTCTGGAGCGGCATCAGCTCGGTGAGGGGCTCCCGCGAGATCACCACGCCGGCGGCATGCGTGGAGGCGTTGCGCGCGACACCCTCGAGCTGCTGGGCGAACCCGATCAGCTTGCTGACCTGCGGGTCGCTGTCGTGCATCTCCTTGAGCTGGGGGCTGAGCTCGAGCGCGTCGGCGAGCCTGATGCCCAGCTGGTTGGGCACCGCCTTGGCGATCCGGTCCACGTCGCCGTAGCCCATGCCCATGACCCGCCCGACGTCGCGGATGGCCGCCCGGGCGAGCATGGTGCCGAACGTGATGATCTGCGCCACGTGGTCCTGGCCGTACTTGCGGCTGACGTAGTTGATGACCTCTTCCCGGCGCTCGTCCTCGAAGTCGATGTCGATGTCGGGCATCGTCACTCGGTCTGGGTTGAGGAAGCGCTCAAACGGCAGGCCGTAATGGAGCGGGTCCACCGGCGTGATGCCCAGCGTGTAGGTCACGATGGAGCCCGGTGCCGAGCCCCGGCACGAGGTGGCGATCCCCTGGCTCTTCGCGAAGCGGACGAAGTCCGCCACGATCAGGAAGTAGCCCGCGTACCCCATCTGCATGATGACGCCCAGCTCGTAGTCGAGCCGCGCCTGGGTCTCGGGGCTGACGGTGCCATAGCGGCGGACGAGCCCCGCCTCGCACTCCTTGCGCAGCCACGTCTCGGTCGTCTCGCCCTCGGGCACCGGGAAGTGCGGGATGCGCAGCTCGCCCAGGGGGAGCTTGAGGTCCACCATCTCGGCGACGCGGCGGGTGTTGAGCAGGGCCTCGCGCTGGTCCGGGAACAGGCGGAACATCTCGTCCGCGGTCTTGAGGTAGAAGTCCGGGCCCTCGAACCGCATCCGGTTCTGGGTGTCGAGGTTGTTGCCCGTCCCCACGCACAGCAGGACGTCGTGCGCGTCGTGCTGCTCGGGGTGGACGTAGTGGAGGTCGTTGGTGACGATCAGCGGGATGCCGGTCTCGGGCGAGAGGCGCAGGAGCTGCTCGTTGAGCCGGCGCTGGTCGGGGATCTTGTGGTCCTGGAGCTCGAGGAAGAAGCGGCCCTTGCCCAGGATGTCCTCGTACTCCTTGGCGAGCTTGCGGGCCAGCTCCCAGTCGCCCGCCTCGAGCGCCTTGGGCACCTCGCCGCTGAGGCACGCTGACATGCCGACGAGGCCCTGGCTGTGCTTGGCGAGGTGCTCCCGGTCGATGCGCGGCTTGTAGTAGTAACCGTCGATGTGGGCGTCGGTGACCAGCCGACAGAGGTTCTGGTAGCCGACCATGTCGGTCGCGAGCAGGACCAGGTGGTAGGGCTGGCTGTCGGCCTTGCCCTCCTTGTCTCGCATCGAGCGCCGTGCGACGTAGGTCTCGACGCCGATGATCGGCTTGAGGCCCGCCTTGGTCGCCGCCTGGTAGAACGCGACGCTCCCGTAGAGCGCGCCGTGGTCCGTCACCGCGAGGCTGTCGAAGCCGTGCTTGACGCTGGTGTCAACCAGATCCGTGATCCGGCCGAGCCCGTCGAGCAGGCTGAACTCACTGTGCGTGTGGAGGTGGACGAAGTCGTTCGGAGCGATGGACGTCACGGGGGTCAATGGTAGCCCGCGACCGGTGGGTGGCGGGCGCAGCGCCATCGCGTACGTGCCTGGCCCAGGGGCAGGCACGACGGGTCTTGACAATGCAGGTCCTGTTATGGCTATATCTAGCCATGAGACAGGTGAAGATCGCCGAGCTCAAGGACCGCCTGTCCGAGCACCTCCGGGCGGTCGAGGGTGGCGCGGAGGTCGAGGTCATGGACCGGAACCGCGCCATCGCGCGAATCGTGCCGCTGCCCCCGCCCGGCAGGCACGTCCGCCTGATCCAGCCCGGTCGTGGCTTTCCGGAGATCCGCGACCGGCGACGCGCCCCCGCCGGCTGGCCGGTCCCATCGAGCGAGCTCCTCCTCGAGGAGCGACGGGACCGTTGAACGTCTACGTCGACTCCTCGGTCCTGCTCCGCGTCGTCCTGGGCGAGCCGGGCCGCCTCGAGCTCTGGCCATCGATCACCAATCCGGTCTCCAGCGAGCTGATCCGGCTCGAGTGCCTGCGCACGATCGACCGGGCACGAGTCCGACTCGGCCTCGACGACCGGCAGATCGCCGACTACCGTGCCGACGTGCTCGAGGCCATCGACGCGTTCAGCCTGGTCGCGCTGGATTCGGTCGTGCTCGAGCGTGCCGCTGAGCCGTTCCCGACTGCCTTGGGCTCACTCGACGCCATCCATCTCGCGAGCGCCCTGTTGGTCCGGGACAGCGTCGAGAGACTCGTGTTCGCGACGCACGACGACGAGCTCGGCACGGCCGCGCGAGCGACCGGCTTCCAAGTCCACGGGGTATCTCGCGGAGCCTGACCCGCGACCCCAGCTGGATCGCAGCAGTGGCGGCGCTCGTTCGTGCCCGAACTTCCGCCTATTGATGACAGGTGGAGCTGGACGAGGTCGTTCGGAGCGATGGACGTCACGGGGGGTCAATGGTAGCCCGGCGCGAGTGAAGGGCCGGCCAACTGAGCGCCGCCTTGCCTTCGAGCGGGCATGTTGAGCTCAACGTCCGGGCAGAGCCGATGGCGGGGCCACTGCCGCCGACATTAGAGGCCTGGGGCGCTACCCCCTGCAAGGAGGCGTGGGGACGAGCTTGACGTCGTCGCCCGGCCCCAGGTGGACCCCTTTGCCCAGCGGCATCGTGCCCACGACCGACGCCGTGACCGTCCAGTCGGTGCCACCAGCCATGCGCAGGACGGGAACGCCGCCGGGGGTGCTGTTGGTCGGCAAGATCACGGTGTAGCCACCGCTGCCCTTGTAGGGGAGCGCCCCACCAGTGGTGGGGCCCACCTTGCCCGCGTACCTCCACGTTCCGCCGTCCGCGCCCGCGGGCGTGAATGAGAACACGCCCTTGGCCACGATCTCGGGTGCGTCCGCGTTCAGCTTGAACGGGTGCGCGAGGTCGCAGACCGTGCCCGTGAAGTGGTACACGCGGAAGTACGTCCCGTCGACGGTGTAGGCCGACCTACCGGTCAGGAACGTGCTCGCGAGGGTCGCGATCCCCCGCTTGGAGTGGGTCTCCAGGTTGACGATGGCAGTCTGGCGATCCTGGTCAGGCGCCTTGAACTGGAAGCTGGCTGGCGCCGGGACCGGGTTGCCGGACGGGTTGACCGAGACCCCGCCGGAGCCGAGGGTCGCGGTGACCGGCACGACCAGGTCGGCACCCTCGAACTTGTGGCGGACGTTGGCGGTGAAGGGCGTGGTGGAACCTGGCGCGACGGTCTTGGAGCCGCCTGCGTCCATCTCCGGCACCGCGATCTCCACGCAGTAGCCGGTCGTCCACTGTCGCTCCGCCGACCCGAACCCGAGGACCGTGGCGACGGTGCCCATGCCGACGGTGATCGAGATCGCCGACCTGACGAACGCCTCGTCGATCTGGGAGGAGTACCCGGGGGACGCTGCCGGTGGCGTTGGCGGCCTCGCCGGCGGCCACGCCGGCACTGAAGCTGGTGCGCAACTCGATGTACATCGGTGCCGCACCGGGGCCACTCTGGCGCGTCTGCGGCTGAGACGCGAGGCTGCCGTCGGTCTGGATGTCCATGCTGGCGAGCTTGCCGCTGTCGTCCACGTGGCCGGTCGCGGTCACCGCGACGCGGTACTGCATGCCGCCGCCGCGGAGCGAGTAGCCGCCCCCGAGCGACAGCTCCAGCGGCACGCCGCCGTTCGCATCCGGGCATAGGTCCCTGTCGGGACACGGCGGCGCCTCACTCTCTGGCGATGAGGACGCGTTCGGCATCATCTCACGCTCCGGGATCCGACACACCCCGCCCGAACCCTCGTCGTGGGCGCGATGGGAGCCTGTGGACGAACGAGTCCGTTCGGGGTATCAGCTCACCGAATGAGCAGGGGGCTGTCCATCGACGCACGACAGCTCGTCGACGACGACCGCCTGCCACGGTCACGGGGATCCTGACCTCGGCGACCACGGGCTCTACGCCTCCGACGGCACAACGCCCTGATCGCGGACGCCACCGCGGCACGAGGCGGCACGGTCGTGGAGACGCCGGGGGACGGCTCTACGCTTGCGTTCCCGAGCGCGCGGCGGGCGGTCACCTGCGCGTGGGCAATCCAACACGGCATGGACCAAGGGCTGGTGCTGCAGGCAGAACCCGTCACGCTCGAGAGGCGTCCTCCGATGGTCGACTCGGCGGTCACTCGAACTGCGCGCGGAGACCGCCACCGCGGCGCTTCGCGAGGTACATCGCGCTGTCCGCCTCCCGAAGGAGATCCTCAGCCGAAACGTCCGGTCTCGCGATCGCGATCCCCAGGCTGGCGGTCAGCCGTATCTCCTGCCCGCTCACTGGGATCGGCCGGGCCACCGCATCGAGGATCCGGTCGGCGACCTCCTCGACCTGTGGGACACCCCGCACGTCCTCGAGGACGACGGCGAACTCGTCGCCGCCGAGGCGGGCGACGGTGTCGGCCGGTCGGAGGCAGGCCAGCAGCCGCCCCGCCACGGCGCGCAGGACCTCATCCCCGGCGACGTGACCCAGGCTGTCATTGACGGTCTTGAAGCCATCGAGGTCGAGGAAGAGGACCGCACGGTCCAGGAGGTCAGTCTCGGGGCGACGAGCCAGCGCATGCTGCAGCCGGTCCGCGAAGAGGGCTCGGTTGGGCAGCCCGGTCAGATCGTCATGCGTCGCCCGATGCGCCAGGTCGAGCCGAAGGTTCTCCCGCTCGGTGACGTCCCGGGTGGTGATGACGATGCCGCGGATCGCCGGCTCGGCGAGGAGATTCGCGACCAGGGTCTCGCACCAGGGCCACGAACCGTCCCTGTGGAGCAGTCGCGTCAGCACGGGTCGCGGCGTTCGGTCCGCCGGAGCGCTGAGCTCGTCGCCCAGGGCCTGGCGGTCCTCCGGGTGCACGAGGTCGCCAAAGGGCCTGCCGAGCACGTCCTCTGGCCGATAGCCGAGCACTCGGGCGACTGACGCGGTCACGTAGCGCATCGTGCCCGCCTGGTCGACGATCGCGGTGACGTCCGAGGTGTTCTGGGCGAGGGCACTGAACCGCGCCTCGCTTTCCTCGGTCGCGCGCCGTCCGGCGTCACGGAGTGCGAGGAGGACCCCGATCGCGCCAACTGCGAGCAGCAACGTCGCGATCGCACTGCCCAGCGCGAACGTGCGCCGTTGATCGGCGAAGACCGCGAACCTCATCTCGAGGTCGTCGATCTGGGCGTGAAGCTCCCGGAACGCGGGGTCCACCCGGGCCTCGTCGACGACCCTCGCCTCGGCGATCTGGCCCGCCGCGATGACGTCGAACTCGTCGGACATCGCCGACCGATAGCGGGCAACGAGTCCCCCGAGATCCTCGAGTGGGACGGTGGTCGCGGGAGTGGCGGCCTGGAGCGCTCCGAGCGCCGACTCGATCTCCCCCCAGCTGTCCTCGATCTCGGCCTGCAGCTCTGAGGAGAGTGCGCCTTCGGCCATGACCCGCCATTCGCGCGCACTCTGCAGGTTCACGTCGGCGGCCAGATCGGCGAGGATGTGGCCCGAGCGGTCCGCGGCGGCAGACTGCTCGATGAACGTGACGATCTCGAGCAATGCCACCACCGCGATGAGGACGACGACGCCGAAGACGCGCCAGCGCCGCACGAAGAAGTGGACATTCAACGAGACCATCGAGCCGCCTTCCGGTCGTGCCCCCCCGGAATGGTCCGAAGTGAGCCCTCCGCCATGATCCGCAGCGACGGCGTCGGTCATGGCGCCAGCGGCAGGCTCCTCGCTCCACCCACCTCCCTGGTCGATGCATCATCGCGGAACGTGTCAAGGCGAGCACGCCGCGGACCGTTTCTGGCGACAGATCAACGGGTCCGGGGGTTCGAGCGCCCGTTCGCGCGTCGGCACACGGCGGCACGAGGTTGGCAAGGCCCCGGGAGCGGCCCATGCTGCGCGGTGAGCAACCCGAAGCGCTGGTGAACGCCGCGCCAGACCACGGTCACCGGACGACGATCGACAGCCTGCGATGCCCGCCGTCCGCCCGGCGCACTGCATTGGCTACCATCGCCTGATGCAGTACCTGGACACGCGCGGTCTGGCCCATCGGCCGCGCGCCTTCTCCGAGGCCATCCTCGAGGGCATCGCCCCGGGCGGCGGGCTGTTCGTGCCGGAGCAGCTGCCGACCATGAGCCTGGGCGAGATCGACAGGCTCGCGGGCCTCCCCTACCCCGAGCGTGCCGAGCGCGTCCTGAGCAGCTTCGAGCCGGACCTCGCGCCAGAGGTCCTCCGCGAGGCCATCGCCGGCGCCTACGGCCCGCAGTTCGACGATCCCGCCATCGCGCCCGTCCGCGACCTCGGCGACGGCCGCCACGTCCTCGAGCTGTGGCACGGCCCGACACTCGCGTTCAAGGACATGGCGCTCCAGCTCATGCCTCGCCTGTTCAGCGCCTCGATCGAGGCGACCGCGGCTGCGGGGGGCAAGGAGCGGGACTACCTGATCCTCGTCGCCACCAGCGGCGACACCGGCGCGGCCGCCCTCGAGGGCTTCGCGGATCGCGATCACACGAAGATCGCCGTCCTGTTCCCGGACGCCGGCGTCTCGACGCTCCAGGAGCGTCAGATGACAACGCGGCCCGGCCGCAACGTCAACGTGTTCCGGGTGGAGGGCGACTTCGACGCCTGCCAGACCACGGTCAAGCGGGTGTTCGAGGACGACGCCTTCGCCGCGGAGCTGGGGGCAAGGCACCGGATCGCGCTGTCCTCGGCGAACTCGATCAACTGGGGCCGCCTGCTGCCGCAGGTCGTCTACTACCTCTCGGCCTGCGCCGACCTCCGGGCGAGCGGCGGACTGCGCGCTGGCGAGCTGCTCGACGTCTGCGTCCCCACCGGGAACTTCGGCAACGTGCTCGCGGCGTGGTACGCGCGCCGGATGGGCGCCCCGATCGGCCGGCTGATCTGCGCCAGCAACCGCAACAACGTGCTCGCGGACTTCATCGCGACCGGCGTGTACGACATCAGCACCCGGTCGTTGGTCAGGACGCCGTCGCCGTCGATGGACATCCTGGTCTCGAGCAACCTCGAGCGGCTCCTGTTCGACCTCACCGGCGACCCGGAGCGCGTCCGGGGCTGGATGGCCGAGCTCCGGGCGAAGGGCCGGTTCGAGGTGGACGCGGCGACGCTCGCGCGCCTGCGCAAGAGCTTCGCCGGCGACTGGGTGGACAACGCCACCTGCCTCGAGACCATCGCCGCGGTCCAGCGCGAGCGCGGTTACCTCCTCGACCCGCACACGGCTGTCGCCTGGAAGGTCGCCGAACGGCTCGGCGGGGACCGGCCGGTGCTGATCGTGGCGACCGCGCACTGGGGCAAGTTCGCGGGCGACGTCATGCGCGCGCTGACCGACCAGCCGCCCGAGGCGCCGATGCCCACCGGTGACGCCGAACTGGCCCTGGTTCGCGAGGTCCCGAACCTCGCGGCCGGCGCGGCGCTCCCGCCGCAGCTCGCGGCCGTCCTGCGCCGCCCGGTGCGCTTCAAAGGGCGGATCGACGGGACCCGGGAGGCCCTCGAGGCGGCGCTGCGCGACTGGCTCGCCACGGGCTGAGCTCGGGCGGCGAGCGCCCGGCCGGCGGGCGCCCCGCCGACAGGCGTCCTCGGGAAGCCGAACTCGCCAGACCGCAGGCCCGGTATCCTCCCGGTACTGCACCGCCACCCCATCCGGCGCCGAAAGCCCCCGACCGCGACGCGCCATCCCGAGGTACCGCCCGTGACGCCCACCGTCGAGCCCAACCGAGCGCCCGCCATCGTCTTCGGGACGGACGGCTGGCGTGCCCGCACGGCAGAGGACTACACCTTCCATGCCGTGCGCCGGTGCGCCGATGGCGTGGCCGAGTACGTCGAGGCCAGGGGCGAGCAGGCGAAGGGGGTCGTGATCGCCTTCGACCGGCGGTTCGCGTCGGAGCACTTCGCGGCCGCGGCGGCGGAGGTGCTTGTCGCGCGCGGCATCCCGGTCGCCCTCGCGACCCACGCCGTGCCCACCCAGATGTCGTCGCTGGAGGTGGTCCTGCGCGGATCGGCCGCAGCGATCGTCATCACCGCCAGCCACAACCCCTGGACCGACAACGGGTTCAAGGTGAAGGCGCCGACCGGCGCCGCCGCGGGCGCCGACATCCTCAAGGTCATCGAGGCGCAGATCGCGCGCAACGCCGACCTCGCGATCGACCGCCGCCCGCTGGCCGATGCCGAGGCGACCGGCCTGCTGGAGCGCTTCGACCCGTATAACGACTACGAGGCCCACGTCCGCAAGACGCTCGACCTCGACCGGCTCCGCGACGCCGACGTGAGCGTGCTGGTGGAGCCGCTGTGGGGCGCCGGGGCGGGATGGATCAGCCGGCTCCTCGCGGGCGGGCGGATCAGGGTCACCGAGCTCCACCTCGAGCGCAACCCGTACTTCGGCGGGGTCAACCCGGAGCCCATCGCCCCGAACATCGACGAGGCCCTCGCGCGCCTGGCCGGCGGCGGCTTCGACCTGGGCCTCATGCTCGACGGCGATGCCGACCGGGCGGGCGCAGCCGACGAGAAGGGCACGTTCATCCACCAGCTCGAGGTCACGGGCCTGCTCGCCTACTACCTGGCCGAGCACCGGGGCCTGCGCGAGCCGGTGGTCAGCAGCGTCAACAACACGTCCATGGTCGGGCGCCTGGGCGAGCGCTACGGCTTTGACGTCCACGAGGTGCCGGTGGGCTTCAAGTTCATCGGGCCGAAGATGATCGAGACTGGCGCCATGCTCGGCGGCGAGGAGTCGGGCGGGTTCGGGTTCGGCGCGCACCTCCCGGAGCGCGACGGCGTGTACGCCGACCTCATGCTGTTGGACCTGTTCCTCCGCGAGCGCGAGCGCAGGGTGTGGCCGGTGTCGAAGGCGATGGAGCGCTTCCACGAGATCGCCGGGCCGTCGTACTACCTGCGGACGGACCTGCACTTCGAGCGCGCCGGCTACGACGCGGTCAAGCGGCGCATCGTAGACGGGCTCCGCGAGGCGGCGCCGACCACGCTCGCCGGGCAGGCGGTGGTGCGAACCCAGGAGCTCTCGACCCACGACGGCTACAAGTTCTTCGTCACCGACGGCTCGTGGGTGATGATCCGGACCTCGGGCACGGAGCCGCTCTGCCGCGTCTATGCCGAGGCGACCTCGCCCGCGACCCGCGACCAGCTGCTGGCAGACGGCGAGACCCTCGCGCGCGGCGGCTGACGCGCCCACAGCATTTGACGCGCCCGGGCACCCGCGCTCGCGCGGGGCGGCTCGGTTGCGCCCGCAGCACTTGGCGCGCTCGAAGCACTGGCGTCCCAGACCGGTCGGCAGCCCTCCCGCAACCCGGCTGCAGCCATCCTCGGGCGGGATCCGTGCGACCATGGCGCCGCCATGTCTCCGCATCGCGTGCTGATCATCGGCGGCGGCTTCGGCGGGCTCAACGCCGCCCGTGTCCTGGGCCGCGAGCCCCGGGTCACCGTGACCCTCGTGGACCGCCGCAACTTCCATACCTTCCAGCCGCTGCTCTACCAGGTCGCCACCGGCGCCATCTCGCCGGGCGACATCGCACAGCCCCTCCGCTCGATCCTGCGCAAGCGCCACAACACGAGCGTCCTGCTGGGCGAGGCCGTGGGCATCGACGTGGAACGCCGCGAGGTGTTGCTGTCCGATGGCGGCCCCGTGGGCTACGACACGCTCATCGTCGCCACGGGCGCCCGCCACTCGTACTTCGGCCACGACGAATGGGCGCCCAACGCCCCCGGCCTCAAGTCGATCGACGACGCCCTCGAGATCCGACGCCGCATCCTGATCGCCTTCGAGGCCGCCGAACGCGAGCAGAACCGCGAACGGCGCGAGGAGTGGATAACGTTCGTGGTGATCGGCGGCGGCCCCACCGGCGTCGAGCTCGCGGGCGCACTGGGCGAGATCGCCAACGACACGCTCAAGCGCGACTTCCGCTCCATCCACTCCCCCGACGCGCGGATCATCCTGGTCGAGGCGCTGGACCGGATCCTGCCGACCTACCCGCCCGACCGCTCGGCCTCCGCCCGGCAGCAGCTCACGAAGCTGGGCGTGGACGTCCGCACGGGAACGCGCGTGATCGACGTGGACTCGCACAAGGTCACGGTCGTGCACGGGGGCGTCGAGGAGACGATCCCGGCCCGCACGACGCTCTGGGCCGCTGGCGTCCAGGCCTCCACGTTCGTGCGGCGCGTGGCCGAGGCGACGGGCGCCGAGACCGATCGGGCCGGGCGGATCCTCGTCCGCCCTGACCTCACCGTGCCAGGCCACCCCGAGATCATCGCCCTGGGTGACGCAGCGGTACAGCCTTGGAGCAAGGGCCGACAGGTGCCGGGTGTTGCGCAGGGCGCCATCCAGTCGGGCCGCTGGGCTGGCCGAGCCGTCCTGGCCCGTCTGGACGGGCGCTCGCCGGGGGCGTTCCGCTACAGGGACAAAGGCGACGTCGCCGTCATCGGCCGGCTCCGCGGCGTGACCAGCATCGGCTGGCTCGGGCCGCTGGGGCGCCAGGGCGGGTTCAGCGCCTGGGTGATGTGGCTCGCGATCCACATCTTCTACCTGATCGGGTTCGCCAACCGGATCGTGGTCATGGTGCGCTGGGCGTGGAGCTTCTTCACGAGCGGCCGAGGATCGCGGCTGATCACCGGCACGCCGCTCCTGCCGCCGATCGAGGAGCCGGCGCCGCCGGCGTGGGCTGCCCCAGGCCCGTCAGCGGCCGATGCTGGCCCGCAGCTCGAAGCTGGCGCCGGGGCCGAAGCTGGCGGGCAGGTCGAAGCCAAGGCCGAGGTGGACCGATCGGACGGGGACCAAGCCAGGGCCCACGCAGGCCGGTGAGGCCCGAGGTCCGGGCCGATCGCGAAAGGGCTGCACGCCCGTGACACCCGATCCGACGGTACCCTGCCGACCATGGACGCGATGCCCCCCGAGATCGACGAGGCCACGTTCGAGGACTGGGTGTTCGACGCACTCGACGAGCTCCCCGAGACCTTCCGGGCCGGGCTCGGCTCGCTGGCGGTGCTCATCGAGGACGAGCCGACGGCGGAGCAGCTCGCCCGTCTCGGCGTGCCCGGGATGTACGGGCTGTTCGAGGGCGTCAACCGCGCCTCGCTCGGGGCGGACTGGAGCCTCCAGCCCTCGCGGATCACCATCTTCCGGGGGCCCTGCCTGCGGTCGGCGACGACGGTGGAGGGGGTCCACGAGCGAGTCCGCGACACCGTCCGCCACGAGGCGGCGCACCAGCTCGGCATTTCCGACGAGCGCCTGCACGAGCTGGAGCGCGAACGCGCCGCGGGCTGACCGCGGCGGCGCGATACTCGACCGCGTGGACGCCCGAATCCTGCTGGTCGAGGACGACCCGTCGATCCGCGAGGTGACTGCCCTCGGGCTTCGCGCGGCCGGCTTCACGGTGGCGACCGCGTCAGACGGCGCCGATGGGCTCGAGCGGTGGCGGGCGGAGCGGCCGGACCTCGTGCTGCTCGACGTGATGCTGCCTCGGCTCGACGGGCTCGAGGTGCTGCGCGCGATCCGCCGCGAGGCCACGACGCCAGTGGTGATGCTGACCGCGCGGGCGGACACGATCGACGTGGTCGTGGGGCTCGAATCGGGTGCCGAAGACTACGTGAAGAAGCCCTTCGAGATGCCCGAGCTGGTGGCGCGGGTCCGGGCGGCGCTGCGGCGGAGGGGCGCCGATGCGGCTGAGGCCACCGAGGGGCTCGTCGTGCTGGGACCGGTGTCCATCGACCCCAGCGGTCGCAGCGCCACGCTCGATGGCCGGGACCTGAGCCTCACCCGGACCGAGCTCGACCTGCTGCTCGAGCTCGCGCGCCAGCCGGGGCGGGTCCTCGCCCGCGAGACGCTCCTCGACCATGTGTGGGGCTATGACTTCCTGGGCGACTCGAGGCTCGTGGATGTCGCCGTGGGGCGGCTTCGCGCGAAGATCGAGGCGGACCCCGCCAGCCCCTCGCTGATCGTCACGGTCCGCGGCGCCGGCTACAAGGCCGTGCGTCCCGGCAGCTGATGCGCCAGGCGGCAGGTCCGCGAACGGCGCGGCGCCTGGGCGTGCCGGGCGGGCTCCGGACGCGGCTCGCGCTCACGCTGGTCGCGCTCGTCGCCCTGACCGTCGCGGGCATCGGCCTGGGTGTGTATGCGTTCGTGGACGCGTCGCTACGCTCATCGATGGTCGCCGAGGCCCGTCGCCAGGCAAACTTCGACCTCTCGGTCCTGCTCCCGGCCGAGAATCCCGCGCCGGCCACCGCAGCGCAGTTCGCGGCGAGCGGGCTGCCTGCGGCGTTCCAGTTCCGCGGCGACGTGAAGACGATCGCGGACTACGGGCACGGCGACGTGTACGTCTCCGACCGGCTGCTCGCTGGCGCGCTCGACGAGGTCGACCCCGGCCTCCGCTCGATCGTGGCCAGCGGCCAGCTCGGCTACGCCTGGCAGGAGGTCAACGGTCGGAGCGTCCTCGTCGTCGGCGGCCGGCTGGGCGGGCCGCCCGACCTGTACTTGTTCTTCGACGCCCGGCCGGTGGACGAGGCGCTGGGGCAGCTGCGGCTCGGGCTGGCGGGCGCGGGGCTGCTGGCGGTCCTGCTCGCGCTCGTGACCGCAGGGATCATCGCGCGCGGCATCCTGCGTCCCGTCGCCGCGGCCGGCGAAGCGGCGCGGCGCATCGCGACCGGCGACCTCCACGCGCGAGTCCCCGTCGGCGGGCGCGACGAGCTTTCGGCGCTCGCCACGGAGATGAACCGCATGGCCGACTCGCTCCAGGCCACCGTCACGCGGCTCGAGGAGGCGCAGGGACGGAACCGCCAGTTCGTCGCCGACGTGGCCCATGAGCTCCGCACGCCCCTCGCGGCTCTCGTCGCCGAGGCGTCGCTCATCGAGCCCGCGCTGGCCGACCTCCCGCCCGACGCGCGGCGAGCGGGCGAGCTGCTCGCGGGGGACGTGCGCCGGATGCGGACGCTCGTTGACGACCTGCTCGAGGTTTCGCGGTTCGATGCCCAGGCCGAACGACCCGCGCTCCAGGACGTGGATCTCGGGCATGTCATCGGGTCCATCGTCGCCGCACGGCTCCCCGGGGCAGCGCTGACCGTGCCCACCGCCGCGCTGCCTGCCAGCACGGACCCCCGGCGCCTCGACCGCATCCTCGGCAACCTGCTCGACAACGCGCGGGAGCATGCGCCGGGTGCGCCCGTGGAAGTGTCGCTGTCGCGCATCCGCGACGGCGCGGTGGTCACGGTCGCGGACCGCGGTCCGGGCGTGCCGGCAGCCGCGCTCCCCCACCTATTCGACCGCTTCTACAAGGCGGACGCATCCCGGCGCGGCGGGTCGTCCGGGCTCGGGCTCGCGATCGCCGCGGAGCACGCTGAGCTGATCGGCGGCTCGCTGCGTGCGCGGCCGCGTCCGGGAGGCGGGCTCGTGTTCACGCTGCGGCTCCCGGCCAACGCCGTGACCGAACCGTTACCCGGCGGCGATCCGGGCGTCATCCTCCCACAGGATGCTTGAGCCACCCAGAACCCGCACCGAGGTCCCGGCCATGCGAACCGCCGGCCGCCCAGTCGTCGTCCTCCTGTCCCTCGCCACCGCCCTGGCCCTCATCGGCTGCACGCCCACGGCCGGCCCCCTCGGCACGCCGTCCTCGCCGGCACCCACCGGCGACGCCTCGGTCGCGCCGCCCTCGGGTGATGCGACGCCGGGTCCCACCGTGTCGGCCGGGACCACCGCGACCGCCGCCCCGTCGTCTCCCGCCACGTCGCCTTCGGCCCCCGGCCCGACCCTGACCACGGCGACCCCCACCGCGTCGCCCGCCCCGACCGGCACCATCGTCGTCCGGGCCTACTTCGTGCTCGGCAACACGGGCCTCGTGCCGGTCCTCCGCACGATCCCGGCTACGACCGGCGTCGCCTCGGCCGCCATGCGCCAGCTCATCACGGGCCCCGCCGCAGGCGAGCTGGCGGCGAACCCGGCCATCGGCTCTGCGGTGCCGGCATCGACCCGGCTCCTCGGCCTCACGATCAAGAATGGCGTCGCGACCGTGGACCTCTCGAGCGAGTTCCAGGCCGGGTACGCCTCGTCGGCCCCCGACGCCCGGTATGGCCAGGTCGTCTACACGCTCACCCAGTTCGCCACGGTCAAGTCCGTCGCCTTCGAGTTCGACGGCCAGCCGGCCGGCGGGATCCCCGGCCAGCGCTCCGCCTACCAGGACCAGCTCCTGCGCGCGATCTTCGTGGACCACCCGGCGTGGGGTGCCGGCGCGGGCAACCCGGTCGTGGTGTCGGGCGTGGCCAACGTGTTCGAAGCCGCCTTCCGGGTGCAGGTCAAGGACGCGAACGGCAAGGTGCTCGCTGACCGGCCGGTCATGGCCTCGTGCGGCACCGGCTGCTGGGGCACCTTCTCGGTCAGCGTCCCCTACACCGTGGCAAGGGCCCAGTGGGGCACGCTGCGGGTGTTCGACCTGTCGGCCAAGGACGGCTCGCCCATCGACGTGACCGAGTACCCCGCCTGGTTGACGCCCGCGGGCTGACCCACCGGGCGCTCGCGCGCACGACCCCCGTCACGAGCCCGGTGTTGGACCGGGGCGCACGGCGGCGTCGTGACAGCTCACGGCAGCCTCGCGTATGCGTACAGGAGCAGCCGCACGAAGCGGTCGCGATCAATCAAGATGCCGACGTCGGCATTGGCCTCGAAGCCCCGGCGGCGGAGACGGTTCGGCAGGCCGTCGCACACGGTCCGGCCGCGAGCCGGGCCGTGGCCCGTCTCGACCGCCACGTGGTACCGCGCGACAGTGACGAGGTCGGGCACGAGCAGGTGGGCGATCGTGACGGCGTCGTGGACCGCCGAGGTGGTCGAACCGGACCAGCCGAGGTTGCGCTCGAGCGCGAACTCGGTCAGCTCGGCCGCGATGGCCCCCGAGCGGGTCCCGAGGGTGCGCAACTGCTGCGCCGACCTCCGGTCGAGCAGCGCCTGGTGGGTCACGTCGAGGCCCATCATGGTGATCGGCAGGCCGGAGCGGAACACGACGTCCGCGGCCTCCGGGTCGGCAAGGATGTTGAACTCCGCGGCCGCGGTGGTGTTCCCCTCGCCGATCGAGCCGCCCATCAGGCACACGTGCTCTACCCGCGGCGCGAGCCGCGGGTAGAGCCGCAGCAGCAGGGCGATGTTGGTCAGCGGCCCGATGGGCGCGATGCAGACCGGCTCCGGGCTGTCCGAGATCAGCTGCGCCATCAGCGCGATGGCGCCCTCCGGTCGCGGACTGTTCGGTGCCTCCGGGAGCTGCGCGTTGCCGACGCCGCTGAGGCCATGGACGTCCGTGGCGCGCACGACGTCACCCAGGAGCGCGCCCGCTGCCCCCTCGGCGACCGGGACGTCGTCGCGGCCGTAGGCGTGGAGCAGCCGCAGCGCGTTCTCAGTGCAGTGCGCGACGTCCGCGTTGCCCCCGACCGTGGTCACCGCGAGCAGGCGCAGCTCCGGGCTGGCGCAGGCGAGGCCGATGGCGAGCGCGTCGTCGAGCCCCGGGTCGCTGTCGATGATCAGGGGCAGCGGCCGCTCGGGCGTCCCGAACGGCGCGGTCCGATCGCTCGCCGGCGAGGGGTGGAACGCTGGGACGGCGCGAGCCCGTCCCAGGTCCTCCGCATTGAAGCCCGCGCTCACCGGCTCAGCCCTGCTCGTACGGCTGCCCCGCCATGGCCGGTCCGCGGACGCGGCCAACGAGGCCGGCGACCACGACAACGGTCAGGATGTACGGCACGCTGGCCAGGAACTGCGGCGGCACGTCCACGCCCAGCTGCGAGAGCAGCTGCTGGGTCGAGTCGGCGAAGCCGAACACGAGCGCCGCGCCGAACGCGCCGATGGGGTTCCAGGCGCCGAAGATCATCGCCGCGATGCCGATGAACCCCTTGCCGGCTGACATGTTCATCTGGAAGCTGCCGGCCGAGTGGAGCGAGAGGTACGACCCGGCGAAGCCCGCGATCGCGCCGGCGAGGATCATCGCCCGGTAGCGGATCCGGATCACGTTGATCCCGACCGTGCCGGCTGCCTGCGGGTACTCGCCCGACGCACGGAGACGCAGGCCCCAGCGGGTACGGAACAGGAAGTACGTCAGGACCAGCATCACGACCCAGCCGATGTACATGTACGGCGTGCCCTGGAACAGGATCGGCCCGAGGACCGGGATGCCAGAGAGGAGCGGGACGTCCACCTTCTCGATCGTGGGCGGGGTGTTGTAGTCGGTGTAGGTCTGCAGCACGCGCAGGTAGACGAAGTTGGTGAGACCCAGGGCGCCGAAGTTGACCACGGTGCCCGTGATGATCTGGTCCACCTTGTAGCGGATCGCGAGCCAGGCCATCAGCACGCCGATGCCGACACCGGCGAGGGCGGCGAACAGCGGCCCCACGATCGGCCCGACGATCATGCCCGTGTCCGGCCCGAGCCACTGGATCGCCATGCTGGCCGTGATCGCGCCCACGCAAGCGCCCACGAGCAGCTTGCCCTCGACCGCGATGTCGAACATGCCGGAGCGCTCGCAGATCAGGGCGGCGAACGCGCCCATCGAGATCGGGAAGGCGTACTCGAACGTCCCGGCGAAGGCGTTGGTGAGAACCGCCGTCTTGCCGGTCAGCAGGGTGCTCACGACGGCCGCGACCCACAACGGCAGCCACAGGATCAGCCAGCGGCGCCAGCGGGTGGATGAGCCCCGCCAGAGCTGCCAGATGCCGGTCCCGCCGGTGGCGATGCCGGTCAGGATCCAGAACATCCCGGCCGTGGTCTGGATCTGGACGAAGTCCTTGCCCTGGGTGACGACCCAGAACTTGAACGTCACCTCGCTGTTCATCGTGTTCGAGGCGAGCGCGAACGCGATCAGGCCGAGGGCGCTGATGACAATCCCGCGGATGCGGGCTCGCTGGAGCGCGCGGCGCTCCGCCTCGCTCGCAGCGGGGACGACGGCATTCGCGGGGGCTGCGGCAGCCGTCATGCGGCGGCTCCTTCCTCGACCGGGGCCCCGCCCTCGGGGCCCCTCCGCCGGAGTCGGTAGATCTGGCGCACGAGGTCTGGCGCCGCGACGAACATGATGACGAGCGCCTGGATGAACACCAGCAGGTCGAGCGGGATCGAGGTCTCGATCTGCATCTCGTGGCCGCCGTTGTTGAGCGCGCCGAAGAGGATGGCGGCGGCCACCACACCCCCGGGTCTGGTGCCGCCCAGCAGGGCCAGCGCGATCGCGGTCCAGCCATAGCCGGAGTTCACGTCGTTGGACATCTGGGTCACGGTCCCCAGGACCTGGAACGCCCCGCCGAGGCCAGCGAGGGCGCCCGAGACGACCATCGCGAGGATGATCGAGCCGCCGGCGCTCATGCCGGCGTACCGGGCGGCCGTCAGGTTGAGGCCCGCGGCCCGGAGCTCGAAGCCCTTGGTGGTCCGGAACAGGAAGTAGGACACCAGGGCCGCCGCGATCAGCGCCACGATGAAGCCCCAGTGGAGCCGCAGGCCGGGCAGCGGGATCAGGGCGGGCACGCGGACGAAGTCGATCACCTTGGAGATCGGCTCGGAGCCGGTGGCAGGCCGCATGAACGGCGTGCGCAGCGCCAGCTGGACGATCTGGAGCGCCACGTAGTTGAGCATGATGGTGGTGATGACCTCGTGGGCCCCCATCCGGGCCTTGAGGAAGCCCGGGATGAAGCCCCATGCCATGCCGAAGACGATGCCGGCCAGCAGCCCCGCGACCAGCGTCACGGGCGCCGGGAGGTCCCGGAGCAGCAGCACCGTCGCCGTCGCGCCGAGGGCGCCGAGGACGAACTGGCCGTCGCCGCCGATGTTGAACACGCCCGAGCGGAACGAGACGGCGATGGCAAGGCCCGTGAAGATCAGCGGCGTCGCGGCGACGAGGGTCTCGCTGATCGGGCGGATGGCGGTCGCCCAGTTCTCGGGCGTCGGGGTTCGGAACGCATCAGCGAACCGTGTCGGATCGCCCAGCGACCCGGTCAGCAGCGCGGCGTACGCCTTGATCACGTTGCCGACCGCGGTGCCCAGGAAGTCGAGCGGCTGGGTCGGCAGGACCTGCAGCGCCGGGATGTCGGTGAAGATCAGGAACAGGGACCCGACGATGAACGCCGAGATGACCGCGAGGATCGGGATCGCCAGCGGTCGGAGCCGTCGCCTCAGCCCGCTCAATGCACGCCTCCCATGAGCATCCCGACGGCCTCCTTGGTCGCCTGTTCGGAGGGGAGCACACCCACGATCCGGCCCGAGAACATGACCGCCACGCGGTCGCCCAGGGCGAGGACCTCGTCGAGCTCGGTGCTGACGATCAGGATCGCCGCCCCGGCGTCGCGCTGCTCGATGATGCGCCGGTGGATGTACTCGATCGAGCCCACGTCGAGGCCGCGCGTCGGCTGGGAGGCGACGACCAGCTTGACGGGCCGCGAGAACTCCCGCGCCACGATCACCTTCTGCTGGTTGCCGCCGGACAGGCTGCCGACGGTCGTCTCGATCGACGGCGTCCGGATGTCGAACTCCTTGACGCCCTTGGCCGCCTCCCGCGCAATCGCCACCCGGTCGAACCGCCCGGTGCTGCTGTAGGGCTCGCGATGGTAGGAGTCGAGGATGTAGTTCTCAGCCACGGTCATGCCCTTGATCAGGCCGTCGCGCATGCGGTCCTCGGGGATGTGCGCCACGCCGAGGTCGGCCACCTTCCGCGGCTTCGCCTCGTCCAGCAGCGTGTCCCCGACCTTGATGTGACCCGAGTCGATGTGGCGCAGCCCGGTGATGGCCTCCACGAGCTCGGTCTGGCCGTTCCCCTGCACCCCGGCGACGGCGACGATCTCGCCTGCCCGGACCTCGAGGCTGGCGCCCCTGACGGCCATCTCGTCGCGGTCGTTGCGCACGAAGACGTCCTTGAGCTCCAGCACGGTCTCGCCAGGGTTCGCGGGCCCGCGCGTGACGGTCAGCTCGACCTCGCGCCCGACCATGAGGTTGGCGAGCTCCTCGCGGCTCGTCTCGTGGGGCAGCACGGTGCCGGCGACGCGGCCTCGGCGCAGCACGGTGATCGTGTCGGCGACCTCGAGGACCTCGTTGAGCTTGTGCGTGATGAAGATGACCGTGGTGCCGCCGGCCGCCAGGCCGCGGATGATCCCGAACAGCTCCTCGGTCTCGCCCGGGGTGAGGACGGCGGAGGGCTCGTCGAGCACCAGGATGTCGCTCCTGCGGTAGAGCGCCTTGAGGATCTCGACCCGCTGGCGGACGCCGACGGGGAGATCCTCGATCTTCGAATCGGGGTCCACGTGGAGCCCGTACTGGTTGGACAGTTCGACCACCCGGGCGCGCGCGGTGGCCCGGTCAAACGTGGCCGCTAAGCCGGAGACGGGCTCGGAACCCAGCGCGACGGACTCGACCACGTCGAACACCGGCACGAGCATGAAGTGCTGGTGGACCATGCCGATGCCAGCGCTGATCGCCTCCGCCGGGTCGCGGAAGACCTGTGTCTCGCCGTCGATCAGGATCTCGCCCGAATCGGGCCGGTAGAGGCCCGACAGGATGTTCATGAGGGTCGTCTTGCCGGCCCCGTTCTCACCCAGCAGGCCGAGGACCTTGCCACGGTCGGCGGAGATGGAGATCCGGTCGTTGGCGAGCACGCCGGGGAACTGCTTGGTGATGTCGCGGAGCTCGAGCCGCATACGCGTTCGACCCTCGGATGCGACCCGCCCGCCCCCGTCGATCGGGAGCGGGCGGGCAGACTTGCTCGGTTGGAGTCGGCTTCCGGCTACTTCAGGTAGTCGGCAACCTTGACGCTGCCGTCAACGAGCTTCGCCTTGAGGGCGTCGATCCCCGCCTTGAGGTCGGGGGAGATCTGGCTGTCGAAGGCGTGGAACGGTGCGAGCGCGACGCCGCCGTTGGCGAGCGTGCCCTCGTAGTTGGTGCCACCGGTAACGCCGTTGGCGTTCGCCTTGAAGGTGTCGAGCACCGCGGCGTCGATGACCTTCTGAGCGGAGGTCAGGATCGCCTTGGCGTACGTCGGCAGCGAGAGCGCCTGGTCGGTGTCAACGCCGATCGCCCACAGGTTCTTGGACGCCATGTACTTGATCGAGCCGTTGCCGGTGGCGCCGGCCACCGGGCCGACCACGTCAGCGCCCTGGTCCACGAAGCCGGCGGCGAGAGACTCGCCCTTGGCCGCGTCGCCCCACGGGTTGTCGCCGTTGACGAAGGTGCCGGTCTGGGTGACGGCGTTCCAGCCCAGGAGCGAGACGCTCGCGCCCTTCTCCTGATCCCAGTACTTGATGCCCGCGTAGTAGCCGTCCATGAAGCGGGTCACGCCCGGGAACTGCTGGCCACCGTAGGTGCCCATCTTGCCGGTCTTGCTCCAGCCGCCGACGAGGTAGCCGGCGAGCATCGCGGCCTGGTCGATCTGGAAGTCGAGGCCGGTGAAGTTGGCCGGGGTCGGGCCGTTGGTCTTCTCGTCCCAGGTCGTGTCAACCTGGCCGAAATCGATCTTCGGGTTCTTCTTGACCGCGTCCACCGTGGCCTGCGCCTGGTTGAAGCCGACCGTGATGATCGACTGGCAACCCTGGTCGATGAGCCGCTGGATGTTGGCGGCGTAGTCGGTCGAGCCCTTGGCCTCGCTGTAGTGGGTCGTGAAGCCCATGGCCGCAGCCTCGTCAAGACCCTTCTTGGCGAGGTCGTTGAAGCCCTTGTCGCCAAGACCGCCCGTGTCGAATGCAACGCAGGCCACCCAGTTGGTGTTCTGCGAGGCGGCGGGGGCGGCGGACGAGGCGGCGGGGGCGGCGGACGAGGCCGCGGGGGCGGCGGACGAGGCCGCGGGGGCGGCGGACGAGGCCGCGGGGGCGGCAGCGGATGCCGACGGCGAAGCCGACGAACCACTGCACGCGGAGATGATGATGGCTGTCGTCGCGCCGAGCGCGATCAGCCTCTTCGAGAGCTGCAACGCATACTCCTCCATTGATCCCGGGCACCCCTCGGCTGCGGGGCCGGGCCAGCGGCTAGAGTACGCGAGAATTGGGTGTCGCGGGGTCCTGAATCTGGGGTTCGGGGCACCCATCGCAATGCAGCCGCAACCTGTCTGGCGGAGGCTCCACAGCCCATGACAAGCGATCGGGAGTGGATCGCTGCGCTGATCGCGGTGCAGGAGGGGCGCTTCCCAGTGCCGCTCCTCACCGACGCTGAGATCCGGTCGCTGCTGGCCTCGCGTCCCCGGATCGCGATGGTCGGGGTGTCCGACAATCCGGGCCGGCCGGTGTTCGGCGTCATGGAGGCGCTGGTGGGCCTGGGCTACGACGTCGTGCCCGTGAACCCCGGGCCTTCGACCGTCCAGGGCCGCACCTGCTACCCCACCGTCGTGGAGGCCGTGCGCGCCACCGGGTCGATCCAGCTGGTGGATGTGTTCCGCCGCCCTGAGTTCTGCGAGGAGCACGCGCGGGATGCCGTCGCGGCGGGCGCGCGCTGGCTGTGGCTCCAGCTGGGGATCGCCAGCGAGCCGGCCGGACGGATCGCCCACGAGGCGGGCCTGGGCGTGGTGATGGACCGGTGCACGCTGATCGAGCACCGGCGCCTGATCGGACGTGACGGCAGCAGGTGATGGCACCGTGCTGAGCGCAGGCCACATACTGGTCGCCACCCGCATGTCGCCACCCGCGCCCATTCCGCAACCCTGGAGGTTCCGATGCCCATCCATGTCGCCGCCGAGCAGGGCGACTTCGCACCCGTCGCCCTCCTCCCGGGTGATCCGCTCCGCGCCACGCGCATCGCCGCGCGCTTCGACGGCGGGCTCGACAAGGCGCGGCTGGTGTCCGAGCGCCGCGGGCTGCTGGGCTACACCGGCACGGTGGACGGCGTGCCCGTGTCGGTCCAGACAACCATGATGGGCACGCCCACGACGTCGATCGTGGTCGAGGAGCTGCTCATGCTCGGCGTGACGACGTTCATCCGCGTCGGCACGTGCGGCGGCTTCGGCCGGCTCGGGATCGGCGACGCGCTGGTCGCGATGTCCGCTGCTGCGTCGACGGGCCTCGGCGGCGTCCTCGGCCAGGGCGAGGCAACCGCGCCGACGGCCGACTACTCGGTCGTCACCGCGCTGGAGGTTGCGGCCAAGGCTGAGGGCCTCGTGACCCACGTCGGGCCGATCGTCACATCCGACGTGTTCTACGACCCGAACCCGGCTGGTGCCGTCCGCTGGGGCCGCCGCGGCTACATGGGCGTGGAGATGGAGAGCGCGGCGCTGTTCCTGATCGCCATGCGCGAGCGCGCGAAGGGCCGCCCTGTCCGGGCCGGCGCGATCCTCACCGTGTCGGACGTGATCGTCGATCCCGACGACCCGTCGGCCACCCGAATCGACGGCGAGCCGTGGTTCCGGCCGGCGGAGGACGAGGTGGTCCGTCGCGTGGACCTCACGATCGGCGCGGCGCTCAAGGCAGCGGCGGCGCTCGGCCGGGGCTGATCGTCCGGGGCTCGGCGTCCGGCTCCGGTCACTCCGTACGCCGTTTCGCGGCGCCGGTCGCTCGTGCATCGATTGATCCAGCACGCTCAGCAGTCCCCGTCACTCGCCTGGCGAGCGTCGCGCGCCTGCCGCGGTTGGCTGCGCTCGCCCCGCGAGCGGCCGGCCTCACGGACGCCTCCGGTCACTCGCGGGGCGAGTGCCCTCGGGCCCGGCCGCCGACCGAGACGGGGTGAGGTCGGAGCGCGTTCGCACTCGCTGAGCAACTGGCCCCGGCCGAGAAAGCCCGGCGTCGCTTGCGCCACGCCAGCGCAGCACGAGCAGACCGCTGGCAGGCGGCACGCGACCACTGCGCAGGGCGCGCAGGATGGCCGGTGAGTCCAGCGGGAGCAACGGCCGCAGCAGCTCGCGATGCTCCGCCAGCACCGTCCGATTGTGTCGAGACGCCCGGACCACGAGGATCAGCACCTCGCCCCTGGGATCGTCGCGCAGCTTGAGCTCGACACGACGCGCCAGCGCCTGCATGTCCCCCAGGCGCACCTCGCATTCCACGAACGCCATGCCCTGGTGGCCCGACACCATGCCGTCCCACGCTCGAGGGTCGCCGGGGATCGGCAGGGGTACCTCCGGCCGGAACACCATTCCGTCACCGAGCACGCCGAGGAAGTCCGCCTCGAGCCGCAGTTGGCCCGCGTCCCGAACCGGGGCGCCGGCCGGGAACAGCCGAATCGACGCCTTCAAGCCAGCCGCTCGAGCCGAGCTCGTGACGTATGCCAGCGGGATCCGCTTGGTCTCGCCACGCTCGAATCGACCGTAGGCGGCCGGCGACATACCAGCAGCCCGGGCGACAGCTGCCTGGCTCAGCCCGGCTCCCTGCCGCGCCTCGCGGATCTCGCGGCGGGCATCGGCGAGCAGGCGCTCGGCGTCGCGCGCTCCAATGTCAGCCCGTCGTTCTCGCACTCCCATGCCCGAAGGGTGCACGTCGGCGTGTATCCGTCGCTTATTCGGCACACCACTCGCTCGCTGGGTCGGCTCCGGGGGAGCTGCGCGCGGCTCGGCCTGGCACCGCGCCCGCTCGGCAGCCGAGTGATCCGAAGCGTGGCGCGGTCGTGCGGCTCGCCCGTCGAGCGGCCGAGTGCCAAGTGCGGGCGGCCGACGCGTCCAGCGAGTGACACGGCGCATCTGTGTGCCCGATCACTCGGCTGCCGAGCGACCCCGATGTCGCACAGCGCGAGGTGGTCGGTGAACGACGCCATCCCGGAAGCGCCGCCGCGGGTACCAGCGCGGATCCCACGCCAAGGCGCGGTCCACCGCGTCCTCCTTCTCAGCCGCGCTGTCGAACGCGAACGTGGCGGTGGCGTAGATCGGCGTGTTGTGGGCGTGCGTCGTCGGGTCAGGGCGTTCGCCCGCGTGGATCGCCCGCGTGGCCAGGCCCCTGCCGTCCGTCCGTGCTCGCATGCCGGTGCCTACCCTGCCCTTCCGTCTGCCGCTGTTCCCCGGGCCTGACGAGTCAGCGGACGACGAAGCCCGCCACGACCAGGACGATCCCCGCGATCGTGATGGCCCCGCCGATCTGTGCCTGGCGCCGAAGCAGCTCCATCGCCACCGAGGCGCCGGTCTTGCCGTCCGAGCGGATGCCGCCGCGCCACGCCTCGTAGCGCGCGATGTTCGCGTCCTGTTCCTTGAGCGCCATGTAGCGGCGGTACGGGTCGCGCGCGCGCACCGCGCCCACGACGATCAGCACCACGCCCACCGCGATGAGCGCCAGTGACACGATGTTCACGGCCCCTCAACCCTCCGCGTCGAGGCGCTGGCGAACGAGCGCGGTGACCTTGGCCGCGTCCGCCGCGCCGCCCGTTGCCCGCATCACCTGTCCGACGAAGAAGCCCGCCACCGGCTTGCCGGCCCGGTGGTCCGCGACCGCCTTCGGGTTGGCCGCGATGACGGCGTCGATATGGCCGAGGAGCGCCGCGTCGTCGGAGATGGTCGAGGCGACCGTCGCGAGCAGGTCGGCGGCCGGCGTGCCGTCGGCGAGGTGGCGGTCGAGCAGGTCGCGACCGATGGGCCGTCCGATGCTCCCGTCCGCGATGGCACTCAGCAACACGGCAATCGACGCTGGGTCCGAGGCCCCCGCCGTCCCGCGATCGTTGATCCCGGCCGACTTCGCGGCGCGGGCGTGCATGCCGCTGACGAAGTTCGCGATCTCCTTCGCGGGCAGCGACGCTGCGGCCGCCGAGATGGCCTCGAAGGCGCCGGTCATGCCCGGGTCGGCGACGATCACCGCGGCGTCGTAGGGCGTGATCCCGGCGGCCACGTACCGCTCTCGACGGGCGGCCGGCAGCTCCGGGAGCCCGGCGCGGACGGCCTCGATCCAGGCCTCGTCCACGCGCAGCGGCGGCAGGTCGGGCTCCGGGAAGTAGCGGTAGTCCTCGGAGGTCTCCTTCGAGCGCATGTGGTACGTCGCCTGGCGGCCGTCGTCCCAGCCGCGCGTCTCCATCCAGAGCGGCTCGCCCGCGTCGAGGGCAGCGGCCTGGCGCTCGATCTCGAACGCGATCGCGCGCTCCACCGACCGGAACGAGTTCATGTTCTTGACCTCGACCCGGGTCCCGAACGGCTGGGTCCCGCGGACCCGAAGCGACACGTTGGCCTCGACCCGCATCTGGCCGCGCTCCATGTCGGCATCGGACACGCCGATCGCCCGGAGCACCAGCTGGAGCTCCTCGGCGTAGCGGCGTGCCTGCTCGGCCGTGCGGATGCAGGGCTCGGTCACGATCTCCATGAGCGGCGCGCCGGACCGGTTGAAGTCCACCAGGGTGGTGCGCCCAGCCGTCGATCCCGGCACCACGTCGCCGTGCGCCAGCTTGGCCGTGTCCTCCTCGAGATGCGCCCGCGTGATGTCCACCGTGAACAACCCCGCCGACGTCTCGATCGCGAGCCGGCCGTTCGCGGCGAGCGGGATCGCGTACTGGCTGATCTGATAGCCCTTGGGCAGGTCGGGGTAGAAGTAGTTCTTGCGCTCCCATTGGGTCCGCGCCGGGATCGAAGCCCCGATGGCCAGGCCGGTGGCGATCACGTGCTCCACCGCGGCGCGGTTGATCACGGGCAGCGCGCCCGGCAGCCCGAGGCACGTCGGGCAGCAGTGGGTGTTGGGCGCAGCGCCGTCGTACTGCGTGGAGCACGCGCAGAACATCTTCGAGACCGTCCGCAGCTGGCAGTGGATCTCGATGCCGATGACGGCCTCGTACCGCTCCAGCACGCCTCCCGCGCGCTCCGCCGTCGCCGTCATCGATACACCTCCACGCCCACGGCAACCAGGAACAGCCCGTACATCGCCACCGCCAGCCAGACGACCGCGAAGACCGCGTGGCGCATCGCCGCCCGGACCCTCGTGCGCTCGTAGACCGGCCGCGAGGCCTCGATCAGCCCCCGGGTCGGCTCGCCGTCCGCAACGATTGGCAGCAACGCTGCGCGGGCCGAGAGGTACCCGCGCACCAGGCCCCAGCCCAGGGCGTACGTTCCGGAGAGGATCAGCACCAGCGCCGCCATCGGCAGAGTTTCGCACACGCGGGCGCGGGCGCGACGGAGCCCCCTGAGGGGGGCCGCAGGGATGCTCCACACGCAGCGCGCCTCGGCGATCCCAGGCCGTCCCAGTTGTCAGACCCGCCCGCCCGCCGACTCCGGTTGTCCCACCACGGCCGCAGTGGCGGACGCCCAGCTCGAGGCCGGCGGCACCCCAGCCCCACGCGCGGCCAGGGAGCGGCCGTGCGTCAGGCGAAGGCTGGCGCGAGCGACGAGATCGCGCGCCGGATCGCGGCGTCCATGTTGACGCCCGTCGGCTGCCCGAAGAGGGTGACGATCCCCAGCTCGGGCGCGTCGTCGAAGTCGGCGAGGCCCATGCCCGGGAACGTGAGGACGATCGGCACCCGCGGGTGCGTCCGTCGGAGCCCTTCGATCAGGCAGCTCGAGCCGTCCATGTCGCCGCTCGCCCAGGCGTCGTAGACCATCACGTCCGCGTTGTCGGCCAGCGCGCATCGGCCGCCGTTGAGGATCGGGCAAGTGTTCGCGGTGGGGCCGCTGCACTGCGCCACGGTGTAGCCGAGGCGGCGGAGGGAATCGACCTCCTGGTCGGCGACGTCGATGTCGTGGTGGACGACGAGCACTCGGGTCAAGGCGAGCACCCCCAAGTGACACCGGGGGCGCCGCCCGAAACCGGGAACGCCCCCGGAAGACCGCAAGGATGCGCGCCTTTCGGCCCGCCCCGCTAGGGTCGGAAGTCATCTAGCAGGGACGTCGGCTCCCCGCGCTGCCCGCGTCGGCCTCGTCTGGTCCGCCTCGCCCGCGTCCGCCTTGGCTCAGTAGCGGTGCCGCTCCACGAACCGGCCGATGCGATCGAGCGCCTCCTCGATCTTCTCGTAGCTCGTCGCATAGCACATGCGGACGTGGCCCTCGCCCGAGGGCCCGAAGGCGTTGCCCGGCACGACGGCGACCGCCTCCTCGTGGATCAGTGCCTCGGTGAACTCGTCGGAGGTCATGTCGGTCGAGCTGATGTTGGGGAACGCGTAGAAGGCGCCGCGGGGCTCGAACGTGGGCAAGCCCAGCCGGTTGAGCCCGTCGACCAGCAGCCGGCGCCGGCGGTCGTACTCGGCCACCATCGCGGCGACCGCGGGCTCGCCCTCGACCAGCGCCACGAGCGCGGCGTCCTGGGCGATCGTCGGGGCCGACATGATCCCGTACTGGTGGACCTTGACGATGCCCTCGAGGATCTCCCTCGGCGCGCACATCCAGCCCACCCGCCAGCCGGTCATGGCGTATGCCTTGGAGAAGCCGCCCATCAGGATCGTGCGGTCGCGCATGCCGGGCAGCGAGCTGAACGCGCGATGACGGTACGAGCCATAGGCCAGGCGGTCGTAGATCTCGTCGGAGTAGACCAGCAGGTCGTGGCGCTCGGCGATCCGCGCAAGCTCGTCCTGGACGTCGTCGTCGAGGACCGCGCCCGTGGGGTTGGCCGGGTAGCCCAGGAACAGCGCCTTGGTCCTGGCCGTGATGGCGGCCTCCACGGCTGCGGGATCGAGTGCGAAGTCGTCCTCGAACCGCGTGGCGACGTGGACAACGGTGCCGCCTGCGAAGATGATCGCCGGCTCGTAGGCGACGTAGCTGGGCTCGTGGAGGATCACCTCGTCGCCGGGGTCGCAGGTGGCGCGCAGGGCGAGGTCCACCGCCTCCGACGCGCCGACCGTGATCAGGATCTCGTTCTCGGGCGCGTAGCGGACGCCGTACAGCCGCTCGAGGTGCGCGGACAGGGCGCGCCGGAGCTCGAGCGTGCCGAAGTTGCTGGTGTAGTGGGTGCGGCCCTCGCGGAGGCTCTCGACGCCCGCCTCGACCACGTTGCGCGGGGTGTCGAAGTCGGGCTCCCCCACACCGAGGCTGATGACGTTCTGCATGGTCGCCGCGATGTCGAAGAAGCGCCGGATGCCGGACGGCGGGACGACGCGGACGCGCTGGGCAAGGGCGCGCTCCGACAGGGGCGCGCGGGACGTGATCTCGGTCATGTGCGAAGGATAGGCCACGCGGTGCGCCGCGTTGGGCAGGAGAACCCGCTTCGCCGTCTGCCCTGCGTCTCCGGTTCGGCCCACAGGCACGCTCGCTTCGCGACGAGGCACGGACCAGCCGGATACGAACGTGCTTCGTCGTATGCCGACGCCGCGGCGACCCGGTCGCTCCCGGGCGGGGCGTCCATCCAGCCTCCACGAGACTGGATCGCAGGTGGCGGCTGAGCGCAGGCTCCGCGGCGTCGCGAAGCCGCCGGCGGGCCGCAGCGCGGTCCCTCCTCGAACGACGGGATTGCTAGCGCGAGGCGATCCGCTCAGCGGGCGTTGGCAGACCGGCGCCGGCCAGCTTCGCGAGGTCGTGCGGACGGACGCGTCGCCAGTCGGCTGAGGCCGTGACGCCCTCGTACGCGCGGGCGGCGCGCATGAGCACACCCTCCGACCAGGCCGGGCCGATCAGCTGGAGCCCCACCGGAAGGCCCTCGGACAGACCGCAGGGGATCGAGATGCCAGGCAGGCCCGCCATGTTGACCGGCAGTGTGCAGGCGTCGGAGAGGTACATCTTGACCGGGTCGGCGAGCTTGGCCCCGAAACGGAACGCGACGTCGGGCGACGTCGGGCCGACCAGCGCGTCGAAGCCCGCGTCGAACAGGACGTCGAAGTCGCGCTTGATCAGCGTCCGCACCTTGAGCGCCTTGAGGTAGAACGCGTCGTAGTAGCCGGCCGACAGCGCGTACGTGCCGAGCATGACCCGCCGCTTGACCTCGGGGCCGAAGCCCGAGCCGCGCGTGACCAGGTAGTCGGCCAGATAGTCGGCGCCGTCGGTCACGGCATGGCCGAAGCGGACACCGTCGTAGCGGGCGAGGTTTGCCGACGCCTCCGCGGGGGCGACGATGTAGTACGAGGCCAGGCCGTAGTCCGTGTGCGGCAGGCTGACCTCCTCGACCGTCGCGCCCGCGCGCTCCAGGTCGGCCACCGCCGTCCGGATTGCCGCGGCGACGCCGGGCTCCATGCCCTCGACGAAGTACTCGCGCGGCACCCCAAACCGCTTGCCGCGCAGCCACGACGCCGCCTCGTCGTCCGAGGCGGGCAGATTGACGAGGTCCTCCGCGACGGGTTCCGGAGCCGAGGTGGAGTCGCGCTCATCGCGGCCCGAGACCGCGTGGAGCAGCGCCGCGGCGTCGCGCACGTCCCGCGCGAACGGGCCGATCTGGTCGAGGCTCGACGCGAACGCGACGATCCCGTACCGCGACACCCGCCCGTAGGTCGGCTTCATGCCCACGATCCCGCACAGCGCGGCCGGCTGGCGGATCGAGCCGCCGGTGTCCGTGCCAATCGAGAGCGGCGTCTGGAATGCCGCGACCGAGGCGGCCGAGCCGCCCGACGACCCGCCCGGCACCCGCTCGAGGTCCCAGGGGTTGGCGGTGGGCCCGAACGCCGAGTGCTCGCACGACGAGCCCATCGCGAACTCGTCCATGTTGGTCTTGCCCAGGATCACCACGCCGACGGCGCGCAGGCGCTCCGTGATGTGGGCGTCGTACGGGGCGCGGTAGCCCTCGAGGATCCGCGAGCCCGCCGTGCACTGGCCGCCCTTGACCGACACGAGGTCCTTGAGGGCCACCGGCATGCCGTGGAGCGGGTGGAGCGCTGCGAGCGCGTCCGGCCCCTCGGCCCGGGCCCCGGCCAGCGTCGCGTCGGCGGCGTCGGCTTCGGCCAGCGCCCGCTCGTCGTCGATCGTCAGCCAGGCGTGGAGGCCGTGGTCGGTTGCGTGGGCGCGCGCCAGGTGCGCCTCCGCGATCTCGCGCGCGGTCGTCTCGCCGGAGCGCAGGCGCGCCGCCATCTCGTGCGCGAACAGCTGGGTCAGGCCCTGGAGGTCGGCCACGCCGCTCACTCCCCGCCCAGGATGGCCGGCACGACGAAGAACTCGCCGTCGCGGTGGGGCGCGTTGGCCAGCACGTCCTCGGCCGGCAGCGACGGGCGCGCCACGTCGTCGCGCAGGATGTTCTCAAGCTCGATCGTCTGGGCGGTCGGCGGGATCGCGTCCGTGTCGAGCTCGGCCAGCTTCGCGTACTGGTCGAGGATGTGGTTGAGCTGGCCCTCGAGCCGGGCGAGCTCGGCTTCGGCCAGCCCGAGACGGGCGAGGTAGGCGACGTGCTCGACGTCGGCGCGGGTCAGCGAGGCCATGGCCCGATGATACGCGGCCGGCGCTCACCAGCCGGGCGCCGCCCGGGCTGCGGAAGGGCGAGGCGGACGTGGCGGATCCTGCGGTCAGGAGACCGCGGTTCAGCCCGGTTCGTTGCGATGACCGACGGGGCCGTAGCTTGTGGCGCCCTGGCTGCCGGGCGACCACTGCGACTTGAGCCTGACCTGTGTGGCCCGGGTATCGGCGTCCGACGGCAGGGCCGTGTCGGTGTCTGCAGACGGGACGTGCGCCTTGCCGAACGTCCGGGCGAGGAACTCGCGAGTGCGCGGGTCCCGTGGGCTCTCGATCACCTGGTCCGGTGGGCCGACCTCGACGAACGTCCCGCCCTCGATGAAGTAGACGCGGTCGGCAGCCTCTCGGGCGAACGCCATCTCGTGGGTCACCACGATCATCGTCGCGCCCTCGTGGGCCAGCTCCTCCATCACGTTGATGACCTCGCCGACGAGCGTCGGGTCGAGCGCCGAGGTCGGCTCGTCGAAGAGCAGGACCTTGGGCTCCATCGTCAGCGCCCTCGCGATCGCGACGCGCTGCTTCTGGCCGCCCGACAGGCGCCCCGGATACTCGTCGCGCTTCTCGGCGAGACCCACCTTGTCGAGGTACTTCTCCGCCGTCGCAATTGCCTGATCACGCGACAGCCCCTTCACGCGAATCGGCCCCTCGACGAGGTTGTCGATCACCTTCATGTGCGGGAAGAGGTTGAATTCCTGGAACACCATCTGCGCCCGGAGCCGGATCTGGCGGATCTGCTCCTGGTGCTGGCGGTTGCGGGGCCGAAGCGGGTCCGCCGCGACGCGAAGGCCGTCCACCTCGATGAAGCCAACCGTGGGCTCCTCAAGGAAGTTGATGCACCGCAGCAGCGTGCTCTTGCCGGAGCCCGACTTGCCGATGAGGCAGACCGTCTCGCTCGGAAAGACCTCCATGGTGACGCCCCGGAGGACGTGGTTGGAGCCGTAGAACTTCTGGAGGTCGATGGCGCGCACGACCGGCTCGGCCCCGGCGGGGGTCAGCGTGCCGGGTTTCGCGTACGGGTCGTGGTGGTCGGCCGAGACCGGGATCGGATCCATCGCGGTGCTCACAGCCGCACGTCCCCTTCCGCCATCCGCTTCTCCAGCCGCTCCTGCCCGAGACTGAACACGATGGTCATGACCCAGTACACCATTGCCGCGATCATCAGGGCCTCAAAGGTCCGGAATGACTGCGTGCCCGCGTTCTGGGCACGCCAGAAGACCTCCTGGATCGTCACCAGCGAGACCAGCGCCGAATCCTTGGTCATCGAGATGAAGTCGTTGCCGATCGCCGGGATCACGATCCGGATCGCCTGGGGGAGGATGACGCGCCGCATGATGCTGCGCTCGGTCATGCCAAGGGCCTGGGCCGCCTCCCGCTGCCCGCGCGGGATGGCCTCGACACCGGCCCGGAAGATCTCCGTCAGGTATGCGCCGTAGTTGAACGAGAGCGCGAGGATGCCGCCGGTCAGCGCGTCCAGGACGATCCCGAACTGGGGCAGCGCGAGGTACACGAAGATGATCTGCACGATCAGCGGGGTGCCCCGCACGAGCGAGACGTAGAGGGTCGCGATGGCGTAAATGGGCGGGTTGCGCGAAAGCCGCCCCAATGCCCCGAACAGGGCGAAGACCACGGCGAGCACGATCGAGCAGACCGACACGAACAGCGTGACGGGGATGCCCTGGAGGATGAACGGGCCCCACTTGGCGATGAACGACGGGTCGACCTTGCCGCTCTCCGCGAGTGCCGCGGCTAGGCCGCCCACGAGGACGATCCACGTCAGGACGAAGATCATCCGGAACCGGAGGCCGGCTCGGGCTCGAGACGCGGCGATCTGGGCAACGATGACGTCCGGATGGGCGAGCCTGAACCCGTCTTCGGCTGAGACGCGGCCGATCAGGCCAGGGCCGCCGACTCCCATCGCCATGCGATCCTCCGGATACGGTCGCGGGGGCGCCGTCGTGGCGCCCCCGCGCTAGGGCTACGTGGACGTGGCGATGTCGCGCGTCACGGACCCTGGGTCAGGTCAGCCTTGAACCACTTCATGGACAACTGGGTGAGTGTCCCGTCAGCGTGCATCCCGTCGACGATCGTCTTGAGCGCCGCGACGAAGTCCGTGTCCACCGGGCCGCTCTTGTCGACCGCGATGGCGAGCGGCTCGAAGTAGACCGGGTCACCGACCTTGACGACCGGCATGCCAGCCGCGATCGCGCCGTCCACGGTGGTGCTGGAGCTCAGCCAGCCCTGGAAGTCGTTGCGACCGGCCGCCCACGTCTGGGGGCAGTCCGCGTCAGTCTTGAGGGAGACCGTCTTGATGCCGGCGGGCGGCGTGGTGGTGGGCGACAGGGTGCCGAAGTCGAGCTTCTTGCCCTGGAGCCAGTCGAGATAGGTGGTCGATGCCCCCGCGCAGATCGTCTTGCCCGCGAAGCCGTCCATGGTCGTGATGCCGGAGTTCTTGCTCGCGGTCATCTGGGCCGGCGTGTAGTAATACGGCGGGCTGAAATCGAGAACCTTCTGGCGGTCAGCGGTGATGGTCATCGAGCCGACGCTCGCGTCCCAGCGCTTCGACCAGTTGCCAGCCGTGATGAGCGTCCAGTCGGGCGTCACGAACTGGACCTTGACGCCAAGGCGCTTGGCCACCTCGGTTGCGACGTCAATGTCGAAGCCCGAGAAGGTGCCGTCTGGGTTCTTCACCGACTGCGGCGCGTAGTTCGGGTCCGTCGAGACAACGAGCGTCCCGCGCTGGAGGACAGTGTCGAGCAGGCCGCCCGGGATCGGGCTGGCGCTCGCGGCTGCCGCTGAGGGTGAGGCAGCGGCGCTGGGGCTGGCCGCGGTGCTCGGTGCGACGCTGGCGACCGACGGGACGGCCGTGGCAGCCGCCGATGGCGACGCAGCGCCGCCGCCCGAGCAGGCCGAGGCCACGATGGCGACGGCGCCCAGCAGGGAAAGTCGTCCACGTAGGGACATTCGTGCTCCTCCTTCGATTGACTACCGACGAACTGATCGTGCGGCGTCGAATCGGCGGCATTATGCGCCGTCCGAGCTGCCCCGTGGGCGAGGGCATTCGGCCCGGCAGCTCTCAGGAGGGCTCTTCCCCACTGTTTGTCTCGCCCAGCGCGTCCTCGCCGGCGACAATGCGCCGGAACCCGTCGGCGTCCACGACCCGGATGCCGAGCTCCTCGGCCTTCGCCAGCTTCGAGCCGGCGCCCGGCCCGGCGACGACCAGATCGGTCTTCTTCGACACCGAGCCCGCCGGCTTGCCGCCTGCGGCCCGCACCGCCTCCTCGGCCTCCTCGCGGCTGAATCCCTCGATCGCGCCCGTCACCACGACGGTCTTGCCGGCGAGCGGCCCGTCGCCGCCCTCGCCCGCGGCGACCGCCGGCGGCTCGGGCTCCACGCCCACCTCGGCCAGCTCGTCGAGGGCGTGCGACGTCGCGTCGTCCACGAACCAGCGCGCCAGCGCCTGCGAGACGGTTGGCCCGACACCCTCGACCTCCGCGAAGCGCTCCGGGTCCTCCCGCGCCACCTGGCGCAGGAACGCGCCGATCCTCGGCAGCCAGCCCTCGCCCGGGGGCACCTGGGCCATGACCCAGCGCGCGAGGTCGATCGCCGTTGTCTCGCCGACTTGCGGGATGCCCAAGCCGTTGATGACGCGCGCCAGCGGCCGGCTCCTCGAGCGCTGGATCGCCGAGTAGAGGTTCTCCGCGCTCTTGCGGCCGAAGCGCTCGAGCGACTCGAGGTCCTCGACGGTCAGCCGGTAGAAGTCGGATCGCGACTTGACGAGGCCGCGCCCGAGGAGCTGCGAGAGGACCGCCCAGCCGGCGCCCTCGATGTCCATGGCGCCCCGGCTGACGAAGTGGCCGAACTCCTGGCTGACCCGCGCCGGGCAGGCGGGGTTGGGGCAGTAGTGGCGGACGGCGCCCTCGTCGCGCACGATCGGCGTGCCGCACACCGGGCAGGCCTCGGGCATCTGGAATTCGCGGGCGTTGGGCGGCCGCTTGTCGAGGACCGGGCACACGACCTCGGGGATCACGTCGCCGGCCTTCTGGAGCACGACCGTGTCGCCGATCCGGATGTCCTTGCGGCGGACCTCGTCGAGGTTGTGGAGCGTGGCGCGCGCGACGGTGCTCCCGGCGACCTTCGCCGGTTTGAGGTGCGCGACCGGGGTCAGCGTGCCGGTGCGGCCGACGTACGGGACGATGTCCTCGAGCAGGGTCTCGACCTGCTCGGGCGGGAACTTGTAGGCGATCGCCCAGCGCGGCGCCCGGCTGACCATGCCCAGGCGCTCCTGCTGATCGAAGCGGTCCACCTTGACGACCACGCCGTCGGTCTCGTACGGGAGCTCGTGGCGGGCCTCGCGCCACTTCTCGGTGAAGGCGATGACGCCCTCGATGTCGAGGCCGGGCGCGACGTCGGGGTTGACCTGGAAGCCTAGGGCCTTGAGGCGGGCGAGCGCGGCCGACTGGCTGCTGACCGTCACCGCACCGCCCGCGGCCGGCGCTTCGAACGGCCCGGCCTGGGCGGCGGCCGGCGTCGCGTCCTCGAGCAGCTGGTAGACCCAGGTCGAGAGGCGGCGGCTGGCGGTCACCGCGGCGTCCTTCTGGCGCAGCGAGCCCGCGCCGCTGTTGCGCGGGTTGGCGTAGAGCGGCAGGCCGGCCTCCTCGCGCTCGGCGTTGATGCGCGCGAACTCGGCCTTGGGCATGTAGACCTCGCCCCGCGCCTCGAGCGTGGCGGGCTCCGTGAGGCGCTCGGGGATCGAGCGGATCGTCCGCAGATTGGGCGTGACGTCCTCGCCCGTGGTGCCGTCGCCGCGCGTCGCGCCCAGCGCCAGGCGGCCGCGCTCGTACCGGAGCGAGATCGCCAGCCCGTCGATCTTGAGCTCCGCGACGTAGGTCAGCCCCTCGGCGGGCTCTGGCGCCTGGGGCAGGCCCAGCCCGCGCCGGACGCGGGCGTCGAACGCACGCAGCTCGTCGTGGCTGAACGCGTTGGCGAGCGAGAGCATCGGGTGCTGGTGGCGCACCTCCGGGAAGCGGCCACCCACGGGCGCCCCACCCACGCGCTGCGTGGGCGAGTCCGAGGTGACGAGCTCGGGGTGCGCCGCCTCGATGGCGACGAGCTCGCGGAACAGCGCGTCGTACTCGGCGTCGGCGAGCTCGGGCGCGTCCTCCTCGTAGTACAGGCGGTTCGCGCGGCGGATCCGGTCGGCGAGCTCCCCGTGGCGTGCGGCGGCGGCATCGGCCGTCAGGGTCTCGGCGGCCTCGACCAGGGCAGGGTCGACGGGAAGGGGCTCGATCATCGGCTGCGAGCATACGGCGCGGGCGCGTCAGCTGTCCGTCGGAGCGCTCGGGATGGGCTGCTCAGGGCGCGCAGGCCGAGTGGCGGCGTGGTGGCTCGCCACAGGGGCGCGTCTCGAGTCGCACCCACGATGGACTGCGCGGCCGCTAGGATGCAACGCATGGACAAGACCGACCTCCTCCGTGCCATGCGCGACGGCCACGCGCCCATCGAGGCGGCCGTGGCCACCCTGACCGACGAGGCACTTCACGCGGAGGCGCCCGGGATGCCCGGCTGGACGCGCAAGGATGTCCTCGCGCACATCGAGTACTGGCACCGGCACTCGACGGAGGTGCTGGCGGGCCTCCGGTCGGGTGAGGATCCGGATCGCGCCGCCGGCGAGCCCTTCGATATCGACGCGCTCAACGCCCGTGTCTTCGCCGAGAACCGCGACCGACCCGGCGCCGACGTCCGCGAGGGCGAGGAGGCGTCCTATCGCCTGCTGGTTGCTGCGGTCGAGGACGCCTCGGAGCGCGAGCTGTTCGAGACGGGCGCGGTGCCCTGGCTCGGCGAGCAGACGGCGGCAGACGTCGTGGCGAGCGACACCTACACGCACTATCCGGAGCACGTGCCGCACCTGGCCCCGGACTGAGCGGGCGCGGCGGCCCCGTCGGGTTTCGGCGTCCCTCGGGGATCAGCCGGCGGCGTCGCCAAGATGCCGGATACGAGCGTGCTTCGTGCTGTCGACGCCATACGTGCGGTTCGCCGCCACATACGAACGCAGGTCGTGCAAAGGGCGCATCCGGATGGATTCGGCCCGCCTACGAAGGTGGTTCGTGCTCGGCGCGAGCCGACCGGCTCCTTGGCACCCAGCACGAAGCCAGCTCGTATGTGGCGGGATTCGGTCACACATCAAGCGCGGACCGCGATGGCAGCACCGCCATCGGATCGATCGAGGCTGGCGGGATCACCGACAAAACGAGGCAGGGTCGTACATGGTGGTCGAGCCCCGAGCGCGCCACGGTCCCGATGGCCGCCACCCTCGCCCCTCGGTGTGCCCGATGCGACAGGCGGCGGCCACGAGCGGATCACCGCCACCCTCGCCCCTCGGTGTGCCCCCATGCGACAGCGGCGCCCGCGAGCGAGATGGGGTCCCCGCCCACAGGCTGGTTATGCCGCGCGGGGCCGAGCACGACCGCGGCGCCGAGGACGACCTCCCGCAACGCACGTTGGCGGGCCTGGCCGAGCTGCGTGCCGCGAGCGCCTCGCTGGGCTGGCCCGGGCGGCTCGCACAGCGGGTGAATGGCACCGTGGCGCATTCCCGTCGCTCGACAGGTGGTCGGCAGGCCCGCGGCAGCGGTCACCACGCTCGTTTGGCGAGTGTCCCGCACCACGCGCGGTTTCGTTCGCTCGCTGGGCGAGCGGTGGGCCGTGGGCCTCGGGCTACCCGATGACCTCGAGGTTCGCGAGCGACGCCAGCATCGTCTTGCGGCCCACCTGCGGGTCCCTGAACGCCACCGACACCTCCTCGTCGTCGCGAGTGAGGCGCGAGGTGATCACGATGCCGTCGCCCCAGCGCCCGTGGCGGACGCGGTCGCCGTCGCGATAGCGCCGCTCGCCGGGGACGATGGGGCGATGAGGGATCGACGCGTCCGGCGCGGGGCGCGGCGGCATGCCGCGCGTGACGCCGGGCGGCAGCCCGCGCAGCGCCGAGGGTGAGCCGGACGGCGAAGCCGACGCCGGGCCGGACGGCGAAGCCAGCCCCCCGCCAGGCGCGAACGGCTGCCGACCGAGCGAGCCCGACGGAGCCCCGTTCGCGAACGCCTCGCGCTTGGCGCCCAGGTCGCGCGTGGGCCGGAAGGTCTCGCCGGGCGCCGGCGCGCCCGGCCGCCCGCTCCCCTGCCGGAATGCGCCGCCTCCGGTCCGCGTGAACGAGCCGCCCAGCCGGGAGCCTCGCTCGCGGAACACCACATCGGGATCCAGGTCAGTGCCCATCCCGGCCAGGCGCGGGTCGAGCCGCGGCCCGGTCATCAGCTCCTGCGGGATCTCGAGCAGGAACCGGCTGGGAATCGACATCCCGCCCCCGCCCCACGTCGCGCGCCGCCAGGCGTGCGAGAGGAACAGCCGCCGCTTCGCCCGCGTGATGCCCACGTACGCGAGCCGCCGCTCCTCCTCGAGCTCGCGCTCGTCGTCGAGCGCCCGGTTGTGCGGGAAGACCCCCTCCTCGAGACCGCCGATGAACACCACCGGGAACTCGAGACCCTTGGCCGCGTGGAGCGTGATCAGCGTGACCGCGTCGGCCTCGCCCTCGTACGTGTCCTGGTCGGCGACCAGCGCCGTCTCCTCGAGCAGGCGGTCGAGCGCGTCCTCGGGCGAGAGGTCGTCGTAGCGGCGGGTGACCACGCGCAGCTCGAGCAGGTTCGCCCAGCGGTCCTCGCCCTCTTCGGAGCCGTCGGCCAGCATCGCGCGGTACCCCGACGCCTCAAGCACCTCGTCGAGCAGCTCCGGCAGGGGCAGCACCCCGAGTCGCGTCCGCAGCCGGACCACGAGCCCGGCGAACCCGCCGATCGCCGTCCGGATCTTCGCCCCGATCCCCTCGACCTCGCCCCGCGCCGCCGCCTCGAGCGCCCCCAGCACGGAGCCTCCGTGGGTGTCCGCATACCGCCGCAGCGCGTCCACGCTCTTGTCGCCGATGCCCCGCGCCGGCACGTTGATGATCCGCTCGAAGCTCACCGAGTCGGTGTCCGAACGCAGGACCCGCAGGTACGCGAGTGCGTCCTTGACCTCGCGGCGCTGGTAGAACCGCGTGCCGCCGACCAGCTGGTAGCGGATCCCGTACCGGAGAAACGCCTCCTCGATGGCGCGGGACTGGCTGTTCATCCGGTACATGACCGCGACGTCCTTCGGCCGGAAGCGGGTCGACTCGTCGTCGTCCGCCCGCCGCGTGAGCCACGCGCTCCGGCCGGACGAGCCCACGAGGCCCTCGACCTGACGGGCGATCCACTCGGCCTCCTCCTCCTCGTTGTAGGCCTCGAACCGCTGGATCGGCACGCCTCCCTGGTTGCGCGTCCAGAGCTTCTTGTCGGTGCGCCGCTCGTTGCGCGAGACCACCGCATGGGCGGCGTCGAGGATCAGCTGCGTGGAGCGGTAGTTCTGCTCCAGCTTGACGACCGTCGCGTCGGGGTAGTCGCGCTCGAAGTCGAGGATGTTCTGGACGTTCGCGCCGCGCCAACCGTAGATCGACTGGTCGTCGTCGCCCACCACGCACAGGTTGCGGTGCGCGGCGGCGAGGAACCGGACCCACAGGTACTGCGGCCGGTTGGTGTCCTGGTACTCGTCCACGTGCAGGTAGCGCCAGCGCGCCTGGTAGCGCTCGAGGACCTCGGGCGAGGCGTCGAACAGCTCGACCGCCTTGAGCAGCAGGTCGTCGAAGTCGAGGGCGCCGGCCGTGCGAAGGCGCTCGTCGTAGCGGGTGAACAGCTTGGCGATCACGCGCTCGCGGTGGGTCGTGGCGTGCTCGGCCAGGAACTCGGCGTCGAGCATGTCGTTCTTGGCGCGGCTGATGGCGCCCAGGATCGCGGCCGGGCGGAACTCGCCGGTGGCCGGCAGGTCCTGCTCGGCGAGGATCCGCTTCATGAGCTGCTGCTGGTCGTCGGTGTCGTAGATGACGAAGCGCCGGTCGAGGCCGATCGCCTCGCCTTCCCTGCGCAGAACGCGGGCGCACAGCGCGTGGAACGTTCCCGCCTCCACGTCCTTACCCAGGTTGCCGACCAGCGCGCCGATCCGCTCGCGAAGCTCGCCGGCCGCCCGGTTGGTGAACGTGACCGCGAGGATGCGGCGCGGCTGGACGGCCCTGACGCCGATGAGGTACGCGATGCGGTGAGCCACGACACGCGTCTTGCCCGAGCCGGCGCCGGCGAGGATCAGCAGCGGGCCGTCCGTGGTGGTGACGGCGCGCGCCTGCTCGGGGTTGAGGTGACCCACGATCTCCTGGGCGCGGGCCTCGCGCCGCGCCGCGATGGCGGCGGCGACTGCCTCGGGGTCGAGGGCGGGGCCGGTTGCCTCCTGGGTGGCGGCCGGCGGCGCGTCGCGGAGCCACTCGGGCTCCTCCGGCGCGGCCACGACGCCGTGGCTCGCAGTGCCGTGTTCGTCCTCCCCCACTGGCTCGGCGGGCGCGCCGAGGTCGAGCCAGGTGCCCTGCTCCGCAGGATCGTCGGCGCGGGTTCGTCGGCGGCCGGAACGGCCGCCCGAGGGGGTGGGACTCACCACCACATTCTAGGGGGCGGGTGGTGCTGCCCCCGATCTCGCGCGCCGTGTCAGCCGGGCGGGTCCGGGATGACGCTCGGCGCGTCCCAAACGGACGCGTCGAGCGTCACGGTGAGTGCCAGGCTCCCGTCGGCGTTGCGGACGTCGAACACGAGGCGCGCCGGCCGGAGGGTCATCTCGTCCGTCTGGAGGACGACGTCGGTCGTGGTCGGACCGACGGCGGCGGCGCTCCCCGACGCGAACAGCCGCAGGAGCAGGTCGCCGGGCGTGGGCCCCGCGGCGAGGCGCACCTGGCGGCATCGGCCCGACGGGGCGGCACACGAGACGTCGGTCGTCGCGGGCACCGGGGCGCCAGGAGCGGCCAGCCAGCCGCGCAGGCGGTCCACCAGCGTCAGCGGGTTGGCGTCGATCCCCTTGCCGGCGACCAGGCCAGCGACCGATCCCGACGCCCAGAGCCCGCCCTGCTGCCGGGACGCAAGCTTGTCCCACAGGTTGAGCGCTTCGAGGTCAATCGCCAGGGCCCGGCTCGTGACGTGGAGGTGCGACCGCGCGTCCTGCGGCCGGAGGTCCAGCGTCGCGTGCGTCCCGTCGAGCGTCATGGCCGGGCCCTCACGACCGGCCAGGGCGGCCGGGACGTGGCCGCTCACGCTGGCCTCGAGGTGGACGGAGCTCGCGTCGAGCGTCGCCTGGAGCGACCGGGTGAGCATCTCACGCGGGTCCGTGACCTGGTCGGGGGGCGTGACGCGGGCGAGCGGCCCCACGCCGTTGGCCGCCCCCAGGAGGAGGATCGCGACGCTGAGCGCTGCCACGATCCCCATGCGCCGGAGGGCGACTCCCAGCGTCAGGGGCCGATCCTCGCGCCCCTCGCGTCGCGCGCTGGGCGGGGCGTCGGTGGGAGGGGTGCCGATGGCAGGGCGCCTCAGCGCTGCCCGAAGCCTGACGGCGGATACTGCGAGGGCGGCTGACCCGGCTGCTGGGGGTACCCGGGCTGCTGCGGATATTGCGGCTGCGGCGGATATCCCGGCTGCTGCTGAAAGCCGGGCTGCCCGTAGCCGCCGTAGGGCCCGCCCCACTGCGGCGCAACGGGCGCAGCCACGCTCTCGAGCTGCACCTCGATGCCGCCGACCCAGCCGGCCACGAGGTTGTAGATCGCGCATCCGATCGCGGTCATCACCCAGCCCACGATGCCGTAGCCGAGAGCGCCGATCAGTCCGAACACCAGGATTCCCACCAGGCCGCCGGCGAAGATCCCGGAGTCGAAGCCAGTGCCGCGCAGCGACGCCCCGGCGAGGAGCGTGATGGGCAGCAAGATGAGCAGGGTGCCGACCAGGATGATGAACGCGTACATCACCGCTGCGACCGTGGCTGTCTTGATGATCCCGAATCGCCGGATCCTGACCATGCCGCCTCCCTCGATTGCCTGAGCAACGCCGAGGATACGCTGCGCGCGCCCCGCCGCGCCCGGTGATCCCCGATCGCGGACGTTGGCCGACCCGTCAGTGGGCTGGCCGGGCGCGAGCTGCGCCATTGGGCGCCACCGGGAATCGAAACGGCCCCCGGTGGCCGAAGCCACCGGGGGCCGTTGTTGCAGCCGAGTGGGACTAGAAGTCCATCCCGCCGCCGTGGTCGTGACCGGCGCCATTCCCGGCCTTCTCCTTCTCGGGGAGGTCGGTGATCAGCGTCTCGGTCGTGAGGACCATCGCGGCGATCGAGGCGGCGTTCTGGAGCGCGGAGCGCGTGACCTTGGCCGCGTCGACGATGCCCTTGGCGAACATGTCGCCGTACTCGCCCTTGAGCGCGTCGTAGCCCTCGCCGAGCTTCATGCCGCGGACGGCGTTGACGACGACCTCGCCGGACTGGCCGGCGTTGTCGGCGATCTGGCGGGCCGGCGCCTCGAGCGCCTTGCGGACGATGTCCACGCCCACCTGGGCGTCGCCCTCCAGGTGGATCTTGTCGAGCGCCGGGATGGCCTGCAGCAGTGTGGTGCCGCCGCCCGCCACGAGGCCCTCCTCGACCGCCGCGCGGGTGGTCGAGAGCGCGTCCTCGATCCGGTGCTTCTTCTCCTTGAGCTCGACCTCGGTGGCCGCGCCGACCTTGATGACGGCCACGCCGCCGGCCAGCTTGGCGAGGCGCTCCTGGAGCTTCTCGCGGTCGTAGTCCGAGGTGGTGTCCTCGATCTGCGCCTTGATCTGCGTCATGCGGGCCTTGATCTGGTCCTTGGACCCGGCCCCATCCACAAGGGTCGTGTCGTCCTTCGTGGCCAGCACGCGCCGGGCCTGGCCGAAGTCGCCAAGGACCACCGTCTCGAGCTTGCGCCCGATCTCCTCGGAGATGACGGTGCCGCCGGTGAGGATCGCGATGTCGCGGAGCATCTCCTTGCGGCGGTCGCCGAAGCCCGGGGCCTTGACGGCCAGGACCTGGAGGCGCCCCTGGAGCTTGTTCACGACGAGCGTGGCGAGGGCCTCGCCGTCGACGTCCTCGGCGATGATCAGCATCGGCTTGCCCTGCTGGACGCTCTTCTCGAGCGACGGCAGGAGGTCCGGGACCGCGCTGATCTTCTTGTCGGTGATCAGGACCAGCGGGTCCTCGAGGACGGCTTCCATGCGGTCGGAGTTGGTCACGAAGTAGGCCGAGATGTAGCCCCGGTCGAACTGCATGCCCTCGGTGTATTCCTTCTCGAGGCCCAGGGACTGGCCCTCCTCGACGGTGATGACGCCGTCCTTGCCGACCTTGTCCATCACCTCGGCGATGATCTCGCCGACCTCGGAATCCGCCGCGGAGATGGCCGCGACGGCGGCGATCTGCTCGCGGGTCTCGACCGGGCGCGCGGTCTTCTTGATCTCGTCGACGATGGCCGCGACGGCGACCTCGATGCCCTTCTTGACGACCATCGGGTTGGCACCGGCGGTGACGACCCGGAGGCCCTCCGAGACCATCGCCTGGCCCAGGACCACCGCTGTGGTGGTGCCGTCGCCGGCGACGTCGTCGGTCTTGGTCGCGACCTCCTTGAGGAGCTGCGCGCCCATGTTCTCGAACGGGTCCTCGAGCTCGATGTCCCGAGCGATCGTGACGCCGTCGTTGGTGATCGTCGGTGCGCCGAACTTCTTGTCCAGCACGACGTTGCGGCCCTTGGGGCCGATGGTGACACGGACTGCGTCGGCGAGGCGGTCGATGCCCCGCTTGAGCGAACGACGAGCCGTCTCGTCGAAGATGAGCTGCTTTGCCAAGTCTTGTTCCCTCCGGGATCAAACGCTCAGGGCTGGGGCGCCCGGTCGTCAGTCCTCGACGATCGCGAGAATGTCCTTCTGGCTGACGATGAGCAGGTCATCGCCGTCCACCTTGAACTCGGTCCCGGCGTACTTCGCGTACAGGACCTTGTTGCCCACGGCGACGTCCATCGCCTCGCGCTTGCCGTCATCGAGGATCTTCCCCGGGCCAGCCGCGATGACGACGCCCTCCTGGGGCTTCTCCTTCGCGGTGTCCGGCAGGACGATGCCCGACTTCGTCATCTCCTCACGCGGAGTGGGCTTGATGACGAGCCGATCGCCCAGCGGGCGGAGCTTCGTCGAAGAGGCACTTGCCAAGGTCATTCCTCCTCTGGCGGCAGCGTTGCCGCCAAATGGGCCTGGATGTTTGCTGTGTGGCCGGCGAGCCGGATCGGGCTCCTCGGACCACGCTTCGGCGTGGATGGCTGCCGCGGGTCGCGGCCTCGGCCGGGCTTGGCCGTCCGGCGCGCCGTGGGGCCGCTTCGGAAGCCCGATGGGCCTGCGTCGCCGCCTGCTTTAGCACTCTCACGCCGAGAGTGCCAACAATCTAGCCGAGAGGCCGCCGGCCTGTCAACAGGTCCAGGCCCCGGTTTCCGAGGATGCGGGCCCCGGTCAATGGGCCGGGAGGGCCGCCGACGCGGCCCACGCGGCAACCCGGGCGCTGCAGCGCCGCTCGAAGGCTTGGCACGCCGCGGGGGGCCGGGTCTGTGGCAGGATCGCGGGATGACGCTCCCCTCTCATGCCGACGTCGCCTCGCGCGACGTCCGCCTGCGCCTCGAGGCCGGGCGTGCCGCTGTGGAGGTCGCGCCCGGCGTCGGCGGCCGCCTGTCCGCGCTCGAGGTTGACGGCTGGGACCTGCTGCGCCGCCACGGCTGGACGGATCGCGAGTGGGGCGCGTTCGTCATGGCGCCGTGGGTGGGGCGGCTGCGCCTCGGGCGCGTCGCGTGGGCCGGCCGGACTTGGCAGATGCCGCCTGATGAGGGGCCCCACGCGATCCACGGGACGCTGCTCAACACCGCTTTCACGGTGGCGGAGATGTCGGACACCCGGATCCGACTGGAGGCGGGGCTGGGGCCTGCCTGGCCGTTCGCCGGCCGCGTCGTCCACACGGTGGAGCTCACGCCCAGGCACCTTCGGCTTCGGCTGGAGCTACACGCCGACAGCGAGCCGATGCCCGGGATCCTCGGCTGGCACCCGTGGTTCCACCGCCGGGCGTCCCGACTCGACGCCCCGGAGCAGCAGACGGGCGAGGCCGTCGTCGCCATCCACCCGGCGTACCGCGTGGAGCTCGACGCCCACGGGCTGCCCACCGGCGCCATGGGCCCGCCGCCCGAGTCCCCGCGCGACGACGTGCTCGTCGACCTCGCCGGGCCGCCGGTCGTCCGCTGGCCGGGCGGCCCGACGCTCTCGCTGCACGCTCCCGGGGCGCAGGCGTGGATCGCCTACACCGCCCATCCCGACGGCGTCTGCGTGGAGCCTGTGACAGGCCTCCCCGATGGGCTCAACGGCGGGCTGCTGGGCGAGCCCCCGGTGGCGCACCCCCGCAGGCCCCTGACCGCGGCGTTCGAGGTCGCCTGGGCCTGAGGCATGCGGCGGTGGAGCGGTGGCTCCTCAGCCGGGGCGCAGGAGCGATCGCGCGAAGGTGGCGTCGTACGCGGCGACGAGCTCGGCGCCGAAGGCGTCGAGGCCACCCTCCCCCACCCCGCGCCGCCGGGCGACCCATCGCGCGGTGATCGCCACGTGCTCGGGCTGGTTGCGCGAGCGCGGCGCCCCCGGCGGCGAGAGATACGGCGAGTCGGTTTCGACCAGCAGGCGCTCGGGCGGCACGAGCGCCACGGCCTCCGCCGACGCCTCCTCGCCCCGGCGAAACACCAGGCCCGAGAACGACACCGCTAGCCCCATCGCGACGACCTCGGCCGCGTAATCGGCGGGACCCGAGAACGAGTGGATGACGGCCGCGGGCCGTCCGCCGAAGGCGCGCCGCGCGGGCTCGCCGTCGAACCCCGCGGCCCGCAGCTCGCGCACCAGCGCGTCCTGCGCGTCGCGCTCCCCCGCCCGAGAGCGGCAGTGGAGGATCGCGGGCTTGCCCGTCGCGAGTGCCAGCGCAAGGTTGGCGCGCAGGTTGTCGAGCTGCACCTCCCAGGGGCTGAACATCCGGTCCGAGTCGAGCCCCGTCTCGCCGATGGCAACCACACGCTCGTCGCGTGCCCACGTCTCGATGTCGGCCCACTCTGCGGGCGTCACCTTTGCCGCGTCGTGCGGATGCACCCCGACGGCCGCGTCGAGGAACGAGCGCGTCCCGACCAGCGCCAGGGCGCGCTCCGACGAGCGGTGATTCCAGCCCGGCACCAGGATCCGCTCGACGCCCGCCAGCTTGGCGCCGCCGATCACGAGGTTAACGTCAGCGTCGAAGCGGTCCGAGTTGAGGTGGCCGTGCGAATCGACGAGGCGCACGCGGGAGAGGCTGTCCGCTAGTCGCGGCCGAGGGCGCGCCGGATCTGCCCGATGTGCTCTCGGCGGTGCGGGAAGCGCTGGACCCAGTTCGGCCCGCCGCGCTCGATCGCAGCATCGAGGGCATCGTCCTCGAGGTCGGCGACGAAGCTGTCGGCGACTTCGGCGGCCGCAAGCGCCAGCGCCACCGCGGAGGCGGCGGGCAGCGCGCGCCATGTCTCGAGGAGCGCCTCGTTGGCGCGACCCGTCACGTCCCCGCCCACATACACAGGGGCGATGTCCCCCGAGGCGGCGGCGTGCTGCCAGCGCGCGACGTGCCAGGCGTCCCAGAACGCGAGGTGCGCGAGGGCCATCGAGACGTTCCAGCCGTCGCCGAGGTCCGCGGCGAGGTCGACCTGGGATAGCGACGCGACGAGCTCCGACAGCTCGGCGCTGGCCGCCGCGTTCTCGGCGACGTAGGAGCGGTCGGTCATGCCTCAGCCTCCGTGGCGACTTCAGTCTCGGCGCGCGGGAACAGCGGACTGGGCGTGGGCGTCACGCGACCCGGCACGGCCTGGCCGCCCCACCGGAGGCGGTCCAGCAGAGCCGGTCCGCCGTTGCCGTCGGGGCGGTACTCATACGCGTAGCCCAGCTGCTCGAGCACCCGGGGCGCCATGCCGGGCATGAACGGCGCCGCGGCGAGGCCCACCAGCCGGCACGCCTCCACGAGGTCGCCCAGCACGTGGCGCAGGCGGGTCGCCGCCGCCTCGTCGCCCGCCTTCGCGCGCTTCGCCAGCGTCCACGGCTGCGCCTCGTCCACGGCCTTGTTCGCGACGCCCACGAACTCCCACAGCGCCGCCAGTGCCTCGTGCAGGAGGTAGCTGTCGAGCTTGGCCCGGTATGCGGCCAGCGTCTTCGCCCAAGCCCCCGCCGGCGTCGCGAGCGCAGCTGCCTGTGGCTCGGGCCGCTCGCCCTCGAGGTACCGGTTGACCATCGAGACGACCCGGTTCACGAGATTCCCGAAGTCGTTGGCGAGGTCCGCGTTGTAGCGGCGCACGAACGAGTCCCACGACACGTCGGTGTCCTTGTCGAAGGCCACCTCGGCGAGGGTCACGTAACGCGCGGCGTCGGAACCGAAGGCCGTCAGGACCGCGTGAGGGTCGAGGAAGTTGCCGCGGCTCTTGCTCATGCGCTCGCCGGCCACGAGCAGCCAGCCGTGGACCCACACGTGCTCGGGCGCCTCGAGCCCGGCCGACCACAGCATGGCCGGCCAGTAGATGGCGTGGAACCGCGCAATGTCCTTGCCGATGACGTGCAGGTCGGCCGGCCACCACTTCGCGAAGCTGTCCATATCGTCGGGGAAGCCGGCGCCGGTGATGTAGTTGATCAGCGCGTCGTACCAGACGTAGATCGTGCCCGCCTCGGGATCCCAGGACCCGTCCGCGCGCCGCGCCGACTCACCGGTCTCGGTGATCGGGAACGGGATGCCCCACGAGGCACCGGCGCGGCTGATCGAGAAGTCCTGGAGGCCCTGGCGGATGAAGCCCAGCATCTCGTTGCGCCGGTAGTCGGGCTGGACGAAGTCCGGGTGCGCCTCGTACCAGTCGAGCAGGCGCTGCTGGTAGGCCGACAGGCGGAAGAACCAGTTTCGCTCGGTGAGGTACTGGAGGGCCACGTCGGGGTGGTTCGGGCACTGCATGCCCTTGGCGGTCTCGAACAAGTCCGAGGGCGCCTTGAACCCCTCGTTGGGGCAGTACCAGCCCTCGTAGGTGTCGAGGTAGATGTCGCCGTTCGCATGGGCGCGGCGGACCATCTCCTGGGCCGAGCGGTAGTGGTCCGGGTCCGTCGTGCGGATGAACCGGTCCGGGCTGATGAGGAGCGCATCCTCCGCGCTGCGGAACAGCGCCACCTTCTCGTCCACGAACTCGCGGGGGGTGACGCCCCGCGCCGCGGCCGACTGCGCGATGTTGACCGAGTGCTCGTCGGTGCCGGTGAGGAAGCGCGTGTCGTCGCCCTGCATCCGGTGCCACCGGGCGATCACGTCCGCGCCGATGACCTCGTACACCGTGTGGAGGCCGGGCGCGTTGTTCGCGTACGCGATGGCGGTGGTCAGGTAGAAGCGCTTGCGGTCGGACATGGCCTGCCGATGGTAGCAGCGCGCGGCACCGGTTCGGCGCGCTGGTCGAGCCCCGGCGAGTCACGCCAGACTCGTGGGCGCCCTGGTCCGGCACGGTCCGCGCCCCGAGACCCAGCTGCGGGGAGCGACCCACG